>NZ_CP045488.1:670598-1341197 GCF_009392895.1 Natronorubrum aibiense | reverse complement strand
GTGCCAGTACGAACGCGGAGGGACCGAGACTCGGGAACAACAGCGCCAGTCCGGATAGCCACGCCAACACGGCCGTCGTCGAGAGCAAGAGTCCGGTGTGCAATGTCGTTCCGAGCCGATCGTCCATGGCGACCGATTACCCGCGCGGCTGAAAAACATCGATGGTTCGAGACCCTGCCTCTGCCCGTTACGGGACGACTGTTACCGGAATCGACGACCGACGCGTGACAGCCTCTGCGACGCTGCCGAGCAGCATTCGGGAAACGCCCGATCGGCCCTCGCTGCCCATCACAATGCCGTCGACGTCCGCGTCGGCGGCGTACTCGAGGATTGCCTCCGCCGTCGTCCCCTCGACGACGGCCGTCTCGACGGTGCTGTCGTAGTCGGCGGCGATCGCGTGCACATCAGCAAAAAACTCGGGCTCGTCTTCGGTCCTGTCACCGCCGGCCGTTGCTGGTGGTCGTCCGCCGTAGCCCGCCTCGAGGTCGTCGACCACGTGGACCACCGTGATTTCGGCGTCGGGAATGACCGAGAGTGCGTACTCGAGAGCCGCCCGCGCCGGCTCGGAGTCGTCCATCGGAACGAGGAGCTGTCTGGCCATATCGACAGTACGATCGAGAGGCGCTTCAGTGGTTGCCTCGCAGGCTCGACCGGCTCAGATCGGATCCTCGACCTCGAGTGCCGCCTCGAGCGCGTCGCGTTCGTCCCGAAGCGTCTCGAGTTCGGCCGCGATGGCGCCGTCGGCCAGACGCTCGCGTTCGTCGGGAGAGAGCTGATCGACCGCCTGAGCAGCCGTCTGCAGACGGTCGTAGTCGAACTCGGGGTCGGTCGTGAGCCGCCGGAGCGAGCGCAACTTAGCGACGACGGCCTCGTCGGCGACGCGGGCGACGAACGGACGGATCTCCCGTACCTTGCGCTGGAGGGTGCCCGCCTCGCCCGGCGGCCACGCGATCGTCAGCGGGTCGGCGTCGATTCCGTCGAGATACGTCCGCTGGGTCGCGACCCGGCGTTTGAGTTCGTCCGCGCTCTCGACGTAGTGTGAGAGCTTCGAGCGGGAGTAGTCAGCGTACTCGAGCAACTCCGGAATGGTGTACTCGCCGGCCGGATCCTCCCGAACGTAGTCGGCCAGATCCGCCGGCGGCTGCTCGTAGGGGACGAACGGATACCAGCGACTGCGCTCGACCAGCGCGAACACCTCGCGAGCCGAGGCCTCAAGTCGAAACGCCTCGAACGCGGTTTCGATCGCGTCGTTGTACGCCTCGATCGGCTCGCGAAGGTCCTCGACGGGGGCCTCGAGGTCGGCGGTCGCGAGTTCGAGCAGTCGCTCGCGCTTGCCGATTTCGTCGTCGAGTTCCCGGCGCCGTTTGGCGGCGGTCGTCCGGGCGTCGCCGATCGCCTCGCGAGCGGCCTCGCGTTCGTCGAGTAGTTCGGCAAACTGTGCCGCCGGCTCCAGGGCGGCGTGGGCGCGGTCGAAATCCGCCTCGCTGAGCCGACGTTTATCGAGCACCTCGAGGGCGTCCTCGAACGCCGACCGGCCCTTCAGGTCGTCGGGAAGGCCCGTGACCAACTGGTCGAATTTTCCCTCGAGTTCGATGTAGGCCTTGAAGTTCTCCCGGCCGGTGCCCGTCGCCCGGTCGACGTAGTTCTCGAGTAAGTCCGTCGCCGTCCGGTAGGCGTCGGCGGCGTCGGCGACCGCCTCGTCGCCGTGGTCGTCGATCGCTGTCTCGGCCTGTGCGAACCGCTCGCGGGCAGCCTCGAGGGCCTCGAGCGGTGTCCGTCCGTCGTCAGTGGCGTCCGCGTCGGAGTGGTGAACGCGTTCGCTCATTGCTGGTTAGTCGTCGTAGACGGCGTTGGGATCGAACACTTTCTCGCCGACGTGCTCGCCGTCGATCGTCCGGTAGAAACACGACCGATGGCCGGTGTGACACGCGCCGCCTTCTTGGTCGACCAGATAGAGCAGCGTGTCGGCGTCGCAGTCGACCCGCACCTCCTCGACAGCTTGCGTGTGACCGCTCGTCTTCCCTTTCTGCCACAACTCGTCACGGCTACGCGAGTAGTAGTGGGCGACGCCGGTTTCTCGAGTGCGCTCGAGGGCTTCCGGCGAAACGTACGCGAGCATCAGTACCTCGCCAGTGTCGGCGTCCTGTGCGACGGCGGGGACGAGTCCGTTCTCGCCGAAGTCGACCGCAACGTCGTCGGTCATACGTGAGGGGATGGCCGACGGGGCGATAGGTCTTTTGCCAAGATGGTCACCACAACGACGAATGTTGGGGACCACCACCGGCGCTCAGGGCTGTTCGTACGCGACGCCGTCGGGCACCATGGTCGCGAGGGTCACATCGCGAGCCAGTTGTCCGCCCGTTCTGACGTGGCGTTCGGGTACCAGTGGCATCGCCACCGGCCGATAAGCGTTGGCTCGCATCGCCGCGATGCCGGCGTAGCGACCGACCTCGCGATCCTGATCGAAGACGTGAATGCGTCTGTCCGTACCGCGACTGTATCGGTAGGGGAACACCGCCGGATCGGGGCCGGGACAGGTCAGCGTATCGGCCTCGAGGACGGCCTGCACCGACCCGTCGGCCTCGAGGACGAGCCGTGGCTCGTCGGTCCCGGTTCGGTCGCGGCCGTCGTCGGTCGCCGTCGACGATTCTTCGTGCCACTGCGGGTCCGTGTCGGTTCGCACGCAGGCGTATCGCCCGTCGGTGAGCGCGATCCGGTCCGGAATCGAGTAGAACTGGCGTCGACCGTCCGAACGCCCTCGGAGCAAGAACGGCTCGCCGAGAATCTCCCGTGCGTCCTCGAGATCCCATTTGTCGACGACGAGCACCGGCACCCGACCGGCGTCGGCGGCAGCCCCAATGTGACTGACGAGCGACAGCGGCGTGACGTCTCGAACCCGTTCGATCGACAGCGGGTCGTCGGAGCCGTTGATCGGGTGCTCACCGTCGGACGCAACGGCTGACACTTCGTTGTCGGCCGGGTCAGGGCAGCGGTAGCCGCGATCACGAAGATCCGTGAGAACGGCCGCCAGCCGCGAGGAGTCATGGTAGTGCATCGACAGCGCTACGACCTCGGGTGATAAGAGCGCGCGGCCAACACAGGCAACGGCGATCGACGCGAGCACCGCTCGTTTGGCACCAGCGCCATACCGTTCGCCCTCATCACCTGACCATGGACCGGCACGACATCAGACGCGCGTGGGACGCCGTCGCCGACGATTACGCCAGCACCCGCCGCGCCGATGGCGCAGACGCCGCCCTGATCGACGACCTCCTCGAGACGCTGCCCGACGAGGCGACCGTCCTCGACGTCGGCTGTGGCGACGGGCTGCGAACGCTTGCGAACCTCTCCGGCATCGAGCGGATCGGACTCGATATCTCGAGCCGGCAACTCGAGTTGGCGGCCGACAACGTCCCCGAAGCCCACCTGATTCACGGCGAAATGACAAGGCTGCCGCTGGCCGCAAATTCGGTCGACGCGATTACGGCCTACCACGCCGTCTTCCACGTTCCCCAGAGCGAGCACCCGGCCGTCTACGACGAGTTCGCTCGCGTCCTCCGGGCGGGCGGGCGACTCCTCGCGACGGTTGGCTCGAGTCGCTACGAAACGGTTCGACGCAACTGGCTCGGAAGCGGCCAGTCGATGTTCTTCAGCACGCCCGGCCGCCGCCGAACGCGTGCCGACCTCGAGGCCGCAGGCTTTGCGATCGTCTGGGAGCGAGTCGTCGACGATCCACTCGGCAGTTCGGTCCCGTTCGTGCTGGCCGAGTATCGGGGCTAGTGGGTCGCTCCAATCCCAGTTTCGACTTGGACTTGCAAACGTCTGGGAATCGAACTTTCGACTCGAGACCGGACACCCAACAATGAGCACCCAGCAGACACCCGAACAGACGGTCACCTGTCGCGTGTGCGGAACGGAGAACGACCACTTTTACACCTACTGTCGAAACTGTCTCGAGACGCTTCCTGTACGGGCTATCAGAAGCGAGTGACTACTGGGGTCGTCAGTTCTCGAGGTGGCAAGAGAAAATCAAGAATCGAACGGCTCGCTCGAGCGCGATTAGGCCTGACCGTTCAGCGTGATGTAGTTGATGCCGATGATCCGGTCGTCGGACTCGAGTTCGTCTTTCGCTTCCTCGGGGACCTCGCTGTCGACGTTGTAGACGGTCAGTGCCTCGCCGCCGATGGTTTCGCGGGCGTTGAACATGCCGGCGATGTTGACGCCGTGCTTGCCCATAACAGAGCCGATGAGGCCGATGACGCCGGGTTCGTCGGTGTTGCGCGTAACGACCATCTTGCCGTGGGGGATGGCGTCGACGCGGTAGCCGTCGACACGGACGATCCGTGGGTCGTCACCGGCAAAGAGGGTCCCGTCGACGGAGACCTCGTCGTCGCCGTTGCTGACGGTCACGGAGATCAAGCTCTGGAAGTCCTCGGCCTGTCGGGTCTTGGATTCGGTGACGTCGACGCCGCGGTCCTCGGCGATCTGAGGCGCGTTGACGGCGTTGACCTGCCACTCGAGCGGTTCGAAGACGCCTTTCAGCGCGCTCGCGGTGACGAACTCGACGTCCTCGTCGGCGATGTCTCCCTCGTAGGAGATTTCGACCGACTCGATGCGGCCGTCGAGCAGTTGTGCAGCGACCTTGCCGCCCGTCTCGGCGATGTCGATGTACGGCTCGAGGCGTGGGAAGGCGCTCTCGTCGATCGACGGTGCGTTGAGAGCGTTGGCGACCGGCTCGCCCGCGATGGCGGCGTTGATCTGTTCGGCCGTCGACGTTGCGACGTTCTCCTGTGCGGCTTCCGTCGACGCACCGAGGTGAGGCGTGACGATGACGTCGTCGTGTTCGAGCAGCGGCGAGTCGTCCGGCAGGGGCTCTTCGGCGAAGACGTCCAGTGCCGCGCCGGCGAGGGTGCCGTCTTCGACCTTGGCGGCGAGGGCGTCCTCCTGGATGATGCCACCGCGACCGACGTTGACGATGTAGCCGCCCTCGAGGAGATCGAGTTCGTCCGCACCGATCATTCCTTCGGTCTCGGGGGTCAGCGGCGTGTGGATGGTCAAGAAGTCAGCGGCCTCGAGACAGTCCTCGAAGTCGACGAGTTCGGCACCGAGGCGCTCGGCGCGTTCCTCGGAGATGTAGGGATCGAAGGCGACGATATCCATCCCCAGCGAGTCGAGTTTCTTGGCGACCTCTTGGCCGACGCGGCCGAGGCCGACGACACCGAGCGTCTTGCCGTTGAGTTCGGTGCCGAGGTACTCGCTTTTGGCCCACTCGCCGTTCTTCAGGCGGATGTGTGCCTGCGGGATCGACCGCGCGGTCGCGAACGTCATCGCGACGGTGTGTTCGGCTGCCGCTCGAACGTTGCCCTCCGGTGCGTTGGCGACGATGACACCCTCGTCTGTCGCCGCGTCGATGTCGATGTTGTCGACGCCGATGCCCGCTCGGCCGACGATGACGAGGTCCTCGGCTGCCTCGAGCACGTCCTCGGTGACTTCGGTTCCCGAGCGAACGATCAGCCCGTGAGCGTCCGAGACTGCCTCGAGGAGGTCCTCGCCCTCGAGTTCGTAGCCCGTCTCGACCTCGTGGCCGGCGTCTCTGAGTACGTCCAGACCCGCATCCGCGATGGGATCCGTGACCAGTACTTTCATGCGCGAGACAATCGTGCGGAGCAGGTAAACCCTTCCGTTGTCGTGCTCGGGTGGCAAAATATACCACCTCCTCGAAAACGGACCGGTCGGTGGGGAACTCGGCCGCTCGTCGGACGATCGAGGCCGATGGCAGCGGCGACGAAATAGACGAAAAAAGCAGCGGCGAAATCGAGTCGACACGGGACGACAGGTTACTCAGCCGCGGCGTACAGATAGACGGCGCAGATGGCCAGGACGGCCTCGGCGGCCTTCGTGATGACGGCGATCGGGTTCAGCGACCCCCCCATGTAGAATGCCTCGAGGCCCCAGCCCTGAAACGGAAAGAGTGCGAGGATGGTGACGATCGAGTACGCCGCCGCGACGAGAAAGAGCGATCGACGCCAGTAGGGAGTCAGGTACAGGACTATGCCGCCGATAAATCCGAGCCCGTTGAGGACGAACAACACGGCGAGCACCGTACTGAACTGGATCGCGTTCGTCGTGGCCAACAGGTGCAACACGCCGGTGATAAGTGCCATGACGATTGCAACGTAGCCGATCGGGTTCGATGGCCGGACGAATCGGTGGTTCGTCTTGGTTGTGGGATTAGCGCACATATCTGCACTGTTCGTGAGAGTGGACTAAAACAATCTGGTAGACTTGTCGAAAATAATGACAAGGATGGGGCGAGGTGGTGCAGGCGACGGGCCACGGCAGGTCACGATCAGCAGAATTCGAGGTGGAGCCTCCGCCCTCGAGGACCGAGACGCGTCTGCGCCGAGGGAGTAGGGTGGGGTAGTTTACAGCGTAATCAACACGACACCGACGACCACCAGCGCCGCACCCGCGATGACCCCTTTCGTCACGCGCTCGAGGTCGCGCAAAAGGACGGCTGCAAAGAGCAGTGTAAACAGCGGCGCGGTCGCGACCAGCGGGTCGACGATCGCAATCCGTCCCGCCTCGAGGCCCAGCGCGGCCATCAGCGAGAGCATCGCGATGGTCGTCAGGAGGCCGCTGCCGGCAAAGTACGTGTACGACGCCTGTGGCTTTGCGAGGACGTCACGTCCGCCGACGGCAGCCACGTAGGCAAGCAGCGCGACCAGTCCGGCCGTCTCGTTTATCGTGACTGCCTCGAGCGCCGAGATCGGCGACTCGAGCATGCCGTAGCGCCGGGCAACGTTCGCGATCGCGAAGGTGGCCGCGGCGGCGATCGGCCACAGCAGGTCACGGGGCTGCCAGCCCGCGAGGTCACCGCCTTTCGAGGCTGTCAACACGGCGAGCCCGGCGACGAGGACGACGATGCCGACGCCCGTCACGGGCCCCAGCGGCTCGCCGAGAAAGGCGAGCGCGATCAGCGTCGCAAACAGCGGCCGCGTACTCAGGATCGTACTGTTGAGACTCGCCCCGACGCGGTCGACGCCGACGAAGATCGTAATCCGCCCGAGCGCGGTGCCGACGACGCCCGCAAAGCCGAAGATTGCGAGCACTTCGGCGGAGAGCCCCGAAAACGCCGACCGACCGTAGACGGCGACGATCGCCAGCCAGTACAGCGCCGAGTCGACGACCACGACGACCAGCGACGCCTGCACGGAGCCGCCACCCGCGGCCATCCCGCGCTTGTCGAAAATCGGCGTAAAGCCCCAGAGGAGCGCCGGAATCAGGGCGAGGACCACCACCTCGAGCGTCGCGTTCGTCATCGCGGCTCACCGACGGAACCCTGACCAGAGCACACTGTCATCGGATGTGAGGGCAGCCGTCGGGTCAACGTTGCGGTGTCGGCAACCCGGCCGCGCTTTTATACGGAACGCTGTAACGGTTTCCCGGCGCGACCGCAGGACAGGTGGCGGTCGCGCCGGAAATGACTTACAGTGGTCCGTATCACACAGGGGAAACGACCACCCACAATTATTCGCCAGTCGCGCGTATAGGTACCATATGTACGACCGTATCCTGTTGCCGACCGACGCCGAGAAGGGAGCCGAACTGGCAACCGAGCACGCGATCGCCGTCGCGGAGTCGACCGGTGCCGAGTTACACCTGCTGTACGTCGTCGACAGCGACGTCTACAGCTCCTACACCGGCGACGAGTACGTCCACGAGTTCGAAGGCCTCGAGGCCGCCCTCGAGCAGGTCGGCGAAGAAGCCCTCGAGTCGGCCGCCGAGGCGGCACGCGAGGCGGGTCTCGAGCCGACGACGGCCGTTCGACACGGCACACCACACGAGCAGATTCTTGCGTACGCAGACGACGAGGACGTCGACCTCCTCGTAATGGGCTCGAAAGCACGCTCGGGCGAGTACCGCCGGCTGCTGGGCAGCGTCACCGACCGTGTCGCACGGCTGGCCTCGCGGCCGGTGACGATCGTCAAGACGCCGGTCGAGGGCGACGAGGCGTGATCGGCCGGCCGACCCGCGCCGAGACGGAAACCTGAACTGGTTTATCCGGGGCGCTACAAGCAGCGCCCGATGACAGTCGTCGCTTTCGACTTCGACGGAACGCTTTCCGACTCCGAGATGACCGTCCTGCTCGGCGACCGCTGCGGCGTCGCCGACGACATGGCCGAGATCACCGAGAAATCGATGAACAACGAGATCGACTACGCCGAGAGCCTCCGCGAGCGGGCCGCCCTCCTCGAGGGCTTGCCGGCCGACGAGGCCGAAGCCGCGTACGGCAAGGTCGAACTCCGCGAGGGTGCGGCCGACCTGATCGAAGAGCTAAACGAGGCCGGCGTGACGACCGCGATCCTCACCGGCGGCTTCGAACGCGGCGTCGCGGCCGCCCTCGAGCGCGAGGGGGCCTCCGTCGATCACATCGTCTCGAACCGACTCCCACTGAACGACGACGAAACCGAGCTGACCGGCGACGTCGAGGGGCCGCTCATCGAAGGCACCAAAGATGACGCCCTCGAGAATCTCGCCGAGGACGTCGGCGTCGAACTCGACGATACCGTCGCCGTCGGTGACGGGGCAAACGATCTCCCGATGTTGAAAGTCGCCGGCCTCGCGATCGGCTTCGATCCCAAACCGGCAGTCGAACCCCACTGCGACGTCGTCGTGACCACGATGGACGAGGCTCGAACGGAACTGCTCGAGGCGGACGTGCTCCCGACCCCCGATCAGTAACGACAGCTTTCTCACTTCGCACGAACGTCGTCTATCGGCGAAAATCCGGCTCGAGAGCCGTTTTTGATACCGAGAAACCTATTAACTCGGGATCGAGTAATAGGTTGTATGATGTGGCAAGACCTTGTGTTCATGATCGGCAGCAGCCTTTCGATCGTCTTCCTCGCGCCGACGCTTCGTGACGCCAGCGCGCGCGTCCCACTCGGCACGAGTCTCCCGTCGATGGGAATCGGGTTCGTCTACGCGGCGACGTTCGGGACGCTCGGGATGACCTTTTCTGCGGTCGGCGCGCTCGCGGCCGGAATGATGTGGTCGCTGATCGCGCTGATCCGCTCGCCGTCTGGCATCGGCATCTCGACGCGACTGTTCCGCATGGAGAGTCCGACACTGCTCGCGACCGATCTGCGCCGATGGCTCTTCGATTCCCGCTCTGCGTCGCCTGCCGACCAGTACGTTTCGTTCGACCGCGATCACTACAGCAACAACTGAGGCAGTCAGCGATTACGAGCGATAACGGTCCATTTGTCTCGTTTTTTATTCAGAAAAGAGACTCGTGTGTACCGGTGCGAACGATTCCTCGGGCTTGATGTCGGGCTCAGGAGCGGTGTCGGTGATCGTTCGCCCGGCGAGTCCGTCCTCGAGCAGTTCGTCCAGCGGCGGGCCGACTTTTTCGGGTTCGACGAGGAACGCGTCGTGGCCGTGGTCGGATTCGACGACGTGGTGGGCGATGTCGACGTCGGCCTCGCGACAGGCCTCGGCCAGTGCTTCGGCCTGTTCGACGGTGAAGTGCCAGTCGCCAGTAAACGAGACGAGCAGCAGTTCGCCTTCGAAGGCCGCCAGCGCGTCGGCGTCGGACTCGTAGCCCGCCGAGAGATCGAAGTCGTCCATCGCACGCGTCATGTAGAGGTAGCTGTTCGCGTCGAAGCGGTCGGTGAACTTGTCGGCCTGATAATCGAGGTAGGACTCGACTTCCCGGTAGGGGAAGAAGGCGGCCGCTGGGTCCGGGGGTTCCTCGCGAACCGTCTCACGGCCCGCGGAGCGACGGCCGAACTTCCGGGCCATCGAGGGCTTCGAGAGGTACATGATGTGGCCGATCTGGCGTGCGCGTGCGAGGCCGTCTTCGGGTTCGGGACCGCCGTAGTAGTGGCCGCCGTTCCAGTTGGGGTCGCTGGTGATCGCCCGTCGGGCGACCGTATCGAGGGCGAGACACTGCGGATCGAGTCTGGCCGCGGTGGCAACGGCCGCGGCCCGGTCGACGTCGTCCGGGTAACGGCGCAGCCAATCGAGAACGTTCATGCCGCCGACGCTGCCGCCGACGACGGCGTGGAGGCGACCGACGCCGAGTTCGTCGAGTAGCTGGCGCTGTGAACGCGTCCAGTCGCCGACGGTGACGGGCGGGAAATCAGTCCCGTAGGGCTCGCCGGTCTCGGGGTTCTCGCTCGCCGGACCCGTCGTGCCGTAGCACGACCCCGGCGTGTTTGCACAGACGACGTAGTACTCGGTGGTGTCGATCGCTTTTCCGGGGCCGACGACGTCGCCCCACCAAGCCCGCGCTTGGCCGGCGGTGTCACCGCCGGCGTCGGGCCGACGGGCGACGTGGGGACTGCCGGTCAGTGCGTGACAGACCAACACCGCGTTGTCGCCAGTGAACTCGCCGTACGTCTCGTAGGCGACCTCGAGAGACGGGATCGACTCGCCCGAGAGGAACTGGAATTCGCCGAGATCGGCCGTGTCTCGCGTCGTCATGGCTGTTGGCCCTCGCTCCCGTCGGTCGCTGTTCGCGTCGCCGTTGCGATCGCTTGCTCGAGGTCAGCCAGGATGTCCTCGGGATCTTCGATCCCGACCGACATTCGGATCAGATCGTCCGTCACACCTGCTTCTTCGCGCTCAGCGGAGGTCAACTGACCGTGAGTCGTACTCGCAGGGTGGATGACGAGCGTTTTCGCGTCGCCGATGTTCGCGAGGAAGGAAGCGACCTCGACGCTCTCACAGAAGGTCTTGCCCGCCTCGTACCCTTCTTCGAGGCCGAACGCGACCATCCCGCCGTAGTCCTCGAGGTATCTCGTGGCGTTGTCGTGGGTCGGGTGGTCCTCGAGGCCGGGGTGGGTGACCCAGGCGACGTCGTCGTGATCGTCCAAGTACTCCGCGACGATGGCGGCGTTCTCGCAGTGTTTTGCGACGCGAAGTGGCAGCGACTCGAGGCCCTGTAAGGTCTGCCAGGCGTCGAACGGCGACTGCTGGTTGCCGAGACTGCGCAGCGACCGGAAGCGGGCGGTCGCGGCGAATGGGGCCTCGGGGAAATCCCGCGAGAAATCGACGTCGTGGTAGGCGTGGTTCTGGCCGGCGATCTCGTCGTAGCCGTGCTCGCCCCACGGGAACGAGCCGCCGTCGACGAGGACGCCGCCGACCGTCGTCCCCGAGCCGTGGAGCCATTTCGTCGTCGACTCCCAGACGACGTCCGCGCCGTGCTCGAGCGGCCGGCAGAGCGCCGGCGTCGCGAACGTGTTGTCGACGACGAGCGGCACGCCGTTGTCGTGGGCGATCTCGGCGACGCGTTCGAAGTCGGGCGTCACGAGCGAGGGGTTGCCGATCGTCTCGACGTGGACGAACGCGGTATCCTCGTCGATTGCCTCTTCGTAGGCATCGTACTCGAGGGTGGGGACGAACCGCGGTTCGATGTTCCGCCGACTCGCGGTCTTCGAGAAGTAGGCGGTCGTCCCGCCGTAGGTGTCCGTCGAACAGACGACGTTGTCGCCCGCCTGTGCGAGGATAAGCACTGCAGAGTCGAGGGCTGCCATGCCGCTGCCCGTCGCGACCGCACCGGCCCCGCCCTCGAGGGAGGCGAGTCGATCCTCGAGAGTCGTGACGGTCGGATTGGCGATACGAGAGTAGATGTAGCCGTCGTCCTCCAAGGCGTAGCGCGCGGCGGCGGTGTCGGCGTCGTCGAAGACGTAGGACGTCGTCTGGTAGATCGGCGGTGCCATCGCCCCCGTTTCCGGGTCGGGAGACTGTCCGGCGTGTACGCTTCGTGTCCCGAGGCCGCGCTCGGGACAGTCCGTGTCGGTCCCGTCGCTTGCGTCGTCGCTCATGTTTAGTATGCATACTCCTGGAGACGCATATGCGTCGCAGTAACGGCAAAAACCGCAGTCGATTCGGTGTCGTTCACATACGGCGTTCGATTTGGCGTGGAGTGGCTTGTCCTCGAGGCAGATTGTTGGTCAGTCGCTGTCCTCAAGCATCGAACTCGACACCGTTTCTTCCAGCGACGGCTACCACCAGACTGTACGGTCGGAGAGAACCGTGGACGACTGGTTACGGGTGCTCGAGGTCTGCAAGCATCGTCCGCACCGAAGGCGACTCGAGTTCGTATCCCTGCAGCTGTGGATAGACCGCGACACAGACCACGAAATCGTTGCCGTGCTCGACGGCTTCGGTAACCTGAACGTAGATGTCGAGCGTGGTCGCCGCGGGAGCCAGTCGAGCCTGTCCGCGATAGCGCGCAAGCGTCGTGTCGGTGCCGAGGACTGACACCGATTCCTCGTCGGCGTACTCGACGTTTTGGAGTTCGTCGTAGCGCTCCTGGATCAGGGCGACGAGTTCGTCTGTCGAGTAGTCGCCGACAGGGTTGAGGGTCCGACCGAGGATCGAGACCTGCGGCGTCGCAAGGACGGCGAAAACCGCCGTTTGCAGTTGTCCGAGTCCGAGTACCTCGAGGTCGAGCGACCGATCGTATCTGGCGTTCCAGTTTCGGACCTCGATCGACCGCTCGAGACCGAATCGGTCGACGGTGCGCTCGAGGACGACTTCCTCGACGGCGTGTTCGCTGTAGCCGGTTTCCTCGAGGGCCGCCCGCGCGACGGTCGCCGGCGACGCGTCGAGGGTGTCCCGAACGACGTCCGTACAGCCGGCACCGAGTCCGAGGCCAGCACAGGCACCCGCCGCAAGGAGTTGTCGACGGCTGAGGTTCATCGACGGATACAGGCCGCCACGGGGCGAAAGAGTGTCGGTTCGACAGATGGCGTGTCAACGACGCGACCCCAGGATCGGCCACGCGAGACGAACGAGTTCATAATCCCGGAGTGGCAACGTACCGCTCGTGCACTCGAGTGACCGCGACCGGGTCGTGCTCGCCGCCGTCGTCTTCGCGGTATTGTTCTCGCAGCTGTTGCTGTATCCGGGCGTCGCGACGCTCGTCGAGACGCTGGGGGCGGACGCAACGACCTCGCCGTTCGCCGAGACGGCACTCGATGCGAGCATGTGGTTTCTTGTCGCCGAGTTCGCCGCCTACATCGCCTTCGTCGGCGTCTGGGGCGTCGCAAGCGACATGACGGGACGCCGAACGCCGTTTATTGTCGTCGGTGCGCTTGCGGGTGCCGTCGGCTACGCCACACTCGCCGTCGTCCCCGCCGTCGGATCGATCCCGTTCGAGGGCGTCCTCTTCTTGCGGGTCCTGCAGGGGGCGATGACCATCGGCGCGTTCTCGCTGACGATGACCATGCTGATGGATTTAGACGGTGGCCACGGCAAGAACATGGGCGCGGCGGGGATCGCGATCGGGCTCGGGGCCGCTCTCGGCGCGCCAGTCGGCGGCCAACTGACCGAACTCGATCCGCTCGCGCCGCTGGCCGGCGCTGCCGTCTTACTCGTCGGCGTCGGGGCGCTCGTCTCAGTCGTCGACGACCGCACGCCGAGCACTCGGCGGAGCGCCCGCGCACTCCTCGAAGGAATGCGCCGACGGCCAACGCTGTCGGTTCCGTACGTCTTCGGCTTCGTCGACCGGATGACGGCGGGCTTTTTCGCGCTGGTCGGGACGCTATACTTCCAGGAGACGTTCGGCCTCGGGCCGGCCATGACCGGGCTGCTGCTGGCGTGTTTCTTCGCGCCGTTCGCTCTGTTGCAGTACCCCATGGGCGCGCTGTCGGACCGGATCGGGCGCGCGATTCCGATCGTCGTCGGCTCGCTGTGTTACGGCCTCGGCATCCTCGCCGTCGGCGCTGCGCCGTCGGTCACGACCGCCGCGCTCGCGATGATCGCCGTCGGCGTCCTCGGCGCACTAGTCTCGCCCGCGACGATGGCACTCGTCACCGACATCGCCGGCGAAAGTGAACGCGGCGTTTCGATGGCCGGCTTCAACGTTGCCGGCAGTCTGGGCTTTCTCGGCGGCTTTCTCGTCGGCGGCACCGTCGCCGGCACCTACGGCTACGACCTCGCGTTTCTCACCGTCGGTGGCCTCGAGATCGCCATCGCCCTGCTGGCCGCGCCCGCGTTCCTCCGATACGGACTCGGCGGCTCGACGCGGCTTACCAGCGAGAAGAGCGACCGCGCCTGACCGCCCTCGTGGAGATTCCAACCAGTCATTGGCTGAGAAATACAGCAGATCAATGTGGTATGAAAACGCATGACAGCGTAACGACGGAGGATATCCATTTTTATGCACGGAATTCTAATTCATAGTCGATGGCACGAGATAACCCAATCACGCGGCGGAAGACGCTGAAGGTCACGGGCGCAGCAGCAGCAACCGCACTCGTCGCCGGTTGTTCCAGCGACGACGGTGGCGAGGGTAACGGTGACGAGAACGGTGGCGACGGTGGCGACTCCTACGAGATCGAAGCAGGCACGGAAATCGTCCTCTACGCCGAGACGTCCGGCTGGCAGGGCGAGGAGCCGTCCGACATCGCTGATACCACGAACCCGACGCTCGTCCTCACGGAAGGCGAGGACTACACGATTGGCTGGAACGAAGGCGACGGCCAGACCCACAACATCGAAATCTGGGACGAGAACGACGAAGTCATCGACGACCTCTCGACGGACGAGGCCTCCGAGGGTGGCGACGACCAGTTCCTCGAGTTCACGGCGAGCTCCGACATGACGACCTACGTCTGCAACCCACACCAGACGTCGATGATCGGCGACCTTCAGGTCGAATAACACGTTTCTATAGACGTTTTTTTGACAGCAGCGCACCGTACCGTTAGACACGGACCCGTGGAGTGGCCGCTCGCCATCCACGTGCCGACCGTTCGGACAATACGGTGTTGACGTTCGCGCCATGACAGTCACGTCTCCGTCGGGCTCGAGACCGTGCCACCGAAATGTTCCCCGACCATAATGTACTATTTTTATATCAATTAGGGTGTGAAGTAGACATGTGAATGACAAGAATCGGGTAAGGCGCCGAGCAGTGCTTCAAGTCGCCGGCGGATCGGCAGTCGTGTCGATCGTCGCAGGCTGTCTCGACCGGAGCCGCGTCGATTCCGACTCATCACTCGGCGCCGGTGGCGAGACGAACGGAACCGATGACGATACTGACGGCACAGAAACCGAGACAGCCTCGAGCGACGCGACCGACGAATCCGACGCAGCGGATGTCAACGCGGACGCGTCGGCCGACGACGAGGAGACAGCGTCCGAGTCCGATCTCGAGGATGACATGCCATCGGACGACGACCACGAGGAGACCGAGTCGGTGGGGCCGATCGCAATCGAGCCGGGAACGCGCATCACCCTCTACGGCGGGACGGCCGCGTGGGAGGGACTCGAGCCAGCGCCGATCGAGAGTGTCGAAAACCCGACGCTCGTCCTCGAGGACAGCGAGACCTACGAGATTGGCTGGGCCGACGGCGACGGCATGATGCACAACCTCGAGCTCCGAGACGTGGACGGGAACGTCGTCGACGATCTCGCGACGGAGCTGACTTCTGAGGGTGGCGACGGTCAGTTCCTCGAGTTCACAGCCAGTTCCGAGATAGCACAGTACGTCTGTGCGCCCCACGAAATGACGATGATCGGCGACGTACAAATCGAGTGACCCAGCCGCGGTTCATCGACCTCGAGCTAACAAACGAGCGGTATCGGCTCCGCTACCAGGCAGAAGTCTCGAGAGAACGCAGTTCGGTCCGCAAGCATGGCCGTCGGTGACGCCGTCTCGCTGTACGCACAGCACAGACGGGTGGACTTACTGAATGTGGCCTTCGCGGCGGAGTTGGTCGGCTTCGCTTTTCTCGTAGCGCCAGGTGATGTCGGCTTTCTCGTCCTGCCAGTCCCACGGCTCGACGAGAACGACGTCGTCCTCGCGGATCCAGATGCGTTTTTGCATCTTACCGGGGATGCGTGCCGTGCGCTCTTTGCCGTCTGCACAGCGTACTTTCACGCGGTTCGCTCCGAGCATGTTCGTGACGGTCGCGAAAACCTCGTCGTCCTCAGGCATCCGGAGGTTCTTCCGACCGCCCTCACCGTCGTCACTCATGGCCCGTAGTTCACATTCGAGCGGTTTAACCCTTTATCGATTCAGTTGACAGTCTCCGGACCGTCGTCGACCACGGAACCCGGAAAACCACGCCGTTTATTTCCCTCGGCTGGCCAGCCCTTCGTATGCTGAAAAACCTCGGTCCGCAAGGAATCGCCGGTCTCCTGATCCTTCTCGCCGGTGTCGGACTGATCGCCTCTCAGAACCTCCTGATCGCCGCTGGCATGGCACTCGTCCTCGCCGGTCTCGGCATCGTCGTCAAAGCGTTGATTTCCGGCATGCTCCAGAGCTTCGGGATGTTCTGACGGCCAGTCGAAGTCTGGCGACGCTGCAGCGAAGGGTTTTGTCGCTCCGTCACCTCGAGGACGTATGGGATACACGCTCCACTATTACGATCTCGTGTTGGCCTGTATCGCCGTGAGTCTCGGCCTCGGTGCCGGGATCGGCTACTTGACGCCGGTCCCACTCGAGCTCGCGATCGCCGTCTTCGGCGTCATCGCGATCGTCTTTATCGGGCACGCGCTGTTCGTCAACGGTCCGGTCGACGAGCCGGAGGACCTGACCGACGAACTCGAGGTCGAAGAGGTGCCACAAGTGCTGTCGCCGACAGGCTCCCCAGAGTAACCCGAAACCGAACGCGGGCGCGGCTCACACCTGATTGTCGCCCGCTCGGTGTTCGCTGATGAGTTGATCGACCATCGCCGCCTTGCGGTCGCGCTTTCGTTCTGCTGCGCGGTCGTGCCAGTCGTCGATGACCGCCTCGACGTCGTCCTCGCGGGCGACGGCGAGTTCGTCGACTTCCTGCATGGCGACGTCATCTGCGGGCCCGACTGGAATCTCGGCATCGAAGAGGATCTCGTCGGCGACCTCCGAGAGCCCGCCCTGTTTCAGGACGACCCGCGGTTCGAACTCGGCGAGCAGTTCGGCCGTCGAGCGGCCCGCCCCACTCGCATCACGTAAGAAGACGATGTCGCCGGCTGCGATCCCGTACTGCTCGTTGGCCTCGCGGAGCGCGCCCTTCGTGAACTTCTCGACGACCTTGACTGGGACCAGCCCCTCTTTTTCGGCCGAAACGTCACTGAAGTTCGAGTGGTCGAGCTTCCAGAGCGCTTTCATCCGCTCGACTTTCCGCTCGAGATCGTCCACCTCCTCACGGGCCGCGTCGCGTTCGCGCTCCAAGCGATCTGCCTTCCGCTCGAGTCGGGAGACCTCACGGTCTTTGCGGACTTTCGTTCGTTCCTCGCGACGGGCGACGCTGAGTTCGGTCTCGAGGTCATCGATGCGCTCGTCGCGGTCCTCGAGTCGCTCCTCGAGCGTCCCGACGTGTGATTGGAGGCGCTCGACCTGTCGCTCGAGGTCTTTGATCCGCTGTTCCTCGGGCGTCAGCTCGCGCGGTTCGTGGTCAGTCGACTCCGACTCGGGTTCTTCGTCGTCGTCTAAATCCCTGAGCACGGCTTCGACGCTCTCCTCGCCGGCGACGACGCGCGCCGTCACCTCGCCGCGGTCGAGCCCCGGCGGGAGCTTGGTGGCGATGCGCTCGAACTGGTTTTCGTGGGCGTCGAAGGCATACAGCGCCGCGGCCATCGCGTCGCGCTGGTGGTCGTCGTCGTAGGGGTCGTGACGCGTGCGGTGTTGTTTCTCGTCGATCGGCAGATCGCTCGAGGGGTTCCAGCCCGCCGCGTCGAAGCTCCGGCGAAACTTCTCGACCGTCTCGGGCATCGGCGTTACGTCCGCGGCGACGATGATCGGACGACCCCGTTCGACGATCCACTCGATCACGTCGGCGGTGTCGCTGGTCCGCGAACTCCAGACGTCTAACACCTCACCCTCGAGGGAAACGATCGCGGCTGCGGTCGTCGTGCCGGGATCGATACCGACGATAACGTGATCCCGTCGTTTGGCGAGCGGGCGGAACTCGATCCCGTCTCGGCGCTCGCGTTCGATCTCGACGCGGACGTCGCCCGACCGATTTCTCGAGACGGGGATGTCGCTGGGGCGGGCGGAGACGGTGAAGACGGCGTTCGCGTAGCCGCCGTAGGCCTCCCGGATCTCCCGATCGTACTCGAGGTTTGCGTCCTCGAGTGCGGACTCGACCTCTCGGGTTCGCTTCCGAACCGAGCCGTGGATGCGACGCGTGTAGCGGTCCTCGCTCCAGCCACCGCTGCCGGTCGAGCGCCCCCTCGAGACCTTGACCTCGGTCGTATCCGTAAACGCAGAGACCTCGTGGCCGACGTTGTGGGCGGCCAGCCGGGCCGCGGCTTCGGCCTCTTGCATCGGCTGTTTGCCGTAGGGGATCCCGTGGCGTTTCGCGACTCGAGAGAGCGGTTCGGGCTGTTCGGCACCCGTTACCTGCACGAGCATCGTCTCGGAAGGCAGCGAGCCGAGGAAGTGAATCAGCTGGTCCTTGTCGGCTGCCAGCTCGTACATGTTGTCCGTCGCGATGATCGCCGGCTCCTTGTCGTCGATCAGCCGCCGGAGTTTGCGGTGAGTGACGACGTCCCGCGTGAGGTCGTCACCGTCGTAGACCACGAGGGCGTACGACGGCGCATCGCCCCGCACGTCACCGCTTTGAATATCGACCCCGAAGACGACTGCATCGAGGGCACTCGTTCGCGTACTCACAGGCGGCTCTAGGGGCGAGTAGCGTATAAATCCGACGCGGGTTCTCGTCGACTTTCTGTGGCTATTATATTCAGAATCGGATTCGAAATTAACTCAGCGGGTGAAAAATTCGGACTTCCACCCCGTCAAACAGAACGAAGTTGGTGCTACTCCGTGTAAACACTATATGACTGTTCGTTGTACGCGCACCCGGACAACAAGCTATGAGTGATACAAACGCCGTGCTCGACCACCATCTTGACGCGTTCGCCAATCAGGAACTCGAGGAGATCATGGCCGACTACGGTGATGACTCAGTAGTCATCACGAACATGGGAGTCTTCCGAGGTCTCGACGAAATCGAGGAGCTGTTTGCGGATCTGTTCGACGAATTTGCCCAAGAAGGGGCGACCATTGAAGTGGATGACACCATCGTCGAGGATGAGTTCGCCTACCTCCTGTGGCACGCCGAAACGCCGGACAACAGCTACGAGTTCTGTACCGACACGTTCTATGTCCCCGAAGAGACGATTGACTTCCAAACCTTCGCAGGCAAGGTCGAACCCAAAAATTGAGAGCGGAGCAGAGGATATCCCAATTTTAGAACGGTCGATTCAGCAACCACAGATGCGCACTTGCCGCTAGGCTTTCTGTCAGTTGAAATGTATGTTCTCGCGGCTGTACAAGAGACAGGGCGCGTCTTCAGCACGCTTCGACAGTCAGAGAGTGATGACAGTCACTGCGAAAAGAACAATCACTGCCCGGAACGTTCGTTCCGCTCATGAAGGATCGTCTTGCGCAAGCGTGGTAGATAATGGGTGAGATTAGTCGTTGTGAGGATGCCGACGAGGTCGCCATCGTCAACGACAGGGAGCCGCCGGATTGAGTGCTCTTTCATCACGTCGGCTGCTGTGTGGATGCTCTCTGCGCTGTCGATCGTGATGACCGGCGCAGACAGAAACGAGTCGACACGGACGGATTCGATATCAGCGCCTGCTGCAACTTGCTGCATGAGATCTGACTCGGTCACGATACCAGTGATATCGCCCGTCTCGGGCGCAACCACCACCGTAGAACCAATGTTATGCTCTGCGAAGAGGACGGCAACATCACACGCCGTTGTCTCTCTATTGATGGTGCGCACCGAGCGTGTCATCACATCTCCT
Source organism: Natronorubrum aibiense (assembly GCF_009392895.1). Taxonomy (GTDB): domain Archaea; phylum Halobacteriota; class Halobacteria; order Halobacteriales; family Natrialbaceae; genus Natronorubrum; species Natronorubrum aibiense. The sequence goes on along the minus strand of NZ_CP045488.1, from coordinate 1,321,433 downwards.
ACTGGTTGATCAATCATGCCACACATTCGCTCCGAAGATGGTTAACCCTATTGCGGGCAGACATCTACAGATCAGTTGGTTCAGCACACGAGACGGACTGCTGTAACGATGGACCGGCGCGACCACAGGACGGGTCGCGGTTGCGCCGGAAAAGACTTACAGCGGTCCGTCTCAGAGGTCAGCGACGTCTTCGATAGCGTCGGTCAGTTCCTTGATCGACTCGAGGTCGTGTTCGCCCATGTGGCCGATACGGAACGTCTTCTCGCCGAGCTGGGAGCCGTAGCCGTTCGAAAAGGCCATGTCGTACTCCTCGTTGACGGTCTCGATCGTTTCGGCGACGTCGATTCCCTGCGTGTTCTCGATACAGGCCACGGTCTGGGACTCGTAGCCCTCCTCGGGGAACATATCGAAGTGTTCGTCGGCCCACTCTCGGACGTACTCGGCCATCTCGCGGTGGCGCTCGCTCCGTGCTTCGTGGCCCTCCTCGAGCATGTGTTTCATCTGCTTGCGGTAGGCGAGCATGATTGGAATCGCCGGCGTGGAGTGGGTCTGGCCTTTCCGCTCGTAGTAGTCGATCGTCCGCTGGAAGCCGCCGTACCACGAGGCGGAGTCTTTCTCGAGTTCGCGCTCGTAGGCATCGTCGCTGACGACACAGATCGCCAGCCCAGGCGGCATGGCGAATGCTTTCTGTGAGGAGGCGAAGATGACGTCGATGTTGTGCTCGTCGATGTCGACGTAGTCGCCACCAAGCGAGGAGACAGCGTCGACGACGAAGTAGGTGTCCGGATACTCGGCGACGACGTCACCGATCTCCTCGATGGGGTTGCGGACGCCCGTCGAACTCTCGTTCATTACGGTCGCGACCACGTCGTACTGTTTGTCGCTTTCCTCGAGTTCCTCGCGAATGTCTTCGGGTTTGATGGCCTGCCCCCACTCGTACTCGAGTCGGTCGACGTTTTTGCCCAGTCGCTCGGCGACGTTGGCATGGCGCTCGCTGAAGCTGCCACAGGTCGGGACGAGGATGTTCTCGTCGACGAGGTTGAGCGTCGATGCCTCCCAGAACTCCGTCCCCGAGCCCGTGAGGATAACGACCTCGTTGTCGGTGCCGAGGAACTCTTTCGTGTCCTCGACGATGGTCGTATAGAGGTCGGTCATCCGGTCCATGCGGTGACCGAACATCGGCTCGCACATCACCTCGATGACGTCATCGCGCACTTCGGTCGGGCCCGGAATATACAGCGTCTTGTCGGGATAGTCGGCTTTGTATTCGCGTTTTTCGGTCACAGAAACCACCTGATACGGTCAACTGAGTCGTGGGGTGGTATGGTACTTTTGATACCGCAGCGACGAATGGTGGGTGCGCGGTCATCGAAGCCGGTTCAGGACGTACCCAACGGGAGCGATCCCGAGGCCGTGAATCCGTCTCGAGTGGCGTATCTTCGAGACGAGGCACGCTACTCGAGTACCACAGGCCCACAGACCAACTCCCTGGCAGGATCGGCGCGAACATCGTCGGCGGCCAACGCAACGTGAGACTCACAGTACCGTTCGCGCTGCCGGTCCGACCGTGCTGGCTCGTGGACGACGAGATAGGTCGCTGTATTCCGACAGTAGGAAATTCCGCAGTCGCCGGTGTCGGTTCCGCCGTGGTTCGTGCTGCTCGTCCCATCAGAGAGAACGTGCGCCGTGGTTTCGTCGCACTCTTCGACGTCCATTGTAGCTTGACCTCGTGTTTCGACACGGTCCAGACACATAAATCTTTGAGTGTTGATAGCATACCACATATTTATCGAGAGACAATGTCGGAACGCACCGGTCGTTTCAGAGCACTCATCACTGTCGGTATCAGCGGTGAGGGCGGCACTGCGGCTGCGGGGACACCATCACTCGCCGGGATACGGAATCTCTAGTGTCTGTCCGTCCTCAGGGACGAACACCTCGCCGTCGAAGACCGTCCGGGCTTGCTCGAGATGGTCGTCGGTGTAGCCCGCATACCGCGAGGAGAGATGCATCAAGGCGAGCCGGTCCGCACCGGCCCGACGGGCGATTTCGGCGGCTTGCCGGGCCGTCGAGTGGGCCGTCGAGCCCGCGCGGTCGGCGCGGTCGTCGGCGAAGGTGGCGTCGTGGATCAGCAGTTCGGGCTCGTCCGCGACCTCGATCGTCGCCGTCGTCGGTCGCGTATCGCCGGTGTAGACGATCGAGCGGCCGGGTCGGGGCTCGCCGACGACCTGCTCGGGGTCGACGACAGTTCCGTCCTCGAGTTCGACCGACTCACCCGCGTGGAGTTTCGAAAACTTCGGCCCGACGGGAACGCCGAGTTCCTCGGCGTGTTCGCGGTCGAACCGACCTTTGCGGTCGTCTTCGACGAGGGCGTAGCCCACAGAGCGGGTGTCGTGGTCGGTGCCGAAGACGCGGACCTCGTACTCGTCTGCCCGATAGGCGACGTCGCCGTCGCCCACTTCGTTGATTCGCACCGGATACGAGGGACGATTACCGAGGGCGTTGACCAACCCCTTGATATCCCGGCGCGTGCCGCGTGGCGTGTGGATCGCCAGCGGTTCCTCGCGGTCATTGAACGCCATCGTCTGGAGAAGCCCCGGAATGCCGAGGACGTGGTCGCCGTGGAGGTGCGTGACGAACAGGTGCGAGATCGAAAAGCCGGTCCCGAAGCGCATCATCTGGCGCTGGGTGCCCTCGCCGGCGTCGAACAACAGTTGGTCGCCCTCTCGAGCGACGAAGAGACTACTCGGGTTTCGTTCAGTCGTCGGAATCGCCCCAGCCGTCCCCAGAAACGTCACGCACAATGACATCGCTCCATGCTCCGTGTGCCGTGACTAAACGCCCTTCGGATGGGCGATGCTGGAGTGTCAGTGTGCTGTGTATCGAACGCTGACCGACGTGGCGTTACTTCGTGCTTATAAAGAACAAGGAGAATACCCGCGCCTTTAGGCGCGGGATGAATCCGACAACTCATCCCACAATCCACCGTCGATAGCCCGGTCGGATATTCCACAGTATTCAATCCGAACTTTTACAATAGAAGCAAGTATAAGTGGTTATACAAGCGTTCAGAATGCTGGAAGTCCACCACACCCATCGAGCGAAAATCCTCAACTACGCGCAGGTAGAGGACTCGCTCGACCGACACGGATGGTCGGCCAGCAAACTCTGGAACGTCGCCAACTACCACTCCCGCCAAGTGTGGGAGGACACGGGCGAGATTCCTGACCACGGCGACCTCAAAGACGAGTTGAAGATCCACAACAAGTACAAGGGATTGCATTCGCAGTCCAGTCAGCGCGTTCTGGAGGAACTCGCTGAAGCCTTCAACTCGTGGTACGGCAAGAGGCAGTCTGACAATCGAGCGAATCCGCCCGGCTACCGCAAGAAAAACTACTACGACTCAGAAGGCCGTCGCGTCCACGAAGAACACCCTCGTAGCACGGTGACGTGGAAGCAAAACGGCATCCGACACGACACCAAGAACAACCGTGTGCGCCTCTCGAAAGGCGCGAACCACAAGGAACACCCCAAAGCGTGGGAATACATCCTTGTCGAGTACGAAACTCGTCCCGGCGTTACCGTCGAGAATCTACAACAGGTCAGGGCCGTCTACGACAAGGCAAAGGGACGCTGGGAACTGCACCTCGTCTGCAAAGACGAAATCGAGACACCCAACGCGCCGGGTAACGAAGCAGCGGGCATCGACCTCGGAATCTGTAACTTCGCCGCAGTCGCGTACAGTACCGAGCAAGCCGACCTCTACCCCGGCAACCGACTCAAACAGGACGGCTACTACTTCCCGAAAGAGATTGCCAAGTGCGACGATTCCGGTGGCGAACGAGCCACTCGTCTTCACAAGAAGTGGTCGGAGCGCCGAACTCACTTCTTCCACAGCCTCGCCAAACACATCGTTGAGAAGTGCATTGAGCGGGGCGTGGGACGTATCAACGTCGGCAAACTCGCGGGGGTTCGTGAGGACGACAACGGCGAGTCGAAGAACTGGGGCAAGCACGGCAACCTCGACTTGCACGGGTGGGCGTTCGACCGCTTCACGAACATTCTCGAATACAAGGCGAAAGTCGAGGGTATCGAAGTCGTAGAAGTGTCCGAGCACGAGACGAGCAAGACGTGTTGCGTCTGCGGTAGGAAAGACGATAATCAGCGTGTCGAACGTGGCTTGTACGTCTGTGAGGCGTGTGATGCGGCGTTCAACGCTGACGTGAACGGGGCGGAGAACATCCGTCTCAACTTGAATCAAAGTAACTCTGAGTCTGCACCCGATTTGGGTGGAGATAGGAGTACCGGCTGGTTGGCACAGCCCGGAGTCTACCTTCATGACTTGTCCCACGGATTCTCACCGAGGGAACAAGTGGTAGACTGCAAACCCTAATATCCCAAACGCGGTCGGGATTCCTCCGCGTTCACGCGGAGGAGGATGTCAATCCCAGCGCGGAGTAGAGCCCACACGTACTGGTGGTAGCCGTCACGAGCAATACGAGCGAGAGGACGCCCAAGACGGGTGAAAGGACCATCGGCAGCGAGATGACTCCGCCAAGGATCGCCAGTGACACGAGCCCGAGGACCGCACCGAGGGCGAACCGTGCAAGCCGATCCGCGTTGCCGACGTTCTGGTTCATATGTGACTAGGCGCTATCACGACCAAAGAACGTTGTGGTGCCATCGACGAACGCACTCGAGTCCGGGCCGCGGACTGCGTCGCATCGGTCCGGTTCCTGCGAACGGACAGCGCGTTTTACGTCCCTCGAGTGCTTAGACGAGGACGATCCCACCCCAATGAGTTCGAGAGTGACCTTCGGAACGATCAAACAAGTCGGCGCGATCGTGATTGCGATCGCGGTCGTGCTCGCCGCGGGGATCGTCGTCGGCCAAGCCCCCGCCATTTTTGGTGTCGACGAGGATCCGTCGGCATCGATCACGTTCGAAGATCAGCAAGGTGACGGCGAGTCGGTCGTCATCGACGAGGTCACGCTCTCGGACGGCGGCTTCGTCGTCATCACCAGCAGCGGTGACGAACCGCTCGTCGTCTCCGACTACCTCGAGTCGGGAACACACGAGGATGTCACGATCGAGCGCGGCGAGGCCGAGCTCGCCGGCCGTCTCACCGCGACGGTCCATCGGGACACCACCAACGACGAGACGTACACATACGAGGACAGCAACGGCGAAGAAGATCAGCCCTACCTCGAGAATGGGTTCCCAGTCCAGGACACTGCAGCAGTGACGACGTCCGAAGACGGCGATGCGCTCTCGGACTCGTTCCGCGTCGAGAGTCTCGATGCGCCCGACTCAGCGACTACGAACGAAACGATCAATGTCACCGCCGAGATCTCCAACCCGACCGAACTCGAGACCCAACAGACCGTCACGTTCCGCATCGACGGGACCGCCCTCGAGCAACAGACGCTAACCCTCGGAGGCGGCGAGACCCGGGAGGTGACCTTCGAAATCGATACGACCGGAACGCCGCCTGGCGAACAGACTCTCGGTGTCTACACCGACGGTGACGGCGCCCTCCAGCCAATCGAGCTCGAGTTCCACACCGACCCCTCCGTCGAGGCCGTCGATGCGAGCGACGAGAACGTCACGGTCGATGTTGCGACGCCAGAAGACGGGTTCGTCGCGATCGAAGACGGCGATGGTGCTGTGATTGCAACGAGCGACGGACTCGACGCCGGCGAGCACGAGGACGTCAGCGTCCCGTTCGACGATGACGTCTCAGTCGACGACAACCAGGAACTCACCGCAGTCGTCTACGAGGGCGAGCCGGACGATCTCGAGAACGCGACAGTCCTCGAGTTCGAGGGCGCACCCGTCGAGACGACGTTTACGATTGCAGACCTCACTGACGAGGACGATGGCGGCGACAACAGCGAGTAAGTGACCGGGGACAACGACTAACCGACCGATTCTTACCCGACCCGGCCCTACCGACTGCCGATGGACGCGCCGCTGTGGACCGACACCTACGCCCCCGAGCTGGCCGAGTTGCCACAGGACGACGCTCGTGAGTACTTAGAGCGAGCCGTCGACGAGCCGATTAACCTCCTCCTGCAGGGCCCACCCGGCAGCGGGAAGACGGCGGCGGCGCGCGCGCTCGCTCGCGAGGCCCACGCAGATCCGGACAACGATCTGATCGAGATCAACGTCGCCGACTTCTTCGGGCGCACGAAAACGGAGATCAAGAACGACCCCCGATTCGCCCAGTTCCTCGTCGGCCGCTCGTCGATGAGCAAGCGGGACATGATCAACCACGTCTTGAAAGAGTCCGCGAGTTACGCCTCCGTCTCCGGCGAGTACAAGACGATCTTACTCGACAACGCCGAAGACGTCCGTGAAGACTTCCAGCAAGCGTTGCGCCGGATCATGGAGCAACACCACCGGACGACGCAGTTTATCATCGCCACTCGGCAGCCAACCAAGCTCATCCCCCCGATCCGGTCGCGGTGTTTCCCTGTCTCCCTACGTGCCCCCTCGAGTCCCGAGATCGTCACCGTCCTCGAGCGGATCGTCGAGGCCGAAGGCGTCGAGTACGAAGCTGACGGCCTCGAGTTCGTCGCGGGCTACGCGGGCGGCAACATCCGACAGGCCATTCTGGCGGCTCAGACGACCGTCGAAACCGAAGGCGAACTGACGATGCAGGCGGCCTACGAGACGATCGGCAACGTGGGCCTCGAAGACGAGATCGAGGCGATGGTCGACGATGCCGAGGCCGGCGAGTTTACGGACGCCCGCAAGGCTCTGGACGACCTGCTCGTGGACGAAGGCTTAGACGGCGAGGAAGTCGTCGAATCGATCCTCGAGGTGGCACGCAAGCGCTATCAGGGCGAGAAATTGGCTCACATGCACCGACTCGCGGCGGATATCGAGTTCGAGATGCACGAGGGCTCGAGCGACCGGATTCACGTCTCGCATCTGCTCGCCGAACTGGGTCGAACCGCCTGAGACAGCCGGGCGGTGCCGACTCGCTCGAGCAAACCGTACCTGCACTCGGGTCCGTGTCGTGGCCGTTGAGCAGGTGTTTTCTTCACCCCGTCCTGCGAACGGACAGCTATGCCAACTGTCCTGGACACACATATCCAGAACCGATTTCGCGTCCAGCCGAACCACGCAAACAACAACAACACGCTCCACGGCGGCAACCTCATGAAATGGCTCGACGAAGTCGGCGCGATGTCGGCGATGCGCTTTGCCGGCGAAACCTGCGTGACAGCCCGCGTGAACGAACTCGATTTCGAGCGCCCAATCAAGATCGGTGATACGGCCCTGGTCGAAGCGTTCGTCTACGACGCGGGCCGGACGAGCGTCCACGTCGGCCTCCGAGCGTGGCGTGAAGAACCCAGAACGGGCAAGACGGAACGGACAACAGAATCGTCGTTTACGTTCGTCGCGATCGACGACGAGGGCTCCGCGGTTCCCGTCCCGGAACTCACCGTCGAGTCCGAGCGAGGACGAGAACTGCAAGCACGAATGCTCGAGGCCGAGGACGGATTATAAAAGCGCGGTCAGTCTCGAGCCACTGACTCCTCGTCGATTTCGACGTCCTCGTCGTCGGCTTCGGGCTCGGGTGGCTCCTCGAGTTTTCGCAGTCGAGCTTTCATGATTCGGGTGTTCTCGACGGTTTCGACGGTGATGCGGACACCGTCGTAGGTGATCTCTTCGCCTTCCTCGACGAGTCGGCCCGCGCGGTTGAAGATGAACCCGGCGATGGTCTCGAACTCCTCGCCTTCAGGCAGATCGATCTCGAGAGCTTCGTTGACGTCCTCGATGTTGACCTCGCCGCGAACGATGACGGTCCGCTCGTCGAGTTGTTCGACCGGTTCTTCCTCACCGGTTTTCAAGATCTCGCCGACGATCTCCTCGATCATGTCTTCGACGGTCACCAGCCCCTCGGTCGTGCCGAACTCGTCGATGACGATCGCCATATGCATCCGGTTTTCGCGCATCTCGGTCAGCAGTTCGTCGACGTTTTTCGACTCGGGGACGTGCAGTGTCGGCTGGATGAGGTCCTCGAGTTGGAGGTTTTCGGCCTCGGTTTCGCCGTAGTTGAGATCGCGCACGAGATCGCGGATGTGGACGACCCCCTGAACGTTGTCGAGGCTGCCCTCGTAGACCGGCACGCGGGCGTGGCCGCTCTGAATACAGGTCTCGATCGCTTCGTCGATGCCGGCGTCTTTCGGGACCGCGGTCATATCCAGCCGCGGCGTCATGACCTCTTTGACGATCGTATTGTTAAAGCGAAAGATCCGCGTGAGCATCTCGTGTTCTTCCTCCTCCAAGACGCCCTCGCGTTCGCCGGATTCGATCATCTCCTGAATCTCGTCGCGTGTGACGTAGGGCGACTCGATCGCCCCCGTCGATCCGATGAGTCTGTTGACCTGTCGAGTGAGGTAGTCAAAGAGGATGATGAGCGGAAAGAGCAGGTACTCCGTCGCCTTCAGCGGTTTCGAGATGCGAAGCGACCACGACTCGGTGTTCTCGACCGCGTAGGACTTGGGGACGCTTTCGCCAAAGAGCAAGACGAGTGCCGTGATCCCGAACGTCGCCAGCAAGACGCCGACCAGTCCGCCGAAGTAAAGCGACAGGATCGCCGTCGCGATCGAAGACATTGCGATGTTGACGATGTTGTTCCCGACAAGAATCGTCACGAGCAGGCGGTGTGGATCGCCTTTGAGGGATTTCACCAACTCCGCCCCGTTGACGCCGTCCTCGACCATCCCCTCGAGGCGGTGTTTCGGGAGATTGAACATCGCGATTTCGGACGACGAGAAGAACGCAGAGAGTCCGATAAGAATGCCAACCGCCACCACACCGAGGACCGTCACCGTCGACTGGTCGAACTCGAGACCCACGACGGGGACCTCGTAGGCGGCGAGCACGATTTCCCAAGGGAGAGAGAACGCCATTGATGTAGATGCTTACGTCCGGATCGGTTAACCGTTTACCATTTTTCCGTCTCGCTTGCTGCCGACGACACGCTTACCCGCCCGTTTCCCAAACGAATGGGTATGAACGCCGCCGCTAGCACAGACCCCGATGCGCCGATCACGTTCTACCGACTGCAGGCGTGTCCGTTCTGTGAACGTGTCACCAGATTGCTCGAGGAGTACGACCTCGAGTACACCTCTCGGTTCGTCGAACCGCTGCACTCGCGTCGAGACGTCGTCAAGCGCGTTGCCGGCGTCCGAACCGTTCCCGTCATCGTCGACGAGACCACTGGCGTGACGATGGCAGAGAGTGCAAACATCGCCGAGTACCTCGAGTCGACCTACGGCGAGGGGGCAGACACCGAAGCGGCGCAGGCCGTCGCGAACGACGGAGGTGCGGAGTAATGCCCGAATTCGACGTCGTCGACCTTGGCCCTGCGAACCACCCGACAGCTGGAGACGACGCACCCGAGTTCACGCGGCCGCTGGTCACCGACGAGTTCTGGCAGGACCGGGCACTCTCCGACCTCGTCGCCGAAGGGCGGACGATCCTCGTATTCACGCCGATGATCGGCTCGTTCGTCGGCAAGTACGTCTGGGACGAACTCATCGAGCGCGGGTGGGCCGACCGCAAAGAGCAGGTCGTCGGCGTGACGGCCTCGACACCGTACGAAATCTCGCGGTTCATCGACGAGAACGAGGTCCCGTTTCCGTTCTTTGCTGATCCGGCCAACGGGGTCGCCGACGACTACGGTATCGCCCACGAACTCGACGGTATGACCGGGATCAGCGAACCCCGCGTCGCGTTTTTCGCGCTCGACGACGGCACCGTCGACGCCGCGTGGGTCGCGACCGAGTGGCCCGAATTCCCCGACTACGACGCGCTCGAGGACCGACTCGGCCTCGAGTGAGTTGTATCAGCGGCGACGCCGAACCCGCCACAGCCAGTCGGGCAGCCACACCGACGATCAGGAGGGCGGACACGACGCAAAATACGCCCGTTTCCGGGGAGTGTCCGCCGTGACGGTACGCTTTTGTCGATGACCGGACGATAGCTAGCTAAATGAGCGATCTCGAGCGCGCAGCAGCCGCGATCAGGGAGGGAGAACTCGTCGTCTACCCGACGGAGACTGTCTATGGACTCGGTGCAGATGCGCTCGATCCCGACGCAGTCGCCGCCGTCTTCGACGCGAAAGGCCGGGATCGATCGAAGCCGATCTCGCTTGCGGTGCCGTCGGTCCCATCGGCGCTCCAGTACGTCCGGGCGACCGACCGCGAGCGCCAGTTTATGGCCCGGTTCCTGCCCGGTCCCGTGACAGTGCTGTGTCGTCGCCGAGAGGCCGTGCCGGACGAACTCACTGCCGGTCGCGACCAAGTCGGCGTCCGGGTGCCGGACCACGACCTCGCGCTCGCGCTCTGTGAACGCGCCGGCACTCCGATCACCGCGACGAGCGCGAACGTCAGCGGGCAGGGAAGCGTTCGAACGCCCGGGGAACTCGATCCAGAAATCCGCGAGGCCGCCAGCGTGATCCTCGAGACGGGCGAAACCCAGGGCACCGAAAGTACCGTCGTCGATCTCTCGGCGGGGACGATCCACCGCCGTGGAGCGATGGCCGACGAGATCGACACGTGGCTCGAGACGAACTAGTCGGCTGGCTGGTCGTGGTCGCCGGCGGGTCGTGACTCGGCTCGAGCCCCGGTGGAACGGAACTGCCGACTCTGCTGGAACAGATCGTGGAGAAAGCGGACGATGTTTTTCGGCCCGGTCTGTGCCCCGGGTGCCCGATAGAACGCGATCAGTGACCACATCGTCGCGACGCCGATCGAACCGAGCGCCGAGAACGTCATCCCCAGCGTCGCGTACGTAAACCCGTAGATGGTTCCGATCGTCATCGACGGCACGCTCGAGCCGAGTGGCACTCGAGCAGACGGATCTCGCACCGTCGGTGCGAGAAAGGTGATCGAGAGGACGCTTCCAGCGAGGAAGACGAAGTCTTGCCACATCATCAGTAGATGTCAGTACTCGGTTTCGAGTAAAAGTCTCTCGGTATCGGCCGGTTGCGAGTGCAGAATCGTTCGAAAAAGCGACTTTCAAGGGCAGATAGACGAGTTTGAGATCGTACACGACACCTTATTTGAGGCCCAATAACGACCGCAACGTCCGCGTCCGAACCCCACATTCCGTCGCGAAGTCGCAGGCGTCACACTTCGAGCGGTTGCTGATCCGCGCCGGCGGCCCGTCGAGTTCGCGGACCGTCCGAAGCGCCCGACGGTACCGTGCCTTCCGTCGTGTCGTCAGTTCGACTGATCGAATCACGCCGTAGGCGGGGTACTCGAGCCAGACGCGGTCGACTGGCTCCTGATGTTCCCACGCGAGTGCCTTCGCCGCCGCGACGGCGTGGACCGACTGGGGCTCCCAGACGCCGTGTTCAGGCAGCTTCCCGGCCGAGATCAGGACCGGCTCGAGGGGGTCCTCGAGGATCTTATCCACGATTCCCCGACAGCGACCAGTCGCGAGGACATCGTGCTCGATCGGGTTACGAGGCGTTTCCAGTGGCCGCCGTCTGTGAGTCGATCGCGAGTCGCTCGAGGTGCTCCCGATACCGAACGGCGACGATGGCGATCGGTTCGGACTCGAGTGTCGCCACAGGGGCTGCGAGCAACGCCTCGTAGCGCGTCGCGAGGTCACGGATCGCCTCGACTTCCGGTGGTGGCTCGCGATCAGCGTCGCTGGTCCGCTGATAGTAGCACTTCCGCGGGCAGTACGCGGCCGTCCGCAGATCGCTGAACGGGACGGGGGATCGAGACACGGGGCGTCTGGCCGCCCGATCGAATAAAAAGTCTCGTACGGAACCGGTCGCGATGGGAGCGATCGGTCGTCGCTAGAAGTCGACTTCCGTCTCCATCCCTTCGGTCGCGTCCTCGAGGCCGTCCTCGCGAACGTCGGTCGCCATTCGCCCCGAGATTTCGGCGTCCGCGAGGATGCTGTCGAACTCGTCGCGGTAGCGGTCGTTCGCCGCTCGCGACTCGTCTTCGGCCGCGGCGACGCGTCGGTAGCGTCGGATCTCGGCCTCACCGACGTCGTACTCCGCAGCGAGCGTAGCATCGTCTTCCTCGCGGTCGCGGATCGCCGCGAGGTCGACTTCGTCGGCGTCCGACTCGTCGACGAGATGCAACGCCATCCGCGCCTCGAACACGTCGGCGGCGTCGACGTCGGCATCGAGGTCGTCGGCGATGTCCGCGTCGGAATCACCGTCGTAGAACGCTTTCGCGACTGCGACGAGGTCGTCGTCGGACAGCGACGTCTCGAACTCGTAGCGGTCGCGCATCTGGCCGATCACGTTCTCGAGGCGCTCCGTGGTCGTTCGTTCGTCGCGCTCGAGCGAGCCACGGGTGTTCTCCTGTGATTCGGTCACGGTTTCCTCGCCGTCGGTGACGTCGGTGAAGAGATCTCGAAGTTCCTCGGTTTTTTCGTTCATGGGTGGACACTCCCGACGGGCGGCTATTTAAGGCTGTTGCCAGATAGCGTGGGGATGCACGGAGTACTTATCAACAACGATTATAAACTCGAAATAGCAGGAAAATTTCCGCAAGAGGGCGTAGCGATCGGCAGCCAGACGGTGTGACAAGAACTAAGTCGTGTCCCTCCGGGTCATTGTACATGAACGTCATAGCACAGACGGAGGTGGGGAGGGAGACCTACCTGGGGATCGGAAGCATCGGCTATGCGATGTTCTATCTCCTCGTTGCGATCACCCTCGCAGTCTTCGCCTACGGCGTGTACCGACGATTCAGTCGGTACGCCGAGGGTGACGACGATCCGTTCGCTCGAGTCAATGAGTTACCGGCTCGCATCGTCAGTGCAGCCAAGATTGTCCTCTCGAACGAGAAGCAGTTCAACAGGGATCTCTACGGCGGCCTGATGCACTCGTTTATTCTGTGGGGCTTTCTGACGCTGCTGATCGCGACGACGATCATCGCCGTCGAACAGTACGGGACGGAGCTGTTTTTCGGCTTCGTCTTCTGGGAGGGCGACTTCTATCTCGCCTACCAGTTCATGGTCGACGCGATGGGGCTGTTGTTCGTCGTCGGCATCGGCATGGCGCTCTATCGGCGCTACTGGGTTCGCAACCACCGCCTCTGGGGCCGTCATACCTCGACCGAAGACGACATCTTCATCTGGACGCTCTTCGGCCTCGGCGTCGGTGGCTTCCTCCTCGAGGGGTTCCGTATCTACATTACGGGGATGCCGGCCCACGAAGTGGTCAGCTTCGTCGGCTACGGACTCGCACTGCTCTTTAGCGCAGTCGGATTGCCGACGACCGAAGCCGCACTGAGTGCGAACTACGTTGCGGCGGAGAATCTCGCGTGGAACGCCGAGACGCTCCATTGGCTGACGTGGTGGTCGCACTCGCTGCTCGCGCTGTTCTTTATCGGGTGGATTCCCTACGCCAAGCCGTTTCACATGCTCTCCTCGTTTGCGAACGTCGTCGTTCGCGACGAGAAGGCCGGTCGCCGGCTCCCGAACGTTCCCGCCGACCTCGATGCGACCAACGCCGAATCCATCGACGACTTCACCTGGAAAGAACTCCTCGATCAGGACGCCTGTACCAAGTGTGGTCGCTGTTCGTCGGTCTGTCCCGCGAAGGCCTCCGACCGGCCGCTCGACCCCCGAAACGTCATCCTCGACCTGAAAAAATACCGTGAGGAACTCGATGCCGGTGGCGAGGAGAAACCGATCATCGCCGACGGCGGCACGAGCGTCATCAACACCGAGACGATGGAGTCCTGTATGGCCTGTATGGCCTGCATGGACGCCTGTCCGGTCGAAATCGAACACCTCCAGTCGTTCACCCGCCTCAACCGCCAGATGACCGACCAGGGCGACATCTCGAGTTCGATGCAGGACGTCTTCCAGAACGTCATGCAAAACGGCAACACGTTCGGGGACTCGCCCCGCAACCGGGGCGACTGGACCGACGACCTCGAGTTCGACGTGGCCGACGCCCGCGAAGAGAAGGTCGACTACCTCTGGTACGTTGGCGACTTCCCGAGCTACGACGAGCGTAACAAGCAGGTCGCCCGCTCGCTGGCGACCATTCTGCAGGAAGCGGACGTCAGCTTCGGGATCCTCTTCGACGACGAGAAGTACGACGGCAACGACATCCGCCGCGTCGGCGAGGAGTTCCTCTACGTCGAACTCGCCGGCCACCACGTCGAAACGTGGGAGGACTGTGAGTTCGACAAAATCGTCTGTACGGACCCCCACTCCTACAACACGTTCAAAAACGAGTATCCGGAGGTCGACTTCGAGGAGTTCGCCGACGACCCGATGATGCCCTTTGACTACGAGGAGTTCTGGAACGACGACGGCGAGATCGAGGTCTACCACTGGACGCAAGCAGTCGAAGAACTCGTTTCCGAAGGCAACCTCGAACTCACCGGCACCGAACTCGACTACACCGTCACCTACCACGATCCGTGCCATCTCGGCCGGTACAACGACGAGTACGAGGCTCCGCGCGAACTCATCAAAGCGACGGGCTGTACGCTCGACGAGATGCCGCGTAACCGCGCCAACGCCTTCTGCTGTGGCGGCGGTGGCGGTGGCCTCTGGATGGATTTCGAAGAAGAGCCCAAACCGAGCGAGGAACGCATCCGCGAAGCGCTCGAGGACACCGATGCCGGCCCTGAGATCGACAAGTTCGTCGTCGCCTGCCCGATGTGCATGACGATGTACGAGGACGGCCGCAAAACGGGCGGCTACGAGGACGAGATCGAAATCGTCGACGTCGCCGAACTCATCGTCGAAGCGATCGGCAAGGCCGAGGAAGCGAACGTCGAAGTCGCAGCCGACTAACGCGGTCTGAACCGGTTTTCACCGCTGCTGTCGCTCGTTTTGTCGACGCGTTTCGAGTCCGACGAGCGCGAGCGCCTCGAGTGCGACGTCGAAGGCGAGAGTCAACCAAGTCCGCCTGCGGACAGCAGTCGCCGCAGGCTGGTGTTCTCAGAACGGCAGAAAGACACCCGTTAGTCGGAGGACTGAGCGGATGGTGACCCGGCGTCCGACTCGGCGACCGCCTCGGTTCCGTTCACGTCGCGAACGAACTCGAGGAAGTTCTCGAAGACGAGTTTCGCCTCGCAAGCCTGCTGGTAGTTGTCGCGGGTGATCTCGGCGAGGACGGAGTCGCGGCGCTCGTCGGAGAGTTCTTTGCGGTGGACGAGTTCGCGGGCCGTCTTCGGGTCGTACTCGGGGTGGAACTGGACGCCGAAGACCCGGTCCTTGCGGAAGCCGTGGTTGGAATACTGATTCGTGGCGAGCGGTTCCGCGCCGGGGGGAAGCCGTGAGACTTCGTCGGAGTGGCTCGTGAAGGCTGTGAACGACTCCTCGATGCCATCGAACAGCCGCGACTCGCCGAAATGTTCGATCTCGCTGTAGCCAACCTCGTAGGCACCCATGTCCTCGACGGTGCCGCCGAGGACGTCCGCGAGCAGTTGATGGCCCCAACAGACACCGAGGAAGGGAATATCGCGGTCGATTGCATCACTGACCCATGCCTTCGTGGCGCGAATCCAGTCTTCATCCCAGTACACCGAGGACCGAGAGCCCGTGACGACGGCCCCGTCGTACTCGAAGCCGTGTGGCACCTCGCCCTCGGTCGCGTCGAACTCCGCGAGCGAGGCGTCGAGTTCGCGCCGGAAATTTCGCGTCGTGTTCTGGTCCTGATGGGCCGCGTTCAGGACGGCAAGCCGGAGCTGACTCATTGTACTGTATTGGCTACTCCGGATGAATAGGCTTTCCGCCCCGCGCAGCCGTCGCCCCGATCGCGGACGAGTCGGTGAACCGATCCTCGAGGCATCCGGCCTCGAGACGGCGGCCAACTCATTGCGGATAGTAGCGTCCGTCGCCGTCGCGTCGGAACCGCTCGCCAGTGTGGAACCAATCGTCGTCGAACCGCCTGCGGCTGTCGGTTCCCGTCTCATTCGAGCGCTGACTGGTCGTGGGCTCGTCCCACTCGTCGTCAGCAGTACCGGCAGTATTTACGTAGCCGTCGGCGACGACCAGCCCCGACAGCTCGAGTCGTCCTGTAGCGTCGCCCTCGAGGACGGTGCCGTCGTCGACCAGCCGTGCGCGGCAGTCGAGAACCGGTCGGCCGACGCTCGCAGAGTCGGCAACCGTCGAAAACGACTGACTGAGCGCGGTCGGACACTCGAGCCAGCCGCGGGCGCGGGCGAGCGAAATCGAGCAGTCGTGGTATCGGTCGCGAGCATCGGCTGAAAGCGATCCCTCGACGACGACTCGCTCGAGCGATCCGGCGGCGTCATCGAACCGCGACTCGGCTGCGAGGTCAGTGAGCGACGACGTGCGGCCCGCGAGGAACGTCGCCCGCTCCGCCTCGATGGCGGTCAGCGTGTCGCCGGGGTCAAACGCCCGGTCGAGCAGGAGCGTGCCGCCGACGTACAACAGCGCCAGCGCGACGCGAACGAACCCGTCTGGGGTCGACAGCGGCCCCACGAGCGGGACGACGTCGTCGCCTGATAGCCCCCACGTGACGGCCGTCGAGATGCAGTTCCACTCGAGCGTTCGTGCCGAGTAGCCGACGACCGGGTGGCCGCCGTCACCGTGGAGGAGCAACTGCGGAGTATCGGATTCGGCCCGAGTGGTCCGGTCGTGGCCGTCACTGCCGCTCGATTCGCGGTCAGCAGCCTCGAGTTCCGAGAGCGTCACCGAACGGTCGAACGGAATCGACCGGACGAGGTCGCGCTGGGCCGCCTCGAAGACGACGAGATCAGGGTCGATACAGTCGAATGGACGCGTGACGGTCGCCGGCGTCAGCCAGTGGGAGATCGGCGCGAACGTCACGCCGAGGCGACGACAGGCAACGAAGAGTGCGAGTGAGGCGACCCGGTTTCGCGTCACGAGACAGAGGGTGTCACCGGCCTCGAGGCCAAGCGCCGAGAGCTGGCGGCCAGTATGCGTCGCAAGCGCCGACAGCTCATCGTAGGTGACGCGGTCCTCGTAAATCGTCTCCGCAGGCGCGTACAGCCGCTCCTCGGAGACGTCGATGACCGCCGTCCGATCGGGAAAGTGCTCGGCCCGACGAGCCAGCGAGAGAGTCACGTGAGTTGCTCCTATCCCGGATTACGTAATCGGTCGGGTGTCATTCGCAAGTATCAGTCGTGGAACCGGTCCGATTTCGGAACGCTTGAGATCCCCTATCGGGTAGAAGGGGCGTGGCCCGCGCTCGACTCCTCGCATCCCTCTGTGGACTCGTCTTCCTCATCAATCTGGCCAGAATCATCTTTGCGCCGCTTTTGAACGTCTTCATCGGCGAGTTCGCGATCGGCGAGGGGACGGCCGGCCTCATCGTGACACTCGCGTGGATCGGCAGCGCCTCGCTGCGGCTCCCAACCGGCTGGGTGCTCACGAAAGTTCCACGCCATCAGGTCGTGCTCGGTTCCGGCGTCATCCTCGCAGGGTCGTCCGCGTTCGCCGCGACCGCGGCAACCGTCCCACACCTCATGGCGGGAGCCTTTCTTATGGGAATCGCTTCTGGGGTCTACTTCGTCTCGGCGAACCCGCTGCTGAGCGAACTGTACCCCTCCCGCGTCGGGCGCGTCATGGGAATCCACGGGGCAGCCAACCAGATCGCCGCAGTGATCGCCGCCCCGTTCGTCGTGCTCACGCTGCTCGTCGACTGGCGGCTCTCGCTGTGGGCGATCGCCGCCGGTGCGGCGGTGGTGACGGCCTACACGTGGCTCGCCGCGCGGGGAACCGAAATGCCGGCAGCGGGGGCGGACGACCGTGACTTCGTCGCCGGCGCGCTGTCGGAGTGGCGGCTCATCGTAACCGCACTGGCACTCGTCGGCGCGGCGTCGTTCGTCTGGCAGGGGCTGTTCAATTTCTACGAAATCTACATGCAGACGAAAGGGCTCTCGGATCGGGCCGCGGGAACGATGCTCACGATCGTGTTCGCCGCCGGCGTCCCCGCGTTCTACTTCGGCGGCGACCTGGCAGATCGGCTCCCACACGTCCCGTACTTGCTCGGTATCGTCGGGACGTTCTCCGCGAGCATGTTCGCGTTGACGATGGTCGACGGGCTGCTTCCGTTACTCGTCCTTACCAGCGTCATCGGATTCGTCATCCACACCCTGTTTCCCGCGACGGATACGTATCTGCTCGACACGCTCCCGGACTCGACACGAGGCAGCGCCTACGCCGTCTTTAGCTCGAGTTGGATGCTCATGCAGGCACTCGGCTCGTGGGTCGTCGGACTCCTCATCGAGTCCGGACTGACGTACGATGCAGTGTTCGGCGGCGCTGCTGCCCTCCTTGGCGCGTCGGTCGTCGTCCTCGTCGTCCTCGAGCGAACGAACCGGCTCCCGAGTTGACCCAGTCGAGCGACTACTCGTTGTCCGCGAGCCAGCCGACGAGTCGGTCGTTGACTGTCCGCGAGCGCTCGATAAAGCAGAGATGGCCCGCGCCCTCGAGTTCGGTGTACTCCCCGCGGGGCAAGCCACGCGCGAGCGCCTGCCCAGCCGAAGGGGCGACCAGTTCGTCCTCGCTGCCGTGAATCACCCGCGTCGGCTGGGTTACCTCGACCAGCCAGTCTCTGGCGTCAAAGTCCTCCAGCGCGGCGGCCTGTGCCTCCCAGCCCGCTCGCTCTGCGTCGCCATCGATACGCCAGTCGACAATGCCGTCGAGCACGTCGGGCTGGCTCGCGACGAAGTCGTCAGAGAACCCGGCCGCAAGCGACTCTCGAAGCGCCTCACGGTCGTCCAGCGGTGCAAACAGTGGCTCGAGGGCGTAGGCGTCGCCGCTTGCGGCGGTGCCAAAGAGCGTCAGCGTCTCGACGCGACTCGAGTCTCGAGCGGCACGGAGCGCGATCGCCCCGCCGAGGCCACAGCCGACGAGGTGCGCCTTTCGAATATTGCAGTCGGCGAGGACCGCCTCGAGGTCGGCGACGAGCGTCTCGAGAGTGTAGGGCCCGGGCGGGGCGTCGGAGCGGCCCGTGCCGCGCAGATCCCAGACGACGACCTCGGCGGGGCCGGCGAGGGCCGCGTGTTGCCAGCCCCACGACCAGCCGCCGAGGCCGGCATCGGAGACAAAGACGACGGGGTCGCCGTCGCCCTCACGATCGTAGTACAACGAGACGGAGCCGTTGGTAGCGGTGGGCATAGCTCCGACGACGGTCCGGAGAAAAACGGTGGTTTCGGTTCTCGAAAGACAGCGACTCGAGGTCGATCAGGCGTCCTGAACCTGCCGCAACACGTCGGGTGCGTCCTCGAGCGCATCGTCGAGGTCGTCGACGTTCGGGCCGCCACCCTGAGCGAAGTCTGGTGGGCCGCCGCCGCCGCCGCCGACGCGGCCGGCGAGTTCGCCGACGACCTCACCGGCGTTGACGCCTGAATCGTCCGGCACGGCGACGACGAACTGGGCACCGCTCTCGCCGCTGCCGAGGACGGCGATCTTGCCCTCCTCGACGAGCGCGTTCGCGGTCGCGCGCAGCTCACCCATGTCGGCGTCGATCCGGTCGATAACGGCCGTCGTCTCGCCGACGTCGACTTCCTCGCCGCCGCCACCGCCGCCGGCGCGGGCCGCGGCGAGCTGTTCTTTCAAGTCCTCGATCTCCTTGCCTCGAGCCTTCCACTCCTCGAAGAAGCGTTCCGCCGTGTCCGGCACGTCCTCGGGGGCGACGTCGAGGACGTCCGCAGCGCCGTAGAGGGCATCTTCGGTGCGCTGGGTGGACTCGATCGCGGCGTCGCCGGCGGCGAAAGTGATTCGCTCGACGCCGTCCTGGACGCGTTCGGTGTTCAGCACTTTGATCGCGCCGATATCGCCGGTGCGGGCGACGTGGGTCCCACCGCAGGCCTGGACGTCCTCGTCGACGTGGATCAGCCGGATCTGTTCGCCCGGCGGGATCCCGCCCTGATAGAGGTCGAAGCCGTGTTCGGCCTCGGCGTCGTGGCGGTCGGGCCACTCCTGGGTGACAGCCGTGTTGTCCATCACGATGTTGTTGGCGAGCGACTCGATCTGTTTGACGTCTTCGCGGCTGATGCGGGCGTAGTGGCGCATGTCAATCCGGGAGGCGTCGACGCCTTTCTGGGCACCAGCCTGTCGGATATGCTCGCCGAGCACCTGTCGGGCCGCGTGGATGACGATGTGCGTCGCTGTATGGTGGCGCATGAGTTGTCGCCGGCGGGTGCCGTCGACCTGCCCGTTGACGAACTCACCTTTGCCAGGGCTCTCGTCGGTTCGGTGGAGGATGACGCCGTCTTCGATCTGAACGTCTGTGACCTCGACGGTCGTATCGTCCGTCGAGAGTGTCCCTCGGTCCGCGGGCTGGCCACCGCCTTCGGGGTAGAACATCGTCTGGTCGAGGACGACGTCGTATCCCTCCTCACGCTCGAAGACGTCGAGGACGACGGCTTCGAACTGGGTGCGCTGTTGGTCGTCGTAGTACAGCTTCTCCGTTTCCGGAAGATCCACGAAGCGGGCGTCTTCGCTCTTGTCAGCCGCCTTGGCGGCCTCGGGGGTGTCGTGGCGCTTGGCGACGAGACTGTAGAAGTCGTCGGGGACGTCGACCTCGGCACCCGCTTCCGCGGCGATCTCCTCGACCATATCCGGCTGGAGGCCATGGGAGTCGTAGAGTTCGATCAGTTCCTCGACCGGGATCGGCTCACCCTTCTCGGCGTACTCCTCGGCCATCGTCTCGACCCGGCGACCGCCGCGTTCGAGCGTCTCGCGATACTTCTCGACTTCGGTGCGGACGATGTCGCGGATCGTGTCGCGGTTCTCGTACTCGAGGCGCTCGGCCTGCATGTCGACGAGTTCGTCAAGCGGCGCGTCGACGCCGACGGTGTCACAGAGGCGCTTGGTTCGGCGAAGCACCATCCGGGTAAGATAGCCCGTGCCGACGTTCGAGGGGACGATGCCGTCGCCGAGCATGTACGCGAGGGTCCGACAGTGGTCCGCGATCGCGTAGATGTCCTCGAGGGGCTCCATGAGTGCCTCGAGTTCGGCGGCGTCGACGTCGAGTTCGGCGGCAATCTCGCCGCGGGCGGTCTCCATGTCCTCGGCCTCGTCGATGTCCATGTGGCCCGCCAGCTTGGCGGCGCGGTGGACCAGCTGTTCTTCCTCGTCGGTGTGCTCGAGTCCCGCGTTGTCTTTGAGGAACTCGATCATGTCGGGGTAGACCGCCTCG
This sequence comes from Natronorubrum aibiense, assembly GCF_009392895.1. GTDB lineage: Archaea > Halobacteriota > Halobacteria > Halobacteriales > Natrialbaceae > Natronorubrum > Natronorubrum aibiense. The sequence goes on along the minus strand of NZ_CP045488.1, from coordinate 1,300,279 downwards.
TAGACCGTCGGCGTGCCCTGGGAGACCCAGGTCCAGCGCTCGAGGCCGTAGCCCGTGTCGACGATGTAGGTGTCCATCGGGCTGTAGCGGTTCCCGTCTTTCATCTCGTACTCGCCGTCGGGGTCTTGTTCCATCGACATGAAGACGAGCGTGGCGAGTTCGACGCCGCGGAAGATGACCTCCATCGCAGGGCCGGCGTTGCCGCCGCCGACCCACGGATCTTCGATGTAGATAATCTCGTCGAGATCGACGCCCAGCGACTCGAAGAAGCCGTCACAGAGTTCGACGGTCTTGTCCTTCCAGTAGACTTCGCCGTAGTAGGCGTACTCGTCTTCGTCGACGTCCTCGCGCGTGTTGAACGCGTGGTGGGCCATCATCTCGAAGGCCATCGTGTGGCGGCCCGTCTTGCCGACGTTGTCGATGTCCTGCATCCGAATGCAGGGCTGGCTGATCGTCAGCGGGTTCGCCGGGGGCGGCGTCTCCCCGCTGGTCACCAGCGGCTGGAAGTCGTAAATCGACGCCTGCGTCAGCAGGACGTCGTCACGCCAGCGGTTCGCCGCGACCGGGTACGGGTCGATCCGCTCGTGGTCGTGGTCCTCGAAGTACGAGAGAAACGCCTCGCGCATCTCCTCGAGGCTGTACTCGTCGTCGAAGCCGGCGTTGTCGATGAAGCCGTACTCCTCACACGGCGGCTCACCACAGGTTTCCCGGTCGTGATCTCGGGTCCAGAAGTGAGCGCCACAACTCGGACACTCCTTTCGCTCGAATCCTTCCTCCTCGAAGTACTCGAGGCGGTATTCGTCCGCCAGTTCGCTCATTACAGGTGTGTTCGCGAGCCAGCGCCTAAAACAGTTCCGCAACGTTTATTTCGAAACGATAAGGGCCTCGAGGACGCAACGACGGCCGGCGACTCGAGACGCGAACCAAGCCGGACCACGTCGAGCTGACAGATAACAGTACTTGATACTATAGTACAGCTGTGCAGCGTATCTTTATTAAGGTAGAGTGTTCGTTCGGAAACGAACACTGATCACCGCCATGACCAACACCTCGCGGCTACAGACGGTGCTCTACCTCGCCGGGAGCGAGGCGGCGGCTCGCGAGGGAGCCGCGGCCCTCGAGGCCGTCCCGTCGGGCCGGGAACGAACGGTCTATCCGCTGTCGACGGCGTCGGCCGGGGCACCGAGTACGTGGGTGGTCGACGTCGACTGCGTCGTCTTCGCCGAGACGCCGACGACCGTCTCGGGGGCCAGCCTGCTCGAGGTGAGCGAGGCGTGCGGAGAGACACCACTGGTGCTCTTTACCGACGCCTCGTACGCGCCGAGGGCAGCACACGCCACTGACGGGGTCGACGGCTACGTACGAAAGGGGACCGACGACGCCGTCTCGCATCTCGCAGACGAGATCGAGTGGGTCTGTCGGGATGCTGCCGATTCGGAACCCAGCGATGCGTTCCGGGCCGCCTTCGACGCCCTTCCCGAGCCGGCGCTGCGATACGAACGCACCGATGGCCGCTTGCTCGTGCGTGCAGTCTCCGACCGCTTCGTCGACATCTTCGAGATCGACCGCGCGGCGGTCGTCGACTGCCCCATCAACGGCGACGAGGGAGTCGCCCCACCCGGACTCGAGGGACGAACGGCCGTCCTGTCCGACGTGATCCAGTCAGCCAAAAGCCGACAGTTCGACAGTCGCCACGACACCGCAATTGGCGTCCGGACGTTCCAACTGACCATCGTCCCCTGTGCACCCGAGGCGACTGGCCAGCCACTACAGGGGCTTGTCATCTACCGCGACGTCACCGAAAACACACAGCAGGCACAGACACTGGCTGCCACCCAGTCGCGACTCGAGCGGGTCGCCGACGTCCTCGAGGACGATATCCGGACGTCGCTGACCGTCGCCGACAGCTATCTCGCGGCTGCCGAACGGACTGGAACCCGGGAGCAGTTCGCGGCGGTCAAGGAGGCACAGACGCGACTGCGAGCGCACGTCGACGACTTGGCCGCGATCGCCCGTCGAGACGAATGCGTCGGCGAACTCGAGCCCGTCGCCATACACGACGTCGCCCGGCAGGCGTGGGCCACTGTCGCAGCCGACGACGCCGAACTCGTCGCCCCCGAGGACACCGATCGACTCCTCGAGGCCGATAAACGACAGTTGCAAGCGCTGTTCGAACACCTTTTTCGGGTGATCCTCGAGTGCGACCAAGCCGACGACGAGCGAGCCGGTGACGCCGCTGTCGTCGTCCGCGGAACCGACGACGGGTTCGCCGTGGGTGGCTGTGACGCAGACAGTGTAGCACTCGAGAGCGCACCCACCAGTGCTCCCCGACTCGCGACCGACGGCACCGGGACCGACATCGAGCCGGTCGCACGCATCGTTGATGCGCATGGCTGGACGGTCAGCACAACCAACGACGAAACGCAGACGACAGTCGTGGTCTCCGGCGTCGAGGGCGCCGAAATCGGCTCGTAACTCGAGCCTACTCGTTTTCGAGTGCCAGCGACGCCAGCATCGCCTCGAGTTGCAGGCGCTCGTTTGCGCCTTCGGTGATCCGATAGTCGACCTCGCCGAGGCGCTCGAGCAGGCGAACCGTCGCCTGTTCAGGAATGTCGAACTCCCAAGCCGAGCGATGGAGTTGGTCGATGACGTCACCACCGGCGAGGCCGCGTTCCATCAGGAGGTCCTCTAGGGCGGCGCGGGCAGCGGTGAAGTCGCCGTCGATAGCGTGATCGACCATCGCCTCGACCTCCTCGGGACGGGCCGTCGAGGTGATCGCGAAGACGGTCTCCTCGTCGACGGTCTCGCCCATGACGGCGGCGGCCTGCAGGGCGTTGATCGCCTTCCGCATGTCGCCGTCGGCCGCATACACCAGCGCGTCGATCCCGTCGTCTGTCACCGTGATCCCTTCGATCTCAGCGATTTCGCGGATCTGGGCCTCGATTGCGTCCTCGGAGAGTTCGGTAAACCGGAAGACGGCACAGCGCGACTGGATCGGGTCGATGATCTGGCTCGAGTAGTTACACGAGAGGATAAAGCGCGTGTTGTTCGAGAACTGCTCCATCGTCCGGCGCAGCGCCGACTGGGCGTCGCTGGTCAGCGCGTCGGCCTCGTCGAGAAAGATGATGCGGTGGTCGTAGCCGCCAAACGAGGTGCGTGCGAAGTCCTTGATCCGGTCGCGGACGACATCGATCCCCCGCTGGTCCGATGCGTTGAGTTCGAGGAAGTTCTCGCGCCAGTCGTCGCCGTATATTTCGCGGGCTATAGCCTGTGAACTGGCAGTTTTCCCGACACCCGCCGGTCCTGCAAACATGAGGTGCGGCAGGTCGTCCTGCTCGATGTAGCGTTGCAGTCGCGGGACGATGTTCTCGTGGCCCTTGATCTCGTCGAGCCGTTTCGGCCGATACTTCTCGATCCAGACCTCGGTCTTGCCGGGTGTTGGCTCCGCCGCCTCGGCGTCGGCCTCGCTCATACCGCTCGAAAGGGGTGGCCGCAAGATAAAACGACCGAACACCGCCGTCGGCCTCAAGACAGTCCTCCGAACCCACCGTCGAAGCGAGCGGGCACAGCGAGACCATGACGATCACGGGAGTGAGACCGTCAGTATCGCCGAAACCACTGTCGTACGTTTTTATCGTCAGCCAGCCAATGTGAGTGTATGGACAGGAATCAGCGTCTGCGAACCGTCGTCGTCATTGCCGTGATCGCGCTCGTCCTCGCCGGGACGGTCCCGGCCACGGTCGCGGCCCAGTCGGACGCGCGAACGGGCGGGACGATCGTCGTCGACGAGGGCGAGACCGTCGACGAACTCGAGGCGTTCGGCGGAAGCATCGTCGTTCGCGGGACCGTCACCGGTGACGTCAGCGCCGCCGGGGGTGACGTAGTGATCGAAGACGGCGGCGAGGTCGGCGGCACCCTCGAGGTTGCGAGTGGGAGCGTGACCATCGCCGGGGTCGTCGACGGCGACGTCGACGTCGGTGCGGGAAGCCTCACGGTCGCCGAGAGCGGGACCATTGGCGGGGATCTCAGGGCCGGCGTGGGGAGCGCAACCATCGACGGCACGATCGAGGGCGATGCCGAAATCGGTGCCGAGACGATCCGGCTGGGCGAGGGCGCGTCGATCGCGGGTGACCTGCGATACGACGGCAATCTGGAGGGCAACACCGACGCGGTCGCAGGCACGATCGAGCAGGATTCCTCGCTCGGGATCAGCACCACACCGACGATCCCGACGTTCGCACCGTGGGTGTTTGCCGCCTACGCCTTCGCGGTGAACCTGCTGCTTGGTGCTGTGTTGCTCGCGCTGTTCCCGCGGTTTTCCGGCAACGTTGCGGCCCGCGTCTCGACGGGCCCGCTCCGTACCGGATTGGTCGGGCTGGGCGTCTTCGTGGGCGTTCCGATTCTTCTGATCGCCCTCTTGATCACGGTCATCGGCATTCCGCTGTCGGTGATCGGCGCGTTCGTGTTCGCCTTACTGCTGTGGATCGGCGCCGTCTACGGGTGGTTCGCCGTCGCCGCGGCACTGCTCTCGGCGGTCGGGATCGGAAACCGATGGCTCGCGCTCGTGGTCGGATTGGCCGTCGGAACCGCTCTCTCTCGAGCCCCGTTCGTCGGCGGGCTGATCACCCTGATCGTCCTGCTGTTGGGACTGGGCGCGATCGCTCGCGCGCTGTACGGCCACCGGCGGAGCGTCCGCGAGCGCGACCGTCGAGTCGGGGCCGGGTCCGACGGGCCAACCACGGACTGATCGCGAGCGACGTGCTCAAGACCGTCGCCTCGCAACTGCGCGTATGCACGTCACCGTCGACGTCAAGGGTGAGGCCACCTACGAACTCGAACTCGAGGCCGCATCGAACGCCGAGGGCGGCACCGAGACGCCGACCTACGCGGATCTGCTTCGCGAGGTCGAGTTGAGTCCACACGAGGTGAGCGTCCTCGTCGATGGGCGGCCGGTGCCCGAGGACCAACCGGTCGAGAGCGACCACGTGACGGTGTTGCGACTGATCAAGGGCGGCTCGCCGTAGGAAACGACGTCCCGTCTCCGACTCGCGGCCGCTACTCGAGTACCGCCACGGCCTCGATCTCGAGGGCAGCACCTTTCGGAACGCGACCGACCTCGACGGCGCTTCTCGCCGGCGGCGAGTCCTCGAAAAACTCGGCGTAGGCCTCGTTCATCGCCTCGAAGTCGTCGATATCGTCGAGAAAGACCGTGACTTTGAGCACGTCCTCAAGGTCTGCACCTTCCGACTCGAGGATCGCTGCGACGTTCTCGAGACACTGGCGGGTCTGGTCGGCGACCGGCACGTCCTCGAGCAGGTCGCCGTCGGGAGTGAACGGGAGCTGTCCGGCGGTGAACAGGAGGTCGCCAGTGGCAGTCGCCTGACTGTATGCGCCGACCGCCGCGGGCGCTTCGTCTGTGTTGATAACACGTTTCATGAGAGAGACAGTCACGACGAACGACCGTAAAACACGATCTGAGACAGTACGGACGCTTAAGTTGGCGGCGGCGCGGCTCTCGAACTCGAGGGACGGCGCGGCTCTCGAACTCGAGGGACGGCGCGGCTCTCGAGGGATGGCGAGCGATCCCAGTCGCTTTTCAACGGGTCGATTACCTGCGATCAAGATACTTGCGTGGATTCGTCCATGCCTTTGGTATGTCAGACCCACTCACAGAGGTCGATCCGGCGGTCGCCGACGCCGTCGAACGCGAACGCGAGCGTCAGGAGTCGACGCTGGGAATGATTGCCTCGGAGAATCACGTGTCCGAAGCCGTACTGGCCGCCCAGGGAACAGCGCTGACGAACAAGTACGCCGAAGGCTACCCCGGCGCGCGCTACTACGGCGGCTGCGAACACGTCGACGAGGTCGAGCGACGGGCGATCGAACGGGCGAAATCGCTGTGGGGAGCCGACCACGTCAACGTCCAGCCACACTCGGGCACGCAGGCGAACATGGGCGTCTACTTCGCCGCCTTAGAGCCGGGTGAGACGATCCTTTCGCTGGATCTGACCCATGGCGGCCACCTCAGTCACGGCCATCACGTCAACTTCTCCGGTCAGCTCTACGAGGTCGAACAGTACGAGGTCGATCCGGAAACGGGGTACATCGACTACGACGCCCTCGCCGAACAGGCCCGTGCGGTCGACCCGGCGATGATCGTCAGCGGCTCCTCGGCGTACCCCCGCGAGTTCGACTGGAAGCGTGTCGGCGAGATTGCAGATACGGTCGACGCCTACCATCTCGCCGATATCGCCCACATCACCGGCCTCGTCGCGGCGGGCGTCCACTCGAGTCCGGTCGAGCACGCCGACTTCGTCACCGGGAGCACGCACAAGACCGTCCGGGCCGGTCGGGGCGGGATCATCATGTGCGACGAGGCGTACGCCGACGACGTCGACAGCGCGGTTTTCCCCGGCAGTCAAGGCGGCCCGCTCATGCACAATATCGCCGGCAAGGCCGTCGGCTTCGGGGAGGCCTTAGAACCCGAATTCGAGGCGTACGCCGATCGAACCGTCGAAAACGCGGCCACCCTCGCGGACGTGTTCCGCGACCGCGGGCTGTCGCTGGTCTCCGACGGTACCGACAAACATCTCGTCCTCGTCGATCTCCGAGAGTCGCATCCGGAACTCACCGGCGACGACGCCGAAGCCGCGCTCTCGGACGTCGGCATCGTCGTCAACAAAAACACCGTTCCGGGCGAAACCCGGTCGCCGTTCGTCACCAGCGGCGTCCGGATCGGCACGCCCGCGCTGACGACCCGCGGGTTCGGCCCCGCGGAGATCGAGACGGTCGCCCACCACATCGTCGACGTGCTCGACGCGCCCGACGACGACGCGACGTTCGAGCGCGTCTCCGAGTCGGTCGACGACCTCTGTGACTTGTTCCCGGTGTACGAGTGACATCCTCTCCGGCGTGAACGCCGGAGCTTCCCGTACCATAGGTTGGGATATTTGCCGGTCTACGATATAACCTGTTCTCTCGTGGTGAACATCCCGCTCTCGCGGTCGAACAGGTATACCGAGGGCTGTGCCACACAGCCGTTACTCCTATCCTCACCGTGAGGACTCGGAGTTATATGCGGAACAGGCGCAGGAGGATGTCAACTTTTGCTGCATGTTCTCCGCCCCGTTGCAATCGGCGTTGGCCACCAGTTCACACGACGAGCAGACGTACAGGCCACGTTCAACACGATTCGGTTTCGTGTCGTCGCCACATGCCGAACACGTCTTCGAGGTGTCCCACTCGTTCTCCTTCAGTACCTCGACACCACGTATCTCGCCTTTATATTCGAGGTACTGGTAGATGCGGTCAAACGCCCACGAGTGTAACTTCTTGTTTCCTGTCTTGCCCCAGTCGGACTCTCGCACGTTTTCAGGCCAGCTCACCGCGAGCATTCCAACACCGCGCTCGACACATTCGGTGATGATGGCGTCCGTGAGGACGTGGAAGAAGTGTGTCTCACGATCAGCGAGTTTCCGACGTGCCCACACCGACATCTCTGACGGCCCATTCTCTCCCTCGGTGTCGTACTCGGTTCGAGTGAAGTAGTGCTTGTCCTGTTTGAGCGAGTTACCCGGGTAGAGGACATACTCGTCGGGAAACGCGACCGTAGCGATATTCGTAATGCCGAGGTCGATGCCTGCAACGCCGTCACCCGCCGAGTCATCTCGAGTCGTCTCGGTCCGAACCAACTGCTCGCTGCAGTCTGATCGACGAGCGCGATCGGTCGATGGCAGTACGGGTTACCCTCTCAGTAATAGCTGCTCGCGGCTAATAGATCCACATGAGAGACGCTACGCGCCGACGAGTGTTGGCCACTAGATTCCCCACCAGTCGGACGGGGACGGTGGCCTTCGCACTGACGCTCGTCGCCCTTGCTATCATCTGGGACGGAACCACGGTGCCGATTCGGTCCGTCGTGGACCAGTCATCGCTGGCGGTGCTGTCGACGGTCGGGCTCTTCGGTCTCGTCGTCCCCAGCGACACGGGGAACGCGATCGCGCGGTTAACGGAGAAAATAGAGCGGTTCGACGCCGGCGGGGACGACGTTGATTTCTCAAGTGACCGCGATGACGAACTCGGAGACCTGGCAAACGCCATCGACAGCATGGTCGAGACCGTCCGGGAGAGCGAACGGCGGCTCGAGCGCCAGCTCGGACATACCAACGACGTGCTCGATGCCATCGACGACGTGTTCTACGTCCTCGACGGGGACGGAAACGTCCAGCGCTGGAACGAGCGACTGCCCGCGATGACGGGCTATTCGAACGACGAAATCGAGTCGATGCACGTCCTCGAGTTCTATGAGGGAGACGACGAGGAACTGATCCAGGCGGCAATGGAGCGGGCCCAAGAGACGGGGAGCGCTCGAGTCGAAGCCGATGTCCAAACTGCCGACGGTGACTTCGTTCCCCACGAGTTTACCGCAGTCGATCTCGAAGATCCCGATGGGAACCCGGTACTGGCAGGAATCGGTCGGGACGTACGCGAGCGCAAGCACCTCGAGCGGGAACTGCAAACCGAGAAGGAGCACTTCCGCGTGGCACTGGAGAACTCACCCATGGTCGCGTTCAGGATGGACACCGACCTCCGCTACACCTGGATCGGAAATCCACATCCAAAGTTCCGACGCGACGACGTGCTCGGTAAACGTGACGACGAGTTGTTACCACCGGCGGCAGCGGAGACGCTTATGGCGCCGAAGCGTACGGTGTTAGCAACCGGTGAGGGCGTTCGCGAGGAGGTGACATACGAGCTATCCGGCAGCGTCGTCACCTACGACCTGACGGTCGAGCCACTGCGCGATGATTCCGGAGAGATCGTCGGTTTGAGCTGCTCCTCGCTGGATATTACCGACCGAAAAGAATACGAGCGGGCACTGTCCTCGATTCACGAGGCCAGCCACGAGCTACTCCACACGGCGACAGCATCCGACGTCGCTGAACTGATCGTCGAGACGACCGAGGACATCCTCGATGTCACCGGTGTCGGCATCTATCGTCTCAGCAACGACGTGAGCCGACTCGAACCCATCGCGTCTACCGCTGGATTCGGCGACCGCGACGGTGATCCTCCGTCCGTCCCCATCGGCGACAGTGACTCCATCGTCTGGAATACGTTCGTCGGAGGAACACAGACGGTATTTGACGACACCGAACCGAACGAACACCCACAACTGTTCGACGAGCCCGTCGACGGTGGGTTTTTCGTTCCGATCAGCGAGTCCGGCGTCTTCGTCGTCCTCGCACCCCCATCGACGATCGACGACGAGACCCGGAAGCTGGTCGAGACGCTTGCGGCGACGACCGAAGCCACGTTTGACCGACTCGAGAGTGAAGCAAGCCTCCGGGAGCAAGACGCCGAGCTCGAGGAGCGAAACGACCGTCTCGAACGACAGATACAGATCACCGAGATCATTCGGACGGTCAATCAGTCGCTCGTCAGCGCCACCACTCGCGAGGAGATCGAGCGGACCGTCTGTGAACGACTGGTGGCGAACGACGATATCGCGTTCGCCTGGATCGGGAGCCTCGACGCCAGCGAGACCACGCTCCAGCCACACAGCTGGGCCGGTACCAATCAGGACTATCTGAACGCCGTCTCCCTCGAGACGACCGAGACGCCTCGAGAGCCGTCCGTCCGCACGGCACGAACCGAGCGGGCGACGGTCGTCACGAACGTCCTTGAAGATTTGAAAACCGACGCCTGGCGAAAGCACGCCCTCGCCGCCGGCTTCTCGTCCTGTCTGGCTGTCCCCATCAGGGTCGACAAGTACTCGTACGGCGTCCTCTCTGTCTACGCCACCGAACCGGGCGTCTTCGACGACCTCGAGCGAACGGTGTTCGAAGAATTAGGAGAGAGTATCGCAAACTCGATCACCGCCGTGAAGACACGACAGGCGCTCCAGGCCGATACGCTCCTCGAGCTGACGCTTCGGTTCGACGGGGCAGAGACGTTCCTCGCACGGGTCGCACGGAACGCCAGCTGTCAAGTCGAGTACGAAGGGGTCACGGCTTATTCGGTCGATGAAACACGGCTGTTCTTTTCGACGATCGGTGGCGATCCTGACGAGATCAGCGACTATCTCGCAGGCAGCGTCTCCGTCAGAAGCCACGCCCTCGTCAATGAATCGGGCGACCGATGTCTCTTCGAGGCGGCGATTACCGGTCGCGTCATCGCCTCGAAACTCGTCCGGCACGGTGCGCGCCCGCGGTCGATCCGGGCCACCGAGACAGGACTCGAGGCCGTCGTCGACGTACCGCCGACAAGTAACGTCCGGGAGTTCGTCGGGATGCTCTCCGAACAGTATCCGAGCGTCGAGCTCGTCGCCAGACGCGACGTCAAGCGGACGATGCACACCCGAGAAGAGCTGGTCACGTCATTGGTGGCCGAGCTGACACCGAGACAGCTCGAGGTGATGAAGACCGCCTATTACGCTGGCTTCTTCGAGTGGCCACGTGAGAGTACGGGTGAGGATATCGCCGAACTACTCGGTGTTTCCCAACCGACAGTCAACCGCCACCTCCGATTCGGGCAGCAACGACTCCTCGGACAGTTGTTCGGCAGCGACAACCGTACAATCGTCGAATAGCCGTTGCTGTCCTCGGATGGGCTGGGTCGACTCACGATGCGCTCGAGCCCGGACGCCCTGCCATTGCGTAGCGTGCGGACGTGAACCAAAACAAACGGTGAGGTGAGAGATCGACAGTCGTCGATTCGAGCCGTCCGTGACCACCTCAGTCGTCGTCGGAGGCGGCCGGCCCGGTCGTGGTCGTCGAGCGGTCTTCCTCGCGGAGGAAGACGGCCCGACGGCTGCCAAAGATCCAGATCATGACGCCGACAGCGAGCAACGTGATAATCGCGAAGGGGCCGCCAGCGATGATCGCCGCCTGCTGAAGCGCCGACGTACCGCCAGCGACCATCAGCAGCGAGGCCAGTGCACCCATGAGCCCGCCCCAGATAACGCGGTTGATCGTCGAGGGCTTCCGTTTGCCGCCGGTGGTGAGCATCCCCAGCGCGAGCGTCGAGGAGTCCGCCGACGTCACGAAGAAGGTCGTCACCAGCACCAGAAAGAGGACGGTGAGAAGTTCGCCGGCCGGCAGCGCCTCGAACATCGGGTAGCCGGCGACGGCCTCCTCGAAGCCCCAGGCCTCGAGCGTGCCGAGGATATCGGCCTGACCGCTCGACTGCATGAAAATCGAGGTGGCGCCCATCGTCGCGAACCAGGGGATCGTGATGGCCGTGGACGCGACGACGCCGGTGGCGGCGACCTGTCGGACGGTCCGCCCGCGAGAGATCCGGGCGATAAAGAGGCCGACGAACGGCGCCCAGGAGAACCACCAGGCCCAGTAGAAGACGGTCCAGGCACCGACGAAGCCAGCGTCGGCTCCCTGACCGCCGGTTTCGCCCGCACCCATGTAGAGACTCATCGAGATGAACTCGTTGACGTACGCCCCCAGCGCCTGGGTGCCGACAGTCATGATGTACACCGTCGGTCCGAGGATGAACGCTGCGCCCGTCAGGACGGCGAACAGTCCCATGTTGAAGTACGAAATGCGGCGGATTCCGCGCTCGACGCCGAGTGCGACCGAGACGGTAAAGGCCACGGTCAACCCCGTGATCACGAGGACGGTTCCGGCATCACCAAAGGAGATGCCGCCGGCGTACTCGAGGCCGACGAGAAACTGATTTCCGACCAGGCCGAGCGTTGTCGCGATGCCGCCGATCGTCGCGAAGACGGCGAGGATGTCCACGAGTTTCGCCCAGGGACTGTCGAGGTTGTCGAAGCCGACGATCGGTCCAATAATCGTCGAGATTCGCATCGGCGCGTCGCGGCGGTAGGCGAAGTAGGCGATCGGAATCGCCACGACCACGTACGCCGCCCACGCCGAGACTCCCCAGTGGAAAAAGGTGTACTGGAGTGCGCTAATGGCGGCGGCTGTCGATTCGGCTTCGACTCCCGAAAACGGCGAGGGCGTCGAGTAGTGGAAGATCGCCTCCGCCGGGCCCCAAAAGACGATGCCGGCAGCGATCCCCGCGGAGTACAACATCGCGAAATACGCGAGGAAGCTGAACTCGGGGTCTTCGTCCTCCTTGCCCAGCTTGATGTTGCCCCACGGGCCAAAGATGAGATACAGCACGAACCCAACGAGCGCGAACATCGAGACGAGGTACGCCCAACCGAAACTCGTCCACAGGAACTCGTTGATCCCTTCCATGAGCTCGAGCGTGCGATTCTCCCGGAACAAAAAGGCCACGACGATTAGCACGGCGACGACGACCCCAAACCCGAACACGGTGGGATCGAGCTCATCGAGGAAGGTTCGGACCGCTCCGTCCGAATCGCGCTCAGTCATAGCCGATCACGCGCCACGGGCGCGTCCTCCCTCGTTCGGTCGACCGGTTCAGTTCGAGTTCGCTCACGGTTAAACCGACGGATCTGCCGTCGTTTTGCACCGGCACAACTCCTGTGCCACTATATACCATGATCTCATACACCATGGTAGAAGATAACAACAACCGCAATCAAGATTTATCTTAATAGCCAGCGTCACTTTTATACCGCCGGCCAAATTGGTTCGCCAGCGAGGCGGGGAGTGTCATACGGTCACCTATCTGTGTCAGGCGTTGACATGTCGAACCTCGTAGCCGTGATCGCGAATCGACCGAACGATCGCCCGCGACTGGCTCGAGCCGCTCGTCTCGATCTGGAAGACGAGGTGCGCCTCGCCGACGTCTAATTCGGGCGCCGAGCGGTCGTGGCGGACGGTCTGGATGTTCGCACCGTGTTCGGCGATGAGGCCCGAGACGTCCTCCATCTTGCCCGGCCGGTCGTCGATTCGCACGCGCAGTCGTAGCAGTTGTTCGCGGTCGGTCAGCGCGTGGACGAGCACCGTCTGTAACATCGTCATATCGAGGTTTCCGCCACACAGAAGCGGCATCACCGTCTCGCCCGCGACGTCGAGTTCGTCGCTGATGATCGCAGCGACCGACGCCGCGCCAGCCCCCTCGACGACCTGTTTGGCGCGCTCGAGCAAGAGCAACACTGCCCGAGCGATTTCGCCGTCGGTAACGGTGACGACCTCGTCGACGTGCTCGTCAATCAGCGAGAGCGTCAGCTCCGAGATGCCACCGGTCGCGATGCCGTCCGCGATCGTATCGACCGAATCGAGGGCGACGGGTGTTCCTTTCCGAAGGCTCTCTGCGACGGTCGCCGCGCCGCTGGCTTGCACGCCGACGATTCGGGTCCCAGGCGAGCGATCGGCGAAGGCCGTCGCGATCCCCGAGATGAGCCCCCCGCCGCCGATCGGGACGACCACGGTGTCGACCGACGGAAGGTCGTCGTACATCTCGAGGCCGAGCGTCCCCTGTCCGGCGACGATCGCGGGATCATCGTAGGCGTGGACGAACGTCGTCCGCTCGTCGCCGACGAGCCCCTGAGCGTGGGCCATCGCTTCCCGGAAGTCGCTGCCGACGAGTTCGACGTCGGCACCGTAACTCCGAGTGGCGTCGACCTTCGCCTGCGGTGCGCCTTTCGGCATGACGATCGTGGCGTCGACACCGAGTTCCGTCGCCGCGAGCGCGACGCCCTGTGCGTGATTGCCGGCGCTGGCCGCGACGACTCGTTCCGTGTCGCCCTCGGCGACGCACTGGGCGATCTTGTTGTACGCGCCGCGGGTTTTGAACGAGCCCGTCCACTGGAGGTGCTCCATCTTGAGGTGGACCTCGCCGCCGGTCAGTTCGTCGAGCGAGGTGCTCCGCTCGATCGGCGTGCGCTTGACGACCGACTCGTCGTCGATCCGATCGCGGGCCGCTTCGATGTCGGCGATGTCGACACTGCTGTACTCCTGGCTCATGGTTGTCAACAGATCATTTTCTCGCGGTCGGGATCGAACAGCGGCTCGTCCCGGACCGTCGCGGCGTGGCGCTCGTTCTCGTAGCTGATCTCGACATCACATCCCGCCTCAGCGTACTCGACCGGCAGATAGGCGTACGCGATCCCGGCGTCGATCGTGTAGCCGTAGTCAGCGCGAACGACATCGCCGAGGACGTCACCGCTGTCGGGATCGAGTACCGGATGACCCGCGTCAACGACGGCGCCGGGCTCGTCGAGCGTGATCGGGGCGATCTTGCGGTCGATGCCCGCGTCTTTGGCCTCGAGCAGCGCGTCCTTTCCAACAAAGTCGGTCTCGAGGTCGACCGCGAAGCCGATCCCGGCCTCGTAGGGGTTGTACTCGGGGGTAATGTCGGTGCCCCACAGCCGGAACCCTTTCTCCATACTCGTCGAATCGAGCGCTTCCCAGCCCATCGGAACGATGCCGTAGGCCTCGCCGGCGTCCTCGATCGTCTGCCACAGTTGCGCGCCGTACTCCATCGGCGCGTACAGCTCCCAGCCCAGTTCCCCAGCGTAGGAGAGCCGAAGCATCGTCACGGGGATGCTCTCGAGGTAGGTTTCCTGGGCGGTGTAGAAGGGAAAGGCGTCGTTCGAGAGGTCCGTCTCGACGAGCGACGACAGGACGGAGCGTGCGTCGGGGCCGAAAACGCCGATTCCGCACATGCTCGAGTCGTGGGTCGTCACCGCGACGGAGCCGTCGTCGGGCGCGTGCTCGCGGATCCACCGCGAGTGCAGCGTCGCGGAGTTGCCCCCGCCGGTAAACACCATGTATCGGTCGTCCGCAAGCCGTGCGACCGTTACGTCGGCGAGAACGCCACCGTCTGCGTTGCACATCGCCGCGTAGCGGATCCGGCCCGGCGAGACGTCGATATCGTTCGTCAGCAGCCCTTGGAGGAGGTCGGTCGCGCCGTCGCCGGTCACCTCGATTCCGGTGTAGGTGGTCATGTCGACCATCGCGACGCGGTCGCGGACGGCCTGATGTTCGACGCCTTGAGCTTTCGACCAGTTTCGATCGAGCCAGTCCGGCCGGTCGGGCACGTCGTACTCCTCGAGTAAGGATTCGTTCGTCTCGTACCACTGCGGCATCTCCCAGCCACCCGAGTCGTAGAACTCCGCGCCGAGTTCCTGCTGGCGTCCGTAGAACGGGCTTCGGCGGAGCCCGCGCTGTCCTTGGGGTTGCTCTCGCGGATGGATCAGCTGGTAGACCTCCTGGTACTGCTGTGCGCCCCGACCCCGCGTGTACTCCCGCGAGCCTGTATGGGGCTGGAACCGCGAGAGGTGTGCCCCCGTGGCGTCGACGCGCTCGCCGTCGAGGCGGGGGATGCCGTCTTCCATCCAGTGGGCGACGACGCTCCCCGCGCCGCCCGACTGGGTGACCCAAATCGCGAGCGCCCACCAGAGGCCGTCGATCTCCTCCGTCGGACCGAGGATCGGCATCCCGTCAGGGGTGAAACAGAACATGCCGTTGATCGCCGACTCGAACTCGGCGTCTCGCAGCGACGGAACGAGTTCACAGGCCGCGTCGTAGGCCGTCTGGTCGTGATCGGGGTGGGTGTTTTCGTAGAAGTGCTCCTCGGTGAACTCCCGCAGCGAGGGGTACTCGAGGCCCAGATCCTCGAGTTGGTCGGGCCCGTAGATGTCCTCGGGGTCGACCAGCAACGGTTCGTGGTTGTACGAGCCGATGCCGTAGGACTCGCCGTGCTGGCGGAAGTACAGCGATCGATCCTGATGGCGCAACAGCGGCTGTTCGATCTCGCGGCTCGCGCCGGCGAGTTCGGGGAGCTCATCCGAGACGAGATACTGGTGGGCACAGGGCACGAGCGGAATGTCGACGTCGACCATGTCGCCGAACAGCGGGCCCCAGATGTTCGTCGCCAGCAGCACCTCGTCGGCCGCGATGCGCCCGCGGTCGGTGACGACCGCCTGAATCTCGCCGCCCTCGACCTCGAGGTCCGTTACCGTCGTCTCGCCGTAGAACTCGGCGCCGGCGGCTCGAGCGCGCTCGGCCATCGTGGCCGAAGCGTCGACGGCGTGGGCCTTCCCGTCCGTCGGGACGTAGTAGCCGCCGTGGATGGTGTCGGAGTCGAGTTGGGGAACGCGGTCGGCGACCGCGTCGGGCGAGAGGAGTTCCCCGTCCTCGATACCGTAGGCCTGACCGCGCTCGAGCTTTCGTTTCAGGTACTCCCAGCGATCCTCGGTGTAGGCTACCTCGATGCCACCGCATGTCCGAAAGCTCTCGAGTTCTTCGTACAACTCGCGCGTGTACGATGCCATCCGCGTCATCAGCTTGTTGCCCCCCGTCTGGAACACCAGCCCAGGGGCGTGAGAGGTGGAGCCACCGGTTTCGAACAGCGGTCCCTGATCGACGACCACGATGTCCTCACGGCCGAGTTGGGTCAGGTGATAGGCGGCGCTACAGCCGACACAGCCAGCACCGACGATAACGGTTCCTGCACGGTCTGGAATCGTGTTCCCTGTACTCATGTGACACGGATACTGCCACTCGTTCGCGCATAGCTATCCGGGTGTATAATCTGTGCCGTATAACAGTCGGGAGAACCGATACCGGGTGCTAGCTATCAGTGAGACCGGCTCGATGAATTGATCGACCAAAACGCGGCCAGGAGCGGTGGATCGAATACATCACGTGCTCGGATCGGCGACGCCCAGTCACGGCGAAATAGTTCGATACACAGGTCACAGAGATACCAGTGAATTGATTTGTTTCTGAGAGAAAATAGTGGGTATGACGCCCTCTCGTCGGACACAGGAGTACGACCTGACGATAACCGCCGGCACGGGGCTCGCGTTGGCAGCGTACGTCGCCCTCGGCGGGCTACTCGCGTTCGGACTCGGCTGTCTTACGGTCGCCCTTGGATTGTACCGCTATGTTCCCGAAGATGAGCACGTTCTGCAAGGCCTCCTCGGCCTGCTGGCGGTTCTCCTCGGCGGGATGGCACCGCCGTCGGTCCTGATCGGAACGCCGTTTGGCTACTGGTTGGTCGACGACAATCCGCTCCCGCTCGCGCTTGGGATCGCGGTCCTCGTCGTCGTCTTCGTGCTGATCCTCCGACGCTTCCTTCCGATGCTCGTCACATCGTCCGACGCTGTCGACCCATCCAGTTAGTGACGGAAATCGACGCATCCGATTTACCCGACGCGCCCGACGCACCGATGCGTCGCTCGAGTCGAATGGACTGCTGTTCACGATCCATCGAAGGTCGGTACGGAGACGAACTGTCGACCGAGTCAGTCGTCGAACCGATCCAGTCGAAACATCTCGATCGGGTGGTCGGTATCGCCGTCGGCCGCGAGATCGGCGAGGATCTCACCGATAACGCTGGCGAACTTGAAGCCGTGGCCGGAAAAGCCCGCGCCGACGGCCACCTGCGGGTGGTCGGGGAGCGTATCGAGGATGAAGTGCTCGTCGGGGGAGTTCGTGAACATGCAGGTCGCGAGTCGCATCGTGGGCCCGGCGGCCTCGGGGAAGTAGTTCGCCGTGACCTCCCGGAGCAGGTGCTCGTCCTCGCGGTTCGGTTCGGTGTCGTAGTCGTCCGGATCGACCTGCTCGTCGCGGTGGTGGTACTTACCGATCTTGAACCCCGGGACGTCGTAGATCGGCAGGCCGTAGAACCGGCCTTCGGGTACTTTCAGGTTCCAGACGGGGAAATTTGCGGGTTCGAACGTCGACGGGCGCTTGGGCTGGAACCAGCCCAACACCTGTCGTTCGGGAACCGCGAGTCCGGAGAGCGCGTCGGTGAACTTGTCGTTCCAGGCCCCGGCGGCGAGCACCATCTTTTCGGCGTCGTAGGTGCCCCGGTCGGTCTCAACGCGGACGCCGCCGTCGGGCGTCGGCTCCCACTCGAGAACCTGCTCGCGGGCGCGGACGTCGGCACCCACCGCCTGGGCCGCTTCGACGTGGCCGACGATAGCCTGTTCGGGGACGACGAAGCCGCCGTCGGGCTGGTACAGCGCCCGGTGGCCGTCCGGGAGGTCGTAGCCCGGGAAGCGCTCGGCGACCTCCGCGCTCGTGAGCACCTCGTGGGGAATGTTGTGTTCCTCACACGAGCGCAGCGAGCCCTCGAAGACGACGTTGCCCTCGGGGCCGGCGTCGATCGATCCCGTCCGGTGAATCACGTCGCGACCAGTGTCCGCTGCAAGGTCGTCCCAGAGGTCGTACGCGCGCTCGATGAGCGGAATATACGAAGGGTGTTCGTAGTAGGCGCGGCGAATGATGCGCGTGATGCCGTGTGACGAGCCCATCGTGTGAGGGATGTCGTAGCGCTCGAGTCCTAACACGTCGAGTCCGCGGTCGGCGAGGTGGTACGTCGTCGCGCTGCCCATCCCGCCGACGCCGATCACGATGACGTCGTACCGATCTCCAGTCGAAGGCATACTGCCGGCCGATTCGGCGACGCGCCCCTTGATTGTTACTCCGTCTTATATCGTACCTTTTTGAATCGTCGGCGAACGATCGGGTTCGAAACCCGCAGTCGGCATCGACTCGAGAATCGTCGCTCGAGGTGTCAACGGCGAACTGTACGGCCGGCATCACTTATAGATACGAACTACCTGCGATCAACCCTTATTGACCGATACGCCATGCCATACCATACAGTATGACACGGTGGAACAACGGTCTCGACGAGGTCGAAGCGGTCAGTCCCGATATCACGGACGAGACGAACGCCTTGCCGGCGCAGTACTTCACGGACCCGGACGTCCACGAAATGGAAAAGGAGGCGGTGTTCGGTCAGTACTGGGTGTACGCGGGACACGTAAACTGCATTCCGGAGCCGGGAGACTACTTCACCCGGACGATCGGCGACCGAGAGATCATCGTGGTTCGAAACCACGAGGGCGACGTACAGGCGTTTTACAACGTCTGTGCCCACCGCGGGTCGGCGATGGTCGAGGAGACGCCGATGACCGATCCGGGCAGCGCGAGCCGGATCCAGTGTCCGTACCACCTCTGGACGTACGACCTCGACGGCGATCTCGCGAGTACGCCGCGGAGTTTCGAGGAGGCACGACTGAACCCCGACCTCGAGGACGAAGACGTCCCCGAACTCGACGCCGAGGAGAACGCTCTCATGGAGGTCCACAGCGACCGCATCGGCCCGTTCGTTTTCGTCAATTTCGACGAGGAGCCGATGTCACTCGACGAACAGGCCGGGAAAATGAAATCCGAACTCGAGGCGCTCCCGCTCGAGGAGTACCAGCTCGCCCGGCGCATCGTCTCGGAGGTCGAGTGCAACTGGAAGGTCTTCGGCGGCAACTACTCCGAGTGCGACCACTGTCAGGCCAACCACCAGGACTGGGTCAGGGATCTCGAACTGCTCGAGTCCGAACTCGAGGTCAACGACTACCACTGGGTGCTGCACTATCAGCACAAGGAAGACGTCGACGACGAGATGCGCATTCACGAGGAGCACGAGGCGAAGTTCTACTACTTCTGGCCGAACTTTACAGTCAACATGTACGGGACCGCCGACGGCTACGGCACCTACATCATTGATCCCATCGACGAGGGGCGCTTCCAGCTCGTCGCGGACTACTACTTCGAGGACCCCGACCTCAGCGAGGAAGAAGCGGAGTTCGTTCGGACGAGCCGTCAGCTTCAGGAAGAGGACTTCGAACTCGTCGAGCGCCAGCAACGCGGTCTCGACTCCGGCGCGATCGCACAGGCCCAGCTCGGCCCGAACGAACACACCGTCCACAAACTGCACCGCCTCGCACAGGAGGCCTACGAGGCGTAACCGCGCCGCCACGAGTTCGCTATGAGCCAACACCACCAGCCCGCGTTCACGATCGCGTGCGAAGCGTGCGGCGTCGACACGGACACCGATTCGGCGAACGAAATCGTCGCCTTCTACCGCCGTCACCATCGCCAGACGGGCCACGACGTGGTTCTCACGCGTGCCGACCTCGAGTTCGACCTCCCGGTGGCCGACGATGACCTCGAGAGCGTCGTCGCCGAGTTGGAAGCCCACTACGACGACGGCGTTCCGATCGGCGTCGTCGCCGCGGTGATGAGCGAGCGGGGCTACGCCGTCGGTGAAACGCTCGAGGAGATCGACGACGTGCGGATGACCGGGGCGCTGTACGAACCCCGCGACGATCACCTCGCCGCCGTCTGAGCGGATCCAACCGGTGTTCTCGTTCTCCCGGCCGCCCAGTTCACTCGTCTATGAGCGTCGTCTCAACGAGTTGGCCGGTTCCGCGACGGATGCGCCCGCCGACGGCCGTCGGCGAGATACCGAGGTGGTCGGCGAGTTCCTCGAGTGAGGTTTCGCGGGGCTCTTCGAAGTAGCCGTGTTCGTGGGCGCGGATCAACGCAATGCGTTGCTCGTCGGTGAGCTCCGGAACGGTCTCGGTGGTCCACTCGTCCTGCCGGAACATCCGATGGAGTTCGAACGAGATGTCGTGGTCCTCACAGCACTCCCAGAGTTCGGCGAGCGCTTCGCGATCCGGGAGGTGGAGGCGATTGGTCCAGCCCCGGTCGTTGCTCTGGGCTTTCAACAACAGCCCGCCGAGTTCGGTCGTGAGTGGCGAGATGAGCGCGGTCTCTTCGGTGTGCTGGAGCCGATAGATGCACGTCGAGTCGCGATCGTCGACGAGCATCCAGTCGGAGACCGTGTGATCGCGCTCGAGGGCGTCCTCGAACGTGTCGTCCGCCCCTTCGACGAGGTAGAAGAACAGTCCGGTGTCCGGATCAGTCGTGGAGTGAGGGACGACCTCGATGGACGTCTCTGGGCATGCACGAATCGTGGGCGTCAACGCAAGATCCGGATGTGCGACGTCGAGTATCGCGATCAGGCTCATGGAAGTTCACATCGTCTGGGTGGCCGCCGTGCAGTTACGAGTTCGTACCGTGACCGATTACGTTTCGAACGAATGTCTGCGGGAACGCCATAGTTCTGCACCATTTTGGCAGACATTACCATACACATCTACTTAATCATTACCTCGCACGTGGAACGACAACCGAAACTGATAGCGGTTCATCGCCGGGTTCGTGAACATACCGGCTACCTCAGTCGAGGCCGGCCGCTCTCGAGGGAGTCACGATCGACGCGTTGTTGGTCCACGCCGACTAACGTCCCTGATAGATGTTCGTCCGGACCGCCAGCGCCGACGACGCACTCGAGGTTCGGCGCATCCTCGACGCCGCGATGCTTGAACCCGGTGACGTCGAGGCCCGGATCGACGCCGGCGACGTCTTCGTCGCGGGCGACCAGCGAGGCGGGAGCAGCAGCGATCGCGAGCGGGTCCTCGGAACGGTCGTCCTCGAGCCCCTCGCGGACGATCCCGGCGCCCACATCGCGGCTATCGGCGTTCGCCGTCGCCACCGCGGTCGCGGGATCGGCCGTACGCTAATCGATCATGCACTCGAGCGACGGGGACGACTCACAGCGCACTTCGACACGGGCGTTCGCCCGTTCTACGACGCGCTCGGGTTCTCGATCGAGCCGATCGACGACCGCCGATATCGGGGTGTCGTCTCCGCGCTCGAGCGACCCTGATGGGCCATGCAGGCGTGTTCCGGCGGAACTTTATACTGGAGAACGTGGTACGTCGCGTCGCATGCCCCTCGGACAGCTACTCAGCGGTGACCCATCGAAGAACTCGAAACTCTACCTCGCGATCGGCGGTCTCTCGCTCGTCAAGGCGATCGCGATCCGAAAAGACAGAGAGCGGTTCCGTCGCGAACTGCTCGACGCCGGGATGTTCATCGGCGTCGGACTCGCATTGCGACGGTACAGCCAGCTCAAAGCAGAAAAACGCGACGAACTCGAGGGCCAGGTGCCCGACTGGGCGGTCAACATCGCCACCTCCGAACCGGCGAAACAGCGGGTGCGGTCCGTTGCCAAGCAGCGACTGGGCAGCCAGCCCGAACCGGAGCCGACGCTTCGAGAGCGCGCTCGAGCGATGCTCTCGATGTAGCCGGTCCGGCGATCGCTCGTCGAACGCCGATCAGGACGATATCGGCTCGAGTTCGGCCGTGAAGTGCCGAATTTCGGGCATCTCGGGCTCGGAGACGAGCTCGAGGCCGGGGATCGACTCAGGCTCCTCGAGGACGGCCGCAGCGGTTTCGACGACGTGCTCTAAGTGTTCGGTGTGGTAGGTCCGGCGCGGAATCGCGAGCCGAACCAGTTCCGGGCGATCGGTATCGGGGAACGCGAAGCTCCCGAGTTCGACGCCACGGACACCACCCTCCCGATAGAGTGCACAGACCAGCGCCTGCCCCGGGAACTGCTCGCGTGGGAGATGGGAGAGGGCAGTTCCCGCGTCGAGATAGACCGCGTGGCCGCCGGCCGGGGTGTAGATCGGCACACCGGCGTCCTCGAGCATCGTCGCGAGGCGACGGACCTGCTCGATGCGATCCGTGACGTAGGCCTCCTCGACGGCTTCTCTGAGGCCGACGGCCATCGCGGCGACGTCGCGGCCGGCCATCCCGCCGTAGGTGGGGAACCCCTCGTAGAGAATGGCTCGCTGCTTGCAGCGCTCGAAGAGCGCGTTGTCGTCGGTCGCGACGAAGCCGCCGGCGTTGACCAGCCCGTCCTTTTTGCCGCTCATTACGAGCGCATCGGCGTAGCCGAGTTGCTCGCGGGCGATCGCAGCGATTTCGGCGTCGGCGAACTCGGCCTCGCGACGAGCGACGAAGGCGGCGTTTTCGGCGAACCGACAGGCGTCGATGACGAACGTTGCGTCGATCTCGTCGGCAAACGCTGCGACGTCGCGTGTGTTCTCGACGCTGACCGGCTGGCCCGCCGCGGAGTTGTTCGTAATCGTCTGAATCACTAGCGGGACGTGTTCCGCTCCTACCTCGTCGACGACCGCCCGGGCAGCCTCGAGCGAGAAGTTCCCTTTGAACGGCTCGTCCGCCGTCGGGTCGTGTGCCGACTCGACCGGGCAGTCGACCGGCTCGGCACCCTGATTCGCGACGTGGGCGCGGGTCGTATCGAAGTGGGTGTTGTTGAGCACGACGTCGCCGTCCGACAGCAGGCTGCCGTAGAGGACGTTCTCGGCCCCACGACCCTGATGGGTCGGCACGACGTTTGAAACTCCCATTACCGCCTCGACGGCCGACTCGAGTTCGTCGAAGCTTCGCGAGCCGGCGTAGGATTCGTCGCCGCGGACGAGCGCTGCCCACTGCACGTCGCTCATCGCACCCGTGCCGCTGTCGGTTAGCAGATCGATGAAGACCTCCTCGGCAGCGAGATTGAAGACGTTGTAGCCGGCGTCCTCGAGCGCCTGCTCGCGTCGTTCCCTCGAGGGCAGGTGGATCCGTTCGACCAGTTTGGACTTGTAGGCGACCATACGCGCTCGAGGTTGTCGAGCGTGTTCAGTCTAGCTGGAAGGTCGTGTGCGCTGGTGTCTCGAGGCGTCCGCTCCCGGACGGATCGGCGCATCGATGGGCGAAAGCGGGAGCGGGTCGCCGGCAGGGCTACCGGCCGTCGACGTCGGCGCTGTTGAATCGCTCGTTGGCGACCCGCGTCGGCGTCGGCTCGGGTCCGACGAGTTTCAGGTCGGCGGTGGCGTCGGGATCGGGACCCGTGTGCGCCGACCGTTCCGTTTCGGCGTCGGTAGCCGTGGCTGTATCCGTAAGCGCCCGGAGGTCGGCCGCCGTCTCGTCGATCACAGCGCCGTCGTCCCGAACCGTCACCGCTGCATCGCCGACGAACTCGAACTCGAGGTCCGCGGCGGCCTGCGCGGTCGGTTCGCCGGTGTCGCTCGAGTTCGCATCGGTGTCATCGCTCGGACTCGGGCCGCCGCCGTCGGCCGCGACTGGCTGTGACTCCGACTCGAGTTCCTGTAAGTTATCAAATAGGTACGCCGCCGTCGTGTCGTCGGCATCGATGCGGTCGTCGCGGGTCGGCTCGTGGATACCGTCGGCTGCGGCGAGTTCGTGGGGTGAATCGATGCCGAACGCGGCTAGAACCGCCTCAGGATCGGGGTCGATCTCCGGGAAGGGTTCCGTGGGCTCCGTGCTCATGGCCTCGAGTGCATTGCACCCGCCCTTCGTTACGACCTCGCTACCGAACGTTCACGAACGGATACCAGTTGCTATGCGCGACGTTCGATCAGCAGACGGCGCGCTGCCGGACGGGGCGGCACCACTCGAAAGGTTCGACCATCGGGACCACCGACGATCGGTTGTTAGAAGAGGTCCTGGGTCAGCTCGAGGGTCTTTTCACGGTCGTCCCAGTCGACGAACAGCGCGACGCTGGTCGCGCTCGTGATGATGTCGTTGAGCTGGATGCGGGCCTCGGCGAGTGGGTTGACGATCTCACTGATGATCCCCGGCTGGTTGGGGAGTTCGCCGCCGGTGACGCGGATGACGGCGACCGGCGAGTCGACAGTGACGCTCGAGAGTTCGTCGCGGGCGATAACCTCGCGGTGGAGGATGTTCTCGGCGCGTTCGGCCTCGTCCTCGTCAATGTAGAACGTGACGGTGTCCATCCCGCTAGCGACGGCGTCGATGTTGATGTCGCTCTCCGAAAGCGACTCCGAGAGGTGATGGAAGATGCCGGGCTGGTTGCGGATCGCGCGGCCGGCGACGGTCAGGCAAGCGAGCGGGCGCTCGCGCAGGTCGACGAGGTTTTTGAACTCGCCTTCGATGCTGGTGCCGCCCGACAGCAGGTCGCCGTGCTGATAGTGGACGACACGGACGTCGAGGCCGCCGTGTTTGTACGACAGCGCGGAGGGGGCGACGACTTCGGCCCCGCGGAACGAGAGGTTCCGCAGCTCGTCGACGGAGATCTCGCCGACGTTACGCGCGCCTTCGACGACGTTCGGGTCGCCGGTCATGACGCCTTCGACGTCGGTGACGATGACGACTTCGTCGGCGTCCATGTACTTGCCCATCATGACCGCCGTGGTGTCGGAGCCACCGCGGCCCAGCGTCGTGATCGAGCCATCCGTTCCTTCCGCGAGGAAGCCGGTGAGAACCGGCACCGTGTTCTCTAAGTCGTCGGCGACCTCGAGGGCGCGTCGCTGGGTCTCTTCGACGTCGACCTCGCCGAACTCGTCGGTGATGACGGGCCAGCCGTCTTTGCCGGGCTCGAGGAAGGTCGCGTTGATGCCGCGAGCTGACAGGGCCGCTTTGAGCATTCGGACGGACGTTCGCTCGCCCATACTGACGATCTGTGCGCGGTCTTCGTCGCCGGTCTCGAAGGTGATCTCGTCTAAGAGATCGTCCGTCGTCGATCCCATCGCGCTGGCGACGACGGCGATTTCGTGGCCGTCCTCGACGGCGGCAGCGATCGAATCCGCAGCCCGATTGATTCGGTCACCGCTTCCGAGACTCGTGCCGCCGAACTTGGCTACAACGCGCATACTGACACCTCGTCGACCGCTCGCATGACGATAACTTCGCTCATATGCCACACCGTTACCAGAGCGAGCAGATAACTGTGTCCCATCGCGGTCGCTTTTATCCGTCTCGAGCGACCGGCCAGCGGTCACCCATTTGGGGCACGATCGAACGCGACGCAGGTATCGAGGCGACCCCGAATCGCAGACGGTGGTCCCACAGGCGGGATTTATGTTTGTGCATAGCATTACCACACGCCAATGAACGTACGGGACGCTCTCGAGGCGGATGCAGACGCGCTCGCGTCGATCGCCGACTCGCCGACCGACGTGATGCGAAATCTGGTCCACGACCGGACGGTACGAATCGCCGAGGACGGCACACACGATCCGAACGCGGATGTCTCTAGCTCGCAGTACAACGGCTCCAGTCCCGAGGATATTCTCGGGTTCATCAGCTTCGATGCGAGAGCCGATACCGTACACGTGACCCAGCTCGGCGGGACCGACAAGGCGTGTGAGCGACTGCTCGCCGAACCGGTCCGATTCGCCGAACAGGAGTCGATGGCCGTCGAAGTCTTGATTTCGCCGGAGACGGACGCGGTCGAGGACGCCGCCGAAGCGCTCGGATTCGAGCGACGAGGTCGGGGTCCGCAGTTCGATGGTGCGCCGACAACCCGATTCCGACTCGAGCCCTGACAGTTGCCGTTTCTGATCATGTAGACACGCCCACAGAGACGGCACAGCGCAGTGCCGTCCCATGATGAGCGCCCCGGACGTGCAAAAACATTATAGTTCGCGCATCGAGTGGTGAGACACTAGCACGTCGTGGAGACACAAAGACACCTGCGAACGATCTCTGCACTCGAGGCTATGTCAAATACGTATATTACCGCCGAAAAACACCTTCCTGACGCCGAGGGCACGGAAACGGTGCTACAGGTGCGCGACGCCGAGACGAAGCAGATATTTCATCCGCGTGCGCGAGTCGCGAAAGATCCGACGGAACTCGAACAGCCGGAACCGCTGTCGGTCGTCAAAGGCCCTCACGAAACGACGAGAGAACAGTGGTACATCGAGTTCGTCGACGAAACCGACGACATCGAGACGCGCCTCGAAACGCTGCTCGAGGACCAACAGGAACGTTCGAACGTCGTCAACACGCGCTCGAGCGACCTGTGCGTGTTGCTCCGGTATCTCGTCGACGATGGCCGGTACGACTCGACGGCAGCGGCGGCCCGATCGCTGCTGTTTGCCGGACTCGCCGACGAGCATCCGTCCGTGCTCGAGACCTACGCCGACTGTAAAGCCGCGTACGAATCCGATCCACTGCGCGAGGCGCTCGAAACCGAGTAACGGATGGCTGTGGGATCATTTCGGGAGTTTCTGGGCACGCTCGCGGACGAAGACGCGCTCGCGCGAATCACCGACGAGGTCTCGTGGGATCTCGAGGCGAGCGCGATCACGATGCTCGCAAACGAGACCGACGACCGGATTCCGATCTTCGAGACGGTCCAATCGCAGTCCCTCGAGACGGCCGCCCGGCTCGTCGGCGACCCCTACCGCGGACCCCAGCGCCGACCCTGGCAGCGGTTCGCCCGCGCGTTCGACCTGCCGACCGACTCCGGTCCGGCCTACTACGAGGGCGTGATCGACCGGCTGTCTGAACCGATCGAGCCGCGGGTCGTCTCCGACGGCGAGGCCCCCTGCAAGGAGGTCGTCCGGACGGGTTCGGAGGCGAGTTTGCTCGAGTTCCCCTGGCCGTACATTCATCAGGGCGACGGCGGCCGATACGCGACGCTCGCGACGCTCGTCGCCCCCGACTCCGACAGCGAGTGGGGGAGTTGGTCGCGCCATCGAGCGATGATTCACGACGACTCACAGGCGAGCCTGCTCTTTCTGGCTGGCGAGCAGGTCCCCAACCGCTACTACTTCGAGTACGAACGCGACGACGAGCCGATGCCCGTTGCCCTGACGCTCGGTGCCGGGCCGGCAATCGAATCCACTGCTGAGGTGTGGATCCCCGTCGGCAAAAGCGAGGTCTCCTTCGCGGGCGGCCTCCGCGAGTCGCCCGTCGACCTCGTCGACTGCGAGACGAACGAGCTTCGCGTCCCCGCGTCGGCCGAGATCGTCATTGAGGGGCACGTCTTGCCGGGCGAGCGTCTGGACGAGGGCCCGTTCGGCGACTATTTCGGTTACATGAACGGTCCCCGGCGCTCGATGCCGGTACTCGAGGTCGACGCAATCACTCACCGTGAGCGGCCCTACGTTCCCTTCTGCGTCGAAGGCAGCGGCGTCGGCTACGGGGAAAACTCCACGAGCACGTTCGCGGTCGCGGCCGGCGGACCGGACGCGACGCTCGGATTGCGAGCGGCCGGCTTCGACGTCGAGCTGGCCGTCCCGTGGCCGTTTAGCTCTCGGACGGTCTGGGTGATCGCGACCGACCGGCCGTACCCCGGCTCGCTGCACGAACTCGCCAACTTCATCTTCACGACATGGGGGATGCTCCACATCGACTTTTTCGTCTTCGTCGACAGCGACGTCAACCCGCTGAACCCCCGTGCGGTCGTCGAAGCGATCGCTCTCCACGCCGATCCCGACACGGACTTCCACCAGTTCGGCGTCGAGCGCATGCCGAAGGTGCCACTGAACATCTACCAGACGCCCGACGAGAAGGGCAGTGCAGCCGTCGGTACCTCGAAGACGAAGACGGCAAAAGCGTACATCGACGCCTGTGCCGACGGCACACGGCCGGCCCAATCGATCGGCGACCGGGACGCCCGCGAGCAGGCCCGGGACCTGCTCAGCCAAGCCGGGATTCCCGAATCGGCGTTCGAACCATCACACACGATCGGGTCGAACCAATGACGGCGTTTCGAACCCACCTCGAGTTCTTGCGGAAGACCGACGACTGCTGTTCGCTCGAGCGACCCGACTCGCCGTCGCTCCAGGTCATCGCCAGCGAGGCGCTTCGGGCCGACGGCCCCACAGTGCGATTGGGGACGGCTGACGACCGCGTCGACCTCGTCAGCGGCGTCTACGGCGGTGTCGACCAACTGCGCCGTCAG
Organism: Natronorubrum aibiense; assembly: GCF_009392895.1. GTDB lineage: Archaea > Halobacteriota > Halobacteria > Halobacteriales > Natrialbaceae > Natronorubrum > Natronorubrum aibiense. Next base: position 1,271,998 of record NZ_CP045488.1, on the reverse strand, counting down.
GTGCAATACCCCTGGACACGGCTCGGCATCGGCCTCGGTGTCGACCGCGACGCCGCGTACGTCGACGTCCTCGAGACGATCACCGACCTCGGCGACCGGGTCGACGAACGCGACGTCACCTACGTCGAACGCGCGGCGACGGCCACCGATCGGACCGTCCGAGCCCTCGGCTTTCCGACGCCGCCGGGCGAGACCTGGCCTCACCTGACGCTCGGACTGCTCTCGGTGGGCACCGACGACGGCACGTACTGGACGCCGATCCACGGGACGGTTATCGACCAAAATACGATCCGCGCTCGCGTTCCCGAAGCGATCACGGACCGCTTTACCCACGACGATGCGGTCACCGTCGCACTCGGCGTCCCCTCCGAAGCGCTCGCGGCGACGCACCTGCTGACGAACACCGACCGGCTGTCGACGCCGATCGAAGACCGGGGCGTCGGCTCGACGGTGCCGGTGATCCCCACCGCTGGCGGGGTCGTCCCGAGTTCCTCCGAGGTCGTCCTCGAGGCCACCGTGGCAGCCACACAGCCCGATACCCGATCGGAGAAACGGGCGTTCTGGGAGCGCCTCGTCGACGCGACGACGCTGACGCTCGAGGTCTCGAGCGTGTTCGCTCGCGACGACGCCGTCGTTCCGTTTACGCCGCTGGGCGTGCCGCTGGCCGATGACTTACAACTTGCCGCACTCACGCTCGCGGCGCGGCTCTACGACCGGGTCAACAGCTACTGGGGCGTCTCGCCCGTCGAGTGGCTCCTGTTGCCGGCAGCGGGCCGACTCGGGATCTGTATCGTCTCGACGGAGGTCCTGTATGCCGGCTTCGAGTGGCAACTGTCGAACTTCCTGTTTTCCCTCGCCGACTGTTTCGATACGGTCGTGCTCGTCGACGAACACGCCAGCCCGCGCGACCTCGGGCAGGTCCTCGGCGATATCTGGGTCAAAGCCCACCCCGCTCGAGACTGGCTGTTCAGCGGGTCGGACGCGCCAGTCGCCCGCCTGCCGACGTACAGCCGGGATGGCACCGGGGCCCGCCTCTACGTCGACGCGACGTGGGACCCGCGCTGGGACGAAGAGTACATCGCGCCACGGGTCTCGCTCGCCGAGTCGTACCCGCCGACGCTTCGAGCAGCCATCCGCGGGTCGTGGGCCGACTTCGGATTCGACGCCGACCCGGACGACGTGCTGTAGCGAGTTGATCGCGTTCCAGTCTCGAGTCCGAACGATCCCAACGCCAGCGCGACGCTCGGAATGGGCGCACAGCCCCTAACGCTCGAGGCACGTGACGACGATGGCGACGACCACTGGGTCGACCGAGACCGGAATCGAGGCGGACTGTTTGCCCGCCGTTTCCGACGATACGGACGTCGCTCGGTCGATTTCACCAACTGCCACGTCCGCGAGATTCGAGTCGTGCATTCGCGTTCGACGCGTCAAATCGATCCGAGTCGTGTTTACAGAACTGTTTACGCAAGACTGCGTCGGGGTGAAAGCCGCGACGGACGGATTCGTTCGTTTCTATTTCACTCATGAAGTCCGGAAATATCCGATGCAGTTATTACTGAGAGTGGGGCCAGCAGTGGTGTATGCCATCGAGCCACAATCTTCCGGAGTACGAGCAGGTTCGCGAGGAGTTTAGCTGGGACGACCTCTACGATGCAGCCGACTGGGACGCACCGAACGAGCTGAATATCGCCCACGAGGTCTGTGATCGCCACGCCGAGAACAAGGAGAAAGTCGCCCTCTATCAGGTGAGCGAGGACGGCGAGTTGACGACGCTGACGTTCTGGGAACTGGCCAACCAGACGAGCCAGTTCGCGAACGTCCTCGAGGACCTTGGCATCGAGCAAGGGGACCGAGTCTTCTCGTACATGCCGCGGATCCCCGAACACTACGTCGCGCTGGTTGGGACGCTCAAACGCGGGGCCGTCTTCGGCGGCATCAACGAGCGCTTCGGCCCCGACGGCATCTCCTATCGTCTCGCCGACTGCGATGCGAAAGCGATCGTCACTACCGCCGACAACCGCGACACCGTCGAAGAAGCCCTCGAGGACGCCCCTTCGGTCGAACACGTCATCGTCGTCAGCGACGACGGGACGGGACTCCGTCGCGGCGACGCAAGCTACCACAGCGAGATGGAAGATGCGAGCCGGGAGTACGAGCCGGCAGCGACGGGCGGCGAGGACGACGCCTTACTCTACTACACCAGCGGGACGACCGGGCTGGCGAAAGGCGTTCGCCACAAACACCGGTGGGTCACCGGCGTCGCCGCCACCCAGAAGTACGCTGTCGACCTGCAGGAGGGCGACTGCTACTGGTCGACCGGCGACCTGGGCTGGCTGACCGGCCCGATCAACACGCTCGGGGCCTGGTTCTGGGGCACCGCGTTGTTTACCTACGAAGGCGAGTTCGATCCCGAAACGTGGGCCGACCTGCTCGATGAGTTCCCCATCACGGTCCTGTTCTCGGTCCCGACGGCCTACCGGATGCTGCGTGAACACGAGGAGGTCCTCGAGGACGTCTCGCTCGACCTGCGTCACGCCTTATCGATCGGCGAACCGCTCTCGGCGGGCGTCGTCGAGTGGGGCGAGGAGACCCTCGGCGTGACGATCCACGACACCTACGGCCAGACCGAGACGGGTAACATGATCATCAACAACTACCCGACGATGGATGTGCGTCCGGGCTCGATGGGCAAGCCGCTGCCCGGCATCGAGGCCGACATCGTCGACCCGGAGACGGGCGAAGTGCTCGAGCCTGGTCAGACGGGCGAAATCGCCCAGCGCGGGGACTACCCCTGCTTCTTCGCGGAGTACTGGCAGAAACCCGAAAAGACCGCCGAGTGCTTCGTCGACGGTCCTGCTGGTGAGTGGTATCTCTCCGGCGACCTCGCACACAAGGACGAGGACGGGTACTTCTGGTTCGAAGGGCGGGCCGACGACGTCATCCTCTCGTCGGGCTACCGGATCGGCCCCTTCGAGGTCGAAAGCTCGCTGGGCGAGCACGAGGCCGTCGCCGAGGCCGCCGTCGTCCCGAAACCCCACCGCGAACGGGGCAACATCGTAAAAGCCTACATCGTGCCGAGCGAGGGGACGGCGACCTCCGAGGGCCTCAAAGAGGAGATCAAAGCCCACGTCCGAGACGAACTCTCAGCCCACGAGTACCCCCGCGAGATCGAGTTCCGCGAGGAACTGCCGAAGACGGTCACCGGGAAGATCCGCCGGACGGAACTCCAAGACGAGGTCGAAGAGGAAGCCGAGGCGGCCTGATCAGGTCCGAACACCTCGAGTACAGCGATCGAACAATGCGACAGCAGCAATCCGGGATGTCCCGGACGCGAGACGATACGAATCCACCGATGAACTTCGAAGACACACACGAACGGTCGATGATCCGCCAGACAGCGGCGGAGATTGCCGAGCAGTACGGACCGGAACACTGGCGCGAGAAGGAAGAAAACGGCGAGTTCTCCACGGAATTCTGGAACGAACTCGGCGACGCTGGCTTCCACGGCCTCCTCGTTCCCGAGGAGTACGACGGGGCCGGCATGGGAATGCAGGAGATGGGGCTAGCCATGGAAACCCTCTGTGCCGAGGGCTGTGGCATGGCCGGCACGTGGTATCTGGTGTTGACCGCCGGGATGGCCGCCGTCGGCATCCGCGAGCACGGCACCGAAGAACAGAAAGAACGCTACCTGCCTGACATCGCGACCGGCGCGCGCAACTTCTCGATCGGGATCACCGAACCCGAGGCGGGGACGAACACGCTCAACGTCGCCACTCGAGCCGAAAAGGACGGTGATGAGTACGTCCTCAACGGCAAGAAGGCGTGGATCACGTTCGCGGATCGGGCCGACAACATGGTCCTCGTCACGCGGACGACATCCCGCGAGGACGTCGACCGTGGCACCGACGGGATCAGCCTGTTCGTCGTCGACATGGACGATCCGAACATCGACGTCTCGCCGATCTCGAAACACGCGATGAACTACTCGAAGTCGTGTGAGGTCTTCTTCGAGAACATCCGCGTGCCCGAGGAGAACTTGCTGGGAGAGGAAGGCGACGGCTGGTGGGTACTGGTCGATATGCTCAATCCCGAGCGAATCGGCTTCGCGGCCGCCGGCACCGGGATCGGCAAGCTCGCCTCGCACGCAGCCATCGAGTACGCGAACGACCGCGAGATCTTCGGCGCACCGATCGGCACCCACCAGGCCGTCTCGTTCCCGATCACGGAAGCATACGCGAAGATGGAGACAGCCGCGCTCATGCGCGAGAAGGCCGCCTGGCTCTACGATCAGGGCGAAGACTGTGGCTACGAGACCAACGTCGCGAAGGCGACGGCCGTCGACGCCGGCATTGAGGCGGTCAAACACTCGATGCAGGCCTTCGGCGGCTGGGGGTACGCTACGGAGTACGACGTCGAACGCTGGTGGCGCGAGATCAACCTCACCCGACTCGCGCCCGTCTCCCAGCAGATGGCGTACAACCACATCGGCCAACAGCTCGGCTTCCCCAAGTCCTACTGATCATGTTCGAGAAATTACTGGTCGCCAACCGCGGCGAAATCGCCGTCCGCGTCATGAGCGCCTGCGAGGAACTCGGCATCGAGACGGTCGCCGTCTACAGCGACGCCGACCGAGACGCCGGCCACGTCGACTACGCCGACGAAGCGTACAACATCGGCCCCGCGCCGGCGAGCAAGTCCTATCTCGACGGCGAGACGATCATCGAGGTCGCCAACCGTGCCGGTGCCGACGCGATCCATCCCGGCTACGGCTTCCTCGCGGAAAACGCCGAGTTCGCCAGCCAGGTCGAATCTGCAGAGGGGATCACCTGGGTCGGCCCCTCGAGCGACGCCATGACGGCCTTAGGCGAGAAGACGAACGCTCGCCGGATCATGCAAGCCGCCGACGTCCCGGTCGTGCCAGGGACGACCGAACCGGTCGAGTCGGCCGCCGAGGTGCGCGAGCTAGGCGCGGAGTTCGGCTACCCGATCGCCATCAAAGCCGAAGGCGGCGGTGGCGGCCGCGGCATGAAGATCGTCCGCAGCGAAGACGAAGCCGACGACGCCTTCGAGAGCGCCAAACGCGAAGGCGAGGCCTACTTCGACAACGACTCGGTGTATGTGGAGAAGTACCTCGAGGATCCCAAACACGTCGAGGTCCAGATCCTCGCCGACCACCACGGGACGGCACTGCATCTGGGCGAGCGGGACTGTTCGCTCCAGCGTCGCCACCAGAAGGTCATCGAAGAAGCGCCGAGCACGGCGCTCGACTCGGGGCTTCGTGAGGCGATCGGCAACGCCGCCCGTCGGGGCGTCCGCGAAGCCGACTATACGAACGCGGGCACCGTCGAGTTCCTCGTCGAAGATGGGGAGTTCTACTTCATGGAGGTCAACACCCGGATTCAGGTCGAACACACCGTCAGCGAAGAGGTAACGGGCATCGACATCGTCCGCGAACAGCTCCGCATCGCGGCCGGCAAAGAACTCCCGTACACGCAAGACGACATCGAGATCGACGGCCACGCGATGGAGTTCCGAATCAACGCCGAGAACCCCGCAAACGGGTTCGCGCCGACGCCGGGGACGCTTTCGACCTACGACCCGCCGGGCGGCCTCGGCGTCCGGATCGACGACGCCATCGAGAAAGGCGACGTGATCGCCGGCGACTACGACTCGATGATCGCGAAGCTGATCGTCCGCGCGCCGACGCGAGCACGCTGTCTCGAGCGCTCCCGACGAGCACTGTCCCACTTCGACGTCGGCGTCGAGACGACGATTCCGTTCCACCGACTGATGCTCGACGACGAGACGTTCCGCACGGGCGCACACACGACGAACTACCTCGACGAGACGGTCAGCGACGACGACCTCGCGGCCGCCGTCGAACGCTGGAGTACAGCCGTCGACGACGACAGTGCGACCGGCAGCGCTGCAACGGACGACCTCGTCGTCGAGGTCGATGGTCGGCGCTTCGACGTCGCCGTCACCGGAGAGATGCCACGCGCAGTCAGCAGCAACAACGGGGCCGACACGAGCGGCTCCGCGACGGGGTCGACGGCCTCGAGCGCCGGCAGCGCTGGTGCCGGGCAAGTCACTGCAAGCGACGCGATCACGGCTGAGATGCAGGGCACCGTGCTCTCCGTGAGCGTCAGTCCGGGCGACCAGATCGCGCAAGGCGAGGTGGTCTGCGTCCTCGAGGCGATGAAGATGGAAAACGACGTGGTGGCACCGGCCGCCGGCACCGTCGCGGACGTTCCCGTGACGGACGGTGACACAGTTGATATGGGCGACCCACTGGTCGTCTTAGAGTAACGATGGAACTGAGAATCAACACGACGGCAACCGAGCAGGAAGCACAGGCGATCGCGAAGGCACTCGCCTCCCACTTCGGCGAGGACGTCGAGCTGTACGCCGAACGGGGCGAGGACCTCCTCGCGAGTGCCTCGCCTGAGGTGAGCGCTGACGCGACGACACCCGACGCGGCTGCCGGCGACGGCGGCAACGCAGAGCCACTCGAGCCGACCGCTCGAGAGGAGACGCTGCAAGCCGAGATTGACGACATCCTCGAGGGCGGCCCCGAGAAGTACCGCGAGCGCCTCTCCGATCAGGGGAAGCTGTTCGTCCGCGATCGGCTCGAGCTCTGGTTCGGCGAGGACGGCCTCTCGTTCGAAGACGGCAAGTTTGCCAACTTCGACGCGTGGCATCCGAGCGGCCAGAACAGCGATCCGGATTCGGACGATCGACTGCCCGCGGACGGACTCATCACCGGCGCGGCCGAGTTCGAGGGCCGGGACCTACATTTCATGGCCAACGACTTCACCGTCAAGGCGGGGTCGATGGCCGAGAAAGGTGTCGAGAAGTTCCTCCGGATGCAACAGCGCGCGCTGAAGACTGGGCGCCCGGTGCTGTACCTGATGGACTCCTCGGGCGGCCGGATCGACCAGCAGTCGGGCTTTTTCGCGAACCGCGAGGGTATCGGGAAGTACTACTACAACCACTCGATGCTGTCGGGCCGCGTGCCACAGATCTGCGTGCTCTACGGCCCCTGTATCGCCGGGGCCGCCTACACACCGGTGTTCGCCGACTTCACGATCATGGTCCGGGACGTCTCGGCGATGGCGATCGCCTCCCCGCGGATGGTCGAGATGGTCACCGGCGAGGAAATCGACCTGCAGGATCTCGGTGGTCCGGACATCCACGCCCGCCACTCCGGCAGCGCGGACCTGATCGCCGAGGACGAAGAACACGCCCGCGAACTCGTCGCGAAACTTATCGGCTACCTGCCGGACAACGCAGACGAGGAGCCACCGCAGACGGAGGGGACGGCTCCCGCACGGCCACCTGAGGGGATCGATTCCGTCGTCCCACAGGAACCGAACCGTGGCTACGACATGAACGACGTCATCGAGCGCGTCGTCGACGCTGGCTCCGTCCTCGAGCTCCGCCCGGAGTACGGCCCGGAGATCATCACGGCCTTCGCCCGGATCGACGGCCGCCCGATCGGGATCGTCGCCAACCAGCCCGCCCAGCGGGCCGGTGCGATCTTCCCCGACGCCGCCGAGAAGGCCGCGGAGTTCATCTGGACCTGCGATGCCTACGACATCCCACTGCTCTATCTGTGTGACACCCCCGGCTTCATGGCCGGCTCACAGGTCGAGAAAGACGGCATCTTAGAGCAGGGCAAGAAGATGATCTACGCGACGTCCTCGGCGACGGTTCCCAAACAGTCCGTCGTCGTCCGGAAGGCCTACGGCGCAGGGATCTACGCCATGTCGGGGCCGGCTTACGATCCGGAGAGTGTTATCGGCCTGCCGAGCGGCGAGATCGCCATTATGGGGCCCGAAGCGGCGATCAACGCCGTCTACGCGAACAAGCTGGCGGCGATCGACGACCCGGACGAACGCGCCGAAAAAGAACAGCAACTGCGCGAGGAGTACCGCGAGGATATCAACGTCCACCGGATGGCCAGCGAGGTCGTCATCGACGAGATCGTCCCGCCGAGTTCGCTTCGAGAGGAACTCGAGGCCCGCTTTGCGTTCTACGAGACCGTCGAGAAGGACCTGCCGGACAAGAAACACGGGACGATCCTCTGAGACCGAACCGCGAGAACAATCAAATAGCAACCATATTTATGACCGGACTGTACTACGAGGAGTTCGAAGTCGGCGAGACGATCAACCACGAGAAGCGACGGACGATCAGTGAGAGCGACAATCAACGGTTCTGTGACATGACGATGAACCAGCAGCCATTGCATCTCGACGCAGCCTTTGCGTCCGAGACGGCGTTCGGCGAGCGGCTGGTCAACGGCCTCTACACGATGTCGCTCGCGGTCGGCATCACGATTCCCGAGACGACCGACGGAACCATCGTCGCCAACCTCTCCTACGACAACGTCGAGCACCCGGAACCGGTCTTTCACGGCGACACGATCCGCGTCCAGTCGACCGTGACGGACAAGCGAGAGACCAGCGACGGCGAACGGGGGATCGTCACCATGCACGTCGAGGCGTTCAAAGTCAACGACCCGGACGAACCACTCGTCTGTGAGTTCGATCGGACCGTCCTCTCGCTGAAACGTGAGTACACTGACGAATGACCGATGGATGAGAAACACAGCGAACAGTCCCGAATGAGCCACCCAGTCGAGGGCGAGACGCACACGTTCGAACGAACGTTCACGACTGGCGAGGTCGAACGGTTCGCCGACCTCTCGGGTGACAGACAGCCACAGCATACCGAACCCGACGATGAGGGACGATTGATGGTCCACGGCCTGCTGACCGCGACCCTGCCGACGAAGGTCGGCGGCGACCTCGAGGTACTGGCAACGGAGATGACCTTCCAATTTTGCCGTCCAGTCTACACCGGCCAGCCGATCGCCTGCACGTGGACGTTCGATAGCGTCGAGGAACGCGACGACCGCTACGCCATCACCGTCGACGTGAACTGTAAAAACGGCGAGAACGAGGCTGTGCTGACCGGTAGTATCGAGGGCCTCATCTGGAAAGACACCTGACTTGTGACGGTGTCAAGAGCGCCGACTTCGTGCTACGCCGTCTCGAATTCGAGTTCGGAATCGACGGGATCGACGCCGAGGTAGTCGGTCGCCGTTCGATAGAAGAGGTCTCGCATCGTCTCCCGCGGCAGCTCTCGAGCCAACAGCCCAGCCCGTTCGTTGCGGTACGGGTACGGAATGTTCGGAAAGTCAGAGCCGTACATGATCGATTCCGAAAGCTCGACCAACGTCTCGTCCGTGATCGTCGACGGATCGAACCCCATCGTCTCCTCGGCCGACGTCGACATCGCGAACGTCGTGTCGAGGTAGACGGTCTCGTACTCGCGGGCGAACTCGAGGAACCGGTCGACTTCGTACGCCCCCATGTGCGCACAGCAGACCCGAACGTCCGGATAGGAGTCGAGTAACTCGGCGAACGCCTCGGCACCAACGTACTCGGCGTCCTCGAACATTGGTGCCGTCCCGCCGTGATAGGTGATCGGCCGGTCGTACTCCGCCGCGACCTCGAGGGCCGGCTCGAGACGTGGGTCCGCAGGACGACACTCCTGGACCGGGCAGTGGATCTTGAGTCCGCGAGCGCCCCTCTCGAATGCGTCTCGAGCGAGGGCCGCGACGTCTTCGTCGTCGGGGTGGACCGTCGCGAACGGAACCAGCAGCTCGGAGTCGGCGGCGCGTGCGAGCAGCCAGTCGTTCAGTTCGCGTGCGATCCCCGCCTTGTGCGCGTACGGGAGGGCGACGTAGGCCTCGACGCCCGCCGCACGGAGGACGGCTTCGATTTCCGAGCGCGTGGTCGGACTCGAGAACTCCCAGTCGGTCTCGGCGCTGAGCGAGCGACGGATCGCGGCGGTGAGGCGTTCTGGAAACAGATGCGTGTGAGCATCGATCGCGGGGGCGAACGCGGTGGATGGTTCCTCGAACGGTGTCTGTGGCTCGGCAGGTGACATAGGAATCAATAAGGTAACGATTCGGGACGTGTTAGCACGGACGAGATACTGCCGGATAGGTGTACTGCAAGCGGCGACAGGTGGGCAAGACACGCTCGAGTCCGAGCGCGGCACAGAGAATCAGCTGAACTTCTGGACGGTCACATCGAGAGTGTCGAGGTCGACGATCGGCGCATAGCCGGCGTCGGGGTCGATGTTGACGCTCTTTTGGAAGTCGGTCTGAGACTGCCAACACCCGGAGTTGATCGCGAGCACGTTGTGGTACTTGCCGAAACCGAGTTTGTGGACGTGGCCGGTGTGGAAGATATCGGGGACGTCTTCCATGATGAGATGGTCTTTTTCTTCCGGGGCCAGTCTGGTGTGGCCCCCGAACTGGGGAGCGACGTGACGCTTTTTCAGGAGGTGGTACATCGCCTTGTGTGGCTCCTCGTAGCTCGCTTTCTCCTCGGGGAGTTCGGCGATCACTTCATCCAGACTGACGCCGTGGTACATCAGGACGGAAACGCCCTCGAGCGTCACCGTCGAGGGATTGCTCACGATCTGCGGGTCGTGAGCCGACATGATCTCTCGAAGGTCCTCGTCGAAGCCGGGTTGGGGCTCTGCGAGGCGCACGGCGTCGTGGTTGCCCGGGATCATGACGATCTCGATGTCGCCGGGGACCTGCTTGAGGTACTCGTTGAACACCTCGTACTGCTCGTAGATGTCGACGATGTCGAGTTCCTCGTCCTGATCAGGGTAGATCCCGACGCCCTCGACCATGTCTCCCGCGATCAGCAGATACTCGACGTGCTGGGCCTGTTTCGTGTGCAGCCAGTCGGTAAAGCGGTTCCAGGCGTCGTGCATGAACTCCTGGCTGCCGACGTGGACGTCGCTGATCAGCGCTGCCTGAACGTGGCGATCCGCCGTCGACGGATCGTGCGTCCGCGGAATGTCCGGGAAATACATCGAGTCGACGAAGGCGATCCCCGAGTCGTCCGCGAGGGTCCCTTCCATCGCCAACACCTCGTCACAGAGCAACTCGCCGACCAGATCGGCGTACTCCCGGTCTTTCATCACCAACCACGGGAACGTTCCCGTCGCGTCCTCGAGTTCGACCAGCCAGTGGCCGCTCGCGGTCGACCGGATGTCGTTGACCAGTCCGACCATCCCGGCCTCGCTGCCGCCGGGCATGTTCTGGATCGCCGTCGCCGGTCGATGATTGACCCGACCGCGCAGCTTCGAGCCGAGTCGCTCGAGGCGATCGCGGAACACGGAGACGAAGTCGCTGTACTCGCCGGTCCCGGTACTCTCGCCAGTCATATCGCCGGTGATCTCGAGCGATCGCAGTTCGGGGTCGACCGATCGCTGGGCACTCGTCGACCCCTTAGTTTCGACTGGAGCAGCCGCGTCCGTGGCTGTCGAATCGGGTGAGTGGTCTCCAGTTGAAACAGAGGGGTCTGTGGTGTCGAAACCGGACGCATGGTCCTGTTCCGACGGGGTCTGTGCTGGGTCGGTCGCTGCAAGCGCCGATTGGACGTGGTCCGTTCGGACGACCAGCGCGTCCTCCGGCAAGGTTTCGATAACGGATTCGAGGGCCGCCTTCGGATCGTCCGCGGACGCAAGACGTGTCACAGCCTCGCGTTCGGCGTTGTACCCACGACTGGTGAGCTCGCTGACGATCCGGGCGGGAGCCTCGAGTGGCACACGTCTCGCATTCGTGAGCGGAGAGAAAAGGATACCGTAACGCGATGGGCTGTTGTCTCGGTGGACGTGGGTCGAGCAGAAAGTTGATTGCCGGCCCCAGCAAAACGGGTGACGATGAGCGGTCCTAGCCGCGGTGGCCCGTCCGACGATTCCGACGATTCCGGAGCAGATCGTGGTGCCCGGCCAAACCACGACCGTGATCGACAGGACCGAGCCGCAGACGACTGGCACACGCCGGGAAACGGCCCAGAAACGAGCGAAGAACCGACACACAGCGACCGACCAAGGCCCGACGACGACCGGGTCACGATCGACGACGATGGCCTCGTCCGCTGGTTGCTGAAATCCGACGATGAGACTGTCGTTTTAGCTCGAGACATCGCGAGTAGCGTCGCCATCGTCGCCGTCATCGGCCTGCTGCTGTTCGGCGTCAGCGGCATCTGGCCGCCGTTGGTCGCCGTCGAGAGCGGAAGTATGGAGCCGAACATGCAACGAGGCGATCTCATTTTCGTCGTCGATGACGACCGATTCGCCGGCGACGACCCCGTCGACGGCACCGGTGTCGTCACACTCGAGGCGGGCCAATCGAGTGGCCACGAGAAGTTCGGGAAGGCCGGCGACGTCATCGTCTTCCAGCCGAACGGCGACGCGCGCCAGACACCGGTGATTCACCGCGCCCACTTCTGGGTCGAAGAGGACGAAAACTGGGTCGATACCAAAGCCGACGAGGATATCATTGGTGACGCGACCTGTGCCGACGTCCGGAACTGTCCCGCGAATCACGACGGCTTCATCACGAAAGGCGATGCAAACAGCGGCTACGATCAGTACCGGGGTGGTGCCCGGACGGACGTCGTCAAAACCGAGTGGGTCACCGGGAAGGCGATGATCCGCGTCCCGTGGCTCGGCCACGTGCGACTGACATTCGACGAACTGTTCGGCGGGATGGTTGTTCCGTCGCCGACGCTCGAGGGCGTTCCAAACGGCGCTGTCAGCCCCGATACCGCTATGCAGGCTGGGATGGCCGGGTCGACCGGGCTCGCTGCCAGTAGCGCAGGCGTCGCGGTCGCTATCGGTCGCTATCGAAACTGAATTTTCGTCTGCTACATATCACTGATTCGACTGTTCACCCCTTCGGTTCGACTCGAGAGCCGACAGACGCTACTCGCCGGTCGTAATCTCGAGGCGAAGGTGGTCGCCGTTCTGGACGACGTACTCGGTCGGGTCGACCGACTCGTCGTCGACGAGAAACGTCAGCTCCGTCCCCGAATCGCTGCCGTCGTAGGTGGTGTCGTCGATACTGACGACGTGGTGATCATCACGCCGTTCGTACGCGAAGTTGGGGAGCAGGTCGAGCCCTTCGGCGAACGTCACCGGTTCGGGACCTTCCATATACCAGTAGTCGTCCTGCTCGTGAAGATGAAACGAGAGCGAGTCGTCGTCGTCGTTCTCGGACTGGAAGCGATCCGCAGCGAGGTCGACGGGGGTGTCATCGACGACGACGTCGATCTCCCCGCGCTCGTACTCGACCTCGCCGTCGGTAAAGATACAGCCGGCAAGTGAGACGAGACTCGCCGTCGCAACGATTGCACTGCGCCGGTTCATATACGAACGAAGTCGCTGCGTGATATTACTGCCTTGTCGATTCCCACTGACTCGGGATCGAAGTGAGGGTCTTAATTTTCGAACCGAGCCTGAACGAACGGCTGGACGTCGTCGATACTGCTCAGCCGGGAATCCGAAAGCAACACGGCCTCCGTCTCCTCGAGCGGTACCGAGAGGCTGATCTCTTTGGTTCGGCCGTAGCGCCCCTTCGAGACGACGACGGCGTTGACGATACCGAGCATGTCGAGTTCGCTGATGAGATCCGTGACCCGCCGCTGCGTGAGGACGTCGGCGTCGATCTCCTCACAGAGGCGTTTGTAGATGTTGAACACCTCGCCTGTGTTGATGCTGTGAACGCCGTTTTTCTCCAGTAAGATGATCGCAAACAGGACGAGCTTGCTCTGGGTCGGCAGCGTGCGAACGACCTCGACGACACGATCGAGTTCGATCTTGTCCTGAGCCTGCCGGACGTGTTCTTCGACGATCGTCTCCGTCTGGGAGCGTTCGGCCAGTTCCCCAGCCGTTCGAAGGAGATCGAGCGCCCGACGCGCATCCCCGTGTTCTTGTGCCGCGAAGGCCGCACACAACGGGATCACGTCGTCCGACAGCGCCCCGTCTTTGAACGCGACCTCCGAGCGGTGCTCGAGGATATCTCGCAACTGATTGGCGTCGTACGGCGGGAAGACGATCTCCTCCTCGCCGAGACTCGACTTGACGCGCGGATCGAGAAAATCGGTGAACTTCAGGTCGTTCGAGATTCCGATGATCGACACGCGCGAGTTCTCGAGTTCGGAGTTCATCCGCGAAAGGTTGTAGAGCGTGTCGTCGCCGCTTTTCTCGACGAGTTTGTCGATCTCGTCTAACATGATGACGACGACGCGTTCGTCGTAATCGACGGCGTCGAAGAAGACGCTGTAGACCCGATCCGTCGGCCACCCGGTCATCGGGACTTCCTCGAAATCGTCTTTATCCTCTTCGAGGCGCTGGATGCGAGCCATGACCTCGCTGCGGGCGGAGAACGATGTCGACTCGAGTGGATGTATCGATGTGGACTCGTCCGTGTTGTCGGCCGAGGAACTGTCAGCGATGTCAGCCGTGGGGTCGTCAGCGGCGTCGGTTCCGGATTCGGCGGGTTCACCGGGACCGTTTCGAGTCGAGCCGGAACGCGAGTCGGACGCGGTGGGTGACTCGTGCTCGTCGACGGACTCGAGCAGTCGCTCGAGGTCGGCGATTCGGTCGTCGATCCGGGCTTTGTTCTTCTCGATGAACTTGTTTGCGAGCTGTGCGAGCACGCGATACTGCGTGTCGGTTACCTCGCAGTTGATGTACTCGACATCACACGGGACGCTGTACTTCTGGGAGGTGCTCTCGAGTTCCTTGCTGACGAACTTCGCGCTCGCCGTCTTTCCCGTCCCCGTTTTGCCGTAGATGAGGATGTTCGACGGGGTCTCACCACGGAGCGCGGCGACGAGAATTGTCGCCATCTTGTTGATCTGGTCACTTCGATGGGGGAGTTCGTGTGGCGTATAGGACGGTCGAAGGACTTCCTTGTTCTCGAAAATCGGTTCACCACTGAGCAGGTCGTCGAACAGCCCCTGACTCGAGTTCTCGTCGCCGAGGTCGGTTCCCTCGACGTTCGAAAACCCACGTGTCTCGTCGATATCGGCCTGTTTTGACCCCGTCGGTTCTGTATCCTCGTCTGACATCCGTCGTACACATACCCCCTCGTTTCGAGTGGAATCACGAACTCGGAGCCAGGAATAGTGGGGAAACGGTAGCCCAGCGTGGGCAACCTACCCTATCGTGTTCCGTGCTCGAGTCCAGTTGATGCAAACGAAACAGAGGAAAAGCACGATATTAAATTCTTCCCTTCACCCGATAACTACCGGCGGAATGAAACCCATCGGCCGGCAATTGGCCGCAACAGGCCAACTGAGGGACTGACGAACGACTATTGGCGGCGTTTCGACCGAATCACGACCGTTTCGAGTCCATTAATCGACACTCGAGACCGGACCGCTCGAGTCCGATCGTCCAGCGAGGATTGCCCAGGTCGGGACGAACATGCTCGATTCGAGTGGACGGGCCGGGTGGACGGACTGTAGATCGGTTCTATTTAAGGATGGTAATACGTGGAATGGTATCAAGCAACATGATTTTAGTGAGAAGAGTCTAACCCCCCACCCCTTCGTTTCAGGTGGAACGCTCCAAGAGAAGGGGTGGGGGAGGGGGTGTTTCTAGAACGGGAGGTTTTATGATAGTAGGTGAAAAACATGGTCCGTAGCACTAGCAAAACGCGATCTTTACTAGATCAGTTGTTTATAATTACTAGAGAGAACTAGAATAGGACTCTCCAGCGACTCGAGTTACTAGAGCCATCTGGTATTCGGATTCGGGCGTCTAACACCCTTCTTAACCACGAAATCTATCTTTCCGGACGGCTTCATCCGAAACTGACCGGCGAGCTTCCGTCATTCACCCCACCCGTATTTCGCAATCTCCAGTTGAAACGAAGGGGTGGGGGTGTCTCGAGTAAACACTCATTTGATACCACTTCACACGATAGCTGGTAACTCCTTCCATGACTCTTAATATCACTAGTATACCCGTCCTTGACAACTCATAATTATTTGACTGTCTACACGTCTGACGTAGGCTTAAGTGAGTTCAGTTTGTAGTACGCGCAGATGCACCCCGCGGTGCTGGAGGGCCCCACAGATGGGACTGTTCACAGAACTTAAAGATAGTATCTCTCGGGTTATGGACCGCCTGTTTACGGACGACGAACCCAAACGAATCGGAATCTACGGTCCACCAAACGCCGGAAAAACGACGCTTGCGAATCGAATCGCTCGAGACTGGACTGGTGACGCGATTGGCGCAGAGAGTCACATTCCACACGAAACACGCCGTGCGCGCAGGAAAGAAAACGTCGAGATCGAACGCGACGGCAAGTCGGTGACGATCGACATCGTCGACACGCCTGGCGTGACGACGAAAGTCGACTACGAGGAGTTCACCGATGAGATGGAAGAAGACGACGCAATTCGTCGCTCTCGCGAGGCAACCGAAGGCGTCGCGGAAGCAATGCACTGGCTTCGTGAGGACGTCGACGGCGTCATCTACGTCCTCGACAGTGCAGAGGACCCGATCACGCAGGTCAACACGATGTTGATCGGTATTATCGAATCTCGAGATCTGCCGGTACTCATCTTCGCGAACAAAATCGACCTCGATGAGTCGAGTGTCAAACGGATCGAGGACGCCTTCCCACAGCACAAGACGGTTCCGCTGTCGGCCAAAGAAGGCGAGAACATGGACGAAGTCTACGAGAATATCGCGGAGTACTTCGGGTGAGAATCAATGCCAACAACAACTAACACGGACGAGCCGGATGCGCCTGATGGCGTCCAGATCGACCTGATCAGCGGCGAACGTATGGACGGGATGGCGACCATGGAGAAGATCCGGATGATTCTCGACGGCGTCCACGACGGGAATATCGTCATCTTAGAGGAGGGGCTGACACCCGACGAAGAGAGTCGACTGATCGAAGTAACCATGGCTGAGATCAGCCCCGACGAGTTCAACGGGATCGAAATCGAGACCTATCCGAAGTCGGACACCCGTAAGTCCTCGCTGCTCGGCCGCATCATGGGCGGTGATGAACCGACGACGAAACTGACGGTTATCGGTCCAGCGAACCAGATCAAAACGCTCCACAAGGACGAAACGCTGATCAGCGCGCTCGTGTCTCGAGACTAATGCCACACGAATGTACGAACTGCGGCCGAACGTTCCCCGACGGCTCCAAAGAGATGCTTTCGGGCTGTCCGAACTGTGGCGGGAACAAGTTCCAGTTCGCTCCTGGCGGACAGGCGACCAACGCACGCGGGTCGGACGCGCCAACGACAGCCGCTGAAACGGATGCTGATGCCGCCGGTTCCGCCTCGAGCGCTCCCTCATCGGGAACCGTCAAACGTGCCGCAGAGACTGTTCGTGGCTGGGTCTCCTCGGAGTCGACGCAGTCGACCGATTCGATGCCGTCGACCGAAACAGACGCAGCGGAAACGCAGCCAACCGAATCGCCACAATCGGCTGGAAACGAACTCGAGAACGATCCCTCTTCCGCTGACACGAGTCACGACCAGTCCGACAATTCGTGGCCCGAACGCGACACGCCGTCCGAACCCGACCGGGAGACGGAGACGTTCAACGAATGGCCAGAGACAGCCCGTCGGCCCGAAGACCGGTCGACGGCTTCGAGTGACGTTTCGAGCGACACCGACCACACGGCCACCCACTCTGAGACCGCTGCGTCGTCCGTCGAGCCGTCCTCCGACGCTACGCCATCGACTGCGTCACCGACCGAGCCATCGGCGGCTCCTACCGATCGCTCGACGCTCGAAGACACCGAGGACACGGCCCAGGCCAACGCTCGGAGTGAGGTCGTTTCGACAGCCGATCTGCCATCGGATTCGACTCGAGCGCCGGAGACGGCAGCCGCAGAGCCGACGCAAGCGGCTGAGCACGTTGACGATATGGACACACAGCCGCCGGAACACGGCCGGGTCGTCAGCGAACCGTCGGGCGAGCAGCCGTCGATCGAAGAGCTTCGTGCGGAGCTCAACGAACAGTTCGAAAGCATCAAAATCGTCAGCCCCGGTCAGTACGAACTCAATTTAATGGAGCTGTACAACCGCGAGGAGTACATTATCTCGCTGCAAGAGGACGGTCGCTACGTCATCGACGTTCCGGAGTCCTGGCATGCAGACGAAGACGACGTATAACGGCCGCTGCCGCGAACGCCATCGATACCCCTCTGTTTCGACTGCAACAGTCGTGTTCTATTGCACGTCGTGCAAAACAGTGGCAAGGTTTGGTTCCAAGCGAAAACTGGGTAGGTACCGAGTTCGCCGTTCCCAGCGGCGATACGCAAAGCAGATCGGAATGACGGACGGTCGACGCTTGACATCGCACAGCCACCGTGCAATGCAGTAGTTGTTGAGTTTCGGTGACGACAGAACTGCCTCACGGCCGGCGGTTTCTCGAGCCATAGTCGGTCGAGAAAGATGGATTTAAGCGACATGACTGAGTGAACCCACGTATGAGCAAACCAACCAAGATCGTCCTGACGACGATCGCTGCATCGGCACTGCTGTCGCTGCTGGTCATCTCCCAGATGGTCCTCGTCTGATGTTCGAGGGCCGAGAGCTCTCGATCCCGGTCGAGACGGTCCGGGACATCTACGCACCCGACGTGCAGGTTCTCGACTGTGAGCGCGATTTCGAGACGCTCCCCCCGGCACTCGCGGAGGATCTCGGCTTGCTGGTCGACTCGCTCGAGCCCGCGAGCTATCCGTCAGCGTGGCTGCCCGACGACGCACCGACGCTGCTCGCCCGCTATGCGAGTTCAGATCTGACGATCGGGATGCCGGGCGACGGCAGCGTCGTCTGGACGCGCCAGACTGAGCCACCGCTCGTCCTCGTGAAACCACGCGTCGAGGGCTCGCCAGAGGCCTTTATCGACTTCTTGCTTGCCGAAGCGTTCGTCCAACTCGATCTCGAAATCCCCGAACAGTTCATCGGCTTCTTCGAAGACGAGTATCGCGCGCTCGACCGCGCGGTCGATCTCGGCCCGAACAGCACGTATCAGGTCGCGGCGGCGCTGTACGACGGCTGGGTTGGCCTGCAGACGCGGGACGTCTTCGCGAGCTGGCACGCCGATCACCCCGAACTCGCCGCCGCATGGCAGGACGCTGGTGATAGACTCGAGGATCGCGTTTCGGGACTGCCGCGGGCGGTTGCCCGCGGCGAGACGGAGTTTGCAGATGCGACGGAACTCGCTTGTGCGGCGATCAAACACGCGATCGAGTTGCCGGCGCCGTTTGCGGCACTCGACACCGACGCCTACCGGGATCACGGCCCCGAGTACGCGGTCAAATGGGCTGAGAAGACGTTCGAGTCGCTCGCCGAGTGACACTCGCGAACCCGGCTGTTTGAAGCGCCTCGACCGACATCACGAGTCCTGTCGTTTCGATCGATCGATCAGCGATGAATCGACAGCTGCCCGATTGCTGATACTGGTTCCGTCCGAGAGTGACGCAGCGACTGGCTCGAGTCCGTACGCCGATCCTCGCCGCTGCGGGAGCTCGAGCTGCTTTCACCCAAAAAATCACGTTCGACGGGATCGCGTGCTGCGATACCAGTCAGAACTCGGCGTCGATGCTGCCGTCTGCGTCCAGGTCGATGATCCCGTCGAACAGCGAGCGGAACTCGTCGACGAGCGCTTCGTCGTGGGGCTCTTCGGAGACGTGGAACAGGCCGACTGCGTCGTGTTTCTCGAGGAGGTTGAGGATGCGTTCGACGGCTTCGAGAGCTTGGTCGTCGCCGGCGTAGTAGGCGAGTTCGGTGACGGAGTCGAAGCTGAGTCGAAGTTTCCCGTCGTGGGCCTCGAGGAAGCCGTCGATGTGTTCGACGATGCCGTCGACGTCGTCGGGGGCGGCGACGTAGTGGACGGTGTCACTCGTGCGCCGCGAGTAGCCCCGTTCGATGCTCAGGGTGTCTAAGATTTCGGCACAGTCCTCGTCGACGTCGTAGTGTTCGAGTTTCTGTCTGACTTCGCGGGCAGTGGTTCGCGTGGAGACGACGAGGAATTTGTCGGTGTCTGCTTTGAGAAAATCGGTGTCGATGCGGTCGGTTTCGCCGGTACTTGGATGCAACAACAGCACGCCTGTCCCACCAGGTACCGTTTCCGGTGTGCCGTCGATTTCGAGCGCGTACTCCATACTGGCATGAACAACTTGTGGCACCGACTTAATAGTGCGGATGTCCCGAAGACTGCCGGATGCGAGAGCATATCGTCTCACCGGAAACGGGTCCGACGCAGACACCGAACCGAAGCGCCGCGAAGAGAGAGGATTGGGACAGACGGCTCAGAGGCCGTAAAGGATCCAGTGGTGACCGGGATCGGCGTGTTGCCAGCGGCCGATCTCAGGCCTGCATTCTGTTTTAGGCCGGCCTAATCCAATATAGCTTCCGGTTGTTCTCGATTATCAGCATCAAAAAACGGGATGGCAGGAGCTGTTCGTTTGGCCGCAGTCCGATGCCCACGGATTTCGGCCAGCCTAAACCTCTCCGAATAGTATTTTTTAGGCAGTCCTAAAAAGTCTGTCGATCACTCGAGCGCCGGGCCGTTTGGCTCGTCTCGAGTCGAACAGGTTTTGGCCGCAGGCAGTGACGGGCCGTGTATGAGCGTCCGCGAGGAGTTCGACGACTGGGCCGCAAGCGGCCGGGATCGGGGAATGGAAGATCGTCACTGGCACACCGCCAAACACGCACTCGCGCGCATGCCGGTCGAAGCCGGCGACACGGTTCTCGATCTGGGCTGTGGGAGCGGGTACGCCGGTCGTGCGCTGCGAGACACCAAGGATGCGGGTCGAATCTACGGCCTCGACGGCTCGCCGGAGATGGCCAGAAACGCCGCCGACTACACCGACGACTTGCAGGTCGGCTACCTCGTCGGTGACTTCGACGCGCTGCCGTTTGCCGATGACTCCATCGATCACGTCTGGTCGATGGAGGCGTTTTACTACGCTGCCGATCCACACCACACGCTCGAGGAGATCGCTCGCATTCTCCGTCCCGGGGGCACGTTCTACTGCGCCGTGAACTACTACGAGGAGAATGTCCACTCCCACGAGTGGCAGGACAACATCTCCATCGAGATGACTCGGTGGGACCGCGCCCAGTACCGCGAGGCGTTCCGCGACGCCGGCCTCTACGTTGCCGAACAAGACCACGTGCCGGACCGCGAGATCGACATTCCTAGCGAAGCCGAGTTCCCGACCGAGGACTGGGACTCTCGCGAGGCGATGGTCGAGCGCTACCGCGAGTTCGGCACGCTGCTGACCGTCGGCGTCGCCCCCTGATTTCTACTCGAATCGCCGCCGTTTGCAACCCCTTCGCTTCGACTCGAGCCACGACTCCGTCTGCGGGTTTTCGGGTCAGATCTCGAGTGGAAGCCAACCCCCACTCACCGTTGATTCGCTCCTCCGTTCCGGCTACTCGAACCGCTCGCCGGCCGGAATCGTCACCTCGAGCCAGTTTTCTTCCGGTGGGAGCGGACAGTCGAACGTCTCGCTGTAGGCACAGAACGGCGAGTACGCCAGATTGAAATCGACGACGAGTTCGTCGCCGTCGGCGAGGTCACGATCCGGCGCGAGTTCCATGTAGCGACCGCCCTGATACGTCTGCTGGCCGGTCGTCTTGTCGCGGAACGGAATAAACAGCGGTTCCTCGTTCGGACTCTCGAGCTGGTAGGCCGCGAGTTCGTAGGTGCCATCTTCGAGGGCGTCGTCTTCGCGCTCTAAATCGAACTCGAGGGTCGCCACGCGGAGATAGCGCATCTCCCGGCCCGCAGTCGTCTCCATCAACACGACTTCTGGGTCGTCGTGGACCTCGACGGTCGCGGTTACGCGGTACGTTGGGTCCGGCGCGAAGTACTCGAGGCCATCGAATTCGTCGCGTTCTTCGGGTGGAATCGGCGACTGCGGGTGCTCGGCGAAGAAGTCGTCTTTCTCGTCGCGTTTCGACTCTAGTTCGTCGCGCCAGTGCTCGACGTCGACGTCGGCCTCGGTGGAATCGCTCATACCGGTCGTAGCAGCGCAAACGGGGAATGGGTTGTGTTTCGTCGAGCGGGGCTCGCACTCGAGAGTGTATGCGTATCTCAGCGCTGATGTGCGTGTCTCACTCCAGTATTGACGGCAACACTGGCGTCACTCCTCGATCGTCAACACGCCGTTGTGGACCGAGACGTCGCTGGCTTCCGGCGGCAGTTCGAACTCGAACTGCTCGTCGTCGGTAACGATGATCGCCATCGAACCGACGACGTCGACGTCGATGTCGGCGGCCGAGGTGCCGAAGTCGACCGCGATGACGCTGCCGTCCTCGTACTCGAGCGTTCGGACGACCGCACCGCCATCATCGACGTTCTGGAGGGATTTGGGGACTTTCATACCTTTCCTAGGGGCTCACCGAATTAAAGTGACACCCCTACACACGCTCCTGTCGGTAGCGACGATCGGCTGCCCGATTCGATCCAACCGTGAGTGCGAGCCGACACCGACGAAGGTTTATAACTGATGGCGCGGCCAACACACTCCGTCAACGCTATGCGGGACCGACGATGAGTACGGGAGACATGACGTACTGGCGTTCGATCTTCGGCCACGCCGAACCCTACGACGAGCAGGTCGACGGCATCGAGACCACGATCGACACTGCTCGAGATGGTGGCTACACCGTCGTCGAGGGGGCCTGTGGCACTGGCAAGACGATGATCGCGCTCACAGCGGGCATCGAGCTCGTGCGCGATCCGGACACCGACTACGAGCGCGTGTTCGTGCTCACGAGCGTCAAACAGCAACTGCGCCAGTTCGAAGCCGACCTCAAGACGATCAACGAGAACCTGCCCGACGACTGGGACCCCATTTCGGGACTCACGCTCGTCGGGAAAGCCGACGTCTGTCCGTACAACCGCGAAGGAGCGGGTGGGATCGACGACGGCAACGTCTACGACCGCTGTGAGACCCTTCGGGACCGAACTCGAGATCTCACCGGCGAAGGCGGGGAGACGACCGCTGCAAGCCTCGCCGCGAGCGCGCGCCAGCAACAGACCGGCCTCGCTGACAGCGGCCGCTCGGGCTCAATCGGGCGATTTCTCGAGACCGCCGGCGAGACAGCTGCCTACCCCCCAGAGATGCCGACCTACTCTGACGGCGGCCCCGTTGGTGCCGAAACCGAGTACTGTCCGTTCTACGCCCAGTACCTTGAGGACCTCCCCGAGGAAGGTAGCGATGGCGACGCGAGCGAGGCTGTTCCCTACGATTTCACCGAAGCCGGGATGATCACGCCCGACGATCTCGTCGCGCGCTCGGTTGCCCACGGCAGCTGTCCCCACTCGATCATGGGGGCCGTCCTCGGGCACGTCGAGGTCGTGCTCGGAAACTACTACCACGCGTTCGATCCGCGGACGACCGGCTCGTTTACCGGCGCGTTGCTCGATGACTCGACGTTCGTCGTCTGTGACGAGGCCCACATGTTAGAGCCACGCGTGCGCGACCTCGTCAGTGACGGCGTTGCCGACACGACGCTTCGCGACGCCGAAACCGAACTCTCGAGGGTCATCCAGCCGATCAAATTCGAACGCGAGGGGCGACGCGCCGAGGGCGGCTCGAAGACGGCCGACGCCGACCTCGTGCGCGCGGAACTCGAGGACAGCGACGTCTCCTTCGAGGAACTGAATCGCACCCTCGAGTTCATCCGCGATCTCCGGGAGGAACTCGATCGTCGGGTGACGGCGTATCTCGACCGGAACCACAGGGGGTGGCGATCGAATCTCCACGATCTCGACGACGCGGAGCTCCCGCTTCGAGATCCGTCCGAACCGGCCGAAGACGAACTCACGGCGTGGGCGCGCGAGGCGGGCCACAGCGATGCCGAGTGGGTCCGCGCCGAGTCCGTCGGGGCCGTCGTCGAACGGATTTTGAACGAGGCCGAAGACGAAGACCGAACCCGCGCGGCGCCCGCGGTCGGGCGCATCCTCGGCGAGTGGTACCGACAGAACCACACCGACTACTTCCGGGAGATCGAACTCGAGCGAACCTGGGACGAGACCGAACCGGCCGACTCGTGGCGGCGGGCCTATAGCGCCCGTCTTGCCTTGCACAACTGCGTGCCGAGCGACGCGATCGGCGATCGGCTCGCGGCCTTTGGCGGCGGGATCCTCATGAGCGCGACCCTGGAACCGATGGACGCGTTCACGGAGGTGACGGGTCTCGAGTTCCTCGCACGCGAAGAAGACAGACCCGTCGTCGAGCGACGCTACGGGTTGCACTTTCCCGAAGAAAATCGCGAGAGCTTCGCGGTGTCGGTCCCGAAATTCACGTACGAGAACCGCGGCCGACCCGACGAGGACACCCAGACCAGAACGATATACACGGATGCGATCACGAAAATCGGCCGGCTTCCGGGGAACGTTCTCGTCGGGATGCCGAGTTACGCCGAAGCCGAGTGGATCGCCGGCTGCCTCGAGGACCGCCTCGAGAAACCCGTTTTGCTCGACGCTGCGAGCGACGACGAGACGACCCAGTTACTCAAACGCGAGTTCTTCGCGGGCGAGGGGAAGGTGCTCGTTACGAGTCTCCGTGGCACGCTGACCGAGGGCGTCGACTACAGTGGCGACCGGCTCTCGGCGGCCGTCGTCTGTGGCGTCCCGATCGTCAACACCTCGAGCCCGCGGACTGCGGCGGTTCGGCGAGCCTACGACGACGCGTTCGGCGACGGCTTTACGTACGCGCTGACGATCCCCGCCGTACGAAAGGCCCGACAGGCGATCGGTCGCGTCATCCGGTCGCCCGACGACGTCGGCGTTCGGGTTCTGTTGGACGAACGCTACGCTCGCGAAAGCTGGGATTCCGTCCGACCGTATCTACCCGGCGACGACGAGTTCCAGCCCGTCAGTCCCGATATGCTCGGGATGGGACTCGAGCGGTTTCGCTCCCGCCTCGACGCGGAGCCGTAGTCGGCGCTGATTCCGTTCAGTCGGATCGGCGCAGCGTTACCGTCGTCGTTGTCGCCGTCGTTTCGGCGTACAGCGAGTACAGCAAGATTGTGAACCCGCCGGCGGTGAACGCACTCTGGATCGTCACGCCGAGAGCGACGTTATTGCCGACGATGTGAGCGACTGCGCCGCCGAGCGAGCCGACGACGATGAACCCGAAGCCGGCGGCGACCGCTCGGAGCGCCGCCGAGCCGGTTCGCCGGAAGGCCCGGTAGGCGAGCAGTGCAACGGCCCCGCCAGTGAGCAGCGTTGCGGTGTTCGCGACCGCGATGAGGAGCGTGTATTCGTTCATGCTTCGTCGAGTCGATACCGCCCGCGTGGACGGCGACTGACGCTCGCTCGAGCGAACGTCGGCTGGCTATCGGCTACTGCGTGGGTGTCGCACTTCAGTAACGCCGTCGGTTCCCAGTTCGGGAGAACGCACGCCGGCGGCTGCAATCGACGTTACCGTGGATCGTCTACCGCCGATCCGAAGCGCTCGTCCCACTCGGTGAGCCATCCCTCGAGTTGCCCCTGGAGGTCGGTATACCCCGTCGCAATCGCGTCCGGCGGTCGGCGCGCGTCCTCTTCGAACAGTGGCCGCGGACCGATGGAGTCGTCGCCGACGGCTGGAAACTGGACGTTTCGACGGGCGAGTTCGAGCTGTGTCTCACTCGAGAGGAGAAACTCGAGGAACGCGTAGGCAAGGTCGGGCTCCGGCGCCGCCTCGAAAATCCCCATCCCTTCGGGGAGCATGTACCCTTCGTCGTTCGGAAACGCGACCCGGTGGCGGGCGGGGTCGCGGCCGTCGCTCGCTGCGAAGACGGGATCACTCGAGTAGGAGACGACCATCGGTCGGGTCTGGTGTAGATACCCGTCGTAGTAGGTTCCGCTCCAGGTGTTGCGGAGTTCGACACCGTTGGCGACGAGGTCCTCCCAGTACGTGAACGCGTCCGCTGCGCCCATCGTTTTGATCGTCCACAGGAAAAACGCCTGTCCGGGCAAGGAGTGGCTCGGATGTTGGGCTAGCATCGTCTCCGCGTACGCGGACGCGAGCAGGTCGTCGAACGTCTCGGGTGCTTCGAGGACGGTCTCGTCGTAGACGAGGCTGACGTAACCGGCGTCGTACGCCAGCGCTCGCCCGTGTGGATCGTCCAGTGCGACCTCGTCGCGGATGCGCTCGTGGCCGTCGATCCGCTTGAGATTGAGTTCGCGCAACAGTTCACCGTCGCCGACTCGCTCGTCGATCCGGGCGAGATCACCCACGGTGAACCCGAGCAGGACGTCGACGTCGATCGTGGTATCGTACTCGCCACGTCGAATGTAGTGCTCGACGCCGTCGTCCGGGACGACCCACTCGAGGTCGGCGTCGGGATAGGTCTCGAGGAACGTCTCCTCGAGCCACGGGCCGGCCGGATTCGGACCCGTGACCATCGACCGGTAGGTTGCGACTCGGAGCGTCCCACCGTAGTCGGGTTCGTCCGGTTGCGGATCGTCGATTTCGGAGTCGTCGACTGGCTCGTCACCGTCTCGAGTGAAACAGCCGGCGAGGCTGACGCCCGCGCCCGCGGCCCCGATCGTTCGAACGACCGTCCGGCGGTTCATGCAACGGCTGTATGCAGCCGAGACGTAAGGCTAATTCCCAACGTTCTGCCGGACAGAAAGGTTTTGGTACCGCGGTGTGACCCACGGGTGTGACAGCGACATCGAACGCGACAGCGGATCGGACGCGCCGATACGTGCTCGGTGGGATCGTCGCGCTACTCGGACTCGTGACCGGGGCGATCTTACTCGAGGTGCTCGGCACGATCCTGTTCGCGCTGACGGTCGCGTACGTCCTGTTGCCGGTTCAGGGATGGTTGGTCAGACGCGGCCTCACAGAGTGGACCGGCGCAGCCGCCGCGACCCTACTCGGCTTTGCCAGCGCCGTTGCCGTCTTTTCGCCGATTCTCGTGACGCTCTATTTCCGGATCGATCAGGTGATGGCCGTGATCGAGGGCTTGCCACGACAAATCCCCGTGACGGCCTTCGGGATGACCTACACGATCGACGTCGCCGAAATGCAAACCCTCGCTCTCGACGTGCTCAGCAGCGTCGCCGTCTCGTTTGCCTCGGCGCTGCCGGTGCTCGCGATCAAATTCGCACTGTTCGTCATCCTCCTGTTTGCACTCTTGCTCAAGGGCGATGCCGCCGGCCGGGCCGCGGTCGCACCGGTGCCACACGCCTACCGCGACGTCGTCTACGCACTCGCCCGGCGGGCCCGCGAGACGCTGTATGCGATCTACGTCCTCCAGCTTGCGACGTCGATTGCAACGTTGCTCATCGGCTATCCGCTCTTTTGGCTGCTCGGCTACGAAGCGGCCCTTACGCTCGCGATCATCGCCGCCATCCTGCAGTTCGTCCCGATCATCGGCCCCAGCCTGTTGATCGCTCCTATTGCGCTCTATCACGTCGCTGTCGGCGACCTCGTCGCGGCCGTCCTCATCGGCGTCCTCGGGATCGCACTCGTCGCCTGGTTCCCCGACGTCGGCGTTCGACCACGGCTCGCCCGTCGCTCCGCCGGCCTGCCCGGCAGCCTCTACTTCGTCGGCTTCACCGGCGGGCTCTTTACGCTCGGCGCCATCGGCATCGTCGTCGGGCCGTTGATCGTCGCCGTCTTCGTCGAGGCCGTCGACATCCTCGCCGACGAGGTCAACGGCGACGCTACGTTCAGCGACCTCGTCGAGGCCGACCTCGAGGAGCCACCCGGCTCCCGCGGCACTGAGACCACGATGACGACGCCCGAGGAACTCCCACCGGAGGAGTCGGGCTCGCACGCGGCTGACGACTGACCGACCGTCGATCACGTGGGCCGACGAGTTCCCCCCGTTGCTTTTCGCCGTGGCGCTCGTCTATTCGAGTATGCCTACCGCCAGAACGCTCGTCAACGCGATCATCGGTGCCGTCGTCAGCGTCGTCCTCTCGTTCATCCCACTCTCGACCATCCTCGGCGGCGTCGTCGCCGGCTTCCTCGAGGGGCCGGACGTCCGCGAGGGATCGGTTGCCGGTGCGATCGCGGGTGCGATCATGTTCTTGCCGTTCGCAGGACTCGCGCTCGTCGGAATTGGGATTCTCGGCTTCGGCATGGGTGTCGCTGCGGCCCCGGTCGAGGGATTCGTCGTCGCGGCATTTGCCATCCTCGTGTTCGTCTCGATCCTGTTCGTCTACACCGTCGGCCTGTCGTTACTCGGCGGTTATCTCGGTGCATATCTCGCTCAGGAGTACCCCGAGCAACACGCCGACACCCTCGAGACGATCGGGCGCTCGCCGTCGCCGGCACGGTCGGACTCGATCGACCCGACGCGGCCGCCGAGTGCCGCCACTGACGGCTCGAGCCGATCCGATCGTCGGGCGGCCGACACGGATCGCGACCGCGGAACGGATTCACTCGAGACGGGTGACTCCTTCGGGACGGACGATTCCTTTACGGACGACTCGAGTCGATCCGACCGCGAAACCGAGCGGGACCGACGATAGTATTCGACCGTAACCCGCCGTGCGGGTGCGCCGCCACCCAGTGACGGGAGTCGTCCTACTCGTATCTGAGCGCGTCGATCGGGTCCGTCCGCGCGGCTTTCCAGGCCGGGTACAGCCCGGAAGCGATGCCGACGAGAACACCGACGGTGACCGCCAGCGCGACGTACTCGTATGGATAGACCAGCGGCAGGTCGATATACCACGCGCCCAGATAGCCCGCTGCCAGTCCGAGCAGCGTGCCGAGGATCGCCCCGATCACGCCGAGAATAACTGCCTCGGCGAGGAACAGCCCCAGAATTTCCCGGTTCTGTGCGCCGATGGCTTTCATGATCCCGATTTCGCGGGTCCGTTCGGTCACGGAGACGAGCATGATGTTCGCGATGCCGATCGAGCCGACAACCAGTGAGATGGCCGCGATGCCGACGATGAAGTTTTGCAGCAAGTCGAGGACGTCCTGTAACTGCTGGAGGAGTTCCGCGCTCGTCTGGAGCCGTATCTCGAGGTCGTCGCCGAGCAGTTGACTCGCGTCCGACTCGTCGCTCTCGAGGTAGGTGATCGCGCTCTCTTGGGCGCGATCGACCGCCGCCTCGTCGGCCGACTCGGCTTCGACCACGATCGCGAGGAAGAGCGCGCCGTCGCTCATCCCGGCTGTGTCGGTGGTGTTCGTGTCGTCACCGCTGCCATCGCCACCGGGACCGCCGTCGCCGATCGCACCCGGGAACGCGCCGGCAGCGTCTTCGGTGTAGAACGGGTCCGTCGGCACGTAGACGCGCGGCGAGGGCTCGAACCCTTCGAACGGACTAAACCCTTCTGACGTGTCGGTGATGCCGACCACGGTAACGGTCGTCTGCTGGCCGCCCTGTAACGCGATCGTGAGCTCGTCGCCGACGGAGACGTTCTCTTCGAACTGTCCCGCGACGGCCGGGTTGATGACAGCCTCGCGTTCGCCCTGTTCAAACTGGCGGCCCTCCTCGAGGTTGTTTTCTCTGATATAGGGGGGCCCGGCCGCGATCAGGGCATCACTCTGGGGTGAGATCTCTCCCTCGTAGACGAGTGCCTGCGTCGATAGCGGCATGTATCCGTAGGCCGCCTCAATGTCCTCGTCGTCGTTCAGCGCATCGAGATCGTCCTGACTGAAGACGGGTTGGGCCCCGGCAAGCGGGCCACCCTCGGTTCCCGGTTCGGCGGCCCAGCCGTAGCTGTTGCGCTGGTCGTCGGGGCTGATGTCGCCGATGACGCCCGCCTGGAGGCTCGCGCCCAGCGTGACGAACGTGATCACTGCGGCGATACCGATGATGATTCCCAGCGTCGTCAGCGACGAGCGCAGTTTATGGCCGCGGATCGACCGCCACGAGAGGCGCAGGCTCTCTCCGAGCCGCATCAGGAACTCGCCTCGCTGCCGGCGGGACTCGGGGTGCCGTCTCCCGCATCGTCGAGCGTTTCGATCCGCTCGAGTTTACCGTCGAGCAGGTGGACGATCCGTTCGGCGCGTTCGGCGACGTGGCGTTCGTGGGTGACGACGACCATCGTCGTTCCGGCCTCGTGAAACTCCGCGAACAGGTCGAGGATATCGGCTTCGGTCTCTGTATCCAAGTTACCAGATGGCTCGTCCGCGAGTACGATCGCCGGATCGTTAACGAGCGCGCGAGCGAGCGCGACCCGCTGGCGCTGGCCGCCCGACAGTTCGTTCGGCAGGTGATCTTCTCGATCGGCCAGACCGACCCGCTCGAGTAGCTCTCGGGCCCGATCCTGTCGCTTCGCACGGTCGACGTTCTGAAACAGTTGGGGGAGGGCGACGTTCTCGAGGGCGGTCAGTCTGGGCATGAGGTTAAACGTCTGGAAAACGAAGCCCACCGTCGTCCCCCGAAGCGTGGTTCGCTCCCGGCTGTCGAGGGCGGCCACGTCCTGTCCGTTGACGACGACGGTGCCCTCGGTTGGCGTATCGAGACAGCCCACGAGGTTCATCAACGTCGATTTCCCCGAACCGCTTGGGCCCATGATCGCCGTGTACGACCCGCGTGGGATCTCGAGGCTGACGCCATCCAGAGCGTGGACGGGCTCGCCGAGCTGGTAGGTTTTGCGAACGTTCTCGAGGGCGACCGCCGTGCCGGTGCCGGATTCCCCCTCGGATGCGGGTGTTGCCATACTAACTCGTATACAGCCCTGGGGAAAAAACCTCGAGCCAAACGAACGGTCAGTTCGATGTACGGTCTTCTCTAATTGCCCGCTCGAGACCGTCGCGTGCTGGCCCGCCAACGGCCGCGAGATTGCAACGTTTTTCCCGTCGCCGTGCGCCGTACAACGCATGAAGACGGCAGGAGGCACGACCGAAGCGAAGCGGCGAGCCGGGAAACGGGCGGCTCACGAGGTCGAAGACGGGTTCGTCGTCGGTCTCGGAACCGGCTCGACGGCCGCCTACGCGATCGACGCGATCGGACGGGCCATCGACGACGGCCTCGAGGTGCAGGGGATTCCGACCTCGTTTCAGTCCCGTCGACGGGCGCTCGAGGCCGGGATTCCGTTGACGACGCTCGACGCGGTCGACGGCGTCGACCTCGCGATCGACGGCGCGGACCAGATCGCCGACGACCCGGATTCGAACGGCTACGGCGCACTCATCAAAGGCGGCGGCGCTGCACACACCCGCGAGAAACTCGTCGATTCGGCGGCCGACCGGTTCGTCGTCGTCGCTGACCCGTCGAAACTCGAGTCGGTGCTCGAGCGGGCGATCCCGGTCGAGGTCATCCCTGACGCCCACACCGTCGTCGCGGAACGACTCCGTGACCTCGGCGGCGAGCCGACGCTTCGCGACGCCGAGCGTAAAGATGGGCCGGTCGTCACGGACAACGGGAACCTCGTCGTCGACTGTGCGTTCGGCCCGATCGAGGAACCGGAGACGCTCGCCACCCGACTCTCGAGGCTGCCGGGGGTCGTCGAACACGGCCTGTTCGTCGGGCTGGCCGACGCGACCTACGTCGGGACGGCCGACGGCGTCGACGTGCGGGAGTACTGACCGCTGCTTACTGGTCTGGCGGCTGTGCTGTGCGGGACTCGTCTTCCGGCGTCGCCCCACGTCCGGCGAACACGCCGGCCGCCACATAGATCGCGCCGAGGAGTCGGGTCGCCGGCACCACCCACGATTTGGGCTCGAGGTCGTCGGGATTCTCGTAGGCGATCTCGAGTGCGAACGCGACGACTGCGCGTGGCATGAGTGCCATCGCAACGCCGAAGACACCCAGTGGTGCTCGAAGCGCCCCGAGTCCGCCACCCTTGCGGACGAGTAGCCAGACGAACAACAGCCCCTCGAGACGAGCCATCGGAACGGTCCACGGCTGGAGCCGTCCCGTCTCGGGGGTGTCGAACGCGAGCCGTTCGCTGGCGTCGATAAGCTGTCTCGGAAAGACGGCCTCGAGCAGGCCGAAGCCGATCGCCAGCGTGCGTATCATGTGGCGTCGTCGTCAGTGTCGGTCTCGCGTCCAGTTTTCGAGAGCGTGACGACGGTCAGGTACAACACGCCGAGCAGGCGAGCCGCGGGTTTCACCCACGATTTCGACTGCAGTTCGTCGTGGTTCGCATAGACCAGTCTCTGGCTGTAGTTGATGATCGGCTGTGGGACGAACACGAGCACGGCACCGGCAGCAGCGAGCAACACGCACGTGGGCGTCCACTTCGACTTTCGACGAGCGAGCAACCAGACGAAGATGGCCCCCTCGAGCCGCGCGCCCCAGCGCGCCCACGGTCGGAGCTGGGCGTCCTCGGCGTTTTCGAGGCCGATTCGCTCGCAGGCGTCGATCACCGGTTGTGGTTTCGCGATCTCGGCGATCCCGAACGCGATCAGCAGTGTGCGTAACATACCCACTGTACACCGGCATCCGTGAAAAAGCTCCACTCGACAGTGGGCGGGACGACGACGCTCGACGGGCGTCGATGGACACCTTTTCAACGCCCTCACGCTATCTTCCGGTGGAGACGATTCGATGCCCGAGACATCCGACAGGAAAGACGATCACATCCGCATTATCGAAGAAGAGGACGTCGAAACCTCTGGAACGGGGTTCGCCGATATCGAGCTCGTTCACGAGGCGCTCCCGGAGATTCATCGCGACGAGATCGATACGTCGACGACGCTGCTCGGTCACGAGTTGGCAGCCCCCATCGTCATCGAAAGCATGACTGGCGGCCACCCGAACACGACGAAGATCAACCGAAACCTCGCCGAAGCCGCCCAGCGAATGAACGTCGCCATGGGCGTCGGCAGCCAGCGCGCCGGTCTTGAACTCGACGACGAGGACCTCCTCGAGTCCTACACGGTCGTTCGAGACGTCGCCCCCGACGCCTTCTTGTATGGCAACGTCGGCGCGGCACAGTTGCTCGAGTACGACGTCGACGACGTCGAGCGAGCCGTCGAGATGATCGACGCCGACGCGATGGCCGTCCACCTGAACTTCCTCCAGGAGGCCGTCCAGCCCGAAGGTGACGTCGACGCTCGCGGCTGCCTCGAGGCGATCGAGCGGGTCGCTGCCGATCTCTCGGTCCCGGTGGTCGTCAAGGAGACGGGCAACGGTATCTCGCGGGAGACGGCGACGCGACTCGCCGATGCGGGCGTCGACGCGATCGACGTCGCCGGTCAGGGCGGGACGACGTGGTCCGGCATCGAATCCTACCGGGCGGCCGCCGTGGGTGCCGACCGGCAGGAAGCGATCGGCCAGCGCTTTCGTGCCTGGGGTGTCCCGACGGCGGTTAGCACGCACGAGGCAGCCGACGTTCACGACTGCGTCATCGCCAGCGGCGGCGTCCGTTCGGGACTGGACATCGCCAAAGCGATCGCACTCGGCGCTCGCGCCGGCGGCCTCGCGAAACCGTTCCTCCGGCCGGCCGGGCAGGGCACCGACGTCGTCGTCGACCTGCTTGAGACGCTCGAACTCGAGCTCCGAACGGCGATGTTCGTCACCGGCTCGGCGTCGGTCGAGGAGCTACAGTCGGCCGACCACGTCGTTCTCGGCCGAACGAAGGAGTACCTCGACGGCCGACAGTAGTCGCTGACGGCCTTTTTACGACTCACGTTCGAAGCCAGCGGCTCGCCACTGGTGCGTCGATAAAAAAATATTCGAGCGTCGTGCCTTACAGGTCGCGGGGCTGGACCGTCTTCCGGTCGTTTGCTTCTGCACGTCGTGCAGCGTCCTCGAGGAGCTCGTCGACTTCCTCGTCGAGTGCTTCGTAGAAGTCCGAAGCGACGTTCTTGTCATCGAGCGCTTCCTTCACGGCGGCTTTGACGATAAGATCTGCCATACGGTGTACGGGTTTCCCTTTTCCCAATATAAATGTTGTGGTTACTCTCGGGAATACGCTGTCTGCAGCGGTTGACCCGCCTGTTTCGAGGGGTGAAACCACCGGAAAGTATATGTTTGATGAGTTGGTGGCCGCGTGTTATTCGTCGATGTCCGGCAGAATCCCGCTCGCGCGCGCTCGTCGGCAGTATGTCCGCTCCGTCGTTCGGGTGGGGCCGGCCGGCCCTGATCACGTCGACGAATCCGAATCCACTCGTTCCTGGGGTGTGTAAACGCGAACCCTCGAGGTCGTCACCGACGACGAGGCTGCGCTGGTCGGGATGGTGCAGTCGTGTCCCGTCCTTTCCGTCGTCAACATCGACGCTGGATTCGTCGCGGCTTTCGGGCGATGGCGATCGATCAAGAGATCGAAATCGCCTGTAACTAAAACTCCTGTTTAAATCCCGGAAAATATTATCGGTAGATCACAAAGCCAAGCTTCGTTTGGAGAAGGATATTTACCTGTTCACTGGATAGTGGATGGTACCGGCTCCGGCCGGTGTGACCACTGCCCAATGCCCAAGTGTGACCACTGCGGCGCGCACGTTTCCGAGCGCTTTGCACGCGTCTTCGCCGACCAGAACGGAGAGGTCCGTGCGTGTGTCAGCTGCTCGGCCAACGCCGGGATCGCGGAAGCCGCGAAAGAGCGCGCTCGCGGCGCCTGATCCCGCAGAGCACAGCTTCCGAGCACCACGTGCCCCATCTTCCTGTAAGGAGGGAATCCCGGCCTTCAGGCCGGGAGAGAATCCGACAACTGCTGAACTAACCACGTTCTAACGCCCCGTCCGAATGCCTACCGTTATCTTTAACGTACGTTACTCCTTACGTTTTGGTGGATGAGAGCCGACTTCGATATGGAGCGAGGCGGGCCGCTTCACGAAGCCGTGAAGGAATACGCCCGCGACCATGGTATACGCCACTCACGAGCGTACCCCGACCTCCTCCGCATAGCACTCGAATCCGAAGGCTACGATGTCAACAACCCAGACGGCGAATAAGACGCTGGAAGCCACGCTCGCACCGCCCACGCGGTGCAAAGAGCAACGCCTCCAGCAAACGCTGTCCGAATACCGTGACGCACTTGACGACGCCTTTGAGCAAGACTGTACGACGATGAGCGCCACGAACGATGTGGTGACACCGTACAACCTACCGTACCAAGCGAAAGACGCCCTCAAATCCCACGTCCTCAAACTCCACAAGACGTACAACGCACAGGAGTTGGATGACGAACACCCGCTCCGATTCGTGAATCGAGCCGGGAAGTTCGACCGCGACCCGTCGCGCGAGTACGAAATCTGCTGGAACGTTCCCCAACCCGGTCGCGGAACCAACTTCTGGATTCCACTCCGACTGAACCCTGAACAAGAGGAACTGTGGGACCACCTACTTGATGACGAGTCGAGTACGAAGGTGGGCGAACTTCGCTTGCAGAAACACCGAAAGACGTGGACGCTTCACGTCACCGTCGAATACGAAATCAACGACACCTCTGAAACCCCCCGAGAATCCGACTCGGGTTGGATTCGATATTGGTGAGTCGATGTTGGTTACGGGCTGTGCCCTCCAACACGAAACCACTGTTACTCAACGGGAAAGAAGCCAAGCGAATCCGCAAAGAGATGTTCACGACGCTCAAGCGACTCCAAGAGTGAGACGCTTCGGAGTGGCGCGTCGAAGAACGCTCCTCGTACTACCAGAATCGCCTCACAGACATCATCGAGAAGGCGTCTCGTGAGTCCGTGGACTATGCACGTCAGTTTGAAAATCCAGTCATCGTGATGGAGGATTTGGCGTACATCCGCGAGTCGCTGGACTACGGGAAGTACATGAACCGCCGCCTGCACTCGTGGGCCTTCGCTCGTCTTCAAGGTCGCATCGAGGACAAGGCGAAGGACGCAGGTATTCCAGTTCGATACGTCCACCCGCAATACACCTCGAAAACGTGTCACTCGTGCAAGCACATCGGGTATCGACCTCGACAGGCCGAGTTCAAGTACAAGAACCCAGAGTGTCACGTATCGATGTTTCAAGCGGATATTAACGCGAGTGCGAACATCGCACGTCGCGTAGACCCGTGGGGAGAGAGCCTACCAGTGAAACAGGTAGTCGATGACTCGCCACAGGACGGGAGCGGTTGTGACACCGCCACGGCTCAGTGTGAGCAGAGCGAGACACCCTCGCAGATGATACTCACACCGTTTCAAGAGTCGAAACCCTCTGCCAGCGTTCACGAGACTGAAAGTCTCGTGCAGCCCGCCAGAACCGAAGGTTCTGGAGACGACGACTGACTGGCATTCCCCCCGTGTGGGAAGCCCCGCCTTTACGGCGGGGAGGATGTCACTACGCAGCTGTTTCTTGGCCGGATCGTCCCCAACCCGTCCGGTAGACCACGGACTGTAGAATCGGAGGGACGAAACCGGTCGGCTCCGTACTGTTGCCCGGGTATGTCAGATCACGTCGTCTACGTCCTCGAGTGTGCCGACGGCTCGCTGTATACGGGCTACACGACCGATCTCGAGCGACGGGTTCGCGAGCACAACGCGGGCGAGGGCGCGAAGTACACCCGCGGTCGAACGCCGGTCGAACCCTGTTACACCGAACGCTTCGACTCGAAATCGGCCGCGATGTCCCGCGAGTACGAGATCAAGCAACTCACACGCCACCAGAAGGAGCGACTCGTTGGCCTCGAGTGACAGCCGAAACACATTGTCTTAGTTACAGAAAATCGAGGAGAAAGCCCACGACTTCAGTCATATGGAGAATGTCAATAGTCCGCAAAGCAGATACTCTTTCACCACGTTTCTCGGTATCACATGGATATCGACATCGTCAACGATCTCAAACAGCCGGCGTACACCGGCGAGAACCGGTGTGAACCGTGTACGATACTGAACCTACTCATCGCTGCGGTCGTCGGCTCGCTGGTTGCACGTAAATCCAGAATTGGTGGCCTGCTCGCGGTCGGGCTCTCGATCGGGCTCATTTATTTGCGCGGCTATCTCGTTCCCGGGACGCCGACGCTCACTAAACGATATCTCCCGCCGGAGGTTCTGCGCTGGTTCGGCAAAGAATCGGAACCCGACCTCGCGAGCGGCTTCGGTGCTGGCACGATCGACTCCACGGACGAGGCGTCTCAGGCTGCGTCGACAGCCAGCGACGCAAGCGAGGCCGGCGACGACGAGCCGACAGCTCCAGCGATGGATACCACCGCCGATACCGATGCAGACGTCGCGACTGCTGACGCTACTGACGCATCCACCGCCGATGCGGCCGCCGAAGCGGGGGCCGTCGACCTCGAGACGTACTTCCTCGAGCACGGCGTTCTCGAGCCCTGTGCCGACGAGGATGATCTCTGTCTCACCGAGGCGTTCGAACGCGACTGGTTCGAACGGATCGAGACGCTGGACGACGCGGGCCTCGATTCCAAATCCGTCATCGACGCGTTCGACTTCGGCGCCGATCCGGAGGCGTTCGACCTCGAGAGTCACGAGGACGTCCGTGTGCTTCGGTCCGACGCCGGTGTTGCTGGGCGCTGGCCGTCCCGTGCCGCGTTGCTCGCCGACGTCGCCGCCAGTCGCACCCTCGAGACGTGGACGCCCGACTGGGCCGATCACGGTCCCGAGACGAAAGGTCGGATCTGTAACAGCCTCCGGATGTTCCTCGAGACGTGTCCGACCGGCGGCGCGGTCAGCATGGGCGAGGAAGTCGTCGAATCCTGCTGTAGCTCACACCAAGTGGTCGCCGTGACCTGCGACGAGACGGGCGAACGGCTGTTCGAGCAGCGCCTCGATACCGTCGACGTCTGAGACGAGTCGTCGACCGGATCGTGTCAACTGGCGTGTGACAACGCCGCCTTTTTCGCCGCTGGCATAGACCCACGCGTATGGAGACGATCAGTTTCGGTACTGACGGTTGGCGGGCGACGCTCGAGGAGTTCACGACACCGCGGGTCCGGATGGTCGGACAGGCCGTCGCGACGTATCTCCGCGATGAGGGACTCGAGGGTGCGGTCGTCGTCGGTTACGACGCGCGGGAGACCTCGCGCGGCTTCGCCGAGGAGCTAGCCCGAACGCTGTGTGCCAACGGCTTCGACGTCGTCATGCCGGAGCGCGACCGGCCGACGCCGCTGGTCGCCCACGCCATCGTCGAGCGGGAACTGGTGGGCGGACTCGCGATTACGGCCTCGCACAACCCGCCGGAGTACAATGGTGTGAAGTTCATTCCCTCCGACGGCGCGCCGGCGCTGCCGGAGGTGACAGACGCCATCGCGGACCGGCTCGCCGAGCCTGACCCGCTGCCGGAAGCCGACCACGGCACGGTCAGCGAGGTCGATCTCGCCAGCCCCCACGCCGACGCCGTCTTCGAACTGATCACGGATGTCACGGGCAGCGCCGATCTCTCGGCAGCGAAGCTGACCGTCGCCTACGACGCCATGCACGGCAGCGGCCGGGGGACGACCGACGCCGCCCTCGAGCGCGCGGGCGTCTCGCTCGAGTGTCTGCGCTGTGAGCGCGATCCGACCTTCGGCGGCGGGGCTCCTGAGCCTGCCCCCGAGAATCTCGAGACACTGATCGACCTCGTCACCGACGACGGGACCGAACCAACGCTCGG
Source organism: Natronorubrum aibiense (assembly GCF_009392895.1). Classification (GTDB taxonomy): domain Archaea; phylum Halobacteriota; class Halobacteria; order Halobacteriales; family Natrialbaceae; genus Natronorubrum; species Natronorubrum aibiense. Next base: position 1,233,689 of record NZ_CP045488.1, on the reverse strand, counting down.
AATCGCAAACGACGGCGACGCCGACCGCATCGCTATCGTCACACCCGAGCGCGGCTATCTCGACGAGAACCTGTTTTTCGCCGCCCTCTACGACTACCTGCTCGAGGACGAGTCGGGGTCGGTCGTCCGCACGGTTTCGACGACCTACCTGATCGACCGCATCGCCGAGGCCCACGGCGAGACCGTCCGAGAAGTCCCGGTCGGCTTCAAGTGGGTCGCCCAGGCGATGGCCGAGGGCGACGCGCTCGTCGGCGGCGAGGAGTCGGGCGGCTTCACCGTCCGCGGCCACGTCCGCGAGAAAGACGGCGTCCTCATGGCAGTGCTCGCGGCCGCGATGCACGCCGAGGAGCCCATCGACGAGCGCGTGGATCGCTTGCTCGCCGACCACGGCACCGTCGTCCAGAACAAGATCAGCGTGGCCTGTCCCGACCACGAGAAGGCTCGGGTACTCTCGGATCTCGAGGACGAGATCCCCGAGACCGTCGCCGGAACCGATGTCGAGGGCGTCAACACCGCCGACGGTTTCAAACTCCAGCTCGCCGACGGCTCGTGGCTGTTGATCCGCCCCAGCGGGACCGAGCCCGTGTTACGAGTCTACGCGGAAGCCAAAGACGAGCAACGCGTCGGAGCGTTACTCGAGGCTGGCGAGGCACTGCTCGAGCCGCTGATTTAACTTTTGCGAGGCTAAGTCCCCGTCCTCAAGGAGCAACGCAGGGAGCGAAGCGACTGAGTAGCGCAGTAGGGCGGGGATACAGCCGACACGAGATTAGGTTATCCACAAAATCGCGCACCCTAACCAAATAATCATATGACGGTAGCCCGACAATAGAAGTGAACCCAATGGAGTACGACCTCGATACGGGAGCGCACTCGACATACTCCCTGCACTACCACCTCGTCCTCGTCGTGAAATACCGACGCGAGGTGTTCACCGAAGAACTCCGAGATTTCTTCCGCGAGGTCGTGAGTGGGTTCGCTGACAACTACGGCGTCAAAATCAAAAACCTCGAAGCCGACCGCGACCACGTTCACCTCCTGTTCAAAGCCACTCCCACAACCGACCTTGCCAAATTCATCAACGTCCTCAAAGGCGCGTCGGCTCGACGCATCCGTAACGAGTACGGCGACCACATCGAGGACAAACCGTGGGGCGACTCGTTCTGGGCAGACTCGTACTGCCTCATCAGCACGGGACAAGTATCGCTGGACGTACTGAAAGAATACGTCGAGAACCAGCGGGAGCGTGACGACGAATGAAGCAGACTGCCGAGAAGACGGTCGTGGCGAAAATCCTCACCGACGACCTTACGCAGTCGAAACTCGACGCCATCAACCACGAGTACTTGCCCTCCCGTAACACCGAGTTTTACGGTAGAGAGATTCGCCGTATCCGCCGTCACCATCACGACCTTCGCACTCGCCTGCAAGAGAAAGGGGCCTACGACACGCTCCAGTCGGTCAAGGCGAAGGAGTACCGCCGAGTGAACGACCGCCTTCACAAGATTTCTCGCGCTCTCGTGGAGGAAGCCAAAGAGCGCAACGCTCTCATCGTGGTCGGGAATCTCGAAGGTATCCAGAACCAAGACCTCGGGGCGAAGATGAATCGTCGGCTCCATTCGATGCCACACCACACGTTGAAGAAGTATATCGAGTATAAGGCGACATTCGCGGGTATTGCGGTGAAGTCCGTGAACGAGTATATGACGAGTCAGACGTGCTGGCGGTGTGGTGAGCAGGAAGCAACGACTCGAAAGGGACAGGGCCAACACCTGTGTCACGAGTGCGGACTGGACGACAACGCGGACAAGAACGGTGCGACGAATATCGCAAAGAAAGGACTGGGTAAGGACATCGCGTGCCCACTATCTAGTCTCGGCGCAGTTTGTGAACCTGCGCTCGAACCGAGCGGTGCTGACCGAGCCTCTGCAACAGTACGCTTGCGAGCCGACTTGGAAGTTCCTGCCTCAACGAAGCGAGCCGTCAGGCGAGCGAAGTAGGCAGGGGTAGTTCACGCCGGCTCGTCGACTGTGTTCGACAGTACGTGCGTTGGCTGTGTTCGGCAGTCGTGTCACGTTCGCTCGAGTTTCGAGCCGAAACCGTCGGCAGTCGGTTCCGGTCGGCGTCGGGTTGCGTGCTCCGGGTCCTTCTTTACCACCGTTGGCCCGTAGGCTAGAGCCATGAGCGAACACACCCACGAAGACGCTGCGTATACGGAACTCGAGCCCGATTCGTGGCATCAGACTGACGACGGCAACTACTACATCGACTGTCCGGAGTGTGGCTCCGCGGCGACGCTCATGAACGTCGTCACACACGGCCGCTGTAACGGGTACCTCGACCAGCGAGAAGACGAGACCGAACTCGACGAGGAAGCGCTCGATTGCACAGCGAAACTCTGGTTCGAGCTCGGCTACACCTCTGATCCCGAGCCGGATGCGACGGAGTCGAACGTCGAACAGTCTGCCGAGAGCGTCACGACGGGCGAGGGTGTCCCAGCCGAGGGATCACCAACGGGCACGGACGGCACGGTCGACACCGGTCAGCAGTAGCTGGGTCGTCACGTTCCGGTTGCGTGTCAGTCGACGCGCTCGGCCGGCACGCCGACAACCGTTGCGCCCGGTTCGACGTCTCGAGTAACGACCGAGCCGGCGCCGATGGCGGCGTCCTCGCCGACTGTAATATCGCCGAGGAGCGTCGCGTTCGTCCCGATCGTGACACCGGATTCGACTGTCGGATGCCGCTTGACCGGCTCGTTCGTGTCGCCCCCGAGCGTGACGCCGTGGTACATGTGGACGTCGTCGCCCACCTCAGCCGTCTCGCCGATGACGACCCCCATGCCGTGATCGATCGTCACTCGCCGCCCGATCGTCGCACCGGGGTGGATCTCGACGCCCGTGAGCGTGCGGACGACGTGTGAGAGCAGCCGTGCGAGGAGCCGAAAGCCCCGATTCCAGAGCCAGTGGATGCCCATATGGGCCCAGATGGCGTGCAAGCCGGGATACGCGAGAACGACCTCGAGACAGCCCGTCGCGGCGGGGTCGCGCTCGCACATCGTCCGGGCGTCTTCATAGATGCGTCCGAACATATCAGTGGCTCTCAGAAACGGTGGTGGCGCGATACTGGCCGGATCGTCCCGTCGAACGAGTCGGCGTGCGGCAGCACCGGGCCACAGCGTGACGCGGTCGTTTACTGTCGGTACACGCGGTGTGGCCGGTGGATACCATGTCCGCATCTAGCGGCGCAGGCCGTGTAAAAAGATTCGTTTCTCGCCCTATCCGCCGCGCTCGCGTCTTACCAGAAATGAGATGAGAATGCCCCTTCCTCAAGGAGCGAACGGAGCATCGCAGAGTCAGCGAGTAAGGAGGGGATGAATCGTCGCTCGAAATAAAAATAATTAAACAATAATAACCTATTTCCCACGGGCCAGTCGTTGGCCGATCCGGTCCGGCAGCCCTGCATCCGCGACAGCCGCCTGTACCGCCTCGATATCGTACGCGACGCGGTGTGTGTCGACGGTCATCGCCTCGAGATCGACCACCGCGTAGCCCGCCCGTGGGTCGCCGTCTCGCGGCTGGCCGACGCTGCCCGGATTGACGACGATTCCTTCGGCGTACTGTTCGACGCCTTGCACGTGGGTGTGGCCCAGTACCAGTACGTCTTCCTCGTCGAGCAGCCGCGGCGAAAATTCCGACGGTCGGGTGTATCGCGTGTACCGCTTCGGATCGTCCGGATGCCCGTGGACGACCTTGATCCGGCCGTTGCATGCAAGCCGTTCGACAGGCAGCGACTCGAGCCACGCGAGCTGGTCGTCGTCGAGTCGCTTCCTGGCGTGTTCGACGCCCGCTCGAGCCAGCCGATTGAAGCCGGTCGCAGATCCCTCGACGACCGCGGCGTCGTGGTTGCCCATCACCGTCGGCACCTCTCGATCGCGGAGTTCGTCGACGCACGCTGCCGGCCACGGGTTGTAGCCGACGACATCCCCTGCACAGAGGAGTTCGTCGACCGGCGGCATATCCTCGAGGACGGCTTCCAGTGCAACCGTGTTGCTGTGGATATCGGAAATGAGTCCAACTTTCATACACCACTGTATGCTCCGCGAGGATGTTGTAGGTTATCCGGTAGCATGCTCGAACGCTGTCACAAGCGGGTACGGATATCGTATGCCGCGTGATGGCGCACGCTGTGCCACGGCGAGCAATTAGCGAGCCGTGGCTCGAAGCCGTGCGAGGGATGAGTGAGTGAACGACGTGAACGAGCGAATCGGTTGGGGAGGAAGTGGCTTTCCCTGTTGCCAGCGTGAGCAGACTGTTCGCTCTCTCGTCAGCACCCCTGATCCGGCATAGCGATCCGCTGTGAATCCGCTTCTGGTTGATTCCGGTGTCCCTGTCTCGACTAGTTGCCGTTCTCGAGCGCCGTCTCGAAGCCGTCGTCGGTCCGTGCGATACCGGCCGCACAGACGGCGTGTTCGAACTCGCAGTCGAACGCCTCACTCGCCGCGGTCTTGGCGCTGTCGGCCTCGAAGTCGAACGCCTCAGGGGCGTTCTTCTCGTAGGTCGCGACCAGCGTCGGCTCCTCGATGGTTTCGACGAGCAGCGCGTCCTTGCGAACCGTCCCGATCATGGCCTCACCATCGTCGCCGATCGTCGCGGCGATCCGTGGCGTGTCGTAATCGTCCTTTTCGTAATCCAGCGCCAGCAGGCTCTCGGCCAGCGCGTCGCGGGCAGGGTAGCCCAACTCGAGTTTCTCCGCGATCGGATCAACGTGCGAGCCGTTGCCGAAGGCAGCCGTCTCGCCCGTCGGGGTGTCGACGACGCGCAGGCAGTTGTAGGAGACGTAGGGGTTGTCCGTCTCCGGCGCGTCGTCGGTGGGACCGACGGTGAGCGCATCCTCTCGAGCGGTGATCTCGCGGTTCGGGAACGAGCGTGACGAGACGCGGTAGGCGCCGACCTCGGGGCCGACGACGACAAATCGTCCAACGTACATACGCGAATGTGCACAGCGACGAGGAAAATGTGTGTCGATTTGTGCATCATCGTCGCTATTCTGACGCGGCCCGGGACGAGGATTTATATACGATGGGGCGGCCAACGGGCGTGTGACGTCCGAACGGGAGTGTCTCGAGTCGTTGCGCGAAGCGGCAGCGCGACTCGGCGAGTCGCCGACGAAAGCACAGTACGAGGAGTTGGGGTTGACGCCTGCGTCTGCGACGATTATGAAGACACTAGGTGGCTGGAACGCGGCAAAAGAGCGTGCTGGATTAGAAACGTTCGATCGGGGAGCAACGGGTAATCATTCTATCCAACCGAAACCGGATTGGGTTGACATTCCTGATGACTCCGATTGGGCGGATCTTACAGGTCAACAGCGTTGGTATTATAAAAATCGAGACGCCCGAATCGAGCGAAAGGACCGGCGCCGAAAAGAAATTCGCCAGTGGCTCTACACGTACAAAGAGCTCCATTGTGAGTGTTCCCAGTGTGGCGAGGGCAGGCCACCGTGTCTCGACTTTCATCATCCTGACGAGAAGGAAAACGGTATCGCGACAATGGTCGTTAACGGTCACTCGAAGACAAGCATACGAGAAGAAATCGACCGGTGCATCGTCCTTTGTGCAAACTGTCACCGTATCGAACACGCCGACCCGCCTGATTGCGATTCGACGCCATTCCAACCCGATAGTCATATATAGGGTCACCACCAACAATTCGATGCAGCCTCAGTCCCCTGGGGTAGCGGCCAATCCTGAAGCCTTCTGGGGGCTTCGACACAGGTTCGAATCCTGTGGGGACTATTCCTTCGACTTTTCGACTCGAGAACGATCTACACTCAGTCTTCGCTTTTCCAGTGGAAACGAAGGGGGTTGTTCGACCGTACGGATCGCAGAACGCGGATCGAAGACTCGAGTGAAACTCGTGTCGACCGAAATATAACAAATCTGTTAGTAGATACGTTACTGACACCGAACTCGAACTCGAGGACGTTTCTCTCTGACAGTCACCGCCGTTCGTAAGCACCCTCGCGCTCGAGTTCGCCCCGTTTTCGCAACACAGTGGGTGTTCGACACATCCCCGGTGCGCCGGTGACCTGTGGGACGGTGCAGTTGTTACAGCTTTCACAGAGCACGCGGGTTTCGTCGGGGGCGTCCTCGAGGAGTCGCGAGCCGAGGCGTGGTTCGGCGTAGAACGGACGGGCCAGTCCGACCATATCGCAGGCCGGCTCGCCGCTGTCGTCCCCACCCAGTAGTCGATCCATCTGGCCGCGTTCGCGAATCCCGCCTTCCGCGAGCACCGGGATCGAGACCTGCTCGCGGACCCGTCGACAGAAGTCTTCGTTCCACGCGGGGTCGAAATCGTACTGCAGCGACTGGATACGGTTTGCGAGCGCGACCAGCCGCCGGCGTGTCGATCCGCCAAACGCCGCGTCGTACGCCTCGTGTAGCCCCTCGTTTTTCCAGGCTCGGTCGGGGTATGCTCCGCGAACGATGCTCATATCCCAGACGACCGACGTCTGGACGGGCACGACCGCGTCGTAGCCGATTTTCTCGAGTCGGCGAGCGAGTTCGACGCCGTCCTGGAGCGAGAGTTTCCGCTGGACGATGGGTGAGGGCGGTGCGGGCGTTTCTGCCGGCACTTTGGTGATCAGCGGCACGTCCCCTGCCCGCTCGCGGATCTCGTCGTGGACGACCGCGAGAAACTCGAGTCTGGCCTCGGGTGAGCCGCCGAACTCGTCGTTCCGGCGATTGTAAAACGGCGAGCAGAACTGCTGAACGATGCCCATATTCGCGCCCGCCAGATGGATGCCGTCGTAGCCCGCTTCGACGGCGTACGCTGCCGACCGGCCGAAATCGGCCGCCAACTCGTACACCTCGTCGGTCGAGAGGACGTGGGGGTCGTATGAGAGGAAGCCGAATCGATCCAGCGCTCGCAACTGCCACGGCGGTTCGGAGACGGCGAGTTGCTCGAGGCCCGGATGCTCTCGTCGATACTCGGCGTGCCAGGTTTCCATACTTCGGAGGCCGCCGTGCTCGAGTTGGACGAAAAGCCGGCTCCCGTGGTCGTGAATCCGGTCGGTCAGCCGCGACAGTCGCTCGACGAAATCGGGGTCGTGCACGCGGGTCATCCCCGGGGCGGCACAGCCGCCGTCACCGCGGACGATCGTCGCGCCCTGACAGATGAGGCCGACGCCCGACTCGGCGGCGGGTTCGAGGTCGTCGATCAGCGTGTCGACGGCGTCGGGACCGTTGCCGGCACACTCGAGCAGCGGCGCGCGGTAGAGCCGGTTTGGGATCGTGACGCCGCCGATCTCGATCGGGTCCTCGAGGATGGCCATGGAGGGCGTATCACGGGGGTGAACAAGAGCGTAGTGGCGGTCGCGGTCGGTTTCAAGACGTATCGAGGCGCTGCCACGACCGAATCACGGATCGCGGATCGCCGGTTCGGCTCGAGGCCGACAGCGTGTGCAGCGTCAGGGCGGTAGAACGACTGCACGACCCTCGATTTCGTTGTGCTCGAGGCGTTCCGCGACCGTGTTAATCTCACCCAAATCGTGGCGTTCGGTGCGGAGTTCGACGTCGCCGCGGTCGACCAGTGCGACGAGTTCCTGAAGTTCGGCGTACTTGCCGACCAGCGTGCCACGGAAGGCGAACTCGCCGTTGACCAGTGCCTGGCTGGGTTCGTGGATGTGGCCGCCGTAGCCGACGATGTGGTGGTCGCCGCCGGCGGCGACGATCTCCGGTGCCAGCGCGGTCGTCTCGTCCCTGCCGACGAAGTCGACGACCTGCTGGGCGCCCTCGTCGTCGGTTAGATCCGCGACGACGTCGGTGACGTCCTCCTCGACGGAGTTGATCGTGTGCTGGGCGCCGAGGTCCGCGGCCAACTCGAGTGCCTCGTCTTTGATGTCGGCGGCGACGATGGTCGCGGCGCTCATCGCGTCGAGACACTGGAGGCCGATGTGGCCGAGACCGCCGACGCCGATGACGACGCAGGTATCGCCGGGGTTCAGTTCGCGGACCGCCTTCTTTGTCGCGTGGTAGGCCGTGATCCCCGCATCGGCGTGGGGGGCGATCTCAGTTGGGTCGACGCCATCAGGCAACGGGATGACTGCGCGTTCGTTGGTCTGAAGGTATTCGGCGAAGCCGCCATCGGTGGTGAGGCCGTTGAACGCGCTGTTCTCGCAGTACATGTCCTCGCCGAGTCGGCAGGGTCGGCAGATGCCGCAGGTCTGGACCGGGTGACAGATGACTGGATCCCCTTCCTCGACCAGCGTTACTTCGTCGCCCGTTTCGGCGACGATACCTGCGTTCTCGTGGCCGAGCGTCATCGGCAGGTCCTGTGGCGCATACTCTTGCCACATTCCCTCGATGATGTGATTGTCCGTCTGACACCACCCTGCGCCTTCGACCTCAATCAGTACGCCATCGGATCGCTCGAGGGTTGGTCGGTCGACCTCGTCGATCGAGAGCGCGTCGCTCATGTCGTCCGTGTACTCGTGGAGACGGGCTGCTTGCATGGTACCAAGTCACAGTTCAGCACACGCAAAGAAAAACTTCCCCCCAACTATCGTCTCGTGTCAACTGCCCCGGGGTCAAGTCGTTCGAGAATCTCCGATTCTCGTGATCACGGAAATCTTCGATTTCCGGACGACTCCGTGGCATCCGCCTCGATTATTCTGTGAATCCGCCGCATACTTTCGTTCTACCACGTACGCTCTCCAAAATTATAATTCACACATATCTGAAAAAGACTGATGTTCTATGGTAACAACAACCATACCGCAATGTATCAACACAATGGTGAGGAGATATTCGTCATTGACGGCCACGTACACCTGTGGGATGCCACGGAGGACAACATCAAACACGATGGTGGGGAGGAGTTCATCCAGTGTTTCTACGACTATCACACGACGTTTACACCTGAGGAACGCCAGTGGGACCTAGACGAGTATCGCCGGTACGGTGCCGACCGCATGGTCGAGGACCTGTTCAGTAACGCCGCCACTGACATGGCGATCTTTCAGCCGACGTATCTCACAGATTTCTACACGGAGGGGTTCAACACCACCGAACAGAACGCCGAACTCGCGACCGAATATCCCGAGCGATTCGTCCTCAACGGGACGTTCGATCCACGTGACGGTGAGGACGGCCTCGAGTATCTCGAGGAACTCCACGAGAAGTACGAGATTCCTGGGGTCAAACTCTACACCGCCGAGTGGCGAGACGACTCGAAAGGGTGGCGACTCGACGACGAGGAGGCCTTCGAGTTCTTAGAGAAGTGTCAAGAGCTCGGCATCGAAAACATTCACGCCCACAAGGGGCCGACAATTCGACCCCTCAATCGTGATGCGTTCGACGTGAAAGACGTCGACGATGCAGCCTCGTCGTTCCCAGAACTCAATTTCATCGTCGAACACGTCGGCCTCCCGCGACTCGACGACTTCTGCTGGATCGCCGCCCAAGAGAACAACGTCTACGGTGGCCTCGCGGTCGCCGCGCCGTTCGCCCAGAACCGGCCGGGGAAGTTCTCCGAGATCATGTCCGAACTCCTCTGGTGGCTGGGCGAGGATCGCGTCCTCTTCGGTTCGGATTATGCGCTGTGGAATCCCGACTGGCTCGTCGAGGAAGTCCTCGAGGCCGAACTCACCCAGGAACACCGCGCGGAGTACGGCGTCGAGTGGGACATCGAGACGAAAAAGAAGGTGATGGGCGAGAATATCGCCGAGCTCTACGATATCGACATCGAGGCGAAACGTCGGGCGTTCCAGGACGACGAGATCAGCCAGCAGTTCGGTCTCGAGGACCACTACGCGAGCGAAGAACCCGCAGCGGCGGACGATTAATGAGCGCACGGATGCCAGACGGCCCGACTCGAGCGGCCGTCCGCGACCGACTGGACCGCGTGACCGATCCGGAACTCGATCGGTCGATCGTCGAACTCGAGTACATCGATTCGATCGAGATCGACGGTGAACACGTCAGCGTCGCGTTCACGCTGCCGACGGCCTGGTGTTCGCCGGCGTTCGCCTGGATGATGGCAGTCGACGCCCGCGACGAGGTCGAGTCGCTGCCGGCGGTCGAGACGGCTCGGATCACGCTCGCAGAACACATGCACGAGACGGAGATCAACCGCGGTGTCAACGAACGGCTGTCGTTCGCCGACGCGTTTCCCGACGCTGACGGCGACGTCGAGGCCGTCCGTGCGGAACTCGACGAGAAGGCACGGGTCGCACGGCAGTACGACGCGGTCGAGACGCTGCTTGAGGCCGGCCTCGACGCCGAGACGATCGTCGACCTTCGACTGCGAGACCTCGAGGCGGCCGGTTCCGGGGCCAACACGGCTCAATCGGGCAGTACCGAGGCAGCGATCGACGACGAGACGGTCGCCATCTATGCCGCTGACCGCTCGTTTGCCGTTTCAGTCCCCGTAGCACCGCTCGAGAGCTATCTCGAGAAAGCCCGCGAGACGGGCCTCGTGACAGAACCCGACGAGAGACTGTTCCGAACGCCCGAGGGTGAGCCGATTCCGCTCGATTCGTTCGACCTCGTCCACCGGCGCGGGCGACTCGCACAGGTCAACATGTCGAGTCAGGGTGGGATCTGTGACGGGCTTCGGGAGGCCAGGGAGGGTCGGCTCGAGAAGACCGCCGACGACTGACGGCGCGGGATGAGGGCGTCGATAGACCCTACTTTTCGACCTCGAGGAGAGCGACCCGCTCGCAGACCAAGGCAGCGAGCGAGGCGTCGGTCGCCGCGCGTTCGGCGTCGGTGATCTCGAAGAACGAACACAACGTTTTCTCATCAGGTGACTCGAGCGTTGGCTCGGTGTCGACGACAGCGAACTCGCGGAGCGCCTCGAGGGCGGCCGCCTCCGCTCGACTCCCTTCGTTTCCGCTGGAATCGGCGTCGATCAGCACTACTGCCTGCTGTCTGCCCTCACCGACGCCCATCTCGAGGGCATCATCGATCTGTCGACGGCCGGCGGCGTACAGCAAGATCTCGACGGCGCGGTCTCGGGCGATGTTCTCGCCGCGGGCGATGGCACGGTCGGCCAGTTCCACGGCGCGATCGAGGTGAGTTCGGTCAGCAACGTAGCTGGCGTCGAACGCCTGAATTGTCACGTCGTGGCGCTCGCCGATCTCGCCAAGTCGGGCGACGAACGCGTCGATATCGTCGATCTCGAGTGTACATTCGAGGAGCTTCATTAGAAATCACCCAGACTCGTCTGGCTGTCGTCGTCGCGTTCGGTCGTCGCTGTCGCATTGGCATCGTGACTCGAGTCGGTCGCTCCGCCATCTGCGGCCGATGCCGTGGGCTCGACGTCTTCCATCGAAGGATCTTCCCGGCCAGCGTTCTCGAGGATGGTTTCGGCCGTCTTCGCTCCCTTGAGCGCGTTCAAAACGACACCTTTGTCCGCGCTCCGGAGGTCGGCCGGCTCCTCGATGCCGACCTCGTAGAGCCGGCGGGCGCGTTTGCGACCCACGCCGCCGACGGAGACGAGCTCGAGTAACTCCTCACCGACGCCGTGTTCGACACGCGCGCGCGCCTCGCGGACGGCGACGGTCCACTCGCTGTCGATCTCGGTGGCCAACGACTCGGCCGCCCCGAGCAGCCACTCGGCGGTGTCGACTTTTCCCCGGAGGTCGCCGGGGCCGATCTGGTACCGTTCGGTGAGTCGATCCTCATTGTCCTCGCTGGCCCAGTCTGCGAGTAGTTTGCCCGTCTTGAGCGCGGCCAGCCAGTCCTCGAAGCGCTCGTCCTCGAACTCGCTTGGCGCATCGCCGAGCAGTTCGGCCTCGCGCTCGTAGAACAGTTCGCCGTACTGCTCGGCTTCGCCCGACCGGAGGTAGAGTTCGTACATATCTGGCGTCCGCGAGACGAGTTGGTACAGCCCCAGCGCGGTCGGGCGCTCGTCGGCGTCCTCGAGGCCGTGGACGATTTCGGCGGCGCTCATCGGGTCGAGGTACAGTCGAGAGACGGTGTGGCCGAGGTTAGTCGCCTCGAGCCGTTCGTCGGTCTGTGAGGACTGCTGTGCAGCGAGGTCGGCCGCGGAAGTGAACGCGCCGGCGTCGTCGTTCGTCGTCTCGGTCCCGCCCTCGCGTTCGATGAAGTCGTTCGACTCGAGATACCCCAAGACCGTGTCGGTCACTGTCTCGAGCCGGCCCGCCTCGGTCGACTGGCTCGCATAGAGGGTCGCCTCGAGGAACTCGAGTAGCTCCTCGCGCGTGCGGGCGAAGCCGGAGGCGATGGTCGCGAGCACGTGGGTCCGCAGGGCTGGTTCGGCCGCCAGCTTCGAGCGGACGGGCTCGGGCTCGGCCCAGATGTAGCGGTCGAACAGCTCCTGACTGTCCTCGTGACTTTTCGCGAGCAAGACGGCCTCGCCGTAGGGGTCGAGTCCCGGCCGGCCCGCCCGCCCCATCATCTGGTGGACCTCGAGGACGTCGAGCGGGGCCATCCCGCCCGCGCTGGGGTCGAACCGCCGCCAGTCACGAACGATGACGCGCCGGGCGGGCGTGTTGACACCAGCGGCGAGCGTCGGCGTCGCCGAGATGACCTTCAGCAACCGGTCGCGGAAAGCGTCCTCGACGAGGGTTCGCTGGGTGCTCGAGAGACCGGCGTGGTGAAACGCCGCACCGCGTTCGACGCAGTCGGCCAACTCCGTGCTCGTCTCGGTGTCGCTGTCCTCGCGGATTTCCTCGGCTAACTCGGCCAGTTCAGCGCGCTCGTCGTCGGTGAGTTCACGGGTCGAGACTTGGCCCAGCCGGCGCGCGGCGGCTTCGGCGTTGCGCCGGGAGTTGACGAAGACGAGCGAGGAGCCGCCCTCCTCGAGGATGTCCCGGACGAGCGCAGCCTCCTGTTTTTCGCTTCCCTCCACGGGGACTTCACGTGTCGAGCCGTCGTTGAAGTTGAGGGCGTTGCCGTAGTGGACGCCCATCTGCAGGTCGATCGGTCGCCAGTCGGTGTCGACCAGCGCGGCGTTGAGCCAGTCGGCGATCTCGTCGGCGTTGCCGACCGTCGCCGAGAGCGCGACGACCTGCATTCCGGGGTTGAGTCGCCGGAGTTTAGCGAGGGTCACCTCGAGGGTCGGCCCTCGATTGCGGTCGTCGATGAGGTGGACCTCGTCGCTGACGACGCAGGTGAGATCCGAGAGCCAGTCGGCACCGTTTCGAACGAGCGAGTCGACCTTCTCGCTGGTCGCGACGATGATGTCTTTCGTAGCGAGCCACTCGCTGGTCGAGTCGTAGTTGCCCGTCGTGACGCCGACGGTGACGCCGAACTCCTCGTAGGCCTCGAACTCGGTCTTTTTCTCGCTGGCGAGCGCTCGCAGGGGGACGATGTAGAGTGCTTTTCCACCGCGTTCGATCGCCGATAGCATCGAGAGGGCAGCGATCATCGTCTTCCCGCTGGCGGTGGGGACGGCGGCGACGAGGCTGTCGCCGTCGGTCGCGCCGGCCTCGACCGCCTTGGCCTGTGGCGGGTAGAGCTCCTCGATGCCCTCGCGCTGGAAGTGGTCGATGGCACCGGGTGGGAGCCCCGACAGCTCCTCGAGATTCATTATCCGTCTTTGGCGCGTCCCCCGGTTTAAAGTATCGTCTCGAGAAGCGCGCTCCTTGCACCCGCCCGCCGATAAACCGATAGGGGTCGCGACTGAACACGGCCGTATGGCTCCCGATCACGTCCTCGTCCCAACCCTCGGCCGGCCGCGAGAGGACGAGGCGCTTGCCTACGCGCTCGAGACGTTTCCCGACGCGGACGTGACGCTGCTGGCTGTCGTGACGCCGCTCGACGCCCCGTTGAGCGAGGGCGGGGTGCTCGAGCGAGACGCGGATCGTCTCGAGCAGACACACCAGCGCGCAGCATCACTGCTCGAGTCGGTCGACGACGACGCGGCGGGCGAGGGGGTTCGGGTCGACGTCCTCGAAGGACGTCCCGGGACCGTCGTTCCGCAGTATGCAAGCGATGAAGCCGTCGATCACGTGGTTATGCACGGACACGGAACGACGACACCCGGATTCGTCCGGCGGTTTCTCGGCCGCGGCGTCGCTACGACCATCGTCGAACGCACCGACGAGCCGGTGACGGTTCTCGAATGAGTCGCCAACTCAGCCGCCGATGATCGCCGCGAACAGCTGGTAGAGGCCGTAGCCGACGGCAATCGAACTACCGAGTGTCAACAGCCAGAACATGATCGTAAACCCGATTTTACGCCGCGAGACGCCCGCCGAGCCGGCTGCCAGCCCACCACCGATTACTCCCGAGAGGATGATGTTGTTCAGCGAAATGGGGATCCCGAGCGCGATCGCTAACTGCGCGATGATAAAGCCCGGAACGAGCGCCGCGATCGAGCGCCGAACGCCGAGCTGGGCGTACTCTCTCGAGGTCGCCTGCAACAGTCGCGGTGCGCCCATCCACGCGCCGGCGAGGATGCCGGCTGCACCCAGCGCGAGCAGTGTGATTCCCGGCAGGCCGAGTTCGACCCGAAAGAGGTTCTCGAGCGGCCCGGTCGCGAGCCCGACCTGCGAGCCACCAGAGGAGAAGGCGACGATCCCGCCGAGGACGAGCAGAAACGATCGAATCCCGCCGTCGACGTCGATAAGGACGCGTTTTCGAACCCAGTAGAAGGCGAGCGCACCGAGGGCGATCGTCACGATCACGGTACCGAGGTCCGCGCCTGCGACGAGCGCTGGGCCACCGCCGAACTGACGGGCAACGAAATTCGCAAGACTACCCTGATCGGCTGCCGGATCGGGGATGACGCCAAGTCGAATGTTCGCGACGATCGCGCCGACAATGCCCGCCAGTAGCGGCACGCCGACCGATTCGGGGATGTCGTCGCGGCGCAGGGTGACTGCGGTCGCGTACGCCAGTCCGCCGGACATGAAGGGCACGAGCAGCCAGAACGTGCCCAGTCGCTGGTAGGTCGCTGTCGCTGGATCGCCGCCAAGCGAGAGGCCGACGCCGACCATCGCACCCGTCGTCGCGAACGCGGCAGGAATCGGATACCGCGTGTAGATTCCGATCGCCATAAACGTCGCTGCAGTGAGCAGCCCCGCGGTGGCCGCAAGCGGCGTAATCGTCACGCCGTCGATGAGATCGGCACCGACCGTCTCGGAGATACTTCCGCCCTGCATGAGCGCCCCGGCGGCTGCGAGCAGGCCGATAACGAACGCGGCCTGCATCGTCGAGATCGCGTTCGCGCCGATCGCGGGGGCAAACGGCGGCGAGTTACTGTTTGCACCAAGCACCCACGCCATAAACACGCAGGTGACGACAGCAGCCCCGACGAGCGCCACGAACGACAGTGTGACCATTCCGTCTTCACCTATTGGGTAACGTGCGGGAAAAACGTTCACTTCGGGGACATTCGAGGCCGTCTCCCGCGTCGTCTCGACTCCGAATGCCGCTGACTCGAGTCAGACGGCCCACTGTCCCGGTGGACCGATAACCCGTGGGACGGGTCGCGGGTGTACTGACACTGACGGACACCCCGCATCATCGCCCGACCACTCCACCAGCTGCGTACTCTGTATCCCGTCAGGGCTTTATCGACGACTGCCGAACGACCGCGTATGAAGATCGAATACGACGAGGACACCTGTATCGGGATGTTCCAGTGTGTCGCCGAGTGGAGCGAGTTCGAGAAGGACAAGTCGAAGGGCAAGGCGATCCTGAACGACTCGGAGGAAGTCGAGGGCGGTGTCTTCGTTCGTGAGGTACCCGAAGACGCGGAACTCGACGCGAAGTTCGCCGCGCGAACCTGTCCCGTCGACGCGATCAAAATCTACGACGACGACGGCGAGCAGTTGATTCCGTAGGTTCGACCGTCGCCGGATCGCCGGTGGTGGCACTGATCTGCTTCTCGCAGTGCGATGTCGTGTGCAAGCTGCTGATCGGCTGGCATTGTCGCTTCCGCCGAAAAAAGCGCCGTCGGTACGTTCGGTGCTTACGCGATTTTCTCGTACTGGTCCGAGAGCTTCTCTGCGGCTTCGCCGAGTTGGTTGCGCTCGAACTCGGTGAGGTCCCACTCGACGACCTCTTCGACGCCGTTCGAGCCCAGTTTGACGGGGACACCGAAGGCGGTGTCTTTGTGACCGTACTCGCCCTCGAGGACGACACTTCCGGGGAGCACTTCGCCCGTATCGCGGAGGATCGCCTCAACCATGTGCCCGACGCCGGTCGCCGGCCCCCACTGGGTCGCGCCTTTCTTCTCGATGACGTTCATCGCGGAGGTCTGGAGCTCGGAGAGCAGTTCGTCTTTCTCCTCGTCGGTGAACTCGAGGTCCTGACCGTCGACTCGGACTTTCGAGAAGACGGGGACCTGCGCGTCGCCGTGTTCACCGAGGATGGTCGCCTCGACGTTCTTGACGGGGGCGTCGTAGCGCTGGGAGATCACGTACCGGAAGCGCGCAGAGTCGAGTCGGCCGCCGAAACCGATCACTTTCTCACGTGCGCGATCACCCGCCTCGTAGAGGTGACGATTGAGCAAGTCGACGGGATTTGACGTCGTCACCGTCACGAAGTCGTCGTTGTACTCGGCCAGCGAGGAGCCGATGTCCTCCATGATCGGGGCGTTGTCTTCCGCCAGATCGATTCGGGTCTGGCCCGGCTGGCGCGGGATCCCAGCCGTGATGACGACGACGTCCGACCCCTCGGTTGCCTCGTAGTCTCCCTGCCGGATCGTCGTGTTCGAGTCGTAGGCTGCGCCGTGGTTGGCGTCCGCGGCCTGCCCGATCGTCGTATCCTCCTGGTCCGGAATGTCGACGAAGACGAGTTCGTCCGCGATATCCCGAAGCGCGATGTTGTAGCCCGCAGCGGCTCCGACCGTCCCAGCCGCGCCGACCACGCTAACTTTCGTCATACCACGTAAACATCATCCGTCCTACGCGTTAAATCCGTCGGAATGATAGTCACTCGCACGGCCTTGCCATCGAGTGCCAGTGATCGACTCGAGACCGAATCGATGATACGCATCGGCCGCAGGACCACACGTATGCGCGTCAGCGTTATCGGCGGCGGCGAGATCACCGACGAGCAGGCAGTCCGCGCCGAGGCCGTCGGCCGCGAACTCGCGGCTCGAGGCCATACGGTCGTCTGTGGCGGCCGCAGCGGGACGATGGAGGCCGTCTGTCGCGGTGCCAAAGCCGAAGGTGGCACGACGATCGGTATCCTCCCAAGCGAGCGCCGCGAGCAGGCGAACGACTACGTCGACATCCCTATCGCGACCGGGCTGGGCCACGCGCGGAACGCGCTCGTCCCGCTGAACGGCGATGCGGTCATTGCGCTCGCCGGCGGCGTCGGCACGCTCTCGGAACTGGGCTTTGCCGGCATCTACGACCGGCCCGTCGTCGGCCTCGAGACCCACGACGTTCCGGCTCTCGAGGACGTGCTCGAGACCGTCGAAACGCCCGAGGCAGCCGTCGACGCGGTCGAAGCCGCACTCGAGGGTGAGCGCTGAGACGGATTCGACCTTCGCAGCTTTTTCCATGGTCCACCGTCTCTAGACGGGTATGAGCGACTTCGATAAGGAAGCCGAGCGCGAGAAACTTCGGGAGAAGTACGAACGCGACAAACAAGAGCGGCAGGCGACCCAGCGGATGAGCGATCTGCTGCTCAAAGGTGCGACGATGACGAACGCCCACTGTGGCACCTGCGGTGATCCGCTTTTCCAGCAGGACGACACCACGTTCTGTCCGAGCTGTCACGGCAACCCCGACGCCGTTCGCGGAACCGATCTCGAGGCCCAGCCGGCCGAGGAATCGAGCAACCGACCGGCGGCTACGGAGGCGGCCGACCACGGCGAAGACCGCGAGCCAGCAGCCGAGTCCGGCGCCGCGGACGACGAAGCAGCCGCCAGCGACCGCGATGGCGACGACCAGCCACAACGGCCCCCCGAGACGACGGCGAACGACCGTCGCGCTCGAGCGCCCGACTCGCCCTCGAATGCCGACCCAACGAGCGACGCGACGGGCCGGGACGAGGACGAATCGTCTCCACAAGCCCAGCCACAGACTGAGCAGACCACCGCAGCGCCCGCGACGGGTGATATGCGATCCGCACGCCGCCCGCCAGCCGCCTCGCCGTCCGCCGGCGGCGACCTCGAGGCCGCCCACGCCTCGCTCGTGCAGGCCTTAGAAAAGTTCGCGGCCGAGGCGGCCGCCACCGACGACCCCCGATACGCCACGGAGTGTCTCGAAGCCGCCCGCGAGGCGAGCGAGACGCTCGAAACGCTCCGGTGAACACGCTCGAGAACCCGTTGCCGTCAGCCGGTGTAGTCGCTCCCAATAACCTCTCGCATCCGTTCGGCCGTTACCTTTCCGACGCCGTCGGCGGCCTGTAACTCGTCTTCGCTGGCGATCATCACTGCCTCGACGGTGCCAAACTCCTCGAGCAGCGACCGGGCCGTGACGGGGCCGATCTCGGCGATCGAGGAGACGACGTACTCCTGTTGCTCGCCGAGCGTTTTGGACTGTTTCTCACCGTGAACCGATACCTCGCGGTCGGCCGTCTCCTGCTCGCGGCTAGCGACCACGGCGAGCAGTTCTTTCGTCTCGCCCTCGCCCTCGGTCCGGAGCACACTCGCACCGAAATCGACGGCGAGACTCGAGAGCGCGCCCCGAATCGCGTTCGGGTGGATGTCTCGTTGTTCGTAGAGGCCGTCGCCTTCGACGACCACGATGGGCCGCGAGTAGTGTCTGGCCATCGCGCCGACCTGCTCGAAGACGGAGCGATCGCCGTCGACCAGCGAGTCGACGAAGTCGGCGACGGACTTGCGCTCGACGACGACCCGATCCGACAGGACGTAGTCGCCCACGTCGAGCGTCTCGAGGCGGATCTCGATCTGCTCTCGTTTCGAGAGCTCGCGTGCGATGGTGGCGTCCATCTCGCGCTGGTCGGCGACGATCTCGATCAGGTCGCCCTCGGCGTGGGGCTCGTGGGTCTCGACTGAGTTGCTGTCGTCGTCATCGCCGTCGTTCTCGTCCGACGGTTCCCCCGCGAAATCCGTCAGTCCGGGCTGTGGCGAAACCCCCTCACTTCCACTGGAAGAATCGCCGACTGCGTCGGGGTTGCCCCCGTTACCAGCTACTTTCACTTCGCTCTCTCCGTCGAAGTCGGTCAACGCCTGCTGGGAGTCGTCGAGTTCTTCCTCGAGGTCGGACGCAACCCCTTTCAGGTCGCGCAGTTCGGACTCCATCTCCTTTTCGCGGCGCTGGGAGATCCAGAAGTAAGCCTCGTCGCGGGTATCCTCGGCCATGAGGACGACGACGCGGCCTTCGGACTGGCGACCCGTTCGGCCCTTGCGCTGGATCGACCGGATCGCCGTGGGGACGGGTTCGTAGAAGAGCACGAGGTCGACTTCGGGGACGTCGAGTCCCTCCTCGGCGACCGACGTCGAGACGAGCACTTCGAACGCCCCTGCACGGAAGTCGTCGAGCACTTTCTGTTGCTGTTTCTGGGTCATCCCGTCGGACCCTTCGCGGTCGCCCTGTCCGACGAACCGCTTGGCGTCGAAACTCTCGCTCAAGAACTCGGTCAGCGCCTCCGCGGTGTCGCGGGATTCCGTGAAGACGATCACCCGCTCGCCGCCCTCCAGTCCCAGGGTCTCGGCCAGCAGCATCCGTGTCTTGCGGTATTTGGGGTGGAGTTGGTCGAACGACTCCGCTTTGCGCATCGCCTCTCGCACGCGCGGATCGGAGACCATCCGCTGGCTGGCCTTCGACGCGCCCGACGAGCGGGCCTGATTGCGCTGGCGGTCGAAGTACCGCCGCACCGCCTCGACACTCTGGGTTTCGACGAGCGTGACCGCCTGTCGGAGCTTCATCACCTCCGCGTGGATGGACATCCCTTTGAACCCCTCTGACTGATCGTTGTTGATCAGCTGTTGCAGTTCGGCTCGCATCCGATTGAGGTCCTTCTGGGACTGGTCGGGTTGGGTCGAGCTTGCGACGCCCAGCTCTTTTAATTTCTTGAGGCGATCCGTGATCACCTCGTTCAGCGCGTCCCGGATCTCGAGGACCTCCTCGGGGAGGTCGATGCGCTCCCACTCGACGTCGGTGTTGTGAGTAAACTCCGAGACGTCGGCGTCGTCTTCGGTCATCACCTCGACCTCCCGGAGGCCGAGGTTCTCACAGACCTCGAGGATGGCCTCCTCGTCGCCGCCGGGTGAGGCGCTCATCCCCGTCACGAGCGGGTTATCGGCGTCCGCGTGGTAGCGCTCGGCGATGTAGTTGTAGGCGTAGTCGCCGGTCGCGCGGTGACACTCGTCGAAGGTGATGTGGGAGACGTCGGCAAGCGAGATGCGACTTCCGACGAGGTCGTTTTCGATCACCTGCGGAGTCGCCATCACGACCGTCGCGTCCGTCCACAACTCAGCGCGGTCATCCGGGCTGACGTCGCCGGTGAAGACAACGATCTCCTCGTCGGGGACCTGCAGCGCTTCGCGATAAAAGTCGGCGTGTTGCTGGACGAGGGGTTTCGTCGGCGCGAGCATCAGCGACTTGCCACCAACCTCGTCGAGTCGACGTGCCGTCACGAGCAGGCTCACCGTCGTCTTCCCGAGTCCAGTCGGAAGACAGACGAGTGTGTGGTCGTTCGCCGCTGTGCCGGCGAGTTTCAACTGATAAAGTCGGCGCTCGAGGAAGTTCGGCTCGAGCAGCGGGTGCTCGATCGAGGGCACGTCCCCGTCCGTCGTAGCCATTGCCAGTGGTTCATCGCCGTCGTGAATAAGAGTTCTCGTACCGGGGTGAAAGTGAACCGCGGCTGCGAGACGCACCGCCGATGCTGGTGTGTCGGCCGTCAGTATAAGTCCAGCCCCAACCTAGTCATGGTATGGCAACACGGCTCTCTACACAGCGACTCCCCGACGCCGAGTCGGTGCTCACCGCGCTCGGCTTCGTCGTCTTGCTCAACGTCGTCGGTGGGCTGCCCGGCCTGCTGTCTTCACCCGACAGCGCGTGGTTCCGAAGTCTCGAGAAGCCGTGGTTCTACCCGCCCGAACTCGCGTTTCCGATCGTCTGGACGGCCCTCTTTACGCTACTCGGAATCGCGCTGTGGCTGATCTGGCGCAGCGACGCTCCCGGCCGTCGACTCGCGCTCGGCCTGTTCGCGGTCCAGATGCTGTTCAACGTCGCGTGGACGCCCGCGTTCTTTACGCTCGAGGCACTTGGTGCTGCCTTCGGGATCATCGTCGTCCTCTGGATGTCGATCGTTGCTACCCTCGCGGCCTTCGCTCGCGTCGACCGTCGCGGAGCTGCGTTGCTCGTCCCGTATCTCGCGTGGGTGACGTTCGCCGCCGTGCTTAACTTCGAACTCTGGCGGCTGAACGGCTAAGCGCGACGGATTGGCCCGTCAATGCTTCTCGACGCGGCTGAGAAGTTTCTCATCAAAAGAGCAATGACAGTTGACTAATATTTTCATAGTATGCCCGCGATCGAACTCCACAGCGTGACCAAACGCTACGAGCGACCCGGCCTCTTCGGCGGCCGGTCGGTCACCGCCCTCCACGACCTCGACCTCACCGTCCGCTCCGGTGAGATCTTCGGCTTTCTGGGCCCGAACGGAGCCGGGAAGTCGACGACGATCGACATCCTCCTCGACTACGCCGCCCCGACCGAGGGCATGGTTCGCGTCCTCGGTCAGAACATCTCCTCCGAGAGCACCGCCATCCGCGACCGGATCGGTGTCCTCCCCGACGGCTACGGTCCGATCAGCGAGCGAACGGGCCGCGAGCACGTCCAGTTCGCTATCGAGGCGAAAGACGCCGACGACGATCCGGACGACCTGCTCGAGCGCGTCGGCATGCGCGGCCCCGACGCCTACCCCGTCGAGCAATACTCGAAGGGAATGGCCCAGCGACTCATGCTCGCAATGGCGCTGGTCGGCGAGCCCGAACTGCTGATCCTGGACGAACCCTCGACGGGACTCGATCCCAACGGCGCTCGAACCATGCGCCGGATCGTCCGCGAGGAAAACGCCCGCGGTGCGACCGTCTTCTTCTCGAGTCACATCATGGAGCAGGTCGAAGCGGTCTGTGATCGCGTCGCCATCCTCGACGGCGGCGAACTCGTCGCCGTCGACACGATCGACGCGCTGCGCGAGTCCGTCGGCACCACCGCGACCGTGACGGTCGACCTGTCGTCGGTTCCCACATCCGCAGTCGATCACGTCCGTTCGCTCGAGGGCGTCTCCGGCGTCAAAACGAACGGGACGACGGTCGCGGTCGCCTGTGAAAACGCGGCCAAAGCGTCGGTCGTCGCCGCCTTCCACGACTCCGCGGCCGACGTGCTGGACGTGACCACGAGCGAGACGTCACTCGAGGAACTGTTCGAGAGCTACACGCGAGGTGTTGCACAGTGAGCGCGGCGTCGGGACTCGGCCTGTTCGTTCGCGAAGACGTTCGTGACACCGTCCGCGAGCGGCAGTTCCAGTTGCTCGTCGGGATTTACGTCCTGCTTGCGCTGCTCATCACGTACACCGCGGGTCGGTCGACGTCACCGGGCCATCGAGGTGGCCCCGAACTGATCCCGTCGGTGCTTCCCCTGTTTGCGATGTTGACGCCACTGTTGGCGCTTGGTTTTTTCGCCTCTGCGATCGTCGAGAAGAGAACGGGCGGCGCGCTCAAAGTCGTGCTCGGCCTCCCGATCGATCACGGAACGGTCGTGCTCGGTACCTTCGTCGGGCGGTGCCTCGTTCTCTGTACGGCAATCGCCACCGCGTTGTTGGCTGCCGTTCCGGTTGCCGTGGTCCGTGGTGTAGCCGTCGATCCTGCCAGACTCGCGACCGTCGCGGTGATTCTCGCCCTGCTCGGCGTCACGTTCACCGCGTTCGCCGTCGCCATCTCGGCGGTCGTTCGGTCGGCGACGCGAGCGACGATCGCCGCGTTCGGCGTCTTCGTGCTCTTTTTCTTTCAGCTCTGGACGCGACTTCCCTACACCGTGTTGTACGTCCGCCACGGCTTTTCGTATCCCGAAACGATCCCCGAGTGGGTCGACATCGTTGCGGCACTGAACCCCGTCGCCGCGTACACGAACCTGTTCGACGGCGTCTATCCGGATCTCAACAGCGGGACGTTCGTCCAGCCGCCGGCCGAGCCAGCAGTGTACGAACGGCCGGTGTTCGCGCTCGCTGTGCTCGTGGGATGGATCGTCCTCACGATCGGCGTCGGCTATCGGCGGTTCCGAGCCACCGATCTCTGATACGAATTGCTGTAACTATTTACCGCCGATCGCCGACCCGTTCTAGCGATCGGCGGTAATTGACGACAGTAAACCGTATGAGCGGCTTCCGGACGACTCGAGGGTTGTCTTTCCTGCGAGTGCAGCGACCCGATCAAAGGAACTCGAGTGCGAGCCAGGCCAGCACGCTGGCGTAGATGGGAATCGTCAGGTTGTCGTCGACGATGTAGTCGCCAATACGGAGTTTGACCCCGTCGGCGATGGTCGCTCCGAGAGCCGCCGCGACCACGGCCAGCGGCGTCTCGTAGAGAAACGGCGCGGCGATCACGGCACTGACGACGAACATCGTCCCGAGTACCTTCGGCCCCTTGATGAACTTGAGGCTGTTGTCAGAGACGGTGCCGCTGATCGGGTCCCCGAGCGAGAGCATCAACATCGCCGGCAGCGCGATCTGGGCTGGAAACACGAGGACGGCGACCGTCATGCTGAGCATGTAGTAGCCATACCCCGCGAACTGGTCCTGTTCGTACTCTCGAGTCAGCGTATCGTACAGCGACCACTCGAGGCCGGTTCGAAGTCGCAGGAACTCGAGGCCGATGACGCCCAGCGAGAGAACCGTCATGAGGACGCCGAACCGCGCCCATGTCAGTCCGAGATCGAGGGAGTTCGCAAGGAGATAGAGTGCAACGAGACCTGACCCGCTTGCGTGGACGAGTCGTCGCTTCAGTTCGTCGGCCATCACCGCAATCGTCTTCCGACGATGCCTTGAGTCCGTCGGTTCACCGATATAAGCAGCGGACCGTTGATACGGGACCGAGGCCAGAGACCGTTACCGACACGTCTCGTTCCAGCCGATCGTCTCACTGGTCAACCGACGTCGGTCGCTACTGTCACTCGTCCGGTGGCTCGACGACGACACCGTGGCTCGAGACGGTAACCTGACAGTCCTCGTAGGAAAAGGCTACCTCGATAGGAGTCTGTCGAGACGACGTCACGAGTTCGGCCAGCGCTTCGGGGTCGATGGTCTCGAACAACGGTGACAATCGCGTTGGATCGCGGTTCGTGATAGTCGCCACGGTATCGACGATCGTGACAACGACCGTATTGGGTTCTGCGCTAAAAGCGGCGTGAAACGTTCCTGTGGTCGGATCGTGACCAACGCGGTCGTCGCCGAACAGCCGAGATGTGGTGGAATCGGGATGAGTTGTGTCAGTCATTGACCGGCACTACAGGAAACACAGTGGTAAGCGGTGACGCTGACTAGTCAGCGTGCGTTCGCGCCGGACTTTTCGAACAGATGCTGGAAGACGGTCCGCTGGGCCTTTCGGAGGTGCTGATTGAACGTCTGGCGCGTGACGCCGAACCGATCCGCCAGTTCGTCGCCGGTGCTGGCTCGCGGCGTGTCGAAGTACCCCCCGAAGTACGCGGCATCGAGCACCGCGAGCTGTCGGTCGGTGAGCGCGTCGTCGACGACGTCGTATAGGAGGTGGGGCGAGTAGACGAGTTTCTCAGCCACCAGTTCGACCTCGGGGTGGAACTCCCGAATGCCGTCCGCTGCCAGCCGAGGGTCTACGTCGCCCGGCAACTCTCCGAGGAACCTGACCTCGTCCGACGTGACGATGACGGCGCGAGCACGACCGCCGAGGGACGGAAACACGTGGGACACCGTCGTCGAGTCCGCGTGGGCTTCGATGCGGCTGTATTCGTCGATTGAACTGAGCAGCCGTGCGTCGAGATAATGAGGGACCTCTTCGACGGCAGTGACGAAGTCGCTCGCGGGGAGGTCCGAGGTCCCCATGTACTGGACGATCGTCCCGTCCGGCAGCGAGACGACGGAGTCGACCTTGATCCGCGTTTCGCCGCCCTCGACGCGAAGCGACGGTGGGACCGCCGACTGATCCGTCCGGAACTCGAGCAGGCGCACGTGGTCGCTGGTCAACCGCTCTTCGCGGTGTTTCAACGCCGTCACGTCCTCGAACGAGACGACGACGTACTCGACGACTCCCGCTTCGTCGAGGATGGGAGAGGAGTTACTCGAGAGCCACTTCTCGGTGCCGTCTGCCAGTTCGATCCAGTGTTCGAAGCCATACTCCGGCTCGCCAGTCTCGAAAACGCGCGCGACGGGATGGTCGTACTTCGGGATCGGCGTCCCGTCGTCGTGATAGATGTTCCAGTCGGCCGGATCGAACGCCCCGCTGGCCAGCGTCTCACAGTCGATGTCGAGCGTTGCCGCTGCCCGTTCGTTTGCAAAGGTAATCGTTCCCTGCCGATCGATCACGACGGTGCTGATCGGGCTCGCGTCGAACATTCGCCGGGCGAGATCCTCGGGCGGCGTGTGTGTGGACTCGCTGTCCCGCTGGTCGGCCGACCCGTTACCTCGGTCTCCCGTCCGTGATTCCGTCATCGATCCACCCGTTCGCTGTTTCGACAGGGCCACTCGAGCCGGTCGACGCGCTCACGATTCATGGCGCTGGTAGGCTGTCACCGAATAAATGTGTTCCACAGGTTACGAACCGGGACGGTCGCGGTCGCTCGCGGACGTCCGGAGCCGGCTCGGGCCGTCACTCCCCTGTCGTTGACCGACGACGCGGCTCCGGGAAGATGCGCTCCGGGAGATACGCAGAAACGGTCCAGTTCGGGGCGTTGACGACCTGATTGGGTTTCAGGTCAACGGCCACCGAGCACAGCATGTAGGCTTCAGTCCGGGAGAGGCCGCGTTCGTCGTGTAGGTGGTCGATCATGTGTCGGATGGCCTGTCGGGTTGCGTCCATGAGATCGTCCGCAACGCCTGTCGTCCCGTACATCGGCTCGTCCCGACCGGTCGGAGTGAACGGACCCCTCGTTTCGAACTGTGCGGTCTCGAG
The DNA here is from genome assembly GCF_009392895.1 of Natronorubrum aibiense. Classification (GTDB taxonomy): domain Archaea; phylum Halobacteriota; class Halobacteria; order Halobacteriales; family Natrialbaceae; genus Natronorubrum; species Natronorubrum aibiense. Next base: position 1,207,656 of record NZ_CP045488.1, on the reverse strand, counting down.
CGACAGGTCCGACCGCAGGTCGAACCGGCACGTGACGGTCATCGGGGCCTCGATACCAGTGCCACAGACCTCGCCGTCACCCTGAGCGGCGTGGCCGTCACCGATACTGAACAGGGCCCCCTCAACTGCGACGGGAAGATACAGCGTCGACCCTTCCGTGAGCTGTTTGACGTCCAGATTTCCGCCGACCGACCGCGGCGGGAATGTGCTGTGTGCACCGTCTTCAGCTGGTGCAACACCGATCACGCCGGGGAACGGGTCGAGAGGCACCTCGATCCCGTCGACGAATTCGCCGACGTCGTCCTCGAGTTCCCAGACGTACAGTGCCGGCTCTGGGAACTCGTCGGCTAAGAGTCCGAGTTCGATCTCTCCCGGGAGCACCAGCGTGCATCCCCAGCCGTCGTGGTCGATCTCGAGGAGGTCGATCTGGAGGACGTCACCCGGCTGTGCCCCTTCGATTGCGACGGGCCCAGTCAACGGGTGGACGGGGTCGATATCGAGCGTGGCGAGGTCCGCAGCCGTCGCGTCGGGGCCGACTTGGCCGTTCGTGGCGTCGTTGCACTCGAAGCGGACGACGTCGCCCGGTTCGACCGTACACACCGGTTCGAGGCCGTTGTCCCACACGCTGTGAACCGCGCCGTCGTCGGCACGTACCCGATGATCGACCGCGTCGTTGTCGCTCGACATTCGAACGCAGCAAACGCGCCGCCAGCATAAAACAGTCTCCCCGAAAACGGTCCTCGAGACGCTACCTTTTAACAGCGAGAGAGTCCCGCCGTTCACGGCGTCCTCAGAACGCGGGAGTGGTCTGCGTCACTTCTGAATCTGGGCTACGCCGGTACGCTATTCGGATCCAACGACTCGAGCGAACGCTTCCGAAACGAGTGTTCAAACTAAACCCCGACCACTCGAGCGTTCTGATGGGCATCGCAAACCTTCGGTTTGCTCAACGGGCGTGAATCGCGTACACTCTGTTTCCGCCCCGTCACGTTACTGCCAGCCCGAGTCTCGAACCCATCTCACTATTTTCACTTTCACCGCGGGTGGGTCGTCTTTACAACAGCCGATGACGTCGGTTGGAATGAGCGATGAAGCGGACTAACACGTTTGCCGTGCGACCGCTCTCCGATAGTGGAGAGCAACTGCTCCGGGACCTGTTGGACGCTTCCGCTGCTCTCTGGAACGAAGTTAACTACGAACGCCTCATGCGGTACAACGACGAGGACGGCTTCGATGGTGACGTCTGGGACGCCGATACAGGCCAACTCGAAGGCAAGTACAAAGGCGTGCTTGGTGCATCCACCGCCCAGCAAGTAATTCGCAAGAACAGCGAAGCGTGGCGCGGCTTCTTCGAGAACAAGAAGAAGTATCACGACGAGTCGAACACATCGGTCACTGAAAACCCCGAACCACCCGGGTTTTGGGGGAACAAAGACGATGGACGCAAACTGCATACCGTCATTCGAAACACGTCGTACACCATCGAATGGGGCGTTCGCTCTCGACTTGAGATCCTTGTAGGGAGCGAGTTGAAAACCCGACACAACCACACCGGGCGGCTCCGACTGGAAATTGTCGGCAACCCGAATTGGCCCGACTACGACAAACAGGGTCGGTTGGACCTGTGGTACGACAAGACGGATAGCACCTTCCGAGCTTCGCAACCCGTGACTGTTTCTGACGATGCACGGGACACTCCACTGGCTTCTGAGAAGGCCGCTCTGGATATTGGTGCAATTGACATCCTCCTGCGCCTGAAGACGCAGGAATCCCGAGCGGTGGGAGTTTCAGGTTTACAACCATGACTCCGCCACTTTTCGGGAGTTCGCGTCTAACCCAGTCGTCGTGGTCGGTGGCTGTCTGGCCATGCCAAGTGGCCGTTACTCCTATCCTCAGCATCGTTGACACCCAGCTGTTGTTTTTGCCAGCAGGAAGTCGCTGACGCGTCGACGGACTCGGAGGTATCATCGGGCTTGCTCAACCGACGGGCACGAGCCGAATCCTTCAAGGATTCGCGTTCACCGCGTTGGCGTTTCGGATACTGTCTCATTGGATTGGCAGGTTGACCGTGGTTCGAAAATTAAAGATTTTCGTCATCACGAGAGAGCGACGCTCTCTCGAACGACCTCCGAAGGTCGTTCGGAATCCGCTCCGTTCCGACCTGACCTTGCCATAATGTAGGGTTTCTTGTGATTTGAACGTTAGGATTGGAAACTCGGGCTATGCTTCTGTCAGTGGGTGGCATCATCGAGTGACGGCGCGTATCCACGGCCTTCAGGCCGTGGTATTGCGCCTGTTCCGCATATAATCTCGTCGCCTGTACCACCATGACCGGTGAACAATACCTATACGAAGGTCGAGATCTGTTCGACCGTTTCCGTGAGATGACACGAGAGATAGCCCAGTTGCAGTCCAAGCTGCCGGAAGGTCGATACAGCAGCAAGCGTATCCGGCGGCTGTACCGCAAACGAACTCGTCGCCGCGATCACGCTCAAGAATCACTGTGTCGTGACCTGCTGGAGCGCCTGTACGAAGATGGTGTGGATACGGTGTATATCGGTGGATTGACCGACGTGCTGGACACGCACTGGTCGGTCGAAACCAACGCCAAGACACACAACTTCTGGGCGTTCAAACAGTTCACCGAGCGACTGGCCTGTACCGCCGAAGAGTACGGGATTACGATCGAAGTTCGGTCGGAAGCGTGGACGAGTCAAGAATGCCCGCAGTGTAGCGGTACGGATAGAACGACACGGAATCGAGACATGCTCACCTGTCCGTGTGTGGGTTCGAAGGTCACGCCGACCTTACAGCGTCAGAAACGTTCCTGGAGCGGCATACAGAACAGGCAGTCAGGCCGATGGCACGGCCCGTGCGGTTCGAGTGGGACGACCACGATTGGTCGGGGACACCACACCCTCGCGAAAGTCCCAAAGAACAGCGCACAGACCCGAGTACCGTCCACCACAACGGGAATGTTGCCTCCGGGGAATCAGCATAGCCGAGACTCCCACGGAGGAAACCGCGCCCTTCAGGGCGCGGAGGATGTCATAGGTCCTCGAACTCGAGGTCTCCTTCGCGGATCGCCGACAGCGTCTCCGCGAGGTCGTCGACTGGGAGGCGCTTCTGGTCGGTCGTGTCTCGCTCGCGGACCGTGACGGTCGTCTCGTCGGCCTCGACGGTCTCGTAGTCGACCGTCACACAGAACGGCGTCCCGACCTCGTCCTGTCGGCGGTAGCGCCGCCCGATGTTGCCCGAGTCGTCGTAGGTGATTGACAGCCCGGCCTCGCGAAGGTCGTCGACGATCTCGTCAGCCTGGGCCTCGAGTTCCGCGTCGCTTTGCAGCGGGAAGACGCCGACGAACGTCGGGGCGACTTCGGGCTCGAGTTCGAGGTAGGTTCGCTCCTCGTCGTCGACCTCGTCTTCCCGGTAGGCGTGGTGAAGGACGGTGTAGACGAGCCGGTCCACACCGAAGGAGGGCTCGACGACGTGGGGGATGATGTGCTCACCGGATTCGGTCTGCTCTTCGACCGCGAAGCCGGTTTTCTCGACGGGGATCTCGTAGGTCTCGCCCTCGAGTTCGAATTCGACCGTATCGCCCTCGAAGGCGGTGCGATCGCGGGCTGCGAGTGCCTCGAGTTCCTCCACGACAGCCCCTGCGTCGCCGCCGAACTCGGGACCGAGGTAGCTCATGTTGGGGTCGACGGTGGCGCGCTCGACCGTCTTCGGTTCGTCGTACTGCTTGAAGACGGTAAAGCGGTCACCGGAGTGTTCGCTGTGTTTCGAGAGGTCGTAATCGCCGCGGTAGGCGAAGCCGGCCATCTCGATCCAGTTGCCGTCGATCTCGCTTTCGGCGTCCCAGCAGTCGCTCGCGTAGTGGGCGCGCTCACCCGAGAGGTGCTGGCGGAAGCGGAACCGGTCCATATCGACGCCGACGGCCTCGTACCACGGCTTGGCGACGCCGAGGAAGTAGGCGACCCACGGACTGGCGATCACGTCGTCGGCGACGGCGTCACCGATCGTCGTCTGGATCTCGTCGCCGTCCTCGTCGTTCTGCTCGGTGGCGGGGTAGAGCGTCACTTCGACGTCTTCGACCGCCGAAAGGTCGGGTTCGTCTTCCTCTGGGTCGATGAAGTACTCGAGTTCGGCCTGCGTGAACTCGCGGGTGCGGATGATCGACCGTCGCGGGCTGATCTCGTTGCGGTAGGCCCGACCGATCTGGGTGACGCCGAACGGAAGCTGGTTGCGAGCGTACTCCTTGAGTCGGGGGAACTCGACGAAGATACCTTGCGCCGTCTCGGGGCGCAGATAGCCCGGCTGGGAGTCACCGGGGCCGATGTTGGTCGCGAACATGAGGTTGAAATCCTCAACGGCGACGCCCGCGAGGCCGGCACCGCAGTCGGGACAGACGAGTTCGTACTCGGCGATGATCTCTTCGACCTCCGGAATCTCGAGGCTCTCGGCATCCTCGTACATCGTGTTGTCCTCGACGAGGTGGTCCGCGCGGCTGCTCGTCCCACAGTCGGGACATTCGATCAGCATGTCGTCGAAGCCCTCGAGGTGGCCCGAGGCTTCGAAGACGGGTTCGGGCATGATCGTCGGCGCGTCGATCTCCATGTTGCCCTCGGCGAGCGCAAAGCGGTCGCGCCAGGCGTCTTCGATGTTGCCTTTCAGGGCCGCTCCCTGTGGGCCGAACGTGTAGAAGCCGCCGACGCTACCGTAAGAACCCGACGACTGGAAGAAGTAGCCGCGGCGTTTGGCCAGTTCGACTAACTTCTCGCTCGTCTGGTCGGTCGCCGATTCGCTCGTCTCCGCCTGTTGGTTCTCACTCATACAAAGCCTCCAGCAGATCGATGTCGCGGACGATACCGACGAGCTGTTCGCCGGTGAGCATCGGGATCTGTTCGATGTCGTTGCTGATCATGCGCTGTGCAGCCTCCTGAACGCTCGTTTGAGCCGAGACCGTCACCACGTCGTCGCTCATGAACTCGCTGACGGGGCCGGTCGGCAGCTCGATGTCCCGCGTTGGGAGATAGCGGCTGCCGACGGCTTTGATGCCCTCCCAGGACCACTCCGAATCCTGATCGGGGAAGTTGTCGCCCGTCGACTCCTCGCCCTCGACGATGCGGGCGACGTCGATGATGTCGACCTCGGTGAGGACGCCGCTCATCCGTCCGTCGTCGGACAGCGCAACGGTGTAGGGGACGTTCGCGTAGAAGAGTTCCCGTTCGGCAACCGGCAGCGGTGCGCCTTCGTAGGTCGTGTTCACGTTCTCGCTTGCGAGGGCCTCGACGACGCCCTCGGTTGCCTGATCGCCCGTCGCGATGGCGTGGACCACGTCAGTCACCGTGACGATCCCTTCGAACTCCCCGTCGACGACCGGGACGCGGCGAGCACCCTCTTCGACCATCGTCCGCGCGACGTCCTCAAGCGACGTCTCGGCCGTCGTCGTCGGGACGTCGTCCATCAGCATGACGAGCTGGTCTTCGTCTGGCTGTTCGATCAGGGCATCTCGCGAAACCAACCCACGGTACTCAGGACCGTTGTCGGTCGGTTTGACGACCGGAACGGAGGAAAACGACTGCTCCTGGAGGTACTCGAGGACGTCCGATCGAGTGCCGGGCAGTTCGACGGTAACCACGTCCTCACGAGGCGTCATCGCGTCGGCTACGTTCATATCCCCACCGTACGGCCAAAATGAGTATAAACCCAATGTTTCGCACGTCCGCGATCGCCGCGTTCGATTTGTCGGTTCACCGGATAGTCCAATTCGACGAGTTTATATATGGGTGGGTGTCACTCTCATACATGGTGACACACTCCCACACCATGACGTCCGACACCATCGTCGGTTCGATCGACTCGAGCGATTCGGGTGCGGAATACGTCATCGCCGACATTTCGGCCGACGGAGCCTGGCTTTCGATGCAGGCGGACGACGCGCCGACGCTGCCGGCTTGGCGATAAGTGGGGGTTGGGACAGGGAATAGCGATTGCTTTTCGACTCGTGTGTCAGGATTTGTCGGTCAGACCAGCCCGATTCCGAGCGCGTACGGCCACTCGAGGGTGCTGACCGCGAGAACCACCAGCGTGCCAGCGAACAGACCGACGTTTTTCATAAACGCCGTGAGTTCGCTCTGTTGCTGGTCGTCCGGGACGGCCCAGAAGTCGTGCATCAGCGGCGTCGTGACGAGCAGGAACACCGCGAGTGAGCCCGCCGCGAGCGCTGGGAACAGTCCGAGCGCGACACCGAGCCCGCCCAGTACGAGGACGACCCCGGAGAGCAGTACCGAGAGCGTCGGTGCTGGAACGCCTTTCATTTCAGCGTATCCCGTGGTGGTCTCGAGATCGAGGAAGTGATTCAGACCCATGAACGCGATGATCCCGCCGAACAGCACGCGTGCGACGAGGAACAGTTCACCCGCGAAGGGGCCATCGATGGTCTGGAGCGGAAGCGTTTCGATTACAGGTAACATTCTGTAACCAGATGGAGGAACCGTACTGCAATAACCGTTCTTGGACATCCGTTTCCCCTGATAACGGCCGTGTCACCGCCTATTCCACACGATCGATCACTATTCAATTGCCGGGTTGACCGTACAATTTAGTAGGTAAGCGGTCACGTCTCACTCGATGGTCGGCCCACAGCCACCGCACGACGCCGGGACCGATGCAGGCGACGAGTTCGGGCACGAAAGCGACGACTCGCGGTACACTGTCGTGACGCTGCTGTCGGCACTCGTGCCGACGGCGCTCGCCCGGCGTGCCGTTACCGTCTCGCTCGAGACCGATCGGGACGTTTACGCACCCGACGACCCCGTCGAACTCACCGTCGAGTTTCGAAACCGGCTGCCGGTGCCGATTTCGATACCGACGCCCCGACAGCGGCGCTGGGGGTGGACGGTCGACGGCATCCTCGAGGCCAGCGACGAACGTCGCTTCACCCGCGATCGCCCCTCGACGTTTCGCTTCGGCGGCGGCGAACGCAAACGGCTTTCGGTCACGTGGAACGGCCGATTCGAGCGCGCGGGCGAGGGGACGAGGCGCGAATCGATTCTGCCCGACCCCGGCGAGTACGAACTGCGGGCGTTCGTCGCGACCGGTGACGACCGTCCTCGACCGAGTGATTCGACGACGATCCGGATCGAACGCGACACCGACTGAGACGAGCGGTCACCCGTCAGTGCCGGTGCAATCGATCACGGTCGCGGGTACACTGGGACGTCGGGACAACAGCCCGTCTGAAACGCTGTCACTGTATCTGTCGCTTGCCTGCCACCAGTAACCGTTTAGGCGAGTGTGTCGTGGTACCACATATGTCGCTCGAGCACGTCTTCGCCCAACTTCCCGACCCGAGCTCCCACGCGTTTCCCGACTACTCGCTGCCCCGCGGGGAGCCGGTGTTACCGATCGCCGTCACGCGCGACGAACTCTCGACCGTCCTCGAGTTGTACGAGACGTTCCAGACCGTCGATCCGACCGGGTTAGATTCGAACCCGTTTCTCGAGGCGGCGACGACGTACATGCAACAGACGTTCGGAATTCCACGGTATCGCCCGGACGAACAGCTTCAAGACGATATTGCGGCGCTGCTCAACGACTTCTCGGACGACCTCGGCGGGCGGTCGCTGGGTGTGGTCGACGCGACGCCGGCCCACCATCGGACGCTGTACTTCTTTCTGATCAGCTGTCGCGGCTATCACTCCGCGCCCCACATCCGGTTCACTCCGAACGAGACGGCGGTCGAGACGCTGTACGAACTCTACCAGCGGGTGACCGAACAGGACGTCTACCTCAAGCATCCGTCGTCGGTCCTCGAGTGAGGTCGACCTGATCGGCTTCGATCAACTGCAGAGAAAACGAGCGGGACCGCGAGCGGTGGTCATGAATCGCTCCCTCACCCGGTGAGGAAGCCACCCGGGGGAATTCGCGTCGTTGGGCGCCCGTCCTCGTCCGCCGACTGGTCGTCGCCGAACTGCGGGGAGTGGGCGACCGTTCGTCGTGCCTTTGCAATTCGCTGCGTGCCTGCCGTGACTGCTGCAAGGATCTTACTCATACATGAGTAAATAGCGACGGGGGATACATAAGTATTTTCGAGATGAAAGATCGTGTTGTTCAGACGCCACACGTCGCGATTGGTCCAGCGTCGTAAACAAACGCCTCAGGCGATGTCAGCACGATATACAGTCGATTAGCTGGACCACTTTCGTGAGGCTAGCGGACTATTCACAATTGTATGTAATCAGATATTTATGCCGAGTCGATGCTACTCAATCACCGACGGCGGTGACACGCCGCGAAGTGTGCTCCCGATCCGTGGACCGGCTCGAGGTCGTACGCGGGTCGTTCGCGCGCACAGATACTCCGTTCGGCGAACGACTCGAGGAGCAGGTCGGTCGCGGCAGTCCAGTCGCTGCGGTCGTCGGCCGACTCGCCGCCGTGGTCGCTGTCCGTGGCGATCATGTCGATCGCATCCGCGACGATCTCACCGGCCTCCCCGCCCGGGAGGTCGCCGCCGAAGAACTCCCGGCGCAACTCGGCGGCTGACATCGGTTCGAACGTCCGTCGCTTGACGGCGCGCATGAACGCCCGTGTGTGCGACCACTCCGCTTCGGTCAGGTCGTACGCCTCGGGGGCGATCAGTTCCGGACACCGGGTCCGGAATCGACAGCCAGAGGGCGGCTCCGTCGGACTCGGCACCTCGCCCTCGAGGACGCCACGTGCGCCCGACTCCCGTGGATCGGGGACGGGAATCGACTCGAGTAACGCCTTCGTGTACGGGTGCTGGGGGTTTTCGAACAGTTCCTCTTTCTCGGCGACTTCGACGATGTGGCCGAGATACATCACCGCGACGCGGTCGGAGATGTGGCGAATCACGGAGAGGTCGTGGGCGATGAAGAGGTAGGTGAGCCCGAACTCCTCTTGGAGCCGCTCCATCGTGTTCAGTACCTGCGCCTGAATCGAGACGTCGAGCGCGGAGACGGGTTCGTCACAGACGACGAACTCCGGATCGACCGACAGCGCTCGTGCAAGGTTGATCCGCTGGCGCTGGCCGCCGGAGAAGGCGTGGGGGTAGCGGTTGTAGTGGCGCGGGTCGAGCCCGACTTTCTCGAGGAGTTCTTTCGCTCGTGCCTCTCGGCCCTCGTCATCGAGCATCCCGTGGGCGCGCATCGGCTCCTCGATGATCTGGCCGACTTTCATCCGCGGATCGAGCGAGGACTGGGGATCCTGGAAGATCATCTGCAGTTCCGAGCGCATCTGGCGGAGTTCCTCGCCGCTGAGATCCGCGAGGTTCTCCCCTCTGAAGAGAATCTCGCCGTCCGTCGGCTCGAGCAGGCGCAGGATCGTCCGGCCGAGCGTCGACTTGCCACAGCCGGACTCGCCGACTAGCCCGAGTGTCTCGCCGGGCTGGATCTCGAGGGAGACGTCGTCGACTGCTTCCACCCGCTCGCGATCGACGCTGATCGGCGGGAACGTGTCCGGATCGTACTGCAACCCGCCGAAAAGGCCGGAGCCCTGACCGAAGTACTTCGAGACGCCCTCGAGTTCGAGCAACGGCCCGTCCCGGTCAGCGTCGCGCGCCTCGCTCGTGCGCAAGTCGCTACTCACCGCCATCACCTCCGTGCTCGTCGCCGGCGGGATTCGCCGCGAGTTCCGACTGCGGTTCGTCGGTTCGTCGGCTTCCCTCGCCGTCCACCGCGCCCTCGAGCGGCGGACTCTCGTCGTAGCCCACGTCGAAAACGTCGTGTTTTACGCAGGCCGCCCGGTGGGGCTCGCCGTCGGCGTCGGCGACCACTTTCGGCTCGGGATGGACCCGTTTGCACACCGCCCGCGCGTCGGGACAGCGCGGGTGAAACCGACAGCCGGAGGGCGGATTGATCGCCTCCGGCATCACGCCCTCGATCGGCTCGAGATCCGCGACGGTTCGATCGGGTCTGGGCATCGACTCGAGCAGGGCCTGCGTGTAGGGGTGTTTGGTGTCGTAGAACAGTTCGTCGACCGGTGCCTGTTCGACGATCTCGCCGAGATACATCACGTTCACGCGGTCACAGATCTCGGCAACGACACCCAGATCGTGGGTGACCCAGATAAAACTCGTCCCGTACTTTTTCTGGAGGTCGTCGACCAGATCGAGAATCTGTCCCTCGACGGTGACGTCGAGCGCCGTCGTCGGCTCGTCGGCGATGATGAGGCTGGGTTCACAGGCCAGCGCCATCGCGATGAGCACGCGCTGGCGCATCCCGCCCGAGAACTGGTGGGGGTACTCCTCGTAGCGTTGCTCGGGGTCGGGAATACCCACCTCGCGAAGCATGTCGATCGCCTCCCGGCGGGCCTCGTCCTCCGAGAGTCCGCGGTTGAGTTCGATGAACTCACGGAGCTGTCCCCCGACGGTGAACACGGGGTTGAGCGACTCCATCGGATCCTGGAAGATGACGGCGATCTCGTTGCCCCGAATCCGGGTCCGGATCTCCTCGTTGGAGAGCATGTCGTCCCGTTTCTGCAGATTGCCGTCAGGCCCTTCCTCGAGACCGAAGAGCGTCTCGCCTTTGTAGGTAACCTCGCCGGCGACGATCTCGCCGGGGCGCTCGACGAGTCGCAGTAGGCTCATCGAGGCGACTGATTTGCCAGCGCCGCTTTCGCCGACGAGGCCGACGATCTCGCCCTCGTAGACCTCGAAGGAGATGCCGTCGACGGCGCGGACGGTGCCGGCTTCCGTGAAGAACTGTGTCTTGAGATTCTCGACGCGAAGGAGTGGTTCTGAACTCATTGTTAATCGTCAATTCGGGGATCGAGGGCGTCCTGCAGGCCGTCGCCGAACAGGTTGAAGCCCATAATGGTGATCATGATCGCCAATCCCGGCCAGATCGAGAGCCAGACGTTCGAGTGCATGTAGCCGTGGGAGATGTTGAGCATCTGGCCCCAGTCCGGTGTTGGCGGCTGTGCGCCGTAGCCGAGGAAGGAGAGTCCGGCTACGATGAGGATCGTCACGCCGATCTGCAACGTCGCGTACACCAACACCGGCGCGAAGCTGTTGGGAACGACGTGACGCATGATGATGTTTCGATCCCTGACACCGGCCGCCCGCGCGGCTTCGATGTAGTCCATCTCGCGGATGCTCAGCACTCGGCTCCGGATGATGCGGGCGAAGACGGGGATGAACGCGATCCCCACACCGAGCACGGCGTACCAGATGTTTGCCCCGCCGATGAAGACAGTGAAGACGATGATGAGGATCAGCGGTGGGATCGCGTAGACCGTCTCGACCAGTCGCATCAGCACGTCGTCGACGCGACCACCGTAGTAGCCGGCGACGGCACCGATCACCGTCCCGCCGGCGAGGCCGATAAACGTCGAGACGAGGCCGACGAACACCGACACCTGCGTGCCGTAGACGATCCGCGTAAAGTAGTCCCGACCGGTGTGGTCAGTCCCAAGCGGATGCTCGAGCGTGCCACCAGCCGGTAACGGATTCCACGATTGTTCGGCAAGCGGAAAGTACGGCGGCATGTGCTGTGTTCCCTCGCCCGGCGGCGGGATGTACGTGGGGTGATCGAAGATCGGCAACAGCCGCGCGAACGTGAAATCCGACAGGAGTCCGAACGTGAGCAGCGACAGGTTGCTGTCCACGGCGGCGTACACCGCGATGCTCAGCACAGCTGCCACGATATACAGCCCCCATCGGGCCGTCGTATCCTGTTTGATCCGCGCGACGGTGTATCGCCAGCCGACGCGGGCTTCGACGTCGTCCTCGTCGGCCACCGCGTCCGTTCCGCTCTCGAGTTGTGATTCACCAACTGCCATGATTACTCCCTCTCACCGTAAGTGACGCGTGGATCGACGTACGCATACGAGATGTCCGTGATGATGACGCCGACCACGAACAACACGCCGAGTAGCATCGTGACGCCCATCACGAGCTGGTAGTCGTTTTGCTGAATCGCCTCGACGAACAGCTGTCCCATCCCGTTGATGTTGAACACCGTCTCGACTAACACCGCCCCGCCGAGCGCCGTCGACAGGTTGAGCCCGACGATGGTGATAATCGGAAGCTGTGCGACCTGAAACGCGTGTTTGCGAAGGATCGTCCGCTCTGGGACGCCGTAAGCGCGGGCGAGCTTGACGTACTCGCCTTGCAGCGACTCGATCATCTGCGTGCGCTCGACGCGCATGATCGTCGCCATCTGTAACGTCCCCAGCGCGATCATCGGCAACAGCAGGTGCCGGATCGACTCGTAGTACAACTCGAGGTGGCCGCTGATGCCCGGGTAGGAACTGGGCGGTCGCCACGGGTAGATGAGCCCGCTCGAGGGTAACCAGCCGAGCTTGACGGCGAAGATCAGGATCAGGACGATCCCGATCCAGAACGACGGCGTGCTGACGCCGGCGAGGGCGGCGATTCGCGAGGCGTGGTCGGTCGGTTCGTTCCGACGGTCGGCGGCGACGATACCGAGCGGAATCGCCGTCACCAGCGCGAACGCGTACGCCGACAGGACCAACAGGAGCGTCGGTCCGATTCGATCCAGTATCAGATCGGCGACCGGCCGCTGATAGTGGATGCTCTGACCGAGGTCACCCTCGAGCAGGCCGGCCATATAAGTCACGTAGCGCTCGTGTAACGGTCTGTCGAGCCCGTATCGCTGTTCGATCGCTCGCACTAACTCCTCGCTGTGTTCCTGGCCCTGGAGCATGAGGCTGACCGGATCGCCCGGCCCCAGGTTCGCGAGCAGGAAGGTGATGACAGAGATCCCGATCAGGACGGGAATCGCCTGCAAGAGTCTGTAGATCGTGTATTTGAGTAGTTTCATTGCGCAGCCATTCGCGTTTGCATTTCGTCGTGATCGTCTCGAGACGGTGCCATCGCCGCCGAGTCGGTGGAAACCGCGGTCGGCCGGTTCCGCCGAGACGGCGTGGCGCCACTGTCCGGTTTACTCCATAGAGACGTTCGTATACTCCGCGACGAGAGTCGGGTTTCTCGTCACTTCCGGATGGGCCTGCAGACCCTGGACGTAGTCGCGGGCAGCCATCGTGTTGTCCTGGGTAAACGCGGGCAACACGGGCAGTTCTTCGACGATTTCTCGGATGACGGGCTCGTACAGATCGTATCGTGCGTCCTGGTCGGCCGAGTTGCGGGCCTCGGCGATGTCGTCGTGGAAGCCGTCGCTGCCCTCGTAGTAGTGGCCCTGGTTCACGCCCGCCTGGCTCTCGTGGAAGAGCGGGTAGAGGTAGAAGTCGGGGTCGGGGCCGCCAGTCCAGCCCAGCATGTACATCTGGTAGTCGTCCTCGTTCCCGCTCGTGTACGTATCGACCAGCGTCGCGAAGTCGAGCGTCTGCACGTCGGCCCCGTAGCCGATCTCGTCTAATCGGGTGGCGATCCGTTCGGCCAGTTGCGTGCGAATCCCTTCCGGCGTGATGATCGTCGGCTCGAAGTCGTCTGGCGCGTGTTCCTCAAGTAGCGACTGGGCCTCGTCAGGGTCGTACTCGGGCAACAGCTCCTGGTACTCGTCTTCCGGGAACCCCCAGACGTCGTTGACGACCGGTGGGACCGGGCTGTACATCGGCGAGGCCACGTTTCCGGCGTTGGACTCGATGAAATCCTGCATCGAGAACGAGTGGGCGATCGCCCGTCTGACCTCCGGATTCGCTGTTGGCCCCTCGTTGCAATTAAACGCCATATACATGAACGACGGACTCTCGGCCGAGTAGAGCTCTACCCCTTCCTCGTCCTCGAGAACGTCCCAGTCGTCGTTTGGAATCCCGGCGATGGCGTCGGTGTCGCCCGATCGAATGTCGGAGATCCGGCCCGCGTCGTCGTCGTGGGCGACGAAGCGAACCTGCTCGAGATTCGGCTCGAGGTCGTCCCAGTAGTCGTCGTTGCGCTCGAGTTCGACGTACTCGTTGTCCTGGAAGTCGGCGAACTCGAACGGGCCGGAGCCGACCGGATCCCTGTTGAACGCTTCGGGATCGTCGGTGCGGACGGATTCGGGAACCACCGTGACACCCATCGTTGCGAGTTCGAACGGACCGTATGGCTCGTCACCGAGGTCGACCTGGAGTTGGTAGTCGTCGATGACCTCGGTGTTCTCGATCATGTCGTACTCGGCCGCGTTTTCGGTTTCCTCTTCGACCGGCGCGGTAAAGGAGTGGGCGACGTCCGCGGCGGTCACCTCGTCGCCGTTGTGGAACGTCGCTCCCTCCACAAGTTCGAAAATATAGCGCGTCCCGTCGCGCTCGACGGTCGGCTCGCCCGTCGCGAGTTTCGGCTGTAACTCGAGTCCGTCGTTGTACTCGTAGAGGCCGTCGAAGACGAGTTGAATCACCTGAAAGCTGTAGGCGTCGTTCGAGATGACGGGGTCGAACTGTTCTTCGCGCGATTGCTCTTGCGTGAAGTGGAACTGCTCGGCACCATCACCGTCACCGCCACCAATGCACCCTGCAATTGCTGCCGCGGAGACGGCGGCCCCTGAAGCGAGGAGACGTCGCCTGGTAACGTCCACCATGTCTTGTGGCATATTGTCACATGTGCTCTGCCACCCCTTATATAACTTTTGATAAGTGTACTGTTTATACTGGTCGTATTCGACCAACGTCTTCCGATCTCTATCATCTCATACCACCTCTGCTGAATAACGCAGATTATTGTGCTCGATCGAACGACAATTGCTAATAGTTATGTTCTGCAACCGCCCGTCAGGGTATTGTGTGGAGTGCTACCAACTCCTTGTCGAGCGTAACCGAACGCAGACCTTTTTCTATCGGCGGACACAGTTGTGTCGTATGAACTATCGCGCCGTCGAGACCACGGACGAGTACGTCGCCCGCCTCGAGACCGGTGCCGACTGGCGGGCCGAGATCGAGTCCCTCGCCGACGCGGTCGAGGCCGATGCCGCCTGGTTTACCGCTCTCGGTGCGGTCCAAGACGCCGAACTCTGGTTTTACGATCAGGACGACTGCGAGTACTATCCGATCGAGTTCGACGAACCGCTCGAGGTCGCCAGCTGCGTGGGCAACGTCTCGTGGCTGGAAATCTCCGAGTCACACTCGGAGGACAGCGAGACGGAGTCTCGCCAGTACGACCGATTCGCACACACGCACGTCGTCCTCTCGGACGACGAGGGCACCGCCGTCGCGGGCCACCTGAACGAGGCGACGGTCTGGGCCGGTGAAGTCCACATGCGCGTCTTCGAAGACGGGTTAGAGCGGGCGTACGACGAGACCACCGAACTCGATCTCTGGCTCTGACATGCGGGAGGAAGACACACGGTACTTCCAGCGACTCGAGTCCCAGTTAGACGACGCGTTCGACGTCGCCGAACGGGCCAAACAACGCGGCGGCGACCCGAAACCCGAAGTCGAGATTCCGGTCGCCCAGGACATGGCCGACCGCGTCGAGAATATTTTGGGCATCGATGGCGTCGCCGAACGCGTCCGCGAACTCGAAGGCGAGATGAGCCGCGAGGAGGCCGCACTCGAACTCGCGAAGGACTTCGCGGAAGGTCGCGTCGGCGACTACGAGACGAAAGCCGGCAAGGTCGAAGGGGCAGTCCGCACTGCAGTCGCCTTGCTGACCGAGGGGGTCGTCGCCGCGCCCATCGAGGGGATCGACCGGGTCGAGATCCTGGAAAACGGCGACGGAACCGAGTTCGTCAACGTCTACTACGCTGGCCCGATCCGCTCGGCCGGCGGGACCGCACAGGCGCTGTCCGTACTGGTCGCCGACTACACCCGCGCGCTCGTCGGCCTCGAGTCCTACGACGCCCGCGACGAGGAGATCGAACGCTACGCCGAGGAGATTTCGCTGTACGACAAGGAAACCGGGCTCCAGTACACGCCGAAGGACAAGGAGACGAAGTTCATCGCGAAACACATGCCGATCATGCTGGACGGCGAGGCGACCGGCGACGAAGAGGTCTCGGGCTTCCGAGATCTCGAGCGGGTCGACACCAACAGCGCCCGTGGTGGCATGTGTCTGGTCCTCGCGGAGGGGATCGCACTGAAAGCGCCGAAGATCCAGCGCTACACCCGGAATCTCGACGAGGTCGACTGGCCGTGGCTCCAGGACCTCATCGACGGCACCTACTACGACGACGCCGCGGATGAGGAAGACGAGCAGAGCGACGCGGACGACGAGGGAGACAGTGACGAGGAAGACGCAGACACCGATGGAAACGATTCCGTAGACGACGGCGACGATGCTGACACCGATGGTCCCGACGGCCCCCCACGCGTCGAGGAGTCGACGAAGTACCTCCGGGACCTGATCGCCGGCCGCCCCGTCTTCTCGCACCCCTGCGCGAAGGGCGGGTTTCGACTGCGTTACGGGCGCGCGCGCAATCACGGCTTTGCGACCGCTGGCGTCCACCCCGCCGCGATGCATCTGGTCGACGACTTCCTCGCGACGGGTACCCAGATCAAAACCGAACGCCCCGGAAAAGCGGCGGGCGTCGTCCCCGTCGACTCCATCGAGGGCCCAACCGTCAAACTGGCAAACGGCGACGTGCGCCGGATCGACGACCCCGAGGACGCCCTCGAGATCAGAAACGGCGTCGAAAAGATACTCGACCTCGGCGAGTACCTGGTCAACTACGGCGAATTCGTCGAGAACAACCACCCGCTCGCACCCGCTGCCTACACCTACGAGTGGTGGGTGCAGGACGTAGCGGCCGCCGGCGTCGACGTACAGGCCTTCGAAGACGACCCGCGGATCGACCTCGAGTTCCCCGAACCCGACGAAGCGCTCGAGTGGGCGCTCGAGTACGACGCGCCGCTGCATCCTGAGTACACCTACCTCTGGCACGACCTCTCGGTCGAGGCGTTCTGTGCCCTCGCCGACGCGGTCGCGGACGGTCGGATCGAGGGCGACGCCGACGGCGACGACACGCTCGTCCTCGAGTACACCGACGATGTCCGGGACGCCCTCGAGACGATCATCATCGAACACCGCCAGCGCGAAAGCGAGGAGCGGATCGAGATCGACGACTGGCGCCCCTTCGCTCGCACGGTGGGTTGTGAGCTTCGCCGAGCGGTCGCCGACGGCGCTGCATTGGATCCCGACGGACGCGGACGGGAGTCGGCCATCGACCTCGAGCGCACCTGGTCCGACGACGACCTCTCCGAGCGCGCTCGCACGTGGGGCCACGAGGAGGAGGGCGACAACGCCATCGAAGCCGTCAACGAGGTCGCGCCGTTTGCCGTCCGGGAACGTGCGCCGACCCGAATCGGGAACCGAATGGGCCGTCCAGAGAAGTCCGAACGGCGTGACCTCAGCCCGCCGGTTCACACGCTGTTTCCCATTGGTGAAGCCGGCGGCGCACAGCGCAACGTCGCCAACGCGGCTAAACACGCCGAGACGATGTCGGATACGCCCGGCGTCGTCGAACTCCAGATCGGGCGCCAGCGCTGTCCGACCTGTGAGACGGAGACGTTCAAGAACCGCTGTCCGACCTGCGAGACGCGGACGAAACCCGACTACCGCTGTCCCGACTGCGACCAGCGCATCGAACCCGACGAGGCCGGCCGCGTCGAGTGTGATCGCTGTGAACGCGAGGCCACCTGCGTCGAACCCCGCGAGATCGACATCAACGAGGAGTACCGCGACGCCCTCGAGTCGGTCGGCGAACGCGAGAACGCCTTCGAGATCCTGAAAGGCGTCAAGGGACTGTCGTCGGCGACGAAGATCCCCGAACCGATCGAAAAAGGGGTTCTACGGGCGAAACACGACGTCTCGGCGTTCAAAGACGGCACTGTCCGCTACGACATGACCGACCTCCCGGTCACGTCGGTCCGGGCGAGCGAACTCGACATCGAGGTCGGCCAACTCCGAGCGCTGGGCTACGAGGAAGACATCCACGGCGACCCGCTGACCCACGAGGACCAGCTGGTCGAACTCAAAGTTCAGGACATCGTCCTCTCCGACGGTGCTGCCGAGCATATGCTCCAGACCGCCGACTTCATCGACGACTTGCTCGAGCAGTACTACGGCCTCGAGCGGTTCTACGAGTTCGAAGACCGACAGGATCTCGTGGGCGAACTCGTCTTCGGGATGGCACCGCACACGTCGGCAGCAACTGTCGGTCGAGTGATTGGTTTTACGAGTGCCGCAGTCGGATACGCTCATCCGTACTTTCACGCCGCGAAACGCCGGAACTGCTTCCACCCAGAGACGAAACTCTGGTCCCAGAACCACAACGGTGACTGGGGTTACGAATCGATCGAAACGATCGTCGAAGAGCGCTTGACTGATCCCGAAGAAGACGATTTCGGAACGCTCGTTCAGGACGTCGACGGACTCTGCGTCCCATCAGTCACTGCCGATGGAACGCCCGTCGAACAGCCCGTTGAAACTGTTTCGAAACATCTGGCCCCCGATCATCTCGTTCGGATCGAAACACGGAGTGGTCGAACGCTAACCGTAACTCAGGATCACACGTTCCGTCGATGGACGCCGGCAGGCTTGGAGTCCGTCGACGCTCGCGAACTTTCGGCTGGCGACGAACTCCCGAGTCCGAAATCGATCGACTTCGAGGGGACGACGAAATCGATCGATCTGCTGAAAGCGTTTATCGAGGCGGATGCCATTCCGAACGACTCGCTCGTTATCCGCGAGCTGGGCTCCGAACAAATCAAGGACTTACTCGACGACGCAACGCCGAATCAGGCGTATCTCAAACCGGTTGCGGAACGACTGGGAGTTTCTCAGTCGACGGTCTACAACTGGGTGAACCGAGACAGTGTTCCAGTCGGTTCGCTTCTCACTTTCTTCGACGCTGCGGAACTGCTTGACCGCATTCCGGACGACGTTACCCTCGGGATGAAACGCGACACCGCAGCTGTCGAACGACAGTTCGAGATCGACGATTCCGTCGCGACGCTGCTCGGATACTACGCTTCTGAAGGTTTCACTCGTCGTGAAGACGGATCGTTCTATCAGACGACGATCTGTACGCCCGACAGAGCGGCTCGAGATGACATCATCGATGTGTTCACCGACGCGCTCTCGATCGCCGCGTTCGAAGAGAACGAGTGGAAAGTAACCGTCTCGAGCCGTCTCGTCTCGGCGCTGTTCGCCGACGTGCTCGACCTCGGTGCGACCGCGGAAACGAAGCGGATTCCGGATTCCGTTCTCGATAGCTCTCGCTCCCAGCTGCGCGCATTCTTGGCCGCGTACTTCAGCGGAGACGGGAGTACGTCGAGCGAACGAATCGAGGTTCGAGCACACACAATCAGTGACGAACTTGCAACCGACCTCGTTGCTGCGCTGAAACGTTTCGGTATCGCAGCGAAAACCTACCGCGAAACGCGGCGTCCGTCCAATGGAGCCGTCGCCGAGTTCTACGGTGATGACGAACCAGTCCCCGAATTCGAATCGTGGGTTCTCAAAATCACGTCCGAGAACGCTGCTCGGTTCGCTGAACGTATCGGGTTCCATCTCGAACGGAAACAGGAGACGATTACCGATGTCCTTGAGACGACCGAACTCCGCTCGCAGCGCCTTTTCGCTGACGGCGGCGATACGTGGCTCGACGAAGTCGTTTCCGTCGAGATCGTCGAGAGTGACGTCGAATACACCTACTGTCTCACTGTCGAGGAGACGAATACACTGGTTGCCAACGATCTGTACGTCGGTCAGTGCGACGGTGACGAAGACTGCGTCATGCTCCTTCTCGACGGACTGCTCAACTTCAGTAAGTCGTTCCTCCCCGACCAGCGCGGCGGGAAGATGGACGCTCCGCTGGTCATGTCCTCCCGCATCGATCCCTCCGAGATCGACGACGAGGCCCACAACATGGACGTCGTCTCCCAGTACCCCCGCGAGTTCTATCTCGCGACCCGCGAGCAGGCCGACCCCGAGGACGTCGACGTCGAGATCGCCGAGGCAAACCTCGGCACCGATCTGGAGTACACCGGCTTCGACCACACTCACGACACCACCAACATCGCGATGGGGCCGGACCTCTCGGCGTACAAGACGTTGGGCTCGATGATGGACAAGATGGACGCCCAGCTCGAGCTCTCGCGCAAACTCGAGTCAGTCGACGAGACTGACGTCGCCGAACGGGTCATCGAAGGCCACTTCCTGCCGGATCTGATCGGCAACCTCCGGGCGTTCTCGCGACAGGAAACCCGCTGTCTCGACTGTGGCGAGAAGTTCCGCCGGATGCCGTTGACCGGCGACTGCCGCGAGTGCGGTGGTCGGGTCAACCTCACCGTCCACCAGGGATCGGTGAACAAGTACATGCAAACGGCGATTCAGGTCGCCGAGGAGTACGACTGCCGCGATTACACGAAACAGCGCCTCGAGGTCCTCGAGAAATCCTTAGAGAGCATCTTCGAGAACGACAAAAACAAGCAGTCAGGTATCGAGGATTTCATGTAGCTTGTCTCGAGGGAACGCCTTCGAGAGACTGCGTCTCTCGTGATCAGGCGGAACCGAAGGTTCCGCGGCCCTCGTAGAGTTCGGTGGCGTGTCCCTCGATAGTATAACCGAACACGTTGGCTAGCGTTTGCTCTCGGCCAGCCAGCCGATCCCGCAACCTGACCAGTCGGCCGAACTCCCACCGGTCAGTACCGAGAACTCGGGACAGCAGCCCGTATCATACGGTTTACCGTAGTCAATTACCGCCGATCGCCGACCCGTTCTGGCGATCGGCAGTAAATAGTTACAGCAATCCGTATCAGTCGCTGGCTCGAGTCAACCCCGGAATCTGTCCTTTTGGATACTGTATCTTCGGAGTGTGTCGATGGTCCGGGAGCCACTCGCGGAGGCTCTGGTTGAACCGTTTTGGGCGTTCCCGTGGGGTCCAGTGGCCACAGTTGCCTACCAGATCCAGTTCGGCGTCGGGCAGTCGCTTCGCGGCGCGGATCGACCACTCGACGGGAACGAGCGGATCGTTTCGGCCGTGGACGAGCAGCGTTGGAACGGTCAGCGACTCGAGGTCGTCGACGAAGTTCGTCGCGACGCGACCGTTAAACGAGAGTTCGTTCCGCTGGAACTGCTTGAAGGCTTGAATCGACCCCGGTTCCATCAGTTTTGCTCTGACGTCTTCGACGAACGGCTCGGGCAGGTCGCTGGCGTCGGCGACGAGGCTGTCGAGGACCATGCGAACGCTCTCGCTCGAGGCGCTGCAGGCGAGTTTCCCGAACTCCGTGGCTCCGGGAATCTGCCCGAGGAGTTTCCACGGCAGGGCACTGGGTAGCCGGCCGCCGAGGCCGTAGCTGTCGACCAGCGCCAGCCGTTCGACGCGGTCGGGCTGTCTGAGCGCGTAGCCAAGCGTTGCCCCGCCTCCCATCGAGATGCCGGCCAGCGAGACGCGGTCGTAGGGCAACGTCTCGAGGAAGCCCTCGAGGACGTCGACGTACGTCTCGAGTGTATGGGTAACGCTGCCCGTACTGTTGCCGTACTCCGGCCAGTCGATCCCATAGACCTGGTAGTCCTCGGCGAGGGCGTCGATGGTGTGACGCCACGAGACCGTCGCGTCGTCGATCCCGGCCCCATGACAGAGAACGACGGGAGGGCCACTGGTTCCGGCGCGTCGGTACGCAATCCGGCAGTTGCCGACGGTGGCGACGCCGGTTCCGGTCATACGACGGCCACCTCATCGCCGTGATGGCCGAGTCGGATCGCGAAGTGGTAGCGGTTGCTGTGACTGTCCGTCAGGGGGGCGACAGGGCGCAGGCGTGCCGATCGTCCGACACCCGTATCGACTACACGATCGACGGTGGTCGATCGGCTCCCCACTCGGACTGATTCGAGACAACGCGGTTCGACTGGCAGCGTCCCGGACGACGCTCCAGCGGTGCGACCAAGTATCACGACCACCTCTCTGAACGGGGGATGTATATTGTTTTCTATTACCGTGGGTGGGACTGTCACAAAATCGACGAGATTTGCCCCCTCGACCGAGCACATGTGGGGATTCTATATAGCGGATAATTATTTATGGAGACAGTATCCGACCGTGGCGAATTTCCGCAGCCATCGATATTCTCCCGAGCTGGATCCTGTGTTGCCTTTATTGCCCGTCACAGCGTTGAGATCGGTATGGCCACAGAACAACCACGGCTCGGGTTCGGAATGGCGGTCTACACCGAAAACGGCGACAAGATCGGGCGGATCCGTGGCTTCGACGAGGAAGGGTTCTACATCACCCTCCGCGAGGGCCTCGAGGGGATGAGCGTCGAGCACGTCCGCTCGGGTCACGAGTTCGGTGAGGCACACCTGATGTGGCGCTGTTTCGAGTGCGGCGAGATGGGATCGCTCGATCGCGACCTGCCCGACAGCTGTCCGTCCTGTGAGGCGGGTCGAGAAGAACTCTACTACTGGACCGAGGACTAGGTCGAAACCCGCTTTTATCGCGCTCGCGTCGGTTCAGCCGACAGCTATGGATATCGTCGTGTTCGGAGCCGGAAGTCTCGGAAGTCTCGTCGGTGGCGCACTCGCAACCCGTCCTGCGACCGCGGTCACGCTCGTCGCGCGCGACCCCCACGCCAGCGCCGTTCGCGAGACTGGACTCGAACTGCGTGGCGAACTCGAGGCGACGGTCGAGCCGGCCGTCACGACTGACGGACGGGGTCTCGAGGCCGAGCTGGCGATCGTGGCGGTCAAAGCCTTCGACACCGCTGCGGCTGCCGAGACACTCGCGACGGGCTCGTACGATACCGTACTCTCCCTGCAAAACGGCATGGGAAACGAGGAAACCCTCGCCGCGGCACTCGAGTGTCCGGTGCTCGCCGGCACCGCCTCCTACGGTGCGGTTCTGCGAGCGCCCGGCGTCGTCGAGTGTACCGGAATCGGCGAGATCGTTCTCGGAGCTCGGTCGGGTGGGTCCGTTGAGCGTGCGGATCGAATCGGCGACCTGTTCGCGTCGGCTGGCCTCGAGACGACCGTCGCCACCGATATGCCTCGCCGACTCTGGGAAAAGCTCGCGGTCAACGCGGGGATCAACGCCGTGACGGCGCTGACGGGAACCGAAAACGGCGCCGTCCTCGAGGCGCCGGCAAACGAGCTCGCGCGGACGGCAGCCCGCGAGACGGCGCGGGTCGCGCGGTCGTGTGACGTATCACTCGCCAATCGGGACGCTGTCGCGAGCATGGAGTCCGTCGCGACCGATACAGCCGCGAACACGTCCTCGATGCGCCAAGACGTTCTCACCGAGCGCCGCACCGAAATCGATGCGATCAACGGCTACGTGGTCGATCGGGCCGCCGAACAGCGACTCGAGGTACCGACGAACCGGATTCTCACGATGCTGGTGCGAACGTGGGAACGCGGGGCCGGCGTGCGCTGATCGCCGTCCAAATCTCTAGCGCCGCTGCTGATCGGCTGATAAACGAAAAATCGGGTTCGTATGCGTTAGAACGGAGCTTCGGGGCCTTCGTCCGCTTCACCGTCGTCGTCGACGGTTTCGCCGGGGAACGACGGGCTCATGCCGCCCATGTCGCTGCCGCCTTCGGCGCCGGTGTGGGCGTTGACCTTCTCGATTTCGGGAATCTCTTTGACCATTCGGCTCTTGATTGCCTGAATCGTCATCGGCGAGATCCCACAGCCACTGCAGGCACCACCGAGTGCGATACTGACCTCGCCCGTCTCACGGTCGAGATCCTGAATGGCCGCGCTGCCGCCGTGCATCTGGATCTGCGGGAAGTTTCGCCGCAGGAAGTTCGCGACGCGTTCCTCGAGGTCGTCCCCGTCGTTCTGGGTCTCGGTACTCATAGGCCACCCTTGGGTGTGCGCACCCCTAAACCTTCCGTCATCCCGAATCGCTCGCCGCTAGCCGGAGCGATCCAGGCCGGTTCAGGCGAACCCGAAGATCCGCTCGAGTTCGGTTTCGATCTCCTCGACGTGGCGCTCGAGGACCTGTTCGAACCGCTCTTCCTCGACGAGCACGCCGGAGAGGCGCCCGTACGGATCGTCGGGAAGTTCAATGCGGAACTGGCCGTCACCTTCGTAGAACGGTTCGCTTTCGTTCAAGACCTGCTGGTCGATTGCGTGGACGAGCTCGGAGTCGTACTGCTCGTTCATGCGATTGAACGCGTTCTTGTAGGCCTGCTGGAGTTCGGGAAAGTAGTTGGCGTACTTGTCTTCGAATTTCTCGGGATCGAAATCGGCCATACTCGAGTGGATGGTGAGCGACGACAAAAGTCGGACGATCGGTCGGTTGGACGGTCCGTTTCGTTGGTGATGACAGGCTAGTAACTCGGTATGGGGTACCTACATACTGACGATGCGTACGCAAGCGGAACCGACACTCCCCCACGTGCGTCAGGAAGCTACATGTCCCCAGATTATCTCCCCATTCCGCGCGAAGAGTTACCTCCTGGATGGGGGCCTGCTGACTGCTGTGACGGGACGTTCGCGTATCGTCACGGCCAGCCGCCCATCGAACTCGTTGCCGATCGGACGTCCGCCGATCAGACCCATCCCGGACTCGGGCTCAGCCACTGCTGGGAGCTTCGCTATCGCTACTTCTTCACCGACCGCACGGTCAGCGAATCGATCGGCCGCGTTTCAACTCGTCAGGCTGCCATCGAGGGCCTCCTCGAGTGTATGCACACTGTTCACGAGTCTGTCGACGAACCGACCGATCACGCGGAGGTCCGCGACGCCTTGGAAGGCATTCGGTTTTCGGACGTCATTCCGGACAATCTGTCACCAATGGGATGAATCGTTCACGTGCGGTCGACACGGTGGTCAATGACGTATTGATTCATCGACCCCATCCCGTGTCTCGAGCGTACAGTTCGGCGCAGTGCCGTTCTGGTTCCAGAGCAGTCTGTGCCGGCAAGTCGACGGGATCACCATCCCCATCGCTGGCTATTACTCATTGAGTAATACGGTGATAAACTCCATAATGCGATATTAAATCGTCACTATCCGTCGATGACGACCGGCGGAGTGCTTATACGCTCGTCAGCAGAATGGGTACTCACCCTTCGAGACGGTCCCTATGACAGCGCAGATTCCCTTTGCGATCGACTTTCACGTGCATTCGGATGACTCGTACGACGGTCACGAACCGATCGAGCTCATCTTAGAACATGCGGCCGATATCGGCCTCGACGGCGTCGTCATCACCGACCACGACGAAATCGGCGAGTCACTCCGTGCCGCCGAACTCGCACCGGAGTACGGACTGATCGGGATTCCCGGCGTCGAGGTGTCGACGCGACATGGCCACTTGCTTGCGATCGGTGTCGAACAGCGACCGGACCCTGGCCAGCCGTTCATGGACACCGTCGCCGCTGTCCGCGAACTGGGCGGGATCGCGGTTGTCCCACATCCGTTCCAGCGGAGCCGTCACGGCGTCCGCAAACGTCATATCGGAGATGCCGACGCCATCGAGACGTACAACTCGATGGTCTTTACTGGCTACCGAAATCGACGCGCCCGCACGTTCGCCCGCCGGCGCGACTATCCCGAAATTGGCGCGAGCGACGCCCACTACCTCCCGAACGTCGGCAAAGCCTACACCGAAATTCTCGTCGATCCCGACGGAGCAACCCCGACGAAAGCCGCCATCGACGGCGACAACCTCGTCGAAGCGATCCTCGAGGGCCGCACCCATATCCGAGGAAAACGCACGCCGATTCACAAAAGTACGATTCAGTACACCAAGGGAGCCGTTCGTAAGTCGGCGTATCTGCTCACTTCCCGTGCGCCGCTGGTGCCGACGATGCCGGCGTCGATGGACCGCTCAGGATAGCTGCTCGCCGACGATCGCGTCTGCCCGTTCGATGAACACATTTTCGTCTCCTTTCGGAACTGTCGCCCCGGCAGCCACGTCGTGACCGCCGCCATCGCCGCCGACGGCACGCGAGGCCTCGCCGACGACGACGGAGAGATCGAGGCCGTTTCGGACGAGACTGTGGGTGCCGCGAGCCGAGACCTTGACGTGCTCGTCGTCTTTGTCGGCGAAGGCGATGATCGGCTTCGAGCGACTGATCCCCTGATTTCCCATCGCCATCCCCGCGACGATACCGACGATCGTCTCACGGATACGGTCACCCGCGTGGAACCACTGGAGGTTGTCCTCGTGGGTGACGCCCTCTTGTGTGACCAGATCGATTCCTTCGGAGAGGTTACGCCGGTGATCGCGCAGGAGCTTTCGGGCCCGCTCGAGCGCCTCGCCTCGATCACCGAGACAGACGCCGAGACCGACGTCGGCACGTTCGTAGCGCGCGGTCGCGTTGAGCAGCGTCGAGAACTCGCTTGCATCCCGGAGTTCGGTGCCGACGGGTTCGTCGGGCAGGACGTAGGCCGTGCTGACGAGGCCGTCGATCTTCGTCGCCGGGACGCCACTCGAGACGGCCCGTTTGACGAGCGCGCTGGCGACGGTCTGCTTTTCGTCGTTCGTGAGCCCAGCCCACCGTCGCCACTCGCCGTCGCGTTTCAACTCGAGGTCGAGTCCGTCCAGAAAGCGCAACGCGCCGTTGGCGTCGTTGGAGATGCCGGGAATGTGGACGTCGGTGGCGTACTCGAGCAGTTTCGGCAGGGGCCGGGTCTGTTTGCCGTACAGCGCGAGGTCCTTGCCGGTCTCGACGACGCCGGCGTCGACGCCCTCGGCGACGATCTTCGCGTTCGCGCCGTGGAGTTCGCCGCCGGAGGCCTGCATGTCGCCGACGGCACCGACGACGGCCAGCGCAGCGAGATCGCGGTTGTCCGAGCGGGCAGCAGTGGTTGTTCCGCCATCGGTCGCGACCGGCTCGTCCGGCTGCTGGTCCGAGACCGCAGCGAGTGCGCGCGCGAGGACGTAACTCGCACCGGCGCCGGAGAGTTCGGACGCGCCGTTGATGCCGAACAGCAACGGGTTGAGGTGGTAGTCGGTGTCGACGCGGACCGACTCACCGTCCTCGTCTATCGTCGCCGGCTGGTGGTGGTCCGCGATCACCGGGGTGAACGCGTTGTCGGATTCGTATTCGCTGATGACGTCGAGTTGGCCGCTCCCGAAGTCGGTAAAGAGGACGGTGTCGTACTCGGTCGCCGCGATCGCGGCGATCGCGTCCTCGTCGAGTTGTTTCTCGAAAACCGTCTCGAAGGGAATCCGTGCCCGCTCGAGCGCCTGGGCGGCGATCGCGGCGCTGGTCAGTCCGTCGGCGTCGATGTGTGAGGCCAACAAGACACGGTCGGCCTCACGGAGCCGCCTTGCACAGCGCGTCGCACACTCCTCGAGTTCGGGAATCGGCCCAGCCATCGAGCTATCTTTGGGCCGGCTTCGCTCATAAACCTGCGGTCTGGCGCCGTCACACCACGAGCAGTTCTACCAACGATCTGCGAGCGAGCAACAGGACGATGTTGTTCGCCGCGAACGCGACGTAGAGGACGACGACGCCGACCACGAATCGGACGTCGAGCGGGTCCGAGAGTACGTGACCGATGCCCATCACGAGCGCGGCATAGCAGACGGCGGCGAGAACGACCCCCGGTAGCCCGAACAGGCCGTAGAAGAAGACGGTCACGGGATTGAGTTCGGTTGCGTATGGGACCAGAAAGAACAGCGTTGCAGCAACCGTGTCGATGCCCCAGAGGACGAAAAACGCGCGTCGGAGCCCGACCGACGCTGGTGGATCCAGTTTCTGTGAGAGCGACGTTGCGACTGCCATCGGTACAACCAGTGCTGTCGGCTCGAGCGAGCCTCAGCGCTCTCCTTGCCAGTGCTGGTTGTGTGATTATACACCATAGCGCGCACGGTCGGCGGTGGGTGTTATGTGGGAGGCGTTACGCGGGGGTCGTCCCGATGGCCTCGAGCGTCTCGCGTGCGAGCGCCTCGAAGGTGGCGTCCGCAGGAACGACATCGACGCCGATCCCCAGCGCGGCGGCGGTGTCGGCCGTCGGCTCGCCGATGACGCCGACCGTAACGTCCTCGAGTCCGGCGAGCGCCTCCTCGCGCACACCACGGTCGGCGGCGGCCTCGAGGAAGTGCTCGACGGTCAGCGACGAGGTGAAACAGGTGGCATCGAGCTCTCCATCGGCAGCCAGTTCGGCCGATTCGCCGCTGTCCGCGGGACGGACCAGCCGGTAGAGGATCGTCTCGTGGATGTACGCACCCGCCTCCTCGAGGCCCTCGAGCAAGACCGCGCTGCCGTGGTCGCTGCGGGCGACCTCGATGCGTGCGCCGTCGACGTCGGCTTCGAGGGTCGCAACGAGGCCACTCGAGGTGTACTCCTCGGGGACGATATCGACGGTGTAGCCCTCCTCGCGGAGCGCATCGGCGGTCGCAGGGCCGATCGCACAGATGGTGGCATCCCCGGGATCCCAGCCGGCTGCGGAGACGAGTTCCGCGCCGGTTTTGCTCGTGAGGATCACGTAGTCGGCGTCGGTCCGTGGCGTCGCGTCGGTCGCCTCGACGGCCAACATCGGGTCGGCGACTGGGGACGCGCCCGCATCCTCGAGCAGGGCGACGGCGTCGGTGAGGCGGTCGTCGTCCGGGCGAAAGACGGCAACGGTGGGTGTGTCACTCATGACGTTCGTACTAGGTATCCTCGCTCGTATCGCCGTAGTCGTTCCGAAGGAACTCGACGACCGACTCGCGGGTGCCGGCGACGTCGCCGATCACGGTCACGGCCGGCGGCGAGATGTCTTCGGCGTCGCGGACGTCGACGATGGTCTCGAGCGTGCCCGTCGCGACCCGTTGGCCCGGCCACGTGCCGCGTTCGATCAGTGCGACCGGCGTCTCGGGGGCCATCCCGGCCTCGAGCAGCGCCGTCGTGTAGTCTGGCAGCCGACCGACGCCCATCAGGACGACGATGGTGCCGCCGGTGGCGGCCAGCGCATCCCAGTCGACGCTCGACTCGTCTTTGGTCGGGTCCTCGTGGCCGGTGACGAACGAGACTGAAGAGGCGTGATCGCGGTGAGTAACCGGAATGCCGGCGACCGCGGGCGCGGCGATGGCCGACGTGACGGCGGGGACGACCTCGAACGGGACGTCGTGGGCAGCCAGATACTCGGCTTCCTCGCCGCCGCGGCCGAAGACGAACGAGTCGCCGCCTTTGAGCCGGACGACCGACTTCCCCTCGCGGGCGAGTTCGACGAGTCGCTCGTTGATCTCTGACTGGGGCGTGCGCTCGCCGCCGGCGCGCTTGCCGACGTCCTCGCGACGGTCCTCGGGGAGGCGCTCGATGATATTCGGCCCGGGGAGTTTGTCGTGGAGGACGACGTCGGCCGCCTCGAGCAGCCGCGTTGCTTTAACAGTGAGCAGGTCGGGGTCGCCGGGACCGCTCCCGACGAGGTAGACGGTGCCGGGTTCGGGGTCGCTCCCGTCACCGGCGTCCGTCGCTGGCATCTACTTCCCCTCCGGTGCGTCCTCGTCGTCGTCGCTCTCATCACGAGCCTGGTCGATCAGTTCCGCCGCGCCGCGGTCCGCCAGATCCCGGGCGAACTCGCGGGCCGCTTCGGCGTGGTTCTCGACGGGCAGGTCCCGACTGCCGGTCACGGACTCCTCGCCATCTTGATCGAAGACGTTCACGGTCGCGTGGACGTACTCGCCCTGCAGAATCGCGTAGATGCCGACCGGTGCGATACAGCCGCCGCCCAGTTCCGCGAGGATGGTTCGCTCGACCGTCGTCTCGACGCGGCTGCGCGGGTGATCGATTACGGACTGGATCTCGCGGGCCGTCTCGCCGTCGGTCGCCGTGACCGCGAGCGCGCCCTGTCCCGGTGCGGGGACGAACGTCGACGTCGGGAGTTCCTGATAGTCGACGTAGTGGTCGAGGCCGCTGCGCTCGAGGCCGGCCTGTGCGAGCACGATGGCGTCGTACTCGACGTCGACCTCGCGGCCGAGCGCCTGCTTTTCGAGTTCCGAGAGCCCGTCGAACCAGTCGTCGACGTTCTGGTCGAACTCGGGCTCGAAGTCGTCGTTACCGGTGTTACCCTTACGCTCTTTGTCCGCCTCCGATCGCTTCTGGTGCTCCGCTTGCAGCGCGGGCGCGAGCAACTTCTCGAGACGCGTATCCACGTTCCCCCGCAGTGGCTCGACCTCGAGGTCGGGACGCTGTGCGAGCAGTTGCGCGCGCCGACGCAGACTCGAGGTGCCGACGGTCGCGCCCTCGGGCAGGTCCTCGAGCGTCGTGCCGTCGGGCGTGATGAGCAGGTCACCCGGCGGCCCGCGCTCGGGCACCGCCGCGGTCACCAGCTCTTCAGGTTGTTCGGTCGGCATATCCTTCATCGAGTGGATCGCTCCGTCGAGGTCGCCCTCGAGGACGCGTTCGTCGAGTTCGCGGACGAACGCTCCCGTTTTCCCCAATCGGTGAATCAATTCGTCTCTAATCTGATCGCCCGTGGTGTCGACGGTGACGAGTTCGACCTCGTAGCGTCGGTCCTCGAGTGCCTCCTGTACCAGCGAGGCCTGCCGCCGGGCGAGTGTCGACCCCCGTGTCGCCAATCGCAACGATCCGCGTGTTCTCATAGCCATGAGTCTGCGCTTGGGGTATGAAAAGCGCACGCTTATCGGACGCCGGTTGCGGTCTACACGAGAACATATTCGACCGGGAGTTTATGTCTATCTCGTCGGTACGTTCGAGCGGATGAGCGAAACTCTCTACGAACGACTCGGCGGACAGGATGCAATCGAAGCAGTCGTCGACGAATTCTACGACCGCGTCGTCACAGACGATCAGGTCTCCCACTACTTCGACGACGTCGATATGCAGCGCCAGCGTGCCCACCAGACCCAGTTCATCAGCGCCGTCGCGGGTGGTCCCGTCGACTACACCGGCGCTGACATGGAGGCTGCACACGACGATCTCGGCATCACGAAACCGGATTTCGACGCGATTGCAACCCATCTCGAGGCGGCGCTCGAGGAGTTTGATGTCGACGCCGACGACCGCGAGGCGGTTCTGTCCGCCGTCGGTGAGTACGAGGACGCGATCGTGACGGCAACGGCCTGATCGACGGCGAGCCGGTCCGTGTCTCGAGTCCGTCCGCGTCGTCGCGCCGGACCCGAGGTCTTTTGATCCCATCCCCGGTAGCACAACCCAATGACTGCAGTCACGCTCGGTCCCGAAGGAACGTACTCACACCGGGCCGCGACGGCGATCGCCGACGCTGACGAGATCGATTTCCGTCAGTCGGTCACGTCGATCGTCGACGCCGTCGCCCGCGGCGAGTACGACCGCGGCGTCATCCCGATCGAAAACAGCATCGAAGGCAGCGTCACGGAGAGCCTCGATGCGCTCGCGGAGTACGACGTCGCCGTCGTCCGCGAGATCGTCACCCCGATCAGACACGCCTTGCTCGCTCAGGGGTCGGAGTTCGACACCATCGCCAGCCACTCACAGGCGCTGGCCCAGTGTCGCTCCTATCTCGACCGCGAGTACCCCAACGCCACGCTCGAGGCCGTCGCGAGTACCGCCCAGGGCGTCGAGTTCGCCCGCGACGACCCGTCGATCGCCGGTATCGGACACCCCGACAACGGCGGCGACGGCCTCGAGGTGCTGGCCGAGGACATTCAGGATCAGGACTCGAACGCGACTCGATTCTTCGCGCTCGCACCCGCCGAGGAGCGCTCGAAAGGCGGCGGCAAGTCCACGCTCGTCGTCTACCCGAACGCGAACTACCCGGGACTGTTGCTCGAACTGCTCGAGCCCTTCGCGGACCGTGAGATCAACCTCACGCGCGTCGAATCCCGGCCCAGCGGGCAGCGGTTGGGCGACTACGTCTTCCACATCGACATCGAGGCTGGCCTCTACGAAGCACGGACGAAAGAAGCGATTCAGGATCTCGAAGAGTTGGCCGAGAACGGCTGGGTCCGACGGCTCGGCTCGTACGACACCGAACACGTCGTCGATTGACATCCTCCCCGCCCTGAAGGGCGAGGATTCCCGCGTTGGGATATTGTGGTTTACGACGTGACCTGTTCTTGCGGTGCGAACGCACCAGTTTCCTTGTCAAACAGGAACGTTGATGGCTGTGCCAACCAGCCGTTACTCCTATCACCGCCATCCGTGGCGAGACTCGGAGATACTTTCTGTCGAATGTTCTCAGCACCGTTCACGTCCGCGTTCGCCACCGTACCACACTCGTCGCAGACGTACAACCCGCGTTCAACACGATTCCCGTCACGCTTGCGACCACAACACGAACACGACTTCGACGTGTCACGCTCAGATACTTGCTCAACCGTGATTCCCTCCATCTCGGCCTTGTATTCAAGCATCGAGGTGAAACGATCGAACGCCCACGAGTGCAAGTCAAGGTTGCCGTGCTTGCCCCAGTTCTTCGACTCGCCGTTCTCCTCGTCCTCACGGATACCGGAGAGGTCGCCCACCACAATCGTTCCAACTCCCTCGTCCACACACTGTTGAACGATGTGTTTCGAGAGGGTATGGAAGTAGTGAGTGCGGCGAGCGGACTTCTTCTGGTTCAACCGAGTGGCTTGCTCGGAACCAGAGTCATCACAGCGAGCGATACGCTTGCTGAAGTAGTAGTCGTCCTGCTTCAGGCAGTTCAGCGGGTACAGTTCGGCGTGACCGTCTTCATAGGCGAGTGCGGCGAAGTTGTTGATGCCAAGGTCAACACCCACTGTCTTCTCACCCGGTGCTTCGGACACTTCGACCTCGACTTTACACACGAAGTGCAGTTCCCATTCATCCCCTGTCCAAACGGCCCTGACTTGTTGAACGCCCTCCACGGTGGAGAGGTCAACGTCGGGACGAGTTTGGTATTCGCAGAGGATGAAGTCCGACCAGTACTCCTTGAGGTTCGACCCTTTTGAGAGTCGAACGCGGTTGTACTGGGTGTCGAGTTTGAAACCAGCGGCTTTGAATGTGACTGTGGAACGTGGGTGTTTGTCGCCGTGTTTGCGGTAGCCGGGCGGGTTCGCGTTCGTATCTCCGTTGCGTCGTTTGCCGTACCAGCCGTTGAACGCTTCAGCGAGTTCTTGAAGAACGCGCTGTGCTCAATGAGCGAAGCTCATTGGCATCACGAGACGGCTTCGCCGTCTCGAACGAACTTGACTGAGAATGCAGGTCATCGTAGCGTTCGTGGCTCTTGAGGTACGCGGTGAGTTCGTCGTGTTCGGGGATGTAGCCGATTTCATCCCAGACACGACTGATTGTCCACCGTCCGACGTTCCAGAGTTTCGATGCTGAGAACCCGAGCGAATCGAGGTCGTCTTGCACCTGTGACTGGTTCCTGATGGAAGCAGTGTAGGTGCGGGTGACGACCTGTTTCGCCATACGTAACCTATGTAGAAAGACCTACATGAAGGTATGGATTGCGCAGCGTGGAATATCCAGCCGTGCCATCGAACTGTAGGATGTGAAGGGGTGTGTCGGATTCATCCCCGCCCTGAAGGGCGGGGCTTTCTCCTTGACTCTCCGTAACGGCGGCTCACCTCGGCCATCGAAATCTGTTTTAGACCACGCACGGTAGTCGGTCACATGACGCTCGACGCCGGCGACGACGCGCCCACCGTGACCGCACCGACTCAGGACGGCGATACCCTTACCCTCGAGTTCGACGAGCCGACCGTCCTCTACTTTTACCCGCGAGACGACACGCCCGGCTGTACGATCGAGGCGAACCAGTTCCAGCGCGAGCGCGAGACCTACCACGATGCCGGTGTCGATGTCTACGGCGTCTCGACTGACGACGTCGATTCCCACGAAGCGTTCTGCGAACAGGAGGGCCTCGAGTTCGACCTGCTAGCCGATCCTGACGCCGAGATCGCCGACGCCTTCGATGTCGACCTTCGGGACGGGAAGACCGCGCGGACGACCTTTGTCCTCGCCGACGGCGAGGTACAAGCCGTCTACGAAAACGTCGATCCGGACGGCCACGCGCGGGACGTGTTGCTCGACGCGCTCGAAGACGGCCTCGTCTCGCTTCCCGAGTAGCGCTCCGGTCGATGCGGAACCGCACGCAGCCGCCTTCTGACCTCGGGTCCCGGGCAGAATTTATCCCACTCGAGGGCGTATCGTCGCGTATGCGAGGAAACCCGTTCGAGGAGATCGAGGAGATGCTCGACCGCGTCAGCCGACAGGTCGAGGAAGGAATGACCGGCGGCGGGTTGCAGGTTCCCGGCTCCGTCCCGGTCAACGTCGTCGACACCGACGAGGAGTACGTCGTCACGGCCGATCTGCCGGGCTACGAAACCGACGACATCGAGCTGACGCTCTCGGAGGGGACCCTTCGCCTCGACGCCGACCGCGGAGAGGACTTCACACACGAGGGCGACCGCTATCTCCGGCGCGAGCGGACCCGAACGTCGGTGAGTCGCCGCATTCGGCTCCCGGAACCGGTTGACGAGGAGTCGGTGACGGCGGGTCACGAAAACGGCGTGTTGACGGTTCGGCTCCCGAAAGTCGGCGGTGACGCCGAGTCGAAAGCGATCGACATCGAGTAGCACGGAATCGACAGCGACTGTGCGGCGATCGTTCGCCGTGGTCGACTATCGACGGTCGAAACACCTACTGGTGCAGGTGCCGCTCGATCGCGGTCGCTGCATCCCTGAACGCCGCGATATCCATACTGTCGGTCGTCAGGAGCACGCCGACGTCACCGACGAGCTTTCTGACGACGAACCCGTTGTCGTGGACGCGGATGGTAAACGAGTACGGGCCGAGTTCGATGCTGCCGTCGGACCCCGAGAGCGCGCTGCGGACGGGCGCTTCCACGAACCCGACGGACTCGAGGTCGACCAGCGGTGATTTGGCGCGGCGAGCGTCCGCGTGCGACTCGTAGATGTCCTGTCTGACGTAGAGGACGTCGAACGTCGTCGGCGTGAAGTAGATGACGCTGCGAAGCTCGTCGCCGAGTCCGGTTCGAGCGATACTGACGAGTTCGTCGGCCAGTGCGGTCGAGATGTCGGTGGTGAATCGATCCTGACTCATCGCACCGTATAGGTCGCCACAGTGTTCAAACATTTCGGCTACACAGGCCCCGAAACGACGATATATCCGGATTTTCGTGCTGTTCGAAGCACGCTCAAGTCGTGTGCATCGACGGATCACCAGCAGGTGTGCGAATGGCGGTGGTTCGCCGCCGTCCCGACCCGTATTACGGTCTCGAGGCAGCGGTAGTCGCCTCGCAGTCATTATAAGGAGCGAGTTCGCACGTCTATACAGCAATGAGTGACGCGGGATACGACCATGCAGCGGTCGAACGACGCTGGCAGGAGGCGTGGGACGACGAAGACGCCTATCGGACGCCCGACGACGTCGACGATCCGACGTACGTGCTCGGAATGTACCCGTACCCGTCGGGCAAACTCCACATGGGCCACGTCCGAAACTACACGATCACGGACGCCTACGCCCGCTACCGACGGATGACCGGTGACGAGGTTCTCCACCCGATGGGGTGGGACGCGTTCGGCCTCCCCGCCGAAAACGCGGCCAAAGAGCGCGACACCAACCCGCGCGACTGGACGTTCGACTGCATCGACACGATGCGCGACCAGATGGAGGCGATGGGCTTTGGCTACGACTGGGAGCGCGAAATCGCGACCTGTACGCCGGAGTACTACCAGTGGAACCAGTGGCTCTTCTCTCGGTTCCACGACGAAGGGCTCGTCGAGCGCCGGGACGCCGAGGTCAACTGGTGTCCCGAGTGTGAGACCGTGCTGGCCGACGAACAGGTTGAAGGCGAAGCTGAACTCTGCTGGCGCTGTGGCACCCCCGTCGAGCAGCGCGAACTCGAGCAGTGGTTCTTGAAGATCACCGAGTACGCAGACGAGTTGCTCGAGTCGATCGACGACTTAGAGGGGTGGCCGAACTCGGTGCGCCAGATGCAGCGCAACTGGATCGGGCGCCAGTACGGGACGGAACTGGATTTCGAAGTCGAAGGATATGGCCCCGTCGAGGCCTTCACGACCCGCGTCGACACGATCTTCGGGGCGACGTTCTTCGCGCTCGCGCCCGACCACCCGATCAGCGAGGAACTCGCCGAAGAGGACGATGCCGTTCACGAGTTCATCGAGCACGAGGCAGATCCCGAAGGCGACGAACCCAACGGTGTCGAGACGGGCCTGACCGCGACGAACCCGGTCACGGGCGAGGAGATCCCGGTCTACGTCGCCGACTTCGTCCTCTCGGACGTCGGGACGGGCGCGCTGATGGCCGTTCCCGGTCACGACGAACGTGACCACGCCTTCGCCGAGAAGATGGGCGTCGACATCGAGCCCGTTATCGCCCCCGAACCTGACGACTGGGACGGCGAGACGATTCCCGATGCGCCCGACGTCAGCGAGGAGGCGTTCACCGACGACGGCGTGCTCGTCAACTCCGGCGAGTACAGCGGTCTCAACAGCGAGACGGCCCGTGAGAACCTGACGGAGGATATCGACAGTGCCGAGGAGGCAACCCAGTATCAGCTTCGTGACTGGGGAATCTCCCGCCAGCGCTACTGGGGGACGCCGATCCCGGTCATCCACTGCGACGACTGCGGCCCCGTGATGGTGCCCGACGAGGACCTGCCGGTCGAGTTACCCGAGTTCATCAACACCACCGGCAACCCGCTCGACGCCGCCGACGAGTGGAAGGAAACGACGTGTCCGGACTGTGGCGGCGAGGCGACCCGCGAGACCGACACGATGGATACCTTCGTCGACTCCTCGTGGTACTTCCTGCGGTACGTCTCGCCGGACCTCGAAGACGCTCCCTTCGACTTGGAGCGGGCCAACGACTGGATGCCCGTCGACCAGTACGTCGGCGGCATCGAACACGCCGTGATGCACCTGCTGTACTCGCGTTTCTTCACCAAGGTCATCGCCGACCACGAAGGGCTCGAGCACCGCGAGCCGTTTACGAGCCTGCTCGCACAGGGGATGGTCCAACTCGAGGGCGAGAAGATGTCCAAATCGAAGGGCAACGTCGTCTCACCCCAGCGGATCGTCGAGGAGTACGGCGCGGACACGGCGCGGCTGTTCATGATGCAAGCCGCCCAACCCGAGCGCGACTTCGACTGGAGCGAGGAGGGCGTCCGATCGACCTACGCCTTCCTCACGCGGCTACAGGAGATGGTCGACGCGTACGTTGACGACGAACCCGATGGCGACGACGACGCGATCGCCAGCTACGTCGACGCGGAGATCGACGCGACGATCGCGATCGCCACCGACGAGTACGACGACCTGACGTTCAACCGGGCGCTGCGCGAGACGCAGGATCTGGTGCGAACGCTGCGTCAGTATGCCGATTACACCGAGCCCCACGCCGACACCTACGAGCGCGGGCTGTCGGCCGTCGTTCGTCTGCTCGCGCCCGTCGCTCCGCACCTGGCCGAAGAACTCCACGAAACGCTCGGCAACGACGGCTTCGTCGCCGACGCCGAGTGGCCAACTGCCGACGTCGACTACGACTACGTCGCGAAACGCCGCCAACTGGTCGAGAACACGCGCGAGGACGTCCGCCAGATCATCGACGTGGCCGGCATCGACGATCCGCAGGCAATCGACGTCGTCATCGCCCCCGAGTGGAAGTACGATGCCTTGGAGATCGCAATCGAGAGCGACGCTCCCAACCTGATCGGCGAACTCATGGGCGAGTCACACATCCGCGAGCAGGGCGACGCCGCCGCCAGCTACGGGCAGGATCTGCAGGCCGAACGCGAAGCGCTGTCGATGACGCTCGAGCCCAACGACGAACACGACGCCCTCGAGGCCGCCGCATGGCTGATCGAACGCGAGTTTGACGCGCCGGTGTCGGTCGTTCGCGCTGACGCCGTCGACGACAGCGTCCTCAAAAACGCCGAACCCGGTCGGCCAGCGATCGAGATCGACGACTAAGATACGCTGTGGTCACGAGTACCAGCGGTCCGGTCCGCTGGTCGACTGCTGTGCTTTCGACTGTTCGGAGCGTGCTGACGAAACTACCACCGGTTCTGACAGGCGACTGTCCGATTTATATCGCTGTCCGTCGTGTCGTCTGATACGGCCACGTGGCTGGCGCTCGAGGATGACTGATCAGCACACCAGACAGACGCGGCGACGGACACGAACGCGCACGCGTACGGACCCGTTTCGATGGACGTTCGGCGACGGATCGTCGCCCACGGCACCTCACGTCGCGTCGATGACGTGGCGTGACGGCCTGTTCGTCAACTGGCCGGTCGATCCCGACGCGCTTCGATCGCACGTGCCCGACGAGTTGACGCTCGAGACGCGAAACGGCGACGCCTGGATGAGCGTGCTCCCGTTCGTGCTCACGGACGTCGGCATCCGTGGAACGCCGCCGGCCCTCCGGACGGCGGTCGCCGAACTCAACGTCCGGACGTACGTCCGCTATCGCGGCGATCCCGGCTTGTTCTTTTTCAGTATCGACGTCGGGAGTCCGCTGATCGCCGCCGCAGTCGGTCGAGCGACCCGGTTGCCGGTCTATCACGCCCACATGCGGGTCAGCACCGACGGCGAGACCGTCTCGTTCTCGAGTACGCGCGGACAGACTGGGACTGGCGCTCGGCCACGCTTTCACGTCGATCGAACGCCCGCGCGGTTTTCGGCGACGTATCGCCCCGATGGTGCCGTGTTCAGGCCGGAGTCGGGGACGCTCGCCCACTGGCTCACCGAGCGACGGCGCTTCTACGCCGCCGAACGCAGGGGTGTCCTGACCGGGGAAATCGCACACGATCGCTGGCCGTTGCAGCCCGCCGACGTCACGATCCACGACAATTCCATGCTCGAGGCGAACGAGCTCCCGGAACCGACGGCTGACCCGGTCGCCTACTACTGCGGTGAACTCTCGATGACGGGATCGGTTCCCCGACGGCTGCGCGATGCGTAATCGTCCTGTCTGAATATCGAGCTGTTCGAATACGATACTCGTCGTACCCTCCGCGAGTACCGTTCTCGTGGCTCATGGTGGTTCGCTCGAACTCGTTTTCACGTTGATGCTTCGTGGCCGACATCGCTACATTTGTTAACTACGATGTGAGAGAACATCATGAAGTTTTATCCATGACAGCTACACCGACCGGAGAGACAGCCGACGAACGGAACTCGTTCGTCTACGTCGTCGCGGCCCTCGCCGCGCTCAACGGGTTACTGTTCGGGTTCGATACCGGCGTGATCTCCGGTGCGATGCTCTACGTTCGTGAGACGTTCGAACTGGCGACGGTTCTGGGCTATTCGTTGAATCCCTCGTACGTCGAGGGGATCATCGTCAGCGGGGCGATGATCGGCGCGATCATCGGAGCTGCCCTCGGCGGGCGTTTGGCTGATCGACTCGGCCGCCGCCGCCTCATCTTGATCGGCGCAGTCGTCTTCTTCGTCGGCTCGCTCATCATGGCGATCGCCCCGACCGTCGAAGTGCTGATCGTCGGACGGATCGTCGACGGAATCGGCGTCGGGTTCGCCTCCGTCGTCGGCCCGCTGTATATCTCCGAGATCTCGCCGCCGAAGATCCGCGGCTCGCTGGTGTCGCTCAATCAGCTCACGATCACCAGCGGGATCCTGATCGCCTATCTCGTCAACTACGCGTTCTCGAGCGGCGGCGAGTGGCGCTGGATGCTCGGGCTGGGCATGATTCCGGCAGCCGTCCTGTTCGTCGGGATGGTGTTCATGCCGGAGAGTCCGCGCTGGCTCTACGAGCAGGGTCGCGAGTCGGACGCTCGAGCGGTGCTCTCCCGGACCCGAACCGAGAGCCGGGTCGACGAGGAACTGCGTGAGATCAAAACTACGATCAAAACCGAGTCCGGCACGCTTCGCGACCTGCTCGAGCCGTGGGTTCGGCCGATGCTGGTCGTCGGCGTCGGGCTGGCGGTCTTCCAGCAGGTCACGGGCATCAACACGGTCATGTACTACGCGCCGACGATCCTCGAGTCGACCGGCTTCGAGGATACGGCGTCGATCCTCGCGACCGTCGGAATTGGCGCGGTCAACGTCGCGATGACCGTCGTCGCGGTCCTGTTGATAGACCGTACCGGCCGTCGGCCGCTGTTGTTGACGGGGCTGGCCGGGATGACCGGCATGCTCGCCATCCTCGGGGCTGCGTTCTACCTTCCCGGCCTCTCGGGAATCGTCGGCTGGCTCGCGACCGGGAGCCTGATGCTGTACGTCGGGTTCTTCGCGATCGGGCTCGGCCCGGTGTTCTGGCTGATGATCTCCGAAATCTATCCGATGGAAGTTCGCGGGACCGCGATGGGCGTCGTCACGGTCATCAACTGGGCCGGCAACCTGATCGTCTCGCTGACGTTCCTGCGACTCGTCGACGTCTTCGGGCAGTCCGGGACGTTCTGGCTGTACGGCGCGCTCTCGCTGCTGGCGCTCGTCTTCTGTTACCAGCTCGTTCCAGAAACGAAAGGTCGGTCGCTCGAGGAGATCGAAGCCGACCTGCGTGAGACGGCGTTTGGACGCGAAACCGATCAGCCGTCCGTGGCGGACGCGGACGACTGATACGGTCTGCTGTAATTGTTTATCGGCGCATCCGCAACCCGTCTGCGGATGCGCCGGAAACGACTTACAGTAGTCCGTATGACCCGGCTTCGCGCTCGTTTTTTGACCGGTGTTCGGTGTGGATCGCGACAGCGCGCCTACCGCTCGGTGTCGATCAGGCCGAAGTCGTAGCCAGCGCCGTCGGCGCGGGCGTTCTCGTAGACGACGTGGGCCGCGGCGACGTCCTGAATCGCCAGCCCCGTCGAGTCGAAGACGGTGACGCCCGTCTCGTCGGTTCGGCCGGCTTTCGCGCCGACGACGAGTTCTCCGATCTCGCCGTGGATGTCGTCGTCGGTCAGCACGCCCTCGTGGTAGGGGACGTTGATCTCGCCGGAGTGAGTACACTGTTCGTGGTCGTCGATGACGATCCGCGCCGCCTGCAACAGTTTGTCGGCGAGTTCGTGTTTGCCTTCCGCGTCGGCACCGATGGCGTTGACGTGGGTGTGGTTGCCGACGTCCTCGAGGCCGACGATGGGGTCCTCGACCGGGGTGACCGTCGAGAGCACGTCACAGTGGCCAGCTTCCGAAATCGAGCCGGCGCGAACGTCGAACTCGTCGCCGAACGCGTCGATGAATCGCTCGATGCGGTCCTCATCGAGATCGGAGACGACGACCTCCTCGATCGGGCGGACTTCGCTGATGGCCTCGAGTTGGGTGTACGACTGGACGCCGGCTCCGACGATGCCGAGCGTCGTGGCGTCCTCGACGGCCAGATAGTCGGTCGCGACGGCCGCTGCCGCACCGGTGCGTTTCATCGTGAGCATCGTCCCGTCCAGGATCGCCAGCGGGAACGCGGTTTCGGGATCGGAGTAGATCATCGTTCCCAGCACGGTCGGCAGGTCGTACTCGGCGGGGTTGTCCGGGTGGACGTTCACCCACTTCAGCCCGGCTGCGTCCCACTCGTCGGTCGCTAAATACGCCGGCATCGACCGGAAGTCGCCGTTGTACTGCGGCAGATCGATGTAGGATTTTGCAGGCATCTGCGTGTCGCCGCGTTCGAAGGCCCCGAATGCCTGTTCGACAGCATCGATGACGTCCGCGAGGGCGGCGTACTCGTCGACGTCGCCGCTATCCAGTAGAAGCGTGTTCATGCTGGCGAATATTGCGGGCGCCTACTTAAGTCGTGCTAACTGCCGAGAGTGCCGTTCTCGAGTGGTGTACGTGGGATCGTATTCGAAACGGCAGAACGTCCGTCGACGACAGCCGTCGAGAAGCAGAAGCTGTGAAACGGGCCGACGGAGGTGCTTTCGGATCGGTTCTCCCGAGTGAGGGTATGGTGGCGTCGCCGTGGCTTACATCATGCCGCCCATGCCGCCGCCCATACCGCCCATGCCGCCCATGCCACCGCCGCCCGGTGGCATCTCTTCGTCATCGTCGTCGTCGGCGACGGCGAGGTCGCCAGCAGCGATGACGTCGTCGATACGGAGCAGCATGACTGCGGCTTCCGTGGCGGATTCGATGGCCTGGGTCTTCACGCGAAGCGGCTCGTAGACGCCTTCCTCGGCCATATCGATCGTGTCGCCGGTGTAGGCGTCGAGGCCGGATGCGGTCTCACCAGCGTCGTGGTCGGCGCGCAGCTCGACCAGCGAGTCGATGGGGTCGAGTCCTGCGTTCTCTGCGAGGGTGCGTGGGATGACTTCGAGGGCGTCCGCGAAGGCCTCGACGGCGAGTTGTTCGCGGCCACCGACGGAGTCGGCGTAGTCACGCAGGGCGAGCGAGAGCTCGACTTCGGGTGCGCCGCCGCCGGCGACGACCTTGCCGTCCTCGAGGGTCGTGCGGACGACGCCCAGCGAGTCTTCGATGGCACGGTCGACTTCGTCGATGACGTGCTCGGTGCCACCGCGGAGGATGAGGGTGACGGCCTTTGCGTCCTCGACGTCCTCGACGAAGATGCGCTGGTCGCCGGCGATCTCCTTCTGGGCGACGCTGCCGGCGAAGCCGAGGTCGTCCTCGGTGAGGTCGTCGACGCTCGAGACGGGCGTTGCGCCGGTTGCGCGGGCGAGCTGGCCCTGATCGCTGGATTTGACGCGGCGGACGGCGATGATTCCCTCCTGTGCGAGGTAGTGCTGGGCCATGTCGTCGATGCCGCCGTCGACGAAGACGACGTCAGCGCCGACGTCGGCGACCTGCTCGGCCATCTCGCGCAGCTGAGCCTCTTCCTGCTCCAAGAACTGCTCGAGCTGGTCGGGGTCGGTGACGTTGACCTCGGCGTCGATCTCGGTCTCTTTGATCTCGAGGGCACCGTCGATGATCGCGACGTTCGCGTCCTCGGCGAAGTACGGCATGCTGTCGGAGACGCGCTCTTTGTCGACGATGACGCCTTCGACGAGCTCGGAGTTCTCGATCGAGCCGCCGACGACCTTCTCGACTTTGATGTTGTCCGTGTCGATGTCGTCGTCGTCCGCGACGGACTGGACGGCGT
Organism: Natronorubrum aibiense; assembly: GCF_009392895.1. GTDB lineage: Archaea > Halobacteriota > Halobacteria > Halobacteriales > Natrialbaceae > Natronorubrum > Natronorubrum aibiense. The sequence continues at coordinate 1,164,870 of NZ_CP045488.1, read as the reverse complement.
CGACGACCAGCTGGGCGAGCAGGTCGCGGGCGCTCTCTGCGCCCTTGCCGGTCATCGCCGTGGCGGCGATCTGCTCTAAGATCTCGTCGTCGTCGGGCTCGACGTCGATCGCGACTTCCTCGAGGGCTTCGGTAGCTTCCTCGGCGGCCTGGCGATATCCCTGTGCGAGCGTGGTCGCGTGGATGTCCTGCTCGAGCAGGTCTTCGGCCTGACTGAGGAGTTCGCCGGAGATGACGACGGCGCTGGTAGTGCCGTCACCGACTTCGTCTTCCTGGGTCTCGGCGACTTCGACGATCATGTCCGCTGCCGGGTGATCGATCTCCATCTCCGAGAGTAGGGTGACGCCGTCGTTCGTGACGATGACGTTGCCCGTCGAGTCGACGAGCATCTTGTCCATCCCCTTCGGACCGAGTGTGGTCCGTACGGATTCGGCAACGGCCTTGCCGGCCTGTACGTTCATCGACTGCGCGTCTTTGCCGGACGTCCGCTGGCTGTCCTCCGAGAGAACGATAAGGGGCTGGTTGCCCATCTGTTGTGCCATAGTCAGCCGAAGGATTGATTGTGATTCTATATAAATCTTTCGAGAATTGTTGAGTCGAATCACTGTACGAGGGTGCAGTCGGGGTGTTCTACCCTTGGAAACGTACTGGTATTTATATCCTTTTCGGCGTGTCCGGTGCTGCAAATCGACGAGAACGGACCGATCTAGAGGGTGTTCCGGTCGACTCTCCCCGGTTCGGCTCACGTGGCCTCGAGTCGCTTGGCAGCGATGATCGCCGCTGCGCCGACGACGGCGGCCAGCCCGGCGCTCACGAACGCAGGGGTGTACGTTCCGAGCACGTCGTATCCGACGCCGGCGAGAAACGGCGCGGTGAGCCCGGAGAGAGCAAAGGCACCCGAAACCAGTCCAAACACCGCGTTCAGGTTCTCCCGGCCGAACAGATCGCTGGTCAGCGGTGCGAGCAACGCGCCGTTCCCGCCGTAGGCGAGACCGAACACGAGCGCGAACCCGAGGAGTGCGGTCGTCGTCTCGAGTGCCGGCAGGGCGAGCGTCGAGACGCCCATCACTGTCGAGCAGCCGGCGAAGACGCGAACGCGGCCGACGTAGTCCGACGCGTAGCCGATTCCCACCCGACCGATCGCGTTCGCGCCGCCGATAAGCGCGAGCGCGGTCGCGCCGGCGGTCCGGGAGAGCCCGATATCGGAGGCGTGGACGACGAGGTGGACGAAGACGATGTACATCGTCGTGTAGATCAGTATCCAGCCGACGAAGACCAGCCCGAACGACGGCGACCGTGCCACGGCGCAAATCTCGCCGAACTGGGCTCGGAGCGACGGCTGTGTACGGGTGCTTCGCTGCCCGCCGTTCGGCGTTGCCTCACCTCCTCGAGACCTGGGGAACTCCCCGGCTGGAACCGGCTCCGCGGTGGGCTCGTCCCTGATCAGCAGCGTCGCGACGAGCAAGAGGACGGCGACGACGCCGGCCAACACGAGAAACGACGAGCGCCAGCCGACGCGATCGATGAGCGCGGTCGCCGCCGGTGCGACGACGAGCATACCGGCGCCGAGGCCGGCAGAGGCGACGCCGCCGGCGAATCCTGCCCGCCGATCGAACCAGCGCGGCACCGTCGCGTACGCCACGACGTAGACGATACTCATACCGAACCCGGTGACGACGCCGTAGGCGAGGACGACTGTGAGCCACGACGTCGCCACGCTGGTCCAGAGCAAGCCGAGACAGAGCACGACCGTTCCGACGGCGAGCATTCGACGGGTTCCGAGTCGATCGACGAACACGCCGACGAGGACCGCGCCGACGTAGAGCAGCAGGGTCTGGACGCCGAACGCGATCGTGGTCACGCCTCGAGAGCGGGCGAAGTCCGTCGCCATCCGCTCGAGGAAGACGCCGAAGGAGTACGAAAGCCCGAAAATGACGAACGAGCCCAGAAAACACGCGAGGACGACGATCCAGCCGTAGTAGGGGCGATTCATTGAGATAGCGATCGATATCGTGAGTCGAACACCGTGAATCGAGCGAAAGCGGCGAAATCGTACCGGTTCGAACGCGGTGCGCAGAGCAGGCGTCTCAGTACGGGACGGCGTAGAGGACGACCGCGAGGAACGGGATCAGCAACACCAGCATGGCGATGGCGTAGCCGAACATCTCACGGGCTTTGATCTTGGTGATCGCGAGCAGCGGGAGCGCCCAGAACGGGTTCAGCAGGTTGGTGTGGGCGTCACCGACGGCGTACGCCATCGTCGCGTGGGCCGCCGGGATGTCGTACGACTGGGCGGCCTCGAGTACCGACGGCCCGAGGACGATCCACTCGCCGCCGCCGGAGGGAACGAACATGTTGGTAACGGCCGCGGCGAGCCAGGCGAACACCGGGAACGTGGCCGGCGAGGAGATGGTGAGCAGCCCCTCCGCGATCATCTCCGCGAGGCCGGAGGATGCCATGATACCCTGAATCCCGGCGAAAAACGGGAAGAGGAGAATGACCCCGGCGGCGGCGCTCGAGGCCTCGCCGAAGCGCTCACGGTAGAGCTGCGGGCGCGTGTAGATTGCCAACCCGGCCATCAGGAACGCGAAGTTGACGACGTTGAGGTTGAGCGCGTCGAGGCCGAGCGTCGCGAACGTGTAGCCGACCATCACGATCCCGGCGAGGGCGATTAGGCCGCCCATGAGCCGGCTGTTGTTGATCCGCTCTGCGGGAACCGAATCGCTCGACCCTGTGTCGGGCTCGTCTTCGGCTGCCGCCTGCAACTCGCCGCCATCGGTACTCGTCTCGAACAGGTCTGCTTCGGGGATGTACTCCGTGATCTCCCGGGACCGTTCGGGTGCCGGGCTCAGCAGGTAGAGCACGACCGCGGCGAATGCGATCGAGAGAACGGTAAGCGTCAGCGCGTAGGGGTGCAGGATCGTCTCGGAGGTGGGAATCGTCGCCTCGAGCAGCCCCATCTCGATGAACTCGTTGCCCTCAGTCGCGAGCAACAGCGGTGCGGAACCGGACAGGCCCCAGTGCCAGGTCAGTCCGAGGCCCATGTAGCCCGCCACGCACAACAGCGGGTAGTGGACGGTGATGCCGTTCTCGTAGGCCGTCTTTCCCATCTCACGCGCGAAGATGGCACCGATGATCAGCCCGAGACCCCAGTGGACCCAGGCGAGTGCCATCGACACGATGCCGACGAGGACGACTGCTTGCTTCCCGCTTGAGGGCAACTGGCTCAACCGCCGGAGGCCAGCGTTGACCCGTGGATGGTAGGCGACGACGAACCCGGTCATCAGAATGAGTACCATCTGCATCGCGAACGTCAGGAACGCCCAGAACCCGTCGTACCAGAACTCGACTGCCTCGAATACGCCGGCATCCGTCCCGACGACGGCGGCGATGTAGACGATGTACGTGAGGATGATGGCAAACAGGAACGGACTGGGCATCCACCGTTCGACCCAGGTGGCCATTCCGTCGCCCATTCGCTCGAGTGCTGATCTGTCTGTGGCACTTGATGGCATATCTGCCGATCACGGTACTAGTATATAAATATTGATTGAACTTACCTAGCAACTATGGTAACATATCAATTGTCGCACTACTGCCCATCGAGAGATGTCTTCGAGTGGTCGATCGACGAGCTGTCGGTAACTGATGAGCTCCGTACTATCAATCACTAAGAAGTATTCGCTCTAGTATCATATCTCCCAAATGAGAGGGAGAGAGTGACAGCGCGAGTGAGACGGCCGATCTCAAGTCGAATTCGGTCGGTGCTCGATCAGGACTGGCCACCGGGGAACCGGTGGTACTCCATGCCCTTGTGTTTCATCTCGTTGTGCTTGTCCTCGAGGAAGGAGTAGACGGTGCCGTGTGGTGCGCCATCCAGCAGCATCTCGGCTGCGGTACGGACGATGTCGACCTGCTGTGGCGTGCCGATCGTTCCGAGCGTCGAGCCGTAGATGACGACGTCGGCGCCGGTCAGCTCCTCCATGAGTTCGCGCGTGCGACCGCCCTCGCCAATGAGTCGGCCCTTCTTGCGTTTCATGTCGTTTTTGTTGCGGGCGGCGGCGTCGATGTCGACGAGGTCGAACATCATCATCTCGTCCTCGAGCAGTCGCAGCGCTGCCTCGGGTGGGAATCCACGGCCGATCGCACGGACGATGTCCGGCGCTTTGAGACCGCGGACGGGGTCGCCGACGGTGTCGACGGCGACGGAGCCGTTCTCGGAATCGATGTCGAGTCGAACCTCGGCTTCCGCTTCGATTTCGCGCATCGTCTCGCCCCCTTCGCCGATAAGAACGCCAATCCGGTCCTGCGGAATCTTCACGTGTTGCATATATCCACGATACTGGCTGGGCGAGGTTAAGACCTTGGTCCGACACCGAAACCCCTGCAAGTGACGGACACACACCGCCACGGCGCATCTCGCGGGATCGGTTACGGCTCGACCGAGCGGAATCGCACCGCCTCCGTACGCGTATCCACGATCGCGACCGTTCGGTCGGCCTCGGACTTCGCCAGCACGTGTGCGCCGGGATTGAGAACCGTCGTGCGCCCCTGTTCGGACAGCTCCCGCTCGTGGTGGTGGCCATAGCAGACGAAATCGAACGTCTCGCCGGCCGCGATCGCTTCGACCTCGTCCGTACTCTCGCCGTGGAGGACGGCAAACGAGAGCCCGTCGAACTCGAGGCTCGAGAATCGGCCATGTAGTTCGCTTTCACCGCCCAGCGCGTCGAACGCCGACTGGAGCGTCGCGGCGTCGCCGTCGTTGTTCCCGAGCACGCCGTGGAGTTCGAACTCGCTGAAGTAGTCGATCATCAACGGCGCGACGAAGTCGCCACAGTGGATGACGATTTCGACGCCCTCTTCGTCGAAAATCTCGGTTGCGCGCTCGATCGCCGCGACGTTGTCGTGGGTGTCCGAAACGACTCCGATGTGCATACCACAGTCGGCGGTGGCGAGCCACTAAGCCGTTCGGGACGGCGGCTTCGGACGGGTAGAGCTCAGTCTCGAGACGGATCCGGCTCCGGACCCGTGACGAACTCGAGTAACTCGGCTTCGGTCACGTCGAGCCCCTGTCTCGAGAAGAAGTTCGCCACGTTCCGACAGTCGCGTTCCAAGAACTCGCGGCTGTTGGGGTGGTGGACCGTCACGGCCTGTCCGAGGTCGATGACGACGAGTTGGCCCTCGTCGAAGACGACGTTGTACTCGCTCAAGTCGCCGTGAATGAGGCCGGCCGAGTAGAGCCGGCGCATGTACTCGCGCATGACTTCGTAGGCGGTCTGTGGGTTCTCGATGTGGACCTCACCGAGGCGCTTCGCGCGGCCGTCTTCGTTACCGATGTACTCCATGACGAGCACGTTGCGCTCGGTGGCGATCGGTTCGGGGACGCGGACACCGGCCGCTTTCGCCCGCTCGAGATTCGCCAGTTCCTTTTTCGTCCAGGCGAGGACGACGTCCTTTTTCTTTCCGCCCAGTCCCTCGAAGCGCGGGTCACCCTCCAAATAGTCGCGCATTTGCCGGAAGTTCGAGGCGTTGATCCGGTAGATCTTGACGGCGACTTCGCGGTCGTCGCCCAGCGCGTGGTAGACGTTCGCTTCCTTGCCCGTCGAGAGTGGGCCGCCGAACGCTTCGACGTAGCCGTCCTGGACCAGTTTGTACAGCGCCGCGAACGTCGCGTCGTCGAACACCGACTGCTCGACTTTGAACTGGTCTGCGTCTTTGATCCGCTCTTCGAACTGCTCGAACTCCCGGTCACGCTTGCGGGCGATTCGGTCGGCTTCGGTGTCTGAAACGTCGATTTCCTCCCACTCGTCGCCCGGCGTCTCGACCTCCTCGAGGTCGACCAGCCCGAACTCCGTTCCCTGTCCCATCTACCCGTTCGTACTCGCTCTGACGGGTAAAGTGCTGGGTATCGGTCACCGACAACTGGACCGTTCATCCAGGACTGGTTCGGATCGGTCCACGGTGTGCTGATCGATGGCTCGCTACGGAGGCACGCTCCTCGAGTCGGCGGCGCGCACAGCCTTTTCTCGCTGTCCGTCCTATACGTTAGGCATGACGCTCCTGTACGAACGAGCGCGAACGAGGGTCGGGCGATGACGGGCCACGAGGTGACGCTCGAGTGGCCGGACGGCCGACGCGATACCGTGACGGTCGAGCCTCGAGAGACGGTGCTCGAGGCGGCCCTTCGGGACGGGGTTCGGTTGCCCTATGACTGCCGGAAGGGGACCTGTACGGCCTGTGTGGGCCGACTCCGTTCAGTCGACGGGGATGACGCCGACGCCGAACCGTCGGCGGAGAGCGAGTCGATCGACGCCGCCGCGGCGTTTGACTACCGACGCCAGCCCGAAGCCCTGACCGAGCGCGAGCGAGCGGACGGCTACGTCCTGCTGTGTATCGCCATGGCGCACGCCGACTGTCGCGTCGCGGTCGGGCCGATGGTTCGAGCCGAACTCGGCGACAGCCCGTGGGGGTGACATCCTCGCCCGTCCTCAAGGACGGGGTTTCCTACAAGGGAAGCCTCGTATCGAGGGAGGTTTCAGGTCTCAAAGACCGCAAGCGTCGTCTGTCGGGATTGCCGACTCGGCGTGCGGTGTCCTGTGGCCGTGTCACAACGGCTCCCGTTCCGTGGCGAGTCATCGCGCTCCGGTTTCCAAGGAACGCTCTCTCCCCACGGATCAACGCGACCGGCGATATTCGCAGCCGCGTTGATATCCGCTTGATACTCCGTGACCCAGCACTCCGCGTTCGTACACCTAAACTCCGCTTGCGATCCACGATGTCCGATATGTCCGCAGGCGTGGCACGTCTGGGACGTGTAGCGCGGATTCACGAACTCGACCGGGATACCGGCTTCGAGGGCTTTGTCCTCGAGACGGTCGGTGATCCGGGCGAACGCCCACGAATGCAAGCGTCGATTCATGTACTTCCCATAATCCAGATTCTCACGGATGTACGACAAGTCCTCGAGCACGATCACTGGATTGTCAAAGGACTCGGCATACTCGACGGCTTCTCGACGATGTCCGTCAGGGCGTTCTGGTAGTGGTCGAAGCGTTCGTCCACCCGCCATTGCTCGGCATCACGCTTTTGCAGGCGTTTCAGCGTCGTGTGCATCTCCTTACGAAGTGCTCGCGCACGACCGCCGTCGTAGATGTACGGTCGAGTCGGAGTGTCGTTCTGACAGGCACAGCCCGTCAACAGCTTGGACTCACCGATATCAAACCCAATTCGAGTCGGGTCGCCCGGGGTCTCTGGGTCGGCGACCTCGTACTCGACGGTGACGTGCAGCACCCAACTCGTGCGGTACTGTTGCAGTCGGAACTCACCGACCAATATATCCTCGTTGAGCAGGTCGAACCACAAGGATTCCTGTTCAGGATTGATTCGGAGTGGAATCCAGAAGGCGTTGCCACGTCCGGCCTGTGGAACGCGCCAGCAGAACTCGTGCGTTCGCTCGTCGGAGTGATCGATTCGGAAGCCACGATTCGTGAATCGAACCGGATGGTCGTCCTCGAGTTCCGACGCATTGTACGTCCGGCGGAGTTGCGGGACGTAGTTCTTGAGGGCGTCCTTGGCGTAAGACGTGAGCGTGTAGCCCGTGACAATGTCGTTGACTGCCGTTTGCGTATCCGCGCCACTCTCGAAAGCATCCGAGAGAGCACGGCGGTAGGTCGCCACGGTTCGCTCGAGCCGTTGCTCTTTGCCCGTTGTGGGCGGAGCAAGCGTGGCTTCGAGCGTTTTCGTGGCGGTCGTCGTCACAACTACGAGTACGAGAGCGCAATAGTAAAAACTAACGAAAAACTAATCATGTGTGTAGATGCCCAATCTGAACATCGAAGTAGATCAAGACGAGTACGACCGCCTGAGCGAAATCAAAGACGCACACGGCCTCACTTGGAAGGGGGTGTTGCTCCAAGGCGCGAAATCGTTGGACACCGAGGGGCCATTGTAGGGCGAGTCGAGACACAAACGAACGCGATTCCTCCCCGTGCTAAAACACGGGGTTTCCTCGCTACCGCAAGATGAGGGAGGAGCGTACCGCACGGGTCGGACGACGACAGTAACGTTAACGGGCCCGCGGCGTAACCCTCGAGCACGAATGCCCGCTGGCGACGCGACCGTGGATGAAGACAACCCGTATCTCCGGACTCCGCCGACCGAGTTCGAGCCGCTCGAGGACCTCTCCGAGGAAGAAGCCCGCGAACAGGTCGAGCGCCTCCGCGAGGCTATCCGCGAACACGACCGTCGATACTACGTCGAGAACGACCCGATCATCGCCGATCGAACCTACGACGCGCTCTTTACGCGGCTGCAGGATCTCGAGGATGCCTTCGACCTTGCCCATCCCGACAGCCCCACGCGAAGCGTCGGCGGCGAGCCGATCGAGGAGTTCGAAACGGTCGAACACGTCGCGCCGATGCTGTCGATCGATGCCAGCGGCGAGCCCGAAGACGTACGGGAGTTCGACGACCGCGTTCGCCGCGAGGTCGGGGCGGTTGACTACGTCTGCGAGCCCAAGTTCGACGGTGTCTCGATGGAGTTTGTCTACGAAGACGGTCGCCTCGAGCGTGCCGTTACCCGCGGCGACGGCCGCGAGGGCGACGACGTCACCCGAAACGCCCGCACCATCGACTCGGTCCCGAAACGACTCCACGGCGACCATCCCGACTTCCTCGCCGTCCGGGGCGAGGTCTACATGCCGAAAGACGCCTTTCAGGCCCACAACCGCGAGCGCATCGAACGCGGCGAGGAGCCGTTTGCGAACCCCCGAAACGCGACTGCTGGGACGATTCGGCAGCTCGATCCGAGTATCGTCGCCGAACGCCCGCTCGAGGTCTTCTTCTTCGATGTGCTCGAGGCGAGCGAGTTGGAAGACAGCCATCGCGAGGAACTCGAGCGTTTTCCCGAGTTCGGGCTGCGAGTCAACGACCGCGTCGAGGTCGTCTACTCGATCGACGACGCCATCGACTACCGCGACCGCATGCTTGAGGTCCGGGACGATCTGAACTACGAGATCGACGGCACCGTGATCAAGGTCGACGACCGCGAGGCCCGCGAGGAGCTGGGTCGGACGGCACGCCACGACCGCTACGCGTACGCCTACAAGTTCCCCGCCCGCGCGGAGATCACGCCGATCGCCGACGTGGCGGTCCAGATCGGGCGGACGGGGCGAGTGACGCCCGTGGCCTTGCTCGAGCCGGTCGACGTCGGCGGCGTGACGGTTTCGCGGGCCAGCCTCCACAACCCGGAGGAGATCGCCGCGAAGAACGTCAACGTCGGCGACACCGTTCGCGTCCAGCGAGCCGGCGACGTGATCCCCTACGTCGAGGAGGTCGTCGAGAAAGGCAGCGAAGGCCACTACGAACTCCCCGACCACTGTCCCGTCTGTGACAGCGCCATCGAACGCGACGGGCCGATGGCGTTCTGTACCGGCGGGCTGGCGTGTGACGCCCAGCGTCGGCGCTCGATCGAGTACTACGCGAGCGACGACGGCCTCGACCTCGAGGGCCTCGGCGAGAAGAGCGTCCGCCAGCTCGTGGATGCGGGCTTACTCGAGTCCGTCGCGGACCTCTACGAACTCGAGCACGAGGACCTCACCGAACTCGAGGGCTGGGGCGAAACCAGCGCCGAGAACCTCCTGTCGGAGATCGAGGCCAGCCGCGAGCCACCGCTCGCGGATTTCCTCTCCGCACTCGGTATCCCCCACGTCGGCCCGACGACGGCCCGCGAACTCGCCCGCGAGTTCACCACGTTCGAGGCGGTCCGCGAGGCCGCCGAAACCGATCCCGAACGACTCGAGAGCGTCGACGACGTCGGCGAGACCGTCGCGGGGCAGATCCACGACTTCTTCGCGAGCGAGGCCAACGCCGCGGCCGTCGACGAGTTGCTCGAACACGTCTCGCCACAGGAATCCGCCCTCGAACGCGGCGGCGACGACCTCCAGGGACTCACCTTCGTCTTTACGGGCTCGCTCGAGGGCATCACCAGAAGCGAGGCTCAGGACATCGTCGAAGCCCACGGCGCGAACGCGACGGGCAGCGTCTCGGGGAACACGGACTACCTCGTCGTCGGCGACAACCCCGGACAGACGAAACGCGACGACGCCGAGGCGAACGACGTGCCGATCGTCGACGAGGACGAGTTCCGCGAGTTACTCGCGGATCACGGGATCGGCCTCGAGTAACCAGTTCGAACAGATCAGCCGACTCGCGCTGGCGATCAGTAGCCGAGGTCGAACGCCGAATTGATCGCGAGCGCGAGCACGACGGCGGCGAGCGCCGCTGCGAGGAAGCCGAAAGAGACCGCCCAGCCGAACAGATCCGCGAGCGATCCGACGACGACCGACCCCAGTGAGGCGACGATCATGTAGACGGTTCGAACGAGGCCGAACCCGGCGTTTTGCTCTTCGGCGGAGAGCTCGCGCAAGAATCTGGGCATGAGCGCCGAGCCGAAGCTCATGGCGATCCCGAGAAACGTCACGCCGACGGCGATCGACGGGAGTCCGGCCATCGTGACGAGCACGCTGAATCCGACGACGCCGGCGAACATGCAGCCGGCGAGCGCGCGGTCCCGGCCGATCCGATCGGAGACGGCCCCGACGCCGATCTGGGCGACGCCCTGTACGACGAAGTACAGCGAGAAGAACGTTCCCGCGAGCGTCGTCGAGAGGCCGCGGTGGTCGATGAGAAACGTCGGCAGGAACGAGGCGGTCCCCTGCCAGGCGAACTCGCCGACGATGGCGATACCGAGCGCGAACGCGATCGGCGGCCGGGTGAGCAGCTCGCCGATTGGCCCGAGCTGGAACCGCTTGCGAAGCGGCGTCTCCGGACGACGAGGCTCGGTCGGTCGGACCTTCCAGGCGAACAGAACCGCCGACGGGACCCCGACCAGGGCGACGACGGCAATGGCTGCCCGCCATCCGAATCGGACTGCGATCCACGCCACGGCGACGGGTGTGAGGAGGCCGGCGACCGTCGCCCCGGAGTTGTGGATTCCGATCGCGGTCCCGACGTTGTCGTACGTTCGGGCGAGCAGCGTCGTCGCGACGCTGTAGTGCAGGCCCGCGACCGCGCCGAGTACGATCGTCGCGAGGAAGAACACCCCGAAGACGGGGGCGATCGACACGGCCAGCGCGGCCAGCGCCGAGCCGCCGACGGCGACGAGGATGATCAGTCGCTCGCCGTACCGATCCGCGAGGACGCCGCTCGGATACTGGGCGAGCCCGTAGGCGAGCCACATTCCGGTCAGCGAGAGGCCGACGACCGCGTTCGAAACGCCGAACGTCTCGACGACGTCGGGGAGGACGGGACTGATCGCTAACCGGCCCACCATCGTGACGAAGAAGGCGAGCGTACACAGCGCGAGGACCGTTTCTCGATATCGCCAGCGCATCACCGACGTACCCACGCTCCGGTGGAAGCGGATGCGGATACTTAGCCTGTGCGATTCGCGGAAAGAAAGCGTGAGACGAACACACGTGACCGACACCGCGACGACAGGCAATCCCTACGACGGGAGTTCGGCGGCGACCGCCTCCACTGCCTCGAGGCCCTGTACCTCGCCCTCCCGTTCGGGCAGCGTGACGACCTCGAGGCCGGGGAACGTCTCTCGTATCTCTGCGAGCCGTTTCTCGTGGCGCTCGTGGCGGGACTGACAGCGTGAACAGTCCTCGTCGGGATCTTCGAGTACCTGATTGACGACGAGGCGATCGACCCGCACGCCGGCCTCGCGGAGCGTCTCGACGAGCCGTTCGGATTCGGCGATGGCCATCCCCTCGGGGATGAGCACGACGCGGAACTCGGTGCGCTCGGGATCGACGAGCAACTCGCGAGCGCGCTCGAGGCGAGCCTGAAACGCCTCGAGGCTCTCGTCTTCGTCGTCGCTGCGGCCGGTCATCATCGACATGGGGCCGAACACCGCCGACTTGGCCGCGGTGCCGATCCGCCGGGCCTGCCCGCGCAGCGACCGGAGCGTCTCGAGTGCCGGGCCGATCGCGTCGGGCATGTCGAACAGCCGGAGGGTGTGTCCCGTCGGTGCGGTGTCGAAGACGACGGTGTCCCACTCGCTCGAGTCGACGTACTCGACGAGTAAATCGAGCGCCGCCAGTTCGTCGCTGCCGGCCGGCGCACCCGAGGCGAAGATCCGCTCGACCTCCTCGTCGTCGAGTCTGATGCCGGCGCTGCGGAGGTCGCTGGCTAACGCGTGTGCTAGCTTTTCGTAGCGTTCCTGTTGCGTCTCGGGATCGATCTCGACGGCCCACAGTCCGCCCTCACCGCTCGCCGTCCGGTGATCGCTGCCGACCTCGAGTCGTTGCGGGTCGCTTCCGAGATCGACCTCAAGCGAGTCCGATAGTGAGTGGGCCGGGTCCGTCGAGACGACCAGCGTCTTCTGGCCAGCGTCGGCGAGTCGAACGCCGGTGGCCGCCGCACAGGTCGTCTTCCCGACCCCGCCTTTGCCGCCGTAAAAGATGCAGTCGGTCATTGCCTCGAGTACGACCGGCCGGAACCTAAACGAACGGCTTGTTCTCAGGGAGTGTCCTCGCTGTTGATGGGGTGACTTGAGAACGAGAGCGGAACCGTCGTCTAGAGGTCGACGCGGTCGAACCGGTAGAGTGCGATGACCGTCGGGACGACGATCCAGAGCAGGAGGATAATAAAGGAGAACCAGTTCTCGAGGTAGAACGGCACGCCGTTGGCGAACCACACCTCGGGGAAGGACGTTCCGAGTTCGCTGCCGCCGCTCGAACTGAGGACCGTGATCGCGTTCTGGAAGGCGTTGCCCGGATCGATCGTATCGATGAACAGCGCCCAGTCGGGGAGTCGGTCCATCGTCACCTGCTGTGTCGTGCCGTCCGCGACGGGGACCTCCTGTGTGTAGCTGACCCCCTCGATCGTGCCGCGGTTCATCAGGATCTGGAAGACGGTCTGGATCGCGTTCCAGACGATGTAGAACAGCACGAAGATGCCGACCATCGCCGCGCCGGCGATCGTCGTCGACCGCGTGACCGACGACAGCGCGACGGCGATACTCGTGTAGGCGATGCCGTAGATGATCGCCATCACGAGCAGGCTCACGTAGTCAACGGGGTCGAAACTCCCGAGCAGCGCCGCGACGATGATCGCGGCGAGGGCGAACCCGACGACCAGCGACACCGAGAGGACGGCCGAGCGACCGATGAGTTTCCCGAGCAGGACATCCTTTCGGGAGTGGGGCAACGAGAGCAGGATCTTGATGCTGCCCGTCTCGCGCTCCCCGGCGATCGCCTTCCAGCCCAGTATCAACGCGATCAGCGGGATCACGAGCCGCGTGATCTGGCTGACGAACAGCACCAGCGCTTCCGTCGTCGCGCCTTGCTGAGCGATCTCCTCGCCGAAGTACGAGATCGTTCCCGTGACCGCGACCAACAGGACGAAAAAGAAGACGCTCAGTCCCCAGAACATCCACGAGCGGACCGCGTCCTGGAAGTCCTTTTTGGCGACCGCACGGACACTCTCGAGATTGATCGAACTCGAGGGCGAGGTCGTCCCCCCGCTCGTGGTGGCGGTTTCGGTGCTCATCGGGCCGTCACCTCCGCGTCCGTCGTATACGACTGGAAGACGTCCTCGAGCGAGGCCTCGCTCGTCGAGAAGTCCTGCACCTCGATACCGTGGTCCTCGAGCGTCGAGAGGACGGTCGTTTTCGAGCCGTCGACCTGAACGACCAGCGTCGGCGGGGTCTGACCGTCGACGGCAGCGTTCGTGACGTCCGGCAGCGAGCGAACCGCCTGCAGCGCGTCGTCGTCGATTCGGTCGACGGTAATTCGCAGGCTCGTTCCGCCGCCGACGGAGTCGCGCAGCCCCGATACCGAGTCAACGGCGACCATCTCGCCGTCGCGCAGGATGCCGACCCGGTCACAGACTGCTTCGACCTGCTCCATGATGTGACTCGAGAAAAACACCGTCGCGCCGCGTTCGTTCTCCTCGCGGACGATCTCGCGCATCTCGCGAGCGCCGTTGGGGTCGAGGCCCGTCGAGGGTTCGTCCAGGATCAGCAGTTCGGGCTCGCCGACCAGCGCCATCGCGAGCATGAGCCGCTGGGACATCCCTTTCGAGTAGCCGCCGGCCTTCTTGTCGATGGCGTCGCGGAGGCCGACGCGCTCGAGGAGGGCTTCGGGATCGTCGTCGGCACCTTTCGAGTCGATGGCGAACTCGAGGTGTTGCCGTGCCGTCAGCCGGTCGTACGTCTCGACACCTTCGGGGAGGACACCGGTCCGCGAGCGGATCTCGCGGCTGTGGGCCTGGGCGTCGAGCCCAAGCACCGTTACCTGTCCGGCGGTCGGCCGGATGAAGTCGAGGATCACGTTGATCGTCGTCGACTTGCCGGCGCCGTTGGGACCAAGGAAGCCGAACACTTCGCCCTCTTCGACCTCGAAGGAGAGGTCCGAGAGTGCGAGCGTCTGGCCATAGGACTTGGTCAGCGTATCGACGCTGATAGCTGGCATAGCTGTGTGGTCACGGCGTTCACCGATAAGAGTTGTTACTTCCAACTGATAATATTCCGAGAATCTCCGAGGAACAAACGGTGTCCGGCTAGATCGGGTCGTCCGGATCGTATCGCTCGGCGGTCCGCTCGACCTCGTTCGCGTAGCGTTCTCTGGTTTCTGCGTCGGGCACTGGCTCGAGGTCGTCTTCGGGAATCTCCGTGGCGGCGGTGACGTCGGGGCCGGTTCGCAGCGCCGTCGACGAGCGCTGTCGTTGCTGGTAGCGCGAGCCGTCCGGCGTCGCGTAGACGATCGTCACGAAATCACGGTCGCCGAACTCGCGTTCGACGAGCCAGCACTGCACCGTCGAGTCACTCATACGCGGCCCTTACGAGTCGATCACCGAGAATGTACCGTGTCCGTGTCGCGTTCGCAGCCGCTGCAGGTCGCCGCGAGCTACTTGCCTCGTGACGCCGAACCGCTCGTTCGATGAGTCGATCCTGGAGCGAGCACGTCGACGAGTTGCTGTTCGACGGCGAGCGCGAGCGCCAGCGCATCGATCTCGAGACCGCAACGGTGGTCATCACGAACCACCGGGTGCTCGTGTTCACCGCCGGTGGCGACGGGCCGACCTACCGCCACGCCGACCGGCCGAACGTCACCCGGGTCTCCGTCGACATCGAGAGCGCGCCGAGACACCTCCTGTGGATGGCGGTCTTCCTGTTCCTCGGCACCGGGCTGCTCGTGGTGGCGACGACGACTAATTTCGCGGCCGCCGTCAGCGGCGTCGAGCTCGGTGGCGGCGGGCTCACGGGGATCGCCGCAACCCTGCTCAGCTTCGTCGAAACGCTGCTGGTCGTGTTCGACATCACTCTCGTCGTGGTCGGTGTCGTCTTGCTGCTCGTCGCGGCCGTTTTCTCGACCCGCTACGCCCGGTCGCGCTCGCGTCGGCTCGTGTTCCGGATCAGCGGCGACGACGATATCGCGGTGCCAGTCACTACCGCCGATCTCGAGGCCGGGCGACCGGAAGCGCTCGAGGCCGCGATTGGGCCCGAATCGACGTCTGACACGGCTGGCACCGCGACCGTCGCCGAGGAGTCAGGCTGAAAGTCCTCGCGACCCTAGGGCCGCCGATGAACGCCGACGGGGTTCGCAAGCGAGCCGGCGCGTTGCCGCGTGAGCCGGGGGTCTACCAGTTCCGAGCCGACGGGACGACCCTCTACGTCGGGAAAGCCGTCGATCTTCGCAGTCGAGTGCGCTCCTACGCCGACCCGCGGAGCGCGCGGATCGGGCGTATGGTCGACCGCGCTGACGAGATCGAGATCGCCGTCACCGACACCGAGACGCAGGCGCTGTTGCTCGAGGCCAACCTGATCAAGCGCCACCAGCCCCGGTACAACGTCCGGCTCAAAGACGACAAGTCGTATCCGATGGTCCAGTTGACGGCCCATGAGGCCCCGCGGATCGAGATCACCCGCGATCCCGCAGAATCAGCGACCGTCTTCGGCCCGTACACGAACAAAGGGCAGGTCGAGACCGTCGTGAAAGCACTGCGGGAAACCTACGGCATCCGCGGCTGTTCGGACCACAAGTACGCGGGTCGCGATCGCCCCTGTCTGGACTACGAGATGGGGCTCTGTACGGCCCCCTGCACGCGAGAGATCGACCTCGAGAGCTACGCCGAGGACGTGACTGCCGTCAAGCGCTTCCTCGAGGGCGAGACGGGCGTCCTCGCGGACCCGCTGCGCCGGGAGATGGAAACTGCCGCCCAGAACCAACAGTTCGAACGCGCGGCGAATCTCCGAGACCGACTCGAGACCGTCGAAGCCTTCCACGGCGCGGGTGGCGAGGCGATCCAGTCGGTCGGCGACGAGCGCACCGTCGACATCCTCGGGGTCGCCATCGAGGGCGACGACGCCACGGTTGCGCGACTGCGCGCCGAGCGCGGCAAACTGGTCGACCGGGATCGACACACGCTCGAGGCACCGGGGGCAGACCCGAGTCACGCGGCCCCTGACGCCGACACCGCTACCGGCACCGATACCGACACCAACGCCGACGGCGGCACCCCGACCGTCCTCGCCGCCTTCGTCGTCCAGTACTACGCCGAGCGCGACCTGCCCGATGCTCTGCTCTTGCCCGAACGCCACGGCGACAGCGAGGTCACGGCGTGGCTCGAGGCCGAAGGCGTTTCGGTTCGGGTCCCCGGCGCCGGTCGGGAAGCCAAACTTGTCGAACTCGCGCTCAAGAACGCCCGGCGGAACGTCGGCGGCCGTGACGAGTGTGCCATGTTAGCCGACGCGCTCGAACTCGAGTCGGCCCGCCGGATCGAGGGATTCGACGTGAGCCACGCGCAGGGCACCGCCGCAGTCGGCAGCAACGTCACCTTCGTCGAGGGCAGCGCCGAGAAGGCCGACTACCGGCGGAAGAAACTTACTGACCAGAACGACGACTACGACAACATGCGAGCCTTGCTCGAGTGGCGTGCTCGCCGCGCCGTCGAGGAACGAGACGACCGGCCCGACCCCGATCTGTTGCTGATCGACGGCGGCGAGGGCCAACTCGAGGCCGCCCGCGATGCGCTGGCCGAGGTGGGCTGGGACGTGCCGGCGGTCGCGCTCGCGAAAGCCGAGGAGCGCGTCATCACGCCCGACCGCCAGTTTTCGTGGCCGAGCGACGCGCCCCACCTGCACCTCCTCCAGCGGGTGCGCGACGAGGCCCATCGCTTTGCGGTCCAGTACCACCAGACGATCCGTGACGAGGTGTCGACGGTGTTAGACGACGTCCCCGGCGTCGGTCCCGAGACGCGAAAGCGGCTGCTGGGCCGGTTCGGCAGCGTCGAGAACGTTCGGGAGGCGAGCCTCGAGGACTTACAGAGCGTTTCCGGTGTCGGCGAGCGGACGGCCGAGACGATCAAGTCGCGACTGTAGCCGTCACACCGCAGGGACAGTACTATCCTCACTGACGGCGTACGCTACACCATGCCAAACGACGACGAACTCGAGGACCTCCTCGAGGAACTCGACAGCCAGGGCGATCTCGAAACGGCCGAGCAGCGCCTGTCAATTCGGATGGAGCGGCGTCGGTACGACAAGCCGGTGACGATCGTCGAAGGGTTCGACCTTCCCCAATCGGAGCTCAAATCGACGGCGTCGGAACTGAAGCAGGCGCTCGGGACGGGCGGGACGATCGACGACAACCGGATCGAACTGCAGGGCGACCACCGCGATCGCGTCCCCGACTTACTTCGCGACCGTGGCTTCGACGTCCAGGAGTAATCCCCGCACGAGCCACGCGATCGGCAGTCGATGCCACGGCCGAAGTCACTTTATGCCCGCCATTCCCAATTATTAATATGGACATTCGACCGGCGAACGCCGACGATTTCGAGGCAATCAAAGCCGTCGCCCGCGAGACCTGGCACGACACCTACGACGAACTCGAGGCCGACATGATCGATCGCACGGTCGACAACTGGTACACTGGCGACTCGATGCCGCTCGAGGCACCCGGCACGGTCGTTCTCGTCGTCGAGGCCGACGACGAGGTCGTCGGCTTTACCCACGCCGTCGCGCAGGGTGAGACGGCCGACATCCTCCGGATGTACGTCGATCCGGATTTTCAGGGTGAGGGGGTCGGCAGCGACCTCCACGAACGCCTGATCGAGCAACTCGAGGCCTACGACGTCGACCGAATTCGATCGTTCGACTTCGCGTTCAACGACGCCAGTCGGCGTTTCTACGAGGGGCTGGGCTTCGAGCAGACCGACTCCGGCGAGGTCGAAATCGACGGCGAGTACTACGACGAGGCGGTCTACACGCTCGAACTGTGAAACGGACTGCGGCGAACGTTGTCAACGCGTAGCGTTGCGGTGAGGGCGCTAAGCCCCTGCCTCAAGGAGCCGCCGCAGGCGGCGAGTAGGCAGGGGTAGTTCACCCGCGGTTGACGATGCCGACGTTGAGTGCGTCGTTCGAGCAGGACAGCCGCGAGAGCCGCCCGGTGAACCACAGCGTCTCCCGACCGCCGGCCGGCACGGACAACGTCCCACTCGAGGGCAGAGTGGCCGTCGACGAGACGTATCGCTGTTCGGAAACGCTGCCGGTGACGCTGACGTCGACCTGCCCGCCGGTACCCGAACAGTCGTGGACGGTGATCGCACCGGTCGACCAGTCGTCCGCGGTCAGTTCGGCGTCGGTACACCCCCGAGTTCGGATCGCTCCATCTCCCTGTGCCGCGCCCGTCCCGGTCAGCGCCGTCAGTCCCGTTGCCGCCCCGACCGCGCCGAGTAACGCCCGCCGCGCTGGTAGCGTCTCACTCTCCTCGTCTGCGTTCTTTTGTGTGTCCATTGACACCACACAGCAGTATGTACCGGCTCGAGTCGCAAAATACCGTTTTCGGATTCGACGGATCAGTTTTCGGTCGGAAGAAACGACCGTCGCTTCTCAGAACTCCTCGGTTGGCGGCGCGATTCCCTCGTCATCGTCGCCCTCGAGGTCGAACTCCTCACGCACCTCTCGGATCCGATCCCGGATGTCCGCCGCCAATTCGAACTCGAGGTTGCTCGCCGCCTCCTGCATCTGCGTCTCGAGGTCGGCGATGTATCGGGCGGCCTCGTCGTCGTCCGCAATGTCCGTCCCGGAGACGCTCGAGGTGTCGGTCTTGCTTCCGGGGAGGTTGGTTTCGCCCACTTCTTTCTCGATCGTCGTCGGCTCGAGGCCGTGGTCCTCGTTGTATGCCTGTTGAATCTCGCGACGGCGCTGGGTCTCTTCGATCGCCGACTCCATCGCGTTCGAGGGTTCGTCGGCGTAGAGCACGACCTCGCCGTTGACGTTTCGGGCTGCGCGTCCCATCGTCTGGACGAGCGTCGTTTCGCTGCGCAGGAACCCTTCCTGGTCGGCGTCGAGGATCGCCACGAGCGAGACTTCGGGAATGTCCAGCCCCTCCCGCAGCAGGTTGATGCCGACGAGGACGTCGATCTCGCCCAGTCGAAGCGAGCGGATGATCTCGTGGCGCTCTAAGGTGTCCGTCTCGTCGTGCATGTACGCGACGTCGATGCCGGCTTCCTCCAAGTACTCGGTCAGGTCCTCGGCCATCCGTTTGGTCAGCGTCGTCACCAGCGTGCGCTCGTCGCGGTCGATGCGCTCGTCGATGCGGTCCATGAGGTCGTCGACCTGCCCGGTGGCGTCTGTGACCTCGATCTGTGGGTCGACGAGATGGGTCGGTCGAACGATCTGTTCGACGATCTGCTCGCTTTCTTCGCGCTCGTGGTCGCTCGGCGTCGCGCTAATGTACAGCGTTTGATCAGTTTTCTCCTCGAACTCTTCGAATGTGAGCGGGCGGTTGTCGTAGGCGGTGGGGAGTCGAAACCCGTTCTCGACCAGCGAATCCTTGCGGGACTTGTCGCCGGCGTACTGGCCCCGGATCTGGGGAAGGGTTACGTGGGACTCGTCGACGACGGTCAGGAAGTCGTCGGGGAAGTAATCAAGCAGCGTGTAGGGGGCCTCGCCCGACTCTCGATCCGAGAGGTAGACGGAGTAGTTTTCGATGCCCGAACAGTAACCCGTCTCGGCCATCATCTCCAAGTCGAACGTCGTTCGCTCGTCGATGCGCTGGGCGGCGATCATGTCGCCCTGCCGTTCGAAGTACGAAATTCGCGACTCGAGGTCGTCGCGAATCTCGTCCATCGCGCGCTCGAGTTTCGCTTCGGGAATCGAGTAGTGCTCTGCGGGGTGGATCAGGACGGCCTGTTGCTCGCCCTGAGTTTTCCCCTCGAGCGGGTCGACTTTGACCATCCGATCGATCTCGTCGCCCCAGAGTTCGACGCGGACGGCGTAGCGGCCGTACATCGGATAGATCTCGATGGTGTCGCCGCGCACGCGGAATGTCCCCTGCGTGAAGTCGACGTCGTTGCGCTCGTAGTTGAGGTCGACCAGTCGCGCGAGCAGTTCGTCGCGGCCGACCGACTCGCCGACCTCGAGTCGCAGCGACATGTCGATGTAGTTGCGCGGGTCGCCAAGGCCGTAGATCGCCGACACCGAAGCGACGACGATAACGTCCTCGCGGGTCAACAGTGAGCGCGTCGCGGAGTGGCGCAGGCGGTCGATTTCGTCGTTGATCGAGGCGTCCTTGTCGATGTAGGTGTCGGTTTGTTCGACGTAGGCCTCGGGCTGATAGTAGTCGTAGTAGGAGACGAAGTACTCGACGGCGTTGTCCGGAAACAGGTTCCGGAACTCCTCGTACAGCTGAGCCGCCAGCGTCTTGTTGTGGGCGATGACGAGGGTCGGCTTCTGGATCTCCTCGATCGTCCACGAGACGGTGTTGGTCTTCCCCGAGCCGGTCACGCCGAGCAGGGTCTGTTTGTCCATCCCCGACCGGAAGCCATCGGCCAACTGTTCGATCGCCTCCGGCTGGTCGCCTGCGGGCTCGAAGGGCGCGTCGACCTCGAAGGGGCGATCGACGTCGGGACGGTCCGGCTGGAGGGGGCCTCGCGTGTCGCTCATTATCGGGTTCAGGTGGTCGAGCCACTTCACCCGCTCGCATGCGGCACGCGAGACGGTCACAGGAGCGACGGCGCGAACGCACGCGACCGATGGCCGACCGAATCGACCGGCGTCGATTACGCGTCGTCGCCGAGCACGCCGTCGACCGTAATTTCAGCCGTGAACTCGCGGCCTTCCGTCTCCGCTGGCGGCTCGAGGTAGCCGATGGCGTTTGCGGTGTAGGCCGTGTCCAACTCGAGATCGACGTCGAACGCGGCGACGGTCGTCTCCGGATCGCCCGCCGGTCGAACCGACAGGGTGTAGCTGCCGGCCGGAACAGCGACGTAGTCCGTCGACTCGCCAAATTCGACGTCTTCGAACAGGGGCGCGTCGTCGGCGTAGACGTCGACGGCTGGGGCGTCCGGTGACGCGTGGAACAGCCGGACGAGCGCCGAGCCGGCGTCGACGAGCACTTCGGGTCGGAACGTGCCGGCCCCGAGTTCGCCGATCGCGGCGACGGTGTAGAACGCAGAGCCGACCGTCACGTCATCGTCGAACGCGACCGTCTCCGGATCGCCGGCCGCCGTGATCGTGACTCTGTACGTTCCCGGGTCGACCTCGAGATACGGCGAGACGTCGCCGTAGCCGACGTTCGACAGGATCTGGTTCCCGCTCACGTAGACGTCCACGTTCGGCGCGTCCGGCGAGAAGTGTGCGACGCGAACCGCCGCGTTTGGAATGGCGGGAGCGTCGTCGCCGTCTGTCATTTCTTTCTCCTTCTTTTTCGATCGTTTGTCGTCCGCGTACTCTCCGGTTGCGAAAACGGTTCCGCTCGCGGCAGCGAGTCCACCGGCAGCGCCCATCGATTTCAGGGCTGTGCGTCGTGATACTGGCATAGTGCGACCAAGACGGAGGACGCAACCTGAAAAAACACGGTAGTTAGTAGCGATGGTTGTCGCACCGTTTCCTCCAGTCCCCATCCGTGTAGGCTGTCTGTGCCCGCTGAAGGACGAAGCTACACCGACGTACCCGGGTCCACTCGAGCGTGCAGCGACGGCGGTCTCGGCTCCACGACTGGCCACGAACGCGTAGCCGTCGCCTAGTCGACTGTTCGTTCACCGTTCTCGTCGCCCACGTCGTCGGGTGGCGCGTGCCCGCCCAACCGTTATGTCTCCGTTCGGTGTGCCACCGGATATGACGGAGCAACTCAAGCAAGCCCACGACGACCTCGAAGCGGCAGCAAAATCGGCCGCCGACAACGATGTCCGTTCGGACCTTCGCGAGGCGGCGGACGCGTTCGACGACTATCTCAACAGCGAACAGGATCCCGACTACGCGGTCCTCGACGCCCACCTCAACACGCTCCGACAGGCTCGCGAACGCGCCAGTGGCGACACGAAGGCCCGACTCGAGAACGCCCTCGAGACGACCGAGTCGTATCGCACGGACCTCGAGCAGGCGTGACCGTCTCGACAGATGATCAGTTCACTCGAGGCGGTCTAACACCGCGTCTTTCTCGTAGGACAGCGAGAGCGACCGCGAGCGACCGCGGCCGTCGACCTCCGTGTAGTCGGCGTCGATCAGCCCCAGCTGGTCGAGTTTGTTGACGATCTCGGAGTAGCGGGTGTACCCCAGCTCCGTTTGGTCGTGAAACGCCTCGTAAACGTCGCCGGCCTGCTCGCCGTCGTTGTGGGCGATCACCTCGAGCAGCGCCGCCTCGGTGTCGGTCAGCCCCGAGAGGCTGTGGGTGAGGTTGATGTACTTCGACGTCTCGTAGGCGTCCTCGACGTCCTGCAGTTCGACGGTGCGGCTGGCTCGCATCTCGGCGTTGAGGCCGGCCCGGCGCAGCAGGTCGATACCGACCCGGAGATCGCCGCTCTCGGCGGTGCGTTCGGCGACGTCCTCGAGAATTGCCCGCGAGACGACGCCGTCGTGGAACCCACGCTGTACGCGCTCTGCGAGGATATCGACGATCTCGGGCTGGTCGTAGATCGGGAAGTAGACGTCTTCGGGCCGGAAGACGCTCTGGACGCGGGAGTCGAGTTCGTCGATGACGTCTAACGCGGGATCGGAGGAGACGACGATGACGCCGATTTTGGCCCCCGGATACTCCTCGTGGGCGCGCAACAGTGAGTAGAGCGTATCGGAGGCCTCGTTCTCGTAGAAGAGGTAGTTGACGTCGTCGAGTGCGACGACGAGCACGCGATCTTCCTCGACGAGTTTCTCGGCGATCTGGCCGAACAGTTTCTTAAACGAGATACCCGAGGACGGCGGTTCGTAGTCGAAGGTCCCCTCGAACAGTCTCGAGAATACCGAGTAGCGCGTGGCGTTGACCTGACAGTTGACGCGGATCGTCCGGACGTCACTGGTCTGAGCGCCGACCTCGTCGAACAGTTTCTGGATCGCCGTCGTCTTGCCGGTGCCGGGCGGTCCACGGACGACGACGTTGAGCGGCCGCGACCCGCGCACCGCCGGACGCAGCGCGTACGTCAGGCTCTGCGTCTGGCCCTCGCGGTGCTTGAACGTCTCGGGAACGTAGTCGATTTCGAAGACGTGCTCGTTTTTAAACACGGATTCGTCCCACGACAACATCCCCTCCTCGGGGTCGTCTGCCATCACTTTCACCCTGCTTCCGCAGCGTCTTAACGTTTCGGTGGCCGCGTATTTTCTCACACCTTCTATTCATTAGTGAGTCTCGTCACCATTCGACACATCAGTTACTGGTCGAACCGTTCACCGAGTTCCCAGCGGAAACACTGTCCGAACTCGGTGAACACGCTCGCGGAGAGACGGACCCAACGATGGGCACCGAGAAAGACGAAGCGGACACGAGTCACGGGGCCACCGAAACTTTCTCGAGTGACACAGCGACTGACGACACCGGCTGGACACGACCGAACCGAGATGTGGGGCTGGAATCGGTGGCCGAACTGTCCGTCGATCAGGCCAACTTGACCCGCTCCATGCCCCGCTCGAGATCCGCGTGATCGATCCGACCGCCGTGGGTCATCCGTACGTGCGCTCGCACCAGCCGTCTCACTTCGTCGGCGCTACTCGAGCGAATCATGAACTGACAGCTTTCGGTCGAACACGAAAATTGGTATGGCATGCCACGATATTAGTCGAATTTGGGAGTAGCTGTTGTACTTGCAGTTGCCGGCCGAATATCGCCCGCTCAATCGAACTTCTCGAGCAGTCGGTCGTAAAAGAGCGGCCCTGAATCACCATCCGACATCCCCCCGTTCGTCGCCGGTTCCCGTGCCTCGTCGGCCAGTTTCTCGACGATCAGCTCCGGCGTCGACCGCGCCAGGTGGTCTTTGACCGGCGAACGGTTCACCTCGAGTTCGCCGTCGACGAGGCCGACCGCTTCGATCCCGTCGATAGTGACGTCGTAGTCGGCCATCTCCCGGATCTCGCCCGCCAGATGGGAGACGAACACGCCCGTCGCACCGTTTTCGGAAAGCGCCTCCAGAATGCCGGCGATGATCTTCGCCGACGCACCGGGTTCGGTGATGCTCTCGAGTTCGTCGACCAATACGAGCGATCCCTCGCCGCCCTGCGCGAGGTCGGCGAACTCCCGAACGGTGGACTCGAACGCGCCCGCGTCGAGCGTTCCCTGCGTTTTGGCGTGGTAGTGCAGATCGTCGAATCGCCGCAGACGAACTCGATCGGCGGGAACGGGCAGCCCCATGTGCGCCAGCACGACCACGCTGGCGACCAGATCAAGCGTCGACGTCTTCCCGCCGCTGTTGACGCCCGAGAGGAGGGCGACGCCCGAAACCTCGTAATCGACGGGGTCGATGGCCTCGAGCGGTTCGTCGAGCAGCGGCGACTGGCCGCCCTCGATGGCGAAGCCAACCGAGCTCTCGGCTGTGTCGGCGAATTCGGGCATCGTACACTCGAACTCGCGGGCGAAGCGAGCGATCGCGAGTTCGACGTCGAGTTCGAGGGCGTCACGGACGAGTTGGCGAGCCCCTTCGCGCTGGTCGGCGAGGTCGGCCGCGAGTTCGCGCTTGAGTCGGCCCGCGCGGCGCTCTTTGGTCGCCGTGAGGTCCTCGCGCAGCCGCGAGACGACGTCTTCGTCGCGCTCGACTGGAAACGTCGGCTCGTCGCTGAACGCCCGGCGTGCGAGTTCGGCTTCCCCCTGATCGAGATCGAGCGCGTCGATCAGGTGCTCGCGGGCCGCATCGACGGCCACCGCGTACTCGTCGGCCAGTTCCCGCGAGAGCAGCGAGTCGACGCCGGCACCGCGTTCGACCAGCGAGAGCAGGTCCGAGCCCTCGATCGTGACGTCCTGCTCGCGGATCGCCTCCCGAAGCCGGTCGTTGGCGACGCTCTCGGCCGCGTTCGCTGCTACGTCGAGATCGTCGACCGCCGTCGTCAGCCGATCGAGTTCCGCGTCGCCCGCGACGGTGCCGTCCTCGTCGAGCCGCGAGAGGCCGTCCTCGAGCGCCTCGAGATCGCAGGCGGCCTCGAGCTCGGCGGTTCGGTGGACCTCGACTGCGGCCCGGAGCCGATCCCGATTACGGGCGAAAAAGGCGAGTGGCCGCTCCGGAACGACCTCGGCGGGCGTCTCGAGCGCGTCGGGGCGAACCTGCACGTCGCCGTCGATTGTGACGCCAGCGAACGATTCGTCGAGCGCGATCACCGTCGAGTAGCCGCGGGCGAGTTCGGCCAGCCCCTGTGTATCCTCGACGATCTCGACGGAGAGTTCGGGGATCGCCTCCCGAGCCCTGCTGTAGCGTTCGGCGTCGGTCGTCGCCAGACAGCGCTCGCGGACCCGAACATCGCCGGGCTGTGCGAGTGGTTCGACGCCCTCGAGGGCCGCGAGCACGGCCTCGTCACACTCGCGCTCGAGGGCGGTGCGAGCGAACGCCTGTACCTCCTCGATCCGCGAGCGGCGCGGACTCGGGTAGATCGTCTCGAGGCGCTGGGCGGCGTAGTCGGTGACCGTCCGCGATTTGAGCAGGGCGAGGACGTCTCGGTAGACCTCCCGAGCACGGTCGGTCGCGAGAAAGCCGCCGGGGTCGTCGTGTTCCAGCCGGATCGCACCGCGTGCGATGCGGGCCGCTCGGCCCTGACTGATTCCCGGTGCGCTCGCGATCGTCGCGACGTCACCTGTCCGGAGGGCGCGTTCGGGGTCGTCGAGCGCCGCCAGCGCTCGGGCCGTCTTCTCACCGACGCCCGGAATCGACTCAAGATCCATCCTTCGTGAGCAGCGTATCAGACCGGAGTGAGAAAAAGTTCCCGCCCGCGTGGCAAGTTGCCGTGATAGCTCGACACACTCAGTTCGACCGTCTCAGCGGTTGATGGGTGACCTCGAGACTTGCGCCCTCCGGGACGCCCGTTATCCCGTCGGGTTCCTAACGACGGATATGGTGTTCAAGAAACTTCTCGGTTCGACGACGACCCGATCGCTGACCGTCGTCTCGGTGCTGTCGGAGGCAAAGCGGGCGTTCAGTCGCGGCAAGCGAACTCGCGGCATCTTGTTGGTCGGCTTGGCTGCCCTCGCCTGGAAGTGGACGATGGTCGGGCTGGCCGCTCAGGGCGTCCTCAAGCTGGTTCGTGGTGGACGGGGATAATCGAGTTCGCTCGGTAGTTTACAGGGGCTCTCGAGGTGGTTAGTCGCTGGATGCGGCGTCCTCGAAGTGATCGTTGGCCAGTCCGTCGATCAGTGACTTGATTTCGCGCTGTTGCTCATCGTCGAGGTTCTCGACCGCGCCGACGCCGCGACCGCCGCTTTTGGCGGTGCTGAGCGCGTTTTTGTTCAGGTTGCCGTCGGGACCGACGACTGGCAGTTTACGGTCCGTGACGTTCTCCGGCAGAAATCCCGACGCCGAGAGGATGAAGTGGACCGCGACATCGGCCAACTCGTCCGTGTCGAAGTCCTCGAGTTGCGGTTCCTCCCACTCCTCGATCGTCGTCCCCGAAAATTCAGGCTCGTGTACCTCGTAGTCGGTCATACGCGAACTGTCGATGACCCGAGGGTTCGGTTTGGTCCCTGCGTGCTCAACGGAGCGGGGTGGTCGCGAGTGCGATGACTCGGCCGCTGGCGAAACCGAGCCAGCCGCTCCTCGGGAGATGGCGAACGAGAAAACAGGCTCGGTCGCGCGTCACTCGTCTAAGTGTTCGATTCCTTTCTTCGAGACGTTGGCTTCTGTGATCTCGCTTGGCATCCAGTCAGGCTTGTCGTCGGGTGCCGTCTCTTCCCACGCCCAGCCGTCGTAGATGTGTACTTTGTCCGTCCCTTTCTCTCGCAGTCTGAGTTCGACGCGCTCTGCGTCGTCCTCACTCGAGCCCGGCTCGAGTCGTCGAGCCGCTTTCAGGGCAGCCTGACGGGGCGTGTTTCCTGAGAAGACGCTCGACTCGTCGCCGCCCGACTCGCGCAGTGCAAAGTTTCGTTTACCATCTTCGCGTACCATGGTTTTGGCCTCCGTGTCAATTCAGCACACGGCCCGACATAAAGATATCCCCGAAAACCGACCGACAGCGTCGGTATCTTTAAGTGCATCGCCTGCGGAACTTTTCCGCACTAACTCCGTTATTTCCACTGTCACAGTAGTCCCATTGGGTGACTACTCCGTGTGTAATACAGTCTCCTGTCTTGTCGTCGAAAACACTTAAGTATATCCTACGGCGAAGTTCGTCATAGAATCCCGCGATGGTACGGAAAAAGAAGCTGAGTCCAAGCGGTGCGAAAGACGAAGACGGCAACTATCACAACGTCCACCTCAACCTCCACGAGGACGAGCTCGCAGTCGCGGGTATGGATATCGGCGACGAAGTTTTCGTCCGCGTCCGAGACGGCAAGATCATCATCCAGAAAGCAGACGAGAATGACGTAGAACACGAGTTCTAAAGAACGAACTTGTTACTCTGCGAGCGTGGCTTCGCCGCGCTCTCGGCAAAACCTTCGAAAGAGCACGAACGCTCTTTTGGCCCTCGCGGAATCTTTGATTCCGCTTCGATGAAAAGCACTCCTCCGTTCTCTCCGCTCACTTGACTCGCGGCGCGTAGCGCCGCGCTCTCGTTCGCTCCGAGTCAGTGTCGGCCCGCTCGCCCGTTCCACTCACTCCGGGATAGTACACTGGACCGCTATGCTCTCACAGCAACAGCACGGAACTCGAGAAAAAACGCTGTCTCCTCAGTGCAGCGCCTCGAGGTCGAACTCGAAGGCCGCCACGGGCACCTCGAGGTCGTACTCGATCAACACCTTCGGATGGACCTCGCCGATCACGCCGACGTCCTCGCCGTCGATGACGACGGCGGCGGTTCGACCCGAAATGAAGGCCGGGTGGTCGGTCGGTGGCGTCTCGAGGTCGACGTCGAACTTACGCGCGAGCGCCTGCAGGCGCGCTTTGGCGTCCTCGTAGCCCGCGTCGTGGCTCGCGAGCACGGCTCCGACGTGGCGACTCTCGCCCACGCCGGTGTTCTCACTGTCGTCGAGCGCCGCGCGGAATCCGATCTCGGAGAGGTGCTGGGGATACGAGCGGTGGGTGTTTCGCTCGAGGACCGTCATGAGCGACGGCATGACCCACGTTCGGAGCATAGTGTAGTCCTCGCTGTAGGGTTCTTTGATCGTCGCGGGCTCGCCGGCCCCGTAGGCGTCCGCGCTGGGCGACAGCTCGAGGCGATCGTAGTTCTCTTCCTCGTTGATCATGTGGAAGTTCAGCAGATCCTCGAAGCCCAGCCCGACGAGTTGGGTGCGGACGGCGCGCTCGAGGCGCGAGCGTTCGTGACGGCCGCCGACGGTCCCCACGTCGGGGTAAGTCGGCTCGAGATCGTTGAAGCCGTAGGCGCGCCCGAGGTCGTCGATGATGTCGAGCGGGTGAAGCACGTCGACACGGTATGGCGGGACCGTCACCGTGTAGACGAGGTCGCCGTCGTCGGTCTCGTCCGTTTCGGCCTCGAGGCCCGATCGCTCGGCCAGATCGAGTACCTCGTCGGGGTCGAGGTCGATGCCGAGAATCGTCTCGATGCGGTCGTGGGCGACCGTTTTCGTCTTCGTCGAGAGATCCGGCCGGACGAGTTCGCGTCCGCCGGACTGCGCCCGGCTTCCGTTCGAGGCCGCGTTCGCGGCCTCGCTGTCTGCGTATTCGACCGTCACCTCCTCGATCGTCGCCCCGCGCGCCGACAGCGCATAGCAGACGATGTTCAGCATCTTGTCGATCGTCCACTGGTCGGTGCCGGTCATCTCGACGAACAGGTCTCTCGAGTCCGTCGACACCTCCGTTCGGCGGCCGTTGATCACCGGTGGGAACGAGAATAGCCCGATGTCGTCGTAGATCGCGGGGTAGCGATCGTAGCCGCTGACGAGGTCGGCGTAGGTCTGGCCCGTCTGGTGGTCCTCGAGCACTTGCGCGGGCGTCATCTCCTCGTCGGAATCGAGGGGGACGAACCGATCGCCGTCGGGGTCGACGCCGACGTACTCGATCGACGGCGTGCCGTCGTCCGTGGCGGACCGCCCTTTCAGCATCGTCAGGTCGTGAATCCCGATCGCGCCCTTCGCGCGCTTGCGGCCCATCGTCGCGTGGAGCTTTTCTTGCAGCTGGATGAGCGAGTCGAGGGCGTCTTCGTCGAGGTTCACGTCGCGGATTACCGCGCCCGTGACGTAGGGCCGGTCGTCGGGGACCGACTCGTCGACCTCGATGGTCCACTCTGCCGCGTTCGGTGACGGGACGTGGACGCCGCGGGCGTCGCCGTACTGGTAGCGAAGCGAGCGCGCGACGCCTTCGACCGAGAGCCGGTCGAGGCGGTCGGGGGCGAACTCGAGTTCGAACTCGCCGTCTTCGGTGCGTCCCTCGAACTCGAGGCCGAGTCCGAACAGGTCCGTTTTGAGGTCGTCGTCGCTCGTCTCCTCGTGGCCGGTCAACTCGCGCAGTTCGTCGGGGTCGATATCGACAGTGGGCATCAGTAGGTCACCTCCGCGTTCCGCAGGAACTCGAGGTCGGCGAGCGTGCCGTGGAGGTCGCGGATGTCCTCCGCACCGGTCGTGAGCATGGCGAGTCGCTCCAAGGCGAGCCCCCAGGCCATCACGTCACAGTCGACGCCGAGTGGCTCGAGCATCTCCTCGCGGAAGATACCCGAGTTGCCGATCTCGATCAGTTCGCCCGTGGTGGGGTGAGTGCCGAACAGCTCGAACGACGGCTCCGTGTAGGGGTTGTAGTGGGGTTTGAACTGGATGTCGGTGATGCCGAACTGGGCGTAGAACTCCTCGAACGTGCCCATCAGATCGCGCACCGAGAGATCTTCGGCCATCACCCAGCCCTCGATCTGGTAGAACTCGAGCAGGTGCGTCGCGTCGAGCGTGTCGTTACGGTAGGCTTTCTCGACGCTGAAAAATCGCGCTGGCGGTTCGATCTCGCCGATCTGGGTGCCGGAGAGGTAGCGAGTCGACAGCGACGTCGTGTGGCCCCGAAGCGCGAGCGCGCGGGCGAAGTCCTCGTCCCACGGCGAGTGGTAGCCTTCGCTGTCCTCGCCGACGCCCTCGCGGTGGGCGCGTTCGACGCGCTCGACGAGGTCCTCGGGCAGTTCGTCGATGTGACTCGGCTGCTCCAGGGCGAATCGATCCCAGTGCGTGCGAGCGGGATGGTCCTGTGGCATGAATAGACAGTCGTTGATCCAGAAGTCTGCATCGACGTGCGGGCCGTCCATCTCCTGAAAGCCCATCCCGACGAGCACGTCCTTGACGCGCTCGGACATCTGGCGCAGGATGTGTACGTTGCCGCCTTCGACGGTCTCGGCGTCGGCCTCGACGTTGTACTCGGCGAACTCGACGTCCTCCCACTCCCCGCTGGTCAGGAGTTCGGGCGTGACCTGCCCGACCGTCTCGGCGGTTTCGAGCCCTGCCATGAGCTCCGTGACGGCGGCATCCGTCAGCGTCACTTCGCGGACGGTCGACTCCGAGCGCTTGAGCAGACCCCGTCGCTCGAGTTCCTCGAGCGTCTCCGCGTCGATGTCGACGCTCTCGACCGGTGTATCGTCGGCGTCGACGAGTTCGGTGAGTGCGTTCGCCTCCGCATCCGAAGCCGGCTCG
Organism: Natronorubrum aibiense; assembly: GCF_009392895.1. Classification (GTDB taxonomy): domain Archaea; phylum Halobacteriota; class Halobacteria; order Halobacteriales; family Natrialbaceae; genus Natronorubrum; species Natronorubrum aibiense. Next base: position 1,133,898 of record NZ_CP045488.1, on the reverse strand, counting down.
GCGTCGGGATCGGCCGTGATTTCGCCGCTGTCGATGCTGCCGTAGCCCTTGCGGGCGTAGTTCGAGAGCGCGATGTCGACCTGTGGCCCCTCGAGTCCCGAGGCTCCGATCACGCGGCCCATCTGGACCGGTTCGTCGCCGGCCCCGGCCTCGAGTGCGGCCTCGTAGAGCCGGACTTCGGGGAGTCCATCGGTGGCGTACTCCCGACCTTCGTCGGTGAGTGAGACGGTTTCGTCGACGCGTTCGGTGACGGCGACCAGTTCCTCGTCCTCGAGTTCGAACACTGCCCCGGTGACGGTCTCCGGTGGCAGGTCGGTCGCCGCGGCGAGGGCGTCGACGGACGTTGCGTCGTCCGCGCTTGCGGCCTCCAAGACCGCGACCTGTTGTGCTGGAAGTTGCATTCGCTTGTTCGTATGGCTGCGTGGGGGTCAGTTAGCGGTTCCGACTCGGCTCGAGTCTGGCCTCGAGCGCTGTCGACGGCTCGGTCGGTTTCGCCACACTCGCCCGGCGTGGGCGAACGTGGCTCCACCGGCCCGGATTATCGGGCGAAAAAGAAGCCGAATCCCGACTGCAGACGGTCTGACTGGTCGTCGATACCGGCACTGGTGTGGGATTCGGGTGCCATAGTTCGAGGAACCGGCGGTCGGTGGAAAAACGTTGCGGTCCGTGTGGACACGCCACTCGATCCTGTTAAGGTCGTGTCCAGTGTGACGAGACGACATGGACTGGGACGAGTTCTACCGGAACGCGGACTACGACCGCTGTATCTACCTCCGGGGCGAGGTGATGGTCGAGTACCTCGAGCGCTTTCTCGAACGCTTCGGGCCGTTCGAGCGCGTCGCGTCGGTCGGCTGTGGCCCCGGCGGCGTCCTCTTTGCCCTCGCGAGTCGCTACCCGGAAACCGAGTTCCACGGGATCGATATCTCCGAGCAGGTCGTCGCCGACAACCGCGATCGCGCCGCCGAACGCGGCCTCGAGAACCTCACCTTCGCCGTCGACGCACTCCCCACGCTCGAGACCGACGAACAGTTCGATCTGGTCTACTCCGCGGCGACGCTGTTTTTCGTTCCCGACACCCTCGACGCCGTCGCTGACCTTTACGACCACGTCGCCGACGGCGGTTCTCTCGTCGTAAACTACCCCGACCCCGAATGTCCGGCCCGGTTCGATCGGTGGCTCGAGGGCCGACGACGCGAGGCGTTTGACCTCGTCCTCTCCAGCGAGAACGTCCTCTCGACTGAGGACATCCGAGAATGCTGTGACACTGAGCCGTGGGATTACTGGGACGCCGTCGACGCGACCGACGACGAGTCGTTTCTCGTCGCGGAGACGCCGATGGTGTATCTCGAAAAATAGCGCGTCTCAGACGGACCGGCGCTCGAGCACGAGCACGTACCGCGTCAGCGACCGATGGACCCGTCGCTCGAACGCGGCCTCGAGTTCCCACCCGGCTGCGCGGGCCTCGCTCGCCCACGAGCGGTCTGCAACGACGACGGCTCGCGGGGCGACCCGCCGAGCTTCGGCGAGCGCGCCCGAGACGAGATCCTCGAGGCGATGGGTTTCGATCTTCGACTGGCGGCCGTAGGGTGCGTCGAAGACGACACCATCGACGGCGTCGTCGACCAGTGGCAGTCGGGTGCCGTCGCCGCGGCCGACGTGCCACGAGCCGCGGGCGACGCCGGTCGGAGAGGGCTCGTCGGACTCAAGGAAATATTGCAAATTCTCTCGCGCGCCCGCGACCATCTTAGCTTGGGCGTCGGTTCCGACGACGTCCGCGCCGACGAGGCCGGCTTCGACGAGCACGCCGCCGGTGCCACACATAGGGTCGAGGATCGTCGCACCGGGGCGAGCGCCGGCGACGTTCGCGACGGCGCGGGCGAGCAGCGGGTCCATGCTCCCGGGCTGGAAGAAGGGTTTGTCCGTCGGCGCGCGCGTTCCGAAGTCTCGGACGCTCTCGGCGGCGAGCCAGCCGAGCGCACAGACCGACACGGACTCGCCGATCGACTGGGCACCGTCGGCATCCGCCGGCTTGAACAGGGCACCGGTCGCTTCGTCCGCCTCGAGTCGCCCCCCCGCTTCGATGACGCCTTCGGAGAACGTCGCCCGAAGGACGTGATCCGGATCGTCGAGGTCGACCGCGAAGCCTCGGTTCACCAGAATCTGGCCGAGTTCGCGCTCGGCCCGCTCGGTACTGACGCCGCTCGAGCCGTGGACGTCGGTTGCACGAACTGCAACGGTTCCCTTGCGGTCGATGGGAGCAGTCTCGAGGAGCGCGCGGGCGCTCATGAGATCGGCGTCGGTGCGGCCGAGCAACTCACTTGCACGATGCGTGTAGGCTAATCCACGGATTCGGTCGGGGTCGATGGCGGTCGCGACGGCGAGCCCGGGGGCGATTCGACGGACGTCGGCCGCCCCGCTGGCTGCTTCACGGGCTGCGAACGCGTCGTCCTCGCCGCCAAGCTCGAGCAGGTACACGGCTACGTGTCACCGCGGGTCGGCCATGAGCCTACCGTTTTCGCGACTGAGACAGGTTCCTGTCAGTCGTACGAACCCCGGTCCGTCAGTGCTGGCACACCCAACCCGCTGCGGATACGCCGAGACAGAGTGACAGCAGACCGCCTGACTCGTGAGTCTGCCTGTCACCCGCTGTGCATCCCGAAATCGGGCCGTACCCGAAACCCGTGGCCAACATATATACCGGATATATCAGGTGGCGGTACTAACCTTTATAAACCTTAAATACATCTTTTTAAGCGATTATGACCGACCCGAAGGACACCATCAATATCGAAAACGTGGTGGCGTCGACCGGCATCGGACAGGAACTCGACCTCCAGAGCGTCGCGATGGACCTCGAGGGGGCCGACTACGACCCCGAACAGTTCCCCGGACTCGTCTACCGCACGCAGAACCCCAAATCCGCCGCCCTGATCTTCCGATCGGGGAAGATCGTCTGTACCGGTGCCAAAAGCACCGACGACGTTCACGAGAGCCTGCGAATCGTCTTCGACAAGCTTCGTGAACTCCAGATTCAGGTCAACGAAGACCCCGAAATCGTCGTCCAGAACATCGTCACCAGCGCCGACCTCGGTCGGAACCTCAACCTGAACGCGATCGCGATCGGACTCGGCCTCGAGAACATCGAGTACGAGCCCGAGCAGTTCCCCGGGTTGGTCTACCGACTCGACGATCCCGAAGTCGTTGCCCTGCTGTTTGGCTCCGGGAAACTCGTTATTACTGGCGGCAAGAAGCCGAAAGACGCCGAACACGCCGTCGACAAGATCGTCTCCCGGCTCGAAGACCTCGGCTTACTCGAGTAAGACGGTCCGTTTTCGCGTGCCGGCGATAAGTGACGACCTAGCGTCGGCCGCATCGAATCAGTCTCCGTTGTGACAGTAGTGTTTGCTTATGCGTGGTTTATGAGGATGTGTTTACGCCGCGTGCGGGCGTCAGTTACCGTCAACCGTTTTTCGCGCGTCAGCACGGATGTCGGCCGTATTCAGTCCGTTCGGCCGAATTATCGATCGTTCAAATCCAGCTAAACGGTTCGTACTGGCCTGAATTCGACGCGAGAGTTCGGAACGACTGGCCGCGTTTATTCGCTACCGGTCTGAGAGTCAGGTATCGATGACGATCCACACAGACCGACTGACGACCGCGCTGGATCGCTACGCGCCCGGCAGTAGCGACGACCTCGAGGCTGCACTCTCGATCGACGACTCGATCCCGCGTGCGGCAGTCCGCCGTGTGCTGGACAACGATCGCCGGTGTGCGGTCCTGCGCTGCCTGCTCGCCGAGGATGGACCACTCGAGGTGCGCACGCTGGTTGCACGGATCGCCGACAGCGAGCACGACGCGACGGCCGTCACGCCGCTACTCGATCTCCGCCAGCGCGTGCACGTCTCGCTGTGTCAGACCCACCTCCCGCTGCTCGAACAGTATCGGATTCTCTCGTACGATCAGCCACAGGGACTCGTCGCCCCTGGAGCGACGCTGTCGGCGTTCGAGGCGGTGCTCGATTGACGTCCTCCACACGACTTCAGTCGTGGGATTCCTCCGTGGGCTTTCTCCTGTTGCCCCTGTAACCGTCGTTACTCGACCAGTCGCTCGATTTCGGTCACCAAAATATCGCTCGCGCCGGCTTTTTTGACCTCGGTGATCGTCTCGAAGACGTCGCTTTCGTCGACGACGGCGTGGACGGCTACTTTTTCGTCGCTTTCGCCGCCGTCTCTCCCGGCGATGTTCATCACCGTCGGGCCGCCGAGGCCGGGGATGACGTCACGGACGTCGTCGAGTTTCGCCGTCGGCACGTTCATCATCAGGTAGCGTTTGCCCTCCGCCTGTTTGACCGACGCCAGCGCGGTCCGGACCTCCTCGACTTTCGGATCGTCGAGGACATCGTCGCGGCCGAACAGCCGCACGGAACTCGAGAGGACGTCGTCGACGACGGCCAGTCGGTTCATCTTGAGCGTCGTCCCCGTGCTCGTAATGTCGACGATGGCATCGGCCATCTCGACGTGGGGCGTCAGCTCCGTCGCACCGGTGACCTCGACGATGTCGGGGTCGACACCCGTGTCGGCGAAGAAGTCCGCGGTGATGTTCGGGAACTCCGTGGCGACGGTTTTGCCGGCCATGTCCGCGACGGTCTCTAACTCGCCGTCTTCTGGGGCTGCGAGAACGAGTCGACAGCGCCCGAACTCGAGGTCGAGCAACTCTTCGACGTTGTCGACGCGGGCCTCACAGACCTGATCGTAGCCGGTGATCCCGAGGTCGGCCGCGCCGTCGGCGACGTACTCCGGGATGTCCGCCGCGCGGGCAAAGAGCACGGAGACGTCGGGATCGACCGTGTCGGCGTAGAGTTTTCGGTCGGCACCGTTCTCGAGATGGAGCCCCGCCCGCTCTAAGAGGTCGATCGTCGGCTCGTGCAGGCGGCCCTTGTTGGGAACGGCGATTCGCATTGGGTGAGTATTGGAAGCGGGATGGCAATTGTCTTTCCATCTCGACGGTTCGTATCGACGACGGGAGGCGAGGGTGGCATCTATTGATGTGTCTACCGCATGGATCGACGCCTGCACCATGCGGTGGGCCCCTGTGGCTGCCGCGCGTGTGGCCGTCTAATGGTGTTCGATTCGCCGCGACACCTTCTTTTCGAAACTTGTATATGGATTTTACCTTCTGTTCGTAAGTATCTAACAGGAATATTCTGCTTTTGAAAGCCACAACCCGCTTGAACGTGTATCCCATAGGTCTATCCATGAGTACGAGACGAGCGCATCTCGAGATCACAGGCATGTCCTGCTCGACGTGTTCGGGGTCCGTCGAGGATGCCGTCGATGAACTCGAGGGTGTCGAATCGGTTAGTGCGAACTACGCGACAGACGAGGGAACGGTCGCGTACGACCCCGACGTAGTCTCGCTGTCGGCAATCTACGACGCGATCGAGAACGCAGGTTACGAGGCCGCCTCGGAGACGAAGACGATCTCCGTCATGGGGATGTCGTGTTCGACCTGCTCGCAGGCGGTGGCCGACGCGGCCACCGACCTGCCGGGGGTCGTCCGGGCGGACGTGAACTTCGCCACCGACGAAGCGACCGTCGAGTACAATCCAGCTGACGTCTCGCTATCGGCGATCCACGATGCCATCGAGGACGCCGGCTACGAACCGGTTCGCGACGACAATGACACACAGGAGGAGAGCCAGCGCGAACGCGCCGTCGAGACAGAACTGCGCCGCCAGCGCCGGCTGGTGATCGGCGGCGGTCTGCTCACGCTGCCGTTCGTCCCGATCATGCTCGCCATGCTCGGGTTCACTCCATCGCTGCACGAAGTCCTCGGCGTCGAGATGTGGCTGATCGAATCGCTCGAGTTTGCCCTCGCGACGATCCTAATGGCCACGCTCGGCCGGGAGTTCCTCGTCGGTGCGTACCGGGCGTTTGCCAACAACCGACGAGCCAACATGGACACGCTGGTCGCGATGGGCACCTCGACGGGCTACATCTACAGTACGGCCGTCTTGTTCGGGGCCATCGCCGGTGCCGGCCTCTACTTCGAGGCCGTCGCCTTTATTCTCTGGTTTATCACGCTCGGCAATTGGCTCGAGGTTCGCTCGAAAGCCCGTGCGGGCAGCGCCCTGCGGGAACTCCTCGAGATGGAGGCCGACGAGGCGACCGTCGTCGAAGACGGTGAGGAGCGGCAGGTGCCGTTGGAGGACGTCGACGTCGGTGACGTGTTGAAGGTTCGACCGGGCGAGAAGATTCCGACGGACGGTGTGGTCGTCGACGGCCAGAGCGCGGTCGACGAGTCGATGCTCACCGGTGAGTCGGTGCCCGTCGAGAAAGGCGAGGGTGACGAAGTCGTCGGCTCGACGATCAACGAGAACGGCGTGCTCCTCGTGGAGGCGACGAAAGTCGGCTCCGAGACGGCGATCCAACAGATCGTCAACCGGGTCAAAGAGGCCCAGTCGCGCCAGCCCGAGATCCAGCGGCTGGTCGACACGGTCAGCGCCTACTTCGTCCCCGCGGTCATCGTCAATGCCGTCGTCTGGGCGACGCTCTGGTCGCTCTTTCCCGAACAACTGGCCGCGTTCGTCGACTGGCTGCCGCTGTGGGGCCCCGTCAGCGGCGGGCCCGAGATCGCCGCCGTCGGCGGTGCGGGCGTTCCCGTCCTCGAGTTCTCGGTGATCGTGCTCGCCTCCGCGCTGTTGATCGCGTGTCCCTGTGCGCTGGGGCTCGCGACGCCAGCCGCGACGATGGTCGGTTCGACGCTTAGCGCGACTAACGGCGTCCTGTTCAAAGGCGGTGACGTGCTCGAGCAGGTTCGCGGGATCGACACGATCGTCTTCGACAAGACGGGGACGCTCACCCACGGCGAGATGACGCTGACCGATATCGAACTCGTCGGCGAGCGAGCCACGACCGACGGTGGGACGGCCGCCCCGGACGGTGGCGCCCTAGCAGAACCCGAAGAATCCCTCGAGTCGTACGTCTTGGGCGCGGCCGCGACGGCCGAATCCGGCTCCGAACACCCGATCGCGCGGGCGATCGTCGAGGGAGCCGACGAGCGCGGCGTCACGATCGGCGAGGTCAGCGAGTTCGAGAACGTCCCCGGCCACGGCATCCGCGCCGAGACCGACCGCGGCACCGTGCTGATCGGTCGCCGAAAGCTCCTCGAGGACGAGGGGATCGACACCGAACCCGCCGAGGAGACGCTGATGCGTCTCGAGCGCGAGGGGAAGACGGCGATGCCCGTTGCAGTGGACGGCCAGCTGCTGGGCGTGCTTGCGGTGGCCGACGAGGTCCGCGAGAGCGCCACAGAAACCGTCGCTGCACTCCGCGAACGCGGAACGACGGTCGTGATGCTCACCGGCGACAACGAGCGGACGGCCCACGCGGTCGCCACACAGGTCGGGATCGATCCCGACAACGTGCGCGCGGAGGTGCTTCCGGAGGACAAAGCCGACCACGTCGAGGACCTCCACGCGGACGGCTCCCGCGTGATGATGGTCGGCGACGGCGTCAACGACGCACCCGCGCTGACGACTGCACAGGTCGGCGTCGCCATCGGGTCGGGAACCGACGTCGCCATCGAGAGCGCCGATGTGACGCTGATGCGCGACGACCCCGCGGACGTGCTCAAGGCCGTCCGCATCTCCGAGGCGACGATTGCGAAAGTGCGCCAGAACCTCTTCTGGGCGCTCGTCTACAACGCCACGTTGATCCCGATCGCGTCGCTCGGACTCCTGAATCCCGCCCTCGCCGGACTGGCGATGGCCTTCTCGAGCGTGAGCGTGATGACCAACAGCCTCTCGTTCGCGACGTACGACCCCCACGAAGACTATCGGCTGGCGGTCCTGAAGCCGCTCGAGTGGGTCCGCGGGTAACGCGACAGGAGGGCGTTCGCCGCGTTCGGGCGATCAGACCGCAACCAGCGCGTCCGCGACGAGGCCGGTCACGTAGGCCTCGACGAACGCGGCGAGAACGAGCAGCAACCACGCGAAGCCGACCAGCGCGGTCGTTCGTGCGAGATACCGTTTCGTAACCAGCGACGTCCGCGAGCCGGCGATCCGCTGGCCGACGCGATGGACGACCCGGAACCCTACACCGGCGGCGACGAACAGCGCCGGGAGTTCGAAGATCCCGTGGGGGACGAGGAGGGCGAAAATCACGCCGAAGCCGGTCTGGGCGCCCATTGCGGCGACGATATTCCCGACGAGAACGCCGTTGAACACCATGATCAAGAGCGTCACGGCACCGAGCGTGAGCGCGCCGGCGATCGCCGCCACAAACGGCGGCGTGTTGTTCATGATGAAAAACGACGCCGAGAGCTCGAGGCCACCCTCGCTGGACAGGTCGTCCTCGCCGAACTCCTCCATGATCATCTCGAGGAACAGTTCGGTCAGATCGATCCCGGCCGCATAGAGCAGCGCCCCGACGACGCCGCCGAAAGCGAACACCCCGGTCGAGAACCAGACGTACGGTCGGTGTTCGGCCCACGCATCGTCGAGCATTCCGAACACGGTGGGTGTCGTTCGACCAACGACCGCGAGCGTCCCCAGCCCCAATCCGAGGGCGGCCGCCCCGGCAGCCGCCTGCGTTGCAGCGTGGGCAGCGAGGATCGTAGTTGCGGTGACGAACGCGATCACGGCGAGCGCGACCGTCAGGCTGGTCCAGCGGCGGACAGTCGCCGAATCGGGCGGTTCCGGCGGTTCCGCGTCGCCTCCGATGTCGGGACCCGACCCCGGACTCGAGGGCGTTTCCTCGGCGTCGGTGCTGAGATCGACCGTCGGATGCTCGGATCGTGACTCGCCGCGGTCATCTCCGGTGTGGCGCTCGACACCCGTTTCGCTCCGCCCCTCCCGGTCTGCTCCGCGTTCGTTCATAATATGTAACTCCTTAGACCCGCGACGGATGATCGGTTTGATTTCGATGCGCGCTGATGGATGGTGCCGTCCGTTAGTATAGCTATACGGGTCGGTCGTGACGCGACCGTCGCTCCACGCTCCGCGATCAGCGGCGGTTTCAGCGGGTTAGCACGCCGACACAGATGACTGCCGTCGTGACGTGCATCACGCCGAGAATGGCGCCGGCTACGAGGCTTCCACCGGGCTGATCGGGGATCACTGTGAAGTCAGGAATTAACGACAGGACGAGAATGATCGCTGCGACGACGACGAATAGTCGATCGGGGTTGGTAGCGATTCGCGTCAGAGCACCGTAGGTTATCGTTGCACCGACGACGCCAAGAGTTGTAAACAACGTTACTGGCCCATACGTTAGCGCGTCTAATTCTGGGGCGATACCGACGGTGTTCGCCCCGAACACGATAAGCCAGTTGATGACCAGTGAAAGCACGAGCGCTCCCGCTCCCGCCAGCGTAAGGTCTTTCACAGCGGCTGTTTTCTCCGCTGTGGAACCCGCTGTTTCTGAAGCCATGACTGTGTGTACCACTCAGACGATGAAAAACGTTCTATGGGTGGTTCTTCTAACACTATTGAGATGGTGAATTAGAAGCGGAGACGGGAGACACGCCCTGTATCCGGCGTGACTCTGCGGACAGCCGTTGTCGTTGATCGCCCGCTGGCGCTCGAGGCTAGCTCGTCATCGAATCGTCGGTGGCGCGCTCGTCAGTTCCGGCCTCATCGTCGCTTCTATCCTGTTCATCGCCGTTCCCGTCGGCTCGCTCGTCCTCATCCTCGGCGGCGTTTTTATTCTCCTGCTCGCTGGTGGCGTTCGCGTCGTCGGCATCCCTGTCATCCGCATCGATATCGCGAATTTCGACGTCGTCGCCCGTTCCGCTCTGCCCGATCACCGGCTTGAGGATGTATTTCCCGCTCTGCCCGGCTTTGTGAGGGGCGATGTCGTACACGAAGTCGATCGAGTCGCCGTCGCCGACGGTGAACGGAGTCTGGAGCTTCAGTTTCTCGCTCGGCAGTTTCACGTTCGTCTCGGTGCCGTCGGTTAGGACTCCCTCGGTGTCGCTGACGTAGATGAAGACCGTCTCGTACGCTCCGGCCGGGAGGTCGAACTCGTCGACGACGGTCGCGTTCTCCCCTTTCAACTCGGTGAGATCGACCGTCCGTTCGTCGACGTCGTACTCGAGCCAGCGCTCGTCGGCCGCGCCGTCGGCGTCTGTGTCGTTCTCGGCGGTTTCGTTCCCCTCGTCGGCATCGTCCGCGTCGGTCCCGTTGACGGCGTCGCCAGTCGACTCGTTGCCGTCGTCGGCCGCCGCCTTAGTCTGCTTGAAGCCGACCTTCGTGATCGTCACGTTCAGGTGCTCGAAGTCGTCGATCCGATTCGGCTCGTCGCTCACGTAAAACGCGACCGTGCCCGCACCGTCGCTCGAGGAGTCGTCGGTCGCCGAGTCACTCGCAGGCTCCCCGCCGAGACCGCCGACACAGCCAGCGGTGGTGACGAGGACTGCAACCAGTACCAGTTGGATCGTACGTCTTTCCATGAATGGTGACAGTCACGCTCGAGAAAAAAGGGATAGCGACGGTTGATGCCGTTCAGACCGTTCAGATTCGTTGAACGAACTGAACACAAAGCCCATCGGTGTCCGTGCCGGCGATCATCGGGATCGACAGTCTAACGCCGTCCGACGAGAAATGTCGGCCAATGACGACACTGGCGATCACCGGTGGGAAGGTGCTGTTGCCCGATCTGACGGTGACGCGTGCGGACGTACTGGTCGACCAAGACGGCGGCGAGATCCTCGAGGTCGGCGACGAGCTCGCGGACGATGCCGACGACACCCTCGACTCCGAGGGCTCGCTCGTCGCGCCCGGCTTCGTCAACGGCCACTGTCACGTCGCCATGACGTTGCTCCGTGGCCACGCCGACGACAAACCCCTCGACGAGTGGCTGCAGGAGGACATCTGGCCCGTCGAGGCCGAACTGACGGCTGATTCCATCCGCGCTGGCACCGAACTCGGCGTCCTCGAGATGATCAAATCCGGGACGACGGCGTTCGCGGACATGTACTTCTTCGTGCCGACGATCGCGGACGTGGTCGCGGAGGCGGGATTGCGAGCCCGACTCGGTCACGGCGTAATCTCCGTCGGGAAAGACGAGGAAGCAGTCCACGAGGACGCTCAGGAAGGCCTCGAGGTCGCCGCGGAGATCGACGGCATGGCTGACGGCCGGATCACGTCGGCGTTCATGCCGCATTCGCTGACGACTGTCGACGGGCAGTATCTCTCGGAGTACGTCCCGGAGGCCCGCGACCTCGGCGTCCCTGTCCACTACCACGCGAACGAGACCGAAGACGAAGTGACGCCGATCGTCGAGAACCACGGCGTCCGGCCGCTCGCCTACGCCGCCGAGAAGGAAATGCTCGAGGCCGAGGACTTCTTCGCCCACGGCGTCCACGTAGACGAGAGCGAGATCGGCCTGCTCGCGGAGGCCGGCACGAGCGTCATCCACTGTCCAGCCTCGAACATGAAACTGGCCAGCGGGATGGCACCCGTCCAGCGGCTGCTCGACGCCGGCGTCACGGTCGGGCTCGGCACCGACGGCGCGGCCTCGAACAACGACCTCTCGATGCTCGACGAGGCCCGCGATGCGGCTATGCTCGGCAAACTCGCCGCCGACGATGCGAGCGCGGTTCCCGCTGAAGCCGTCGTGAGGATGGCGACACAGGGTAGCGCCGACGCCATCGGCCTCGACACGGGTCGTATTGCGGCGGGCAAACCCGCCGACATCGCCGTGATCGACCTCAAGCAACCCCACTTGACACCACAGCACGATCTCGTGAGCCACCTCGCCTACGCCGCCGCGGCGTCGGACGTCCGCCACACCGTCTGTGACGGGCAGGTGCTCATGCGCGACCGAGAGGTCCTGACGCTCGACGAGGACGCTGTGCGAGCACGTGCCACCGAAGAAGCCGAGGCGTTGATCGCTCGCGCCGACGACTGAGGGGGTTTCTCCCGAGTTGGCTAAACGAAAATCGAACGTTCAGGTATCGTTATAAACACTCTAAACTTTTCTCGATCCGTTTCAACGACCCAAAACCGTGCCGAACTGCCGGGTGGGTTTATTCACGAACTCCTGAATGTCTTGAGTGAGATGAATCGAAACCGACTGGTCGTGGTCGCATTGGTTGCGACTATGATCCTGTCTGCATTCGCCCCGCTGGGAACAGTGTCAGCGGCGGCAGCGAGTAACGATGCACCGTCCGATGATGTCGACGAGCTAACCGTAAGCGTCGATGGCACCGTCGTGACGGTCGAATCGAACGAGACCGCAGTCGAGAACGCGACTGTCAACGTGACGACCGATGAGAACGCGACCTACGAGGGCACGGGCGAGTATTCGACCGATGCCAACGGCACGGTCGACCTCATCGAACCCGAGGAGACGGTCAACGTGACGGTTACTGCAACAGCCCAAAACGCTTCGGGCGTCGACGTCACCGGTGAGACGACGGCGATGCTCGAGCCGGAACCGGAAGGACTTGCTCTCGACGTCGAGCAGAACGGCGACGTCACCGTGACGGTGACGGACAACGGCACTGCCGTCCCGAACGCGACCGTCGATGTCTCGACGGTCGACGAGAACGCGTCGTACACCGATACGGGAACGTACACGACCGACGAGAACGGCACGGTGAGTCTGGATGCACCGTTCGGAAACGAGAGCGTCGAGGTCCTCTTTAACGCGACGGTCGACGACGAATCCGTCGAGATGACGGAAACGCTCGAGCCCGCCGAGTTCGATACTTTCGGCTCGCTCGTCTCCACGTTCGTCGAGGACGCAAAGGAGGACACTGACGGCCCGCTCGGCCTGACGGTCGCGAACTTCGTCGTCGAGCACAACCCCGGTAACGCACCCGACCACGCGGGCCCGCCAAGCCACGCTGGCCCACCGGGAGACGGTGACGAGACGAAAGACAATCAGGGCCCACCGGAACACGCTGGTGGCCCGTCGGATGAAGACAAAAACGGCACTCAGGGTCCACCGGGTGAGGACGACAAAGACGCTGCTGACGGTGACGAGGCTGACGACGAGAACGAAGACGAAGAAGAGGAAGCCGAAACGGAACGCAGAGGCAACGGTAACGGCGGCGGACCGCCGGAAGACGTTGGACCGAAGTAACGACCTGAACCGTGGACAGCGGTCGATGGCGACTTGCCGATACGTCAGAGGCACGATCCCATCGCCGGTGTCTGCCCGTCGACCGGCGCGGTGACGCGGCTGCGACTGATCGACACACCGAATCGTTCGAACCTTTTTTCGCCGCTCGAGGCCTCGAGACACGACCGTGCGGACGCGAGCACTGGTCGTTCTCGAGCCACTGCCCTCGAGTCGCGTCGTCACTGGTTCGGTAGCGTTTTGCCTCCGCTACCCCTCAGTCGAGGTATGACCGAATCTGCGTATCCGCCGATCAGCGATCAGTTGGCGGACCTCGAATCCGCACAGGAGGAGGGTCGTCGCAAGATGGACTGGGCCGCCCAGCATATGCCCATCCTCGAGCACGTCCGTGAGGAGTTCGTCGCCGAGCAGCCCTTCGCGGGCGAGCGCATCGCGATGGCGATGCACGTCGAAGCGAAGACAGCGATCCTCGTCGAGACGCTCGCGGAGGGTGGCGCTGAGGTGGCGATCACCGGCTGCAACCCGCTGTCGACCCACGACGACGTCAGCGCGGCGCTCGACACCCACGAGAACATCACCAGCTATGCCAAACGCGGCGTCGATGGCGAGGCGTACTACGACGCCATCGAGGCCGTCATCGCCCACGAGCCGACGATCACCGTCGACGACGGGATGGACCTCGTCGCGGCGATCCACGAGGACTACCCCGAACTCATCGACGGCATCATCGGTGGTGCCGAGGAGACGACCACGGGTGTCCACCGCCTGCGCGCGATGGACGCCGATGGCGCGCTCGAATACCCCGTCTTCGCGGTCAACGACACGCCGATGAAGCGGCTGTTCGACAACGTCCACGGCACCGGCGAGTCCTCGCTGGCCTCGATCGCAATGACCACGAACCTCTCGTGGGCCAGCAAGAACGTCGTCGTTTCCGGCTTTGGCTACTGTGGGAAAGGCGTCGCAAAGAAGGCCGCCGGCCAGAACGCGAACGTCATCGTCACCGAAGTCGAGCCACGCCGCGCCCTCGAGGCCCACATGGAAGGCTACGACGTAATGCCGATGGCCGAAGCCGCCGAAATCGGCGACGTCTTCCTGACGACGACGGGCAACCGCGACGTCATCGTCGAAGAACACTTCGAGAAGATGCAAGATGGCGTCCTGCTCGCGAACGCGGGCCACTTCGATATCGAGATCGACCTCGACGCGCTCGACGATCTCGCGGTCGACCGCTACGAGGCCCGTGATGGCGTCGACGCCTACGAACTCGAGGACGGTCGCCGACTCAACGTCGTCGCCGAAGGCCGTCTCGTCAACCTCGCCGCGCCCGTCTCGCTTGGCCACCCCGTCGAAGTGATGGATCAGAGCTTCGGCGTGCAGGCGGCCTGTGTGCGTGAACTGGTCGAAAACGGCGACGCGTACGGCGCGGGCGTCCACGACGTCCCCGACGAACTGGACAAGGAGATCGCCGAGATCAAACTCGAGGCCGAAGGCGTCGCGTTCGATTCGCTGACCGACACCCAGCGCGACTACATGGACTCCTGGGACCACGGCACATAAACGTCGGACGAGTCGTCGTCACGGTTTTCTTTTGCTCTCGCCGTCAGGCAGTGTCGACGACGAACACTAAGCTGCCGTCCTCGAGGCCGACGAGTCGTAGTCTGACGGAAACGGGCTCGCCCGAGACGCGGCGAGCGGTACCGTTTCCGGTCCAGCGCCAGCCGTCTTCGACGGTCGGAATCGCAGCCGTCTCGAGGCGCGCGACGGTCTCGTCGGTAAACAGCTCCTGCCATGGGGTCCCGGGAAGATCGTCGCGATCGGTTCCGAACTGCACCGCGAACGAGCGGTTCGTAAACTCGAGGTCGTCGTCGGGAGCAGCGATTGCGATCGCATCTCGAGCGAGGTCGACGCTGGCCAACGAGCGCCGAGACAGCGCCTCGAGTCGGCGACGCTCGAGCAGGGTCTCGATCCGGTGCTCGAGGCGCTCGGCCGGGACGTTCCCGTCGTGGCGGAGCACGTAATCGACCCATCGGTGTGTGCGGATCGTCTCGAGCGTGGCCGTCGACGCGGCCGGCGCGTCGACGAGGACGACGACCGGGAGGTCGGGCACTTGTTGTCTCACTCGCTCGAGGAGGTCGTCGGTCGCCGTCGGGGATGCACTGACGAGACAGTCGACCCCATCGAAATCCATCGCAGTGGACGGACTCGAGGTCGTTCGGACGGCGAAGCGGTCGTCATCGAGCGTTGCCTCGAGGTGTGCGCTGTGCTGTCTGTCGCCAGCCGCGACCAAGACGGTGATTCGGTCGGCGGATCGCCGCGCCACGGCGCGACGCAGAAGCGGCGAGGGGACCGTCATCGAATGCCCTCCGCGGCCGTCGAGCGTGTGGCTCTTGGTTGCTGATCGGATCGGTCGAACGTCCGCGTCCAAACGGGCTGTCGTTTTCGGCGTTTACGACCGTTCATGGACCGTTCCATCGACGATGATGGTCCCGTCACTACGAACGTCGACCGTGCGCCCCCCGTATTCGAAGGTGACTCGTGCCTCTCCGGTCGCGTCGTCTTGAAAGAGTTGGTCGAGTGCTTCGGGGTCGACGGCGTGGTATAGCGGCTCGAGTTCGATCGGATCAGTGCCGGTCTCTGCAGCGAGCGCCTCGATAACAGAAAGACTGATCGAATCGTTGTGATAATCGAGCGTCGTTCCGGACATTTCGTTCGTCCGGATGCGAGTGATGGGCATTTGGCTATCTATTATACATGTAATCTCCCCTCGATTCAGACACTACATGTATTGAAGGGGGCCGCAACCGAGACGAACGGAGGGCTACAGTATGGTGTGACCTCCTCCTCGCCGTAAACGGCGAGGCTTCCCACGGCACCGCACCGTTAGGTTGGGATATTTGCTGGTTTACGACCTGTCGGCATGACAGGCCGCTGGCAGGGCCACACTGCCGTTACTCCTATCCCGGCAGGGGACTCGGAGTTATCTTGCTGACCGAGACACCACAGCGGTTCAACAGGGTGTCTCAAACGTTCTAGGTCTCGGAGTCCCGATATTGTGCATTTGAGTGGGCGGTGTGACCGCCTCGGTGTACGTCATGCTACGGAGCGATTCGACTTATATATACATTCTGCTGCTGAACGGTGGTTGTGTTGGCGTTGTCAGATTCACTCCCGTCCTCAGAACGCTTTGCGTTCTGATGTGCGAACGAGAGCTCCGCTCTCGTCAACGCCGTAAACGACGGGATTCTCTCCTCGCAGAAAGATAGAGACGGACTCGAGGAGAAAATGCGCTAAACCGGACTCCGAGCGCTCGATTATATATAATACATCTAACCTTATAGATGATTTTTGGTATAAATGTAAATCTATTACCATCCTCTAAAGGATATAAACCACTCATATCATCTGTGATGGCTTCGTACTCTGCCTATGGCTTTCCCGTCGTTTCGTGGGACTTCACTCAACCCCGTCGCTGATCGGCAGACGCTGCTTTTCGTATTTGGAATCGGTGTCGTCTCGCTGCTTTCGGTCGTGGGACCGGGCCCGGAATTACCGATCGGGTCGCCACTGCTCGTCGGACTCGCCGTCCACGGTGGTGGCAGCCGCGAGACGGTGATCGAACGACTGACAGCCGACGTCGAAGCATTGGCAGCGTCGATCGACGACGAGCGATCGCCGACGGACACCGAAGCCGACCGAGCGGCCCGGATTCGAAACGACGGCGTCTCCGTCGATCCCGAGCGAAACGACGACCTCGGTCGACTGGCTGACGCCGTCGACGCGATGGCGACGGCAGTCGAGAAGCGAGAACGCCGGCTGGCCGAGCGCGAGCGACGATCGGAGACGCCGAGCGCACGGCTCGAGGCGCTGTTCGAACGCTCACCCGATATGATCGACGTGCTCGATACCGACGGGACGATCGTCGACGTGAACCAGCGGTTCTGTGACGAACTTGGATATACCGAGGACGACCTGCTCGGAACGAAGATCTGGAAACACGACGAGTTGTTCGACGCAGCCGACGTTCGGGCGCTCCTCGAGAGCGTGTCAGTTGACAGCCGGCGGAAGTTCGAGGGGCAGTATCGACGCCGCGACGGCTCGACGCTTCCCGTCGAGATCCACCTCATTCGAGCCGACCTCGGGGACGAGGATCGCTTTCTCGTGATTAGCCGAGACATCACCGACCGCAAGGAACGCGAGCAAACCCTTCGCGAACGCGAGCGCCAGCTGACGACGCTGATGAGCAACCTCCCGGGGATGGTCTACCGCTGTCGAACCGGGCGCGATTGTTCGTTCGAGTTCGTCAGTGACGGCTGTCGTGAGCTGACCGGTTACGAGGCGGACGAACTCATCGGCGACGACGTCGACTGGTTTTCGGATGTAGTACTCGAGGGCCACGACGACCGCTGGGAGATCGTACGGGATGCCGTTTCCCAGCGGGAGCTGTTTCACACGACGTTCCCGATCGAGACAGCCGACGGGGAGCGCCGCTGGGTCATCGAACGCGGCCGCGGCATCTTCGACGACGACGGCTCGCTCGAGGCGATCGAGGGGGTCATCACCGACGTCACCGAACGGGTCGAAAACGAGCGCGAACTCGAGCGCACCACCCGATTGCTCGAGCAGTCCCAGCAGTTGGCCACGGTCGGGGCCTGGGAACTCGACGTTCGTGAGGAGTCTCACGATCTCAAGTGGTCCGAGGAAGTCGCCCGAATTTACGGTCTCGAGCCCGATCCCGACGTCGGACTCTCGGAGGCGATCGAGTTCTATCACCCGGACGATCGGGACGAGCTCCGATCGGCGGTCGACCGCGCGATCGAACCAGGTGAACCGTACGATCTCGAACTCCGGATCGTCCCGGCCGACGGCGACGACGAGCGCTGGGTCCGGGCCATCGGCGAGCCGGTCCGCGAGGACGGCGAGGTCGTCAGACTCCGCGGCTCGATACAGGACATTACCGACCGAAAGCGACGTGAACGGGACCTGCGCGAGACGAAACGGCGCCTCGAGCTCGCACTCGAGGGGACGAACACGGGTATCTGGGAGTTGGATCTGGAAACGGGCGACCTCGAGTGGAGCGAGACGCTCGAACGGATCGTCGGTCTCGAACCCGGCGCATTCGGTGGCACGTACGGCGTCTTCAGACAACGGATCCATCCGGACGACCTCGAGCGGATCGAGCGGGAACTCCAGCGTGCGATCGAGAACGACGAGCTGTATCAACACGGGTTCAGAATGCGCCACGAGAACGGGGAGTGGATCTGGGTCGGCGCTCGCGGCCGGCTGGTGACCGGCGAAGACGGGCGCCAACGCATGGTCGGGATCAACAACGACATCACCGAGCGCAAGCAACGTGAACGCGAACTCGAGCGCTACGAGACGATCATTCAGGCGATCGGTGACCCCGTCTACACGCTCGATGCCTCGGGAACGTTCCAGTTTGTCAACGATGCGATGGAACCGCTCGCGGGCTACGAGCCGACGGAGCTGATCGGTACCGACGTCTCGGATCTCCTGCCACCGGACGAACTCGAACTGGCCAGAGAGCTGGTTCGTGACCTCCTTCGGGAGGGGACGCCGTACGAGGCCTTTGAGGGCGATATTATCACTGCGGACGGCGACACGATCGAGACGGAGACACACGTCGCTCTGTTACCGATGGACGACGGCGAGTTCACCGGAACCGCGGGCGTCATCCGCGACATCACTGAGCGCAAGGAGCGCGAACGCGAACTCGAGCGATCGACGGATCTGTTAGAGCGCGTCCAGCGGATGGCGAAAGTCGGCGGCTGGGAACTCGACATCAGCGCCACCCCGCCGGAAGCGACCTGGACCGAGGAACTGTACCGTCTGCACGGGCTGTCTCGCGACGTGACGCCGACCCTCGAGACGACGATCGACTGCTACCATCCGGATGACCGACCGCGCGTCCGCGACCAACTCGAGACTGCGATCGAGACCGAGACGGACTACGCGTTGGAAGCACGACTGGACACCGACGCGGACGACACGACGTGGGTGCGGGCGATGGGCGAACCGATCCACGACGACGACGGCGACCTCCGCACCTACCGGGGCTCGGTGCAGGATATCACCGACCAGAAGCGCCGAGAACTGGCGCTCGAGTCGCTTCACGAGACGGCTCGCGGACTGCTCAACGCGGAGACGACGCCTGCGGTCGCCGAACTCGTCGTCGAGACGGCCGCGGAGTTACTCGAGTCGGGCAGTGCGAGCGTCTATCTGCTCGATGGCGAGACGAATCGATTCGAATCGGTCGCCTCGACGCCCGAGTTCGAGGTGCGATCTACTGGGAGCCCGTCGGTCGCCGTCGGTGACGACGACTCCGTCCTCTGGAACACGTACGTAACGGGAACCCAGACGGTCGTCGACGACACCGATATCGACGGTCGAGCGCCCCTGTTCGGCGACGAGATCTCGGGTGGATTGTTGGTTCCGATCGGCAACCACGGCGTGTTCGTCCTGCTCGCGCCACCGTCAACGATCGACGACGAGACGCGCCAGTTCGTCGAGACGCTCGTCGCGACGACCGAGGCAGCGTTCGACCGCCTCGAGAGCGAGGCGACCCTGCTCGACCGCGACGCGGAACTGGAAGCCCAGAACAGCCGCCTTCGACGCCAGATCCAGATCACCGAGATCATCAGAGGAATCGACCGCTCGCTCATCGGTGCCGACAGCCGCAGCGAAATCGAGCGAACCGTTCCGGAGCGGCTCCTCGAGGCCGAGACGGTCTCGTTCGCCTGGATCGGCGCGCTCGATGCGACCGGGACGACGCTCGAGCCACGCAGCTGGGCCGGGACCGAACCGGAGTATCTGGACACGCTCTCGCTCGATCTCGAAGCCGACGCCGGCGAGCCGGCACTCCAGACGGTTCGCTCGGAGACGCCGACGGTCGTCGAAAACGTCGTCGACGGCCTCAAACGCGAGCCGTGGCGACGGAGCGCCCTCGATGCGGGCTTCCAATCGGTCGTCTCAGTGCCGATCGCCTTCGAGGAGTACGGCTACGGCGTCCTGACGGTCTACGCGGACGAACCGGACGCGTTCGGTGACCTCGAGCGCACCGTGTTCGCGGAACTCGGGGAGGGGATCGCGAACGCCATCAACGCGGCGAAAACGCAGGAAGCGCTCCACGCCGAGACACTCGTCGAACTCTCGCTCGACCTCGAGGCCGCCGACGACATTCTGTCTCGGATCGCGTCCGCGACCGGTGCGGACGTCGTTTACCAAGGACTCGGGACTCATTCGGGGGCGGAAACGGTCCTCTTTTTCGAGACCAGCGGCGTCCCGGCGGCCGACGTCGAGGACGTCCTCGAGACGCTCGTCTCCGTGACGGGGTCTCGACTTGTCACCGAGTCCGACGGCGACTGTCTGTTCGAGGCGACCGTCTCTGGCGATGTCGTCGCCTCGCGACTGGTTCGCCACGGGGCCAGCCCACGATCGATCCGCGCCACCGGCACGTCGATCGACATCACCGTCGACGTGCCGACGACGACCGACGTTCGCGAGTTCGTCGAGATGCTCGAGGACCACTACGACGCCGTCGAGTTACGGTCGCGCCGGCACGTCCAGCGGACGACACACACCAGACAGGAACTGGTGACGTCGCTGTTCGACGAACTGACCGACCGCCAGTTCGAGGTGCTCCGGACGGCGTATCTGGCCGGCTTTTTCGAGTGGCCTCGCGAGAGTACCGGCGAGGAGATCGCCGCTATGCTCGAGGTCACCCAGCCGACGGTCAACCGCCATCTCCGCATCGGCCAACAGAGACTGCTCGAGCAGTTGTTCGAGGACGAACCGCTACTTCTCGCTGAAGGGGTGTAGCGTGGAGTTGTTGAAACTCCCGTCCACGGGCCGTGGGCGACCCGTCGCCGTGACGCGTGTCATCGGCTCGCCGCACACCGCACGCCGGGTTACACGAGTTCGGCGAAAGGAACACCCAAGGAGGACGCACCCATAGACCTGCGTATGGAGACGTCCTCCCAACATCGTGACGGTGCGCCGCTTCGATCGACGCTCGTCGCCGTCGGACTAACGATTTTCGGACTCGTCGGGGCCAGTATCGCGACGGTTCCAGCGATGCTTATCGACCCAGCGCTGCTCGAGGGAGTCGGTAACGCCTCGATCGAGAGCCGAACGCTATATCTGATCTTGAACTTCGTCGGCATGGCGTTGGCAGGGGGGGTCTATCTCGCCGCCACCGGCCGCGGCTGGTCGTACGTCGACCTCCGCATGCCGACGAAAACGGGCTGGTGGTACGTCCTCGGCGGGATCGTCGCTAGCCTCCTGTTTTTGTTCGGCATCAACATCCTCCTGCAACTCCTCTCGGTGCCGGCCGCGGAGAGTAACGTCGTCGAGGTCGTCGGCCAAGACCAGACGATGATCCTGATCATGATCGTCATCGTCTTTTTCTTCAACGCGCCGGCCGAGGAGTTCCTGTTCCGGAACGTCGTCCAGAAGCGCCTCTACGATGCGTTCACGCGGATGCAGGCTGTCGTGCTCGCGAGTACCATCTTCGCGCTCGTTCACTTCCCGATGTACGTGACCCTTGCCGACTCGATGCTCGCGACTGCCTCTTCGCTTGCGATCATGTTCGGCGGCGCGCTCATCTTCGGCTACCTCTACGCGAAAACCGACAACCTCGTCGTGCCGATTGCGTCCCACGCCGCACTGAACGCCTTCCAGTTCGGCGTCCTCTATCTCGCCGTCGAGTACGACATCGAGACGGCTGAACCAGCTCCGTCGATGCTGCTCGAGGCCGTCGCGGCCGTTCCGCTGTAGCCGCCAGCGCTCGAGGGCCGTTCGCTGTTTTCACCCACCGTCGACCACCCACATCGCCATCCGTCTCCGTTCCGCCGTGCCGTCCGTTCTTTTATTACCGGTCGCCGGCGAGAGTCCGGTATGTCTCAGGCGAAGGGCGACCGCCGCGAACGGGAACTCGTCAACGAACTCGATGCGGCCGGTTTCGCGGTGATGCGCGCCCCCGCAAGCGGCTCGGCGACGGAACGCGAACTCCCCGACGTGCTCGCCGGCGACGGCGAGCGGTTCTACGCGATCGAGGCCAAATCCAGCGCCGGCGACCCGATCTACCTCACCGGTGAGGAGGTCGAAGCGCTGACGTACTTCGCACAGAACTTCGGCGCGAAACCCCGGATCGGCGTCCGCTTCGACCGCGAGGACTGGTATTTCTTCCACCCTGCCGACCTCTACGTTACCGACGGCGGCAACTACCGGGTCAAAAAGGAAACCGCACTCGCCGACGGCACCGACTTCGCCGAGTTCGTCGGCCGCTCGGAGAAGGTCACTTTAGCGGAGCTCGGCGACGACGGCGACGACGGGCCGGACGAGGACGTGCTTCGCGTGCTCACGGCCGTCGAACAGGGCGTCATGGAGATCGAGGAAGCCGCGACGCTGCTCGAGTGAAGGTGTGCGGTCAGTCGTCCACTCCGATCGTCTCCGTCAGCGTCTCGGGATCGACCGGCGCGTACCGCACGATCGAGTCGAACGCTTTGAGCGCCAGCTGATCGCCACTCGCGATTCCGCGTGCGTCTCGTGTCTCGAGTTCGTTTGCGACGAACCGTCGAGCGACCAGTGCCAGCCGTCCGTTCCCCGCTTCGAGTTGCGTCTGGGCTTGCTCGAGCAACTGCGCCGCAGTAAAGACATCGAAAACGTAGTGTGCCAGTTCCTTGGCCCGTAGCTGGGCGTATTCCGCGTCCTCGGTCGCCAGCGTCGCGAGCGCGCCCGCAAGGTCGTGGTACTCGGCTTCGACCGTCTCGGCGGGCCCGGCGAGCGTTGGATGCGACACGCTCGCGAGCCGGTCCTCGATCGTCTCGAACAGCGGTTCGTGAGCGTCCTCGCGCTCGAGCGCGCGGAGCACGTCCAGCGAGAGGATGTTCTCGGTGCCTTCCCAGATCGGCAGCACCTGCGCATCCCGGAGCAGGCGGTTCGTGACGAAGTCGTTCACGTAGCCGTTGCCGCCGTGGATCTCCATGCCGTAGGAAGCCGTCTCGACGGCCATCCGGGCAGTTCGCAGCTTCGCGATCGGAATCAGCAGTCGCAGCAAGCGGTAGGTCTCGTCAGCATCTCGCCCAGCGCGCTCGGCCCGCTCGCGTGCCGAAAACAGCCGCGCGGTCTCGAAAACGTACGCCACCGCAGCCTCGTGGTCGACGGCCATATCGACCAAATCTGCCCGCATTAGCGGGTACTGGTCGATCGTATCGCCGAACGCATCGCGGTTTGCCGCGTAGGTCTTGCTCTCGAGCAACACCCGACCGATGATGCCACAGGAGGCCGCGGCGTTCGACAGTCGCTCGAGGTTGAGCATCTCGGCCATCTGTTTGAACCCGCGTTCCTGTTCGCCGACGAGGAGGGCTTTCGTGCCGTCGAACTCGACTTCGCCCGTCGGGACCGAGATGGTGCCGAGTTTGTCCTTGAGGCGGCGATACAGCTGGTCGTTGACCGCCTCGGGTGCGAGTGGGCCGTCCTCGAGGCGGTCGCCTTTGGTGTAGGGACCGCTCTCGAGGTCCGGATAGGCGTGGGGAACGAGAAACATCGAGAGCCCGGCCGTTCCCTCGGGGGCGTCGTCGGTCCGGGCGAGTGCGAGTGTGCCTTCGGCGTCGATATTCGAGCAGAACCACTTTTCGCCGTCCAGCCGCCAGCAGCCCTCGTCCTCGTCGTACTCGGCTCGCGTTTCGTTCGCGCCGACGTCGCTGCCGCCTTGCTTTTCGGTGAGGAACATCGCCCCCTCGATGAGGTCATTGTAGTTGCGGCTCGTCAACCCCTCGTAGTACGCCGAGAGTGAGCCGTCGTCGAACTTCTCCAAGACGAGCGCCGCGCCAGCGGTCATCGCTACCGGGCAGTCGAAGCCGGGGTCGGCATAACACAGCAGATACTGCATCGCGAGGTTGTGCGACAACGGCATCGGTTCGTCCCGCCCCGGTGGAGCATCGAACGCGTCTGCGACGATGCCCATCTCGTAAACCAGTCGCTCGTTCTCGAGTTGCTCGGCCGGGTAGCGGACGTAATTGTGCACCTCGCCGTGTTTGTCGTAGGGCTCGAGTTCCGGCCCGTGATCGTCGATGTAATCGGCGTTGTCGGCGATGGTGTGGCCGACGAGGTCACCGAACTCGGCGAGCCGCGATTCGGCCCACTCGAACTCGTCTTCGGTATAGCTGCGCCGAAGTTCGCGCCTGATCGTGTGATCGAGTTTCCAGTAGTTGATGCCCCGTCCCTCGTCGAATCGGCCGTAGTCGATGCCCGCGTCCATACTATGTCGGTTGTTGGCTATCGACAATAAAACGGGCGTGAGTCAACGGAAGACTCGTTTCCGGTCGTTTCTGGACTCGAGGATCGCAGTTCGGCCGTCGACGACGGGTCTGTGATCTGAAAACGGACTACGGTTCCTTTTCGAGTCGCGTTCGCGGGAAGACGTACACCTTCAGCGACTCGGGGACGACACCGTGGCGGGCCACGGTCGCATGCGGATAGATCGCCCCGACGACGGGCACGTCGGGCTCGTAGTTCTCGTTCGTGCCGTACTCGGCGACGGTACAGCCGGCCGCGTCGACGCGGACGGCGTCGGCTCGCAGCACGGAGACGTCGACGACGGTGAGCCGATCGCCGGTTTCGCGGTCGACGACCGTATCGCCCGGCCAGATCGTATGCTCCTCGCAGTAGCACGGCTCGGAGTCGTCTTCGTCGACGAACACCGCCACATCGCAATCGTGACACGGGACGGCAATCTCACCCGGCGGCGGCGTCCGACCCTCGGTGATTTCGATGGCGACCCGGCGGATGTGTTTACAACGGGCGTTGCGAAAGACGTGATCTGGACAGGTACAGCGACCGCCCTCGAGGTCGACGAGATACGTGTGATCGCTGGCTGACTCGACCTCGTAGAGGCCGTCGCCGAGCGGGAGTACCGACATCGGTTCGGTACGAGCTCGGCGCGAACGCTCCTCCAGGCGGTCGCCTGACGGTACTGGCAGGGGGGTTTTCGGTGACGCTGTTGTGTTCATGGGTGCGTCGAGTGTGCCGATCGGCGGGTGACCGATCAGCCGTGGCTGGTCGGGTGGCTATTCGACAGTAGTAGGCACTCGAGGGGTATAACGAATGTGCCGACAACTGCCGGGTGGCCGCTTATAAGGGGTGTGGCTGTCTCAGCCCCGGGGCTCGACCATTTCTGCAACGTGGGTCACCGAGACGCCCTTCGAAGCGCTTTTCATCGGTCAGCGGAATCGAATCGATAATGGTCGAGCGCGAGCAACTCATCGAAATCGTCGTCGCCGTCACCGCCGTCTTCTTGATGCTCGGTGCCATGATCGGCATCGGCTCCCAGTACGGTGCTACCAACGGCGGACTCTCGCCCGAGGGTGGGCAGCTACTCGTCGGTGCGATCGTCGGCTTCATCGTGTTGTTGACTGCCGTCGGCGTCGCACTGGCGTACGTGCTGAACGATCCCGACGACGGACTCGAGACGGACGGCGATCCGGACGCACAGGGTTCGTTCTAATCCGGTCAGACGGACATCACACGACGAACACACTCGATACGCAGTCTCTTTCTCGACGCGCCGAACTGTTGTCGTCAGACGGACGTTCAGTGGCTACTATCGAAGCCCATCTCATACGAATTGCTGTGACTATTTATCGCCGATCGCCAGAACGGGTCGGCGATCGGCGGTAACGGTAATTGACTACGGTAAACCGTATCAGTCGCCACTCGCTTGCTCACCGTCGTCGGTGCGTTCGCGCCAGTCGTCGATCTCCTCGTCGTCGGTGTCGTCAATCCGCCGTTCGTAGTAGGCCATCGGGTGCGGAATTTCGTCACAGAGGTCGTCTTTGTTCACGCAGTCGCCGTACGACTGCATCGTCGCACACGAGGGGGCCGAGTACTCCGTCGGTGAGGAGTCTCCTCGAATGTGGTCGGTCTGGTAGCGCGTCATCTCCTCGCCGAACGACGAGTTGATCCGGTAGAGTTCGACGATCTCGTCGGTTTCCATACCGATACTCGTCAGAAAGGCGGTGATCGCAAATCGGGAGTGGTGCGGCAGATGCTCGCCTTTCTGAATGTCGTCTAATAGAGCTTTCATACACGGCGGGAACAGCTCCGGGACGACGGTGTCGATCTCGCGAGTTAACTCGAGGTCTGCCAGCACGTCCCGGATCTCGGCGACGTCGTCCTCGAGTGCGGCCGCGATGACGTCGGGGACGTCGAACGGCAGTCCGTCCTCGATTCGGGACCGAACGGCTTCCTGCAGCAGCGTCAGGAGTTCGGCCTCCGAAACCGGCACTTCGCCGTCGGCCAGCGCGCGGTTGACCAGATTCCAGTCGTCGTCCCAGAGGTCTTCGGCTAGCGGTAGATAGGTACCGACGTCGATCCGGTAGCCATCGGTCGTTTCCCACACGACGTCCTTCAGGTCGAACTCCGAAAGCAGTGTCTCGAGGTCGAGTCCCGTCGACGCGACGCTTTTGAGTTCGGTCGTTTCCTCGAAATCGGCAGTAAACCGGTCGTACGCGGTCGTGGCCTCGGCACGGGCGTACTTGCGCACGAGGATGCGCTCGTCGACCATCGAGACGAGCACGCGTGCGACGGGGTAGGAGAGCAACTCGATACGGGGATCTCGGTGTGGATCACCGGTCTCGCCGTCCTCGAGTGCCGCCACGACGCGCTCGCGGGCGCGGTCGACGACCGCCCGGTCCTGTTCGACGACGGTGGCCAGATCGATGGCCTCCGTCGCCACAGCATCGCGGGCCGCCTCGAGAAACGGGTACCGGGCGTGCAGTCGCTGCATCGGTAATTCGATATTACTGCGCCGCGGTTAAAGCCGCTGATTATCCAGCGCGTCGTGTCCGCCGGTAATCACGTTTTGCACGGATCGCTAGTGCGTATTACCCTCGCTCGAG
This sequence comes from Natronorubrum aibiense, assembly GCF_009392895.1. Lineage (GTDB taxonomy): Archaea > Halobacteriota > Halobacteria > Halobacteriales > Natrialbaceae > Natronorubrum > Natronorubrum aibiense. The sequence goes on along the minus strand of NZ_CP045488.1, from coordinate 1,106,894 downwards.
CGCGGTCGACGACCGAAGCCGTCGCTTCGGTCGCCCGGTTCTCGGCTCGCATCTCGAGGGTTGAGTTAAAGGGTGTCCGACACGTCATCTCGAGTATGTCATGGGCGCTCCGAGACGGCGTGTCGATTTACTACGAGTACGACGAGAGCGAAGACGGCGGCACGCCGGTCGTCTTCGTGCAGGGATTGGGCTACGGTCGCTGGATGTGGCGCTGGCAGCGCGACGCCGTCTCCGACGCCTTCGACGTCGTCGCCCCGGACAACCGCGGGACGGGCCGGTCCGATCCCGGTCTGCCACCGCTCATCCCGCGGCTTCCCCGCAAACTGCGCGCGCCGCTCATTTTCAAAGCAGCCGGCTACTCGATCGGCGGCCTCGCGGCCGACCTCGAGGCCGTCCTCGAGGACGCCGGCATCCGCGAGGCACACATCGTCGGCGCGAGCATGGGCGGGATGATCGCCCAGCGCTACGCGCTCGAGTACACTCGCGCGAAGACGCTCACGCTCTGTTGTACGAGTCACGGCGGACCCGACGCCGCTCCGGTTCCCGAGGAGACCCAGGAGTTCATCTTCGACGTCCCGAAGAGGGCGAGCCAACGGGAGACGCTCCGCCACCGGATGCGCCCCGCGTTCAACGACCGCTTTACGAACCGGAACCCGCACCTGATGGACCGGATCATCGAGTGGCGACTCGAGCAAGACGCCACCGAACCGGCGCGGGAGGCACAGGCTGCGGCCGTCCTGAACTTCGACGTCAGCGACCGGCTCAGCCGACTGCGGGTGCCGACCCTGATTCTGCACGGCACCGACGATCGGGTCGTGCCCGCCGTGAACGGTCGACTGCTGAAAGAAGCGATTCCGGATGCGCGACTCGAGTACGTCGAGGGCGGCTCACACCTGTTTTTCATCGAGGACGCCGACCGGGTCAACGAGGAGCTACTGGCGTTTCTCGACGACCACGAGTGATCGGGCGTGGCGGTACGTGCCGTCATACGGACTGCTGTCGTCAATTACCGCCGATCACCGACCCGTCGCTGGTGACGGCAGTAGATCGGTATAGCAGACCGTCTCACACACCGTTTGCACTCGTCGGAACGGACACGTCGCGGAGCTGTATCTGACCGTCGGTTCGGACGTCGACATCGAACCCTTCGTATCGGAACTGCAACTGATGTGTGCCGGCGGTGTCGGCTCGCCGAGCGTGGGCGACCAGTGCATCGATGGCGTCCGGGTCGGCAGACTCATAGAGCGGCGTCAGCTCGGCTGGTCTGGTATCACTGAGTGCGGCGACCGCCGTGATAACCGCCTCGCTGGCCTGTTCACCGGCTTCCGGATCGAACGTCGTGACGAACTGCGATTCGTTAGCCACTGGTGTGTCTGTGACGTCGTCGCTGGAGGGCATACACTGTCGTTCTCGAGAGAGACCGGTAGGCCGTCACCTTTCTATATACTCCTTTTAAGTAGCTAGTCAAATGCTAGCACGAAAGGCAACGCTCCCGTTCTGACTGACGGACCCGACAGCTGGACCAGTGTGTCGGCTCAAGAGTCTTGCTGTCTCGCGAGAAGAACGGCTTGGTCGGCGGAAACGACCCTATTCGCTCTGAATGCGCGGCGCGAGCATGTAGGTGACCTGTCCCTGTCCCTCGCCGAAGCCGAAGTAGATCTTGACCGGGAACTCCTCGCCGAGTGCGAGAGTGACCTCGGTTGCCGAGGGGATCGCCTTGTTCATATCCTTGAGATAATCGAGCGAGAACAGCGAGTGTGCCGGGCCGACCTGCAGGTCGATCAGTTCGTCTCTGGTCAACTCGAGGTGGACGTCGTCGGTGTCACCCTCCGCGTTGACGTAGAAGTACTCCTCGGTCTCGTCGACGCCGAGTGCGATGTGGTCGGAGACCATGTCGGCAGCTTTGACCGAGCGGTTGACGTCTTTGCCCTCGAGGACGACCTCCGCGGGGAGATCGAGATCCGGAATGTCGGGCTCCTGTCGGATGGAGTCGGGATCGATGAGCGCGAGCGTGTACTCGAGCCCGTCGATCTGGATGTGGAGTTTGCGCGTCTCTTCGTCGAGTTCGAGCTGGACGAGTTGGCCGGATTCGGCCATGCCTGCGATGTCCTCGAGCCGCGAGAGGTCGACGCCGATCAGCCCGCCGTCGGCTTCGTAGGATTCGAACGCAGCCGCATCGAGCGAGAGGTCGACCATCCCGACGTTGGCCGGATCGACGGCCCGGATTTCGAGGCCGTCTTCCTCGAGGTGGATTTTGCACTCGTCGACCAGCACACTTACCGAATCGAGCGCGCTGGTGAGCGTTTCCGCGCTCACGATGGCCTTGAACATATGCGTCAGGGTATGGACGGTTGGCATAAAAAGGCACCCTTTACGCGCGGGCGACTTGCGCTCGAGACGGAATCAGTACCGGTGTTGACACCACAGTCGTCCGTCAGTACTCGTCGCGTAACCGGATCTCCTCGTCGGTGATCGCACCGATCGCATCGTGTCGGAGCGGATACTCGCGCTGGACGTCCGGACCCCAGACGAGTCCGGTTTTGAGTTCGCCACCACAGTCTCGGTTGTCGCCGTCGACGACGACCGACGCGCTCACGACTCGATCTTTTCGACGATTTCGCGCGCTTGCTCCTCGGCTTTCTCCTCGCCGACGTTTTTTTGAATCAACACGCTGGTCACCTCCCAGTTGTCTTCGCCCTCGGGCTTGCCGGTTCGAACCTCGCTGCCCTCGGATACCGACTCCGCCGGCTGTTCCGCCCAGTCGGGCGTTCGAATCTCGTCGTACCGGTCTGGATCCCGAAACCGGACGTGGATGTAGTCGTCTTCTGTCTCGACCATCTCGACATCTGGAACGTCTGTCATACGATGATCCACTCCGACTGGACGCGTAACGATAAGCCCTGAATGTGCACCTCGGCTCGAGCCCTCAACGACGGCGATACTGGTGTACATCGATGGGTGCGCTTGCAGGGCCAAGGCCGTTTTCGGAGCCGGACGTAGTGCGGTCACGATGACGGACCCGGGCGACACAGCGTGGGAGTTCGAGACCGTATTCGCGGACGCACTCGAGGCGGTTCCGGACGACCAGTACGATCCCGAACGGTTTGTTCCCGGCGTCGGGCCGCTCTCGGCGGCTGTGATGCTCGTCGGCGAAGCACCCGGTGCACAGGAGGTCCGCGATGGCGAGCCGTTTGTCGGACAGGCCGGCCAGCAACTGAACCGCGCGCTCGAGTCGATCGGCACCGATCGGCGCGAGTGCTACATCACCAACCTGGTCAAGGTACGACCGCCGGAGAACCGCGATCCCTACATCGCCGAAATCGAGGCCTGGTGGCCGGTCCTCGAGGCCGAACTCGAGCGCGTCGATCCGTCCGTGCTCGTGCCGATGGGCAGTTTCGCGACGGCCGAGATTCTCGAGACCGACGAGTCGATCACCGACGTACACGGCCGCGAGTTCGACCGGGAGGGCCGACGCGTCGTGCCCTCCTTTCACCCTGCGGCGGCGCTGTACAATCGAGACAAGGTCGATGCGCTCGAATCGGACCTCGAGACGGCGCTCGAGTCGGCGTGACTGACCGCTGCAGCGTCTCTGTAGCCGATCGAACCCGTTGGCAGCGGCCGCCGACACAGTGGTTTTTCCTGTGAGACGACCCGCCGTCTCCCACGACTCGTTTTCAGCAGGTCTTTCCGCGTCTGGCCCGTACTAGCGGAACGAATACGGTCAGTTCGTCATACGGCCTGCTGTAAGTCAATTCCGGCGCGACCGCGAGCCGTCCTGCGGTTGCGCCGGTAAATCGTTACAGCAGACCGTATCACACGGCGCGACCGGCGACGAAAATCGGTGGTGCCGTCGGGCAGTATCGTCCCCGATACCAGCCGAGACAGTGACCGCATACGTACCAATCCATGTCACGAGATCAATACTACAACAAAGCGAAACAGCAGGGGTATCGGAGTCGAGCAGCCTACAAGCTCAAACAGCTCGACGACCTCGAGAACGTCATTTCGGGCGGCGATACGGTTGTCGACCTCGGAGCCGCACCCGGCGGCTGGCTGCAGGTCGCCGCCGAGAAGGTCGGCCCGCCGGGCTCGGTCATCGGCGTCGACCTCCAGCGAATCAAGGCCCTCGACGACTCGACGCTCGACGACCGGGTCGAAACGCTCCGGGGCGACATGACCGAAGACCGAACTCGAGAGCGCGTCATCGATGCCGCGGGCGGCCCCGTCGACGCTGTCGTCTCGGACATGGCACCCAACATGTCCGGTGAGTACTCGCTGGATCAGGCCCGCTCACTGTATCTCGCTCGACAGGCTTTCGAGACCGCACTAGAGCTGCTCGACACCGGCGGCAACTTCGTCGTCAAGGTCTTCGAGGGGCCGGACGTCGACGACTTCCGGGCCGACATCGAAGACGAGTTCCAGTACGTCCGTGCGACGTCGCCGAAAGCCAGCCGCGACGAGTCGTCCGAGATCTACTTCATCGCCAAAGGCCGGCTCACCGCGCCACTCCGACCGGGCGACGAACTCGAGGTCGAGATCATCGACGTCGGCTCGGAGGGCGACGGGATCGCCTCCGTCGACGGCTACCGGCTGTTCATCTCCGACGCCGAACTCGGCGACGAACTGACGGTTCGGATCGAAGACGTCAAGCCGAACTTCGGATTCGCCGAGCCGGTCGACGACGAGTAATCGACTGGCCGAGCGCGAACCGACGAGTCGAGCGCTGACTACGTTTCGTCTCCGTCTTCGAGGCGATACGTAAGTTCGAGTTCTGTGGCGGACGCTTCTGCAGTCACGACGTATAGCGTCTCGAGGTCGTCGAACAGGTCATCGGAGAAATCACTCCCGGCTTCAGACCGTTGGCGAGCGATCGCCAGTTCGTCGTAGAGGTGACCGATCGCCTCGTGCAGCGCCGCGCTGTGTCGTTGGCGTCGCGGGGAGCTCGAGGGTTCGGATATTGGCGTCGTCCAATCGTTCCGCAACTGGAGCAGTCATTGCAGTATGGCACGCTACTCACAACATATAACACCTTTCATGATTGCCAACAGTAACGGGTGTTAGCGTTCGTCCTCGAGACGGTCGTGGCGGTCGTCGATCTCGTCCAAAATGTCGAGCGTCTTCCGGATCGACGCGCGGATGGCGTCGCTGCGGTTGACGAATTTGCCGTCGTCGCCGACGTGTTCGTCCAGATCCTCGAGCAGTTCCTGTGGAATTTCGACGCTGATCTTGGGCATCAGTCTGCGTGACCGTTCGAAGGGGAGTCTCTTAACAGTCCGTATACAACTCGATCGCCCGCCGTCGGGCCACCGTGTGGTGACTCGGGCGCGAGCGCCTTATTCGACGATGGCACCGTCAGCGTCCGACTCGGGTGCGGGCTTGCTGCCGCCACCGCCGAACAGCCGCCCGCCGCCCGTGAGGAGGTAGAGCACGGCTAGTCCCAGCAGATAGGTCAGGGCGATCGGGATGGCAAACAGCAACATCGTCAGGATACCTTTCGGGCTGGCAACCGCCGCGATGGTGAAGATCCCGACGACGACGGGACGCCAGCGTCGAAGCATCGTCCGGTAGCTGACGATGCCGCCGACGTGGAACAACGCCATCGTGACGACGATGTTCATCAAGAAGCCGATGCCGACGGTCGTGAATATCACCAGCCAGAAGAAGCTGCTGATCCGGTAGGAAACGACCATGCCGTTGGTGAGCGCGTCGGTGACGAGATACGAGATGATCGCCGGGGCGACCCAGTAGAAGCCGAGGTAGGTTCCGAGCGCGAAGCCACCGAACAGCGAGCCACCCCACGCGATGAACGTGCGCCGATCGCCGTAGACCAGCCCGCGTTCTTTCATCGCGGGCCAGGCGTAGTACAACACCATGGGCAAGACGGCGACGATCGCCGCCAGCACGCTCACCTTCACTTCGAAGATCAGCACTTCGACCGGATGGAGCGCGATAACCAGATCCATCTGGTCGATCAGTTGGCCTGTCATCGCGCCGGCTGCATCGCTCGTCTCCTCGTTGCGTTCGGCGATCTCGAGCAGCACCTCGTCCGGTACGCCGGAGAGGAACTGCGAGTACACCGTCCGCAGGCCGCCGCTGTAGAGCCAGAAGAACGTCCCACCCATGACGAGCATGAACACGCCGACGATGCGGAACATCTTCGAGGTGAGGCTGTTGAGGATAAACGCGACGTCGTAGGCGTAGCCGCCGATGTCCTCTTCGGTCGTCTCCTCCTCGGTGAAGGGATCGAGCATTCCGGCGGCGGTGCTCGAGAAGATGCCACCCTCCTCGCTGTCGCCGCCAGCGCCACCCTGCGCGCTGGCGCTCGTGCCACCAGCACCTGACCCGCCGCTCGAGCCGTTTGTCTCGCCCTGTCGGTCCTCCTCGAGCGCGTCGAATCGGTCGAGGATCGCCTGTGCTTTCTCCCGGTCGTCGTCGTACATCGCCTGCCGGGAGTAGTCGAGCGCCTCGTCTTCGTCCATCGCGAGAAAGACCTGTGCGGGGACGTCCGCGATATCCTCCGCGGCGAGCGTTTCGAAGTCGACGTCCTCGGGGTCGTCCGCCCGTCGGATGTCGTCCTCGCGGGGGTAGACCGGCGCTCGGAGGACTTTGATCGTGTAGACGACTAGAACGAGGAAGCCGACGCCGGCAGCGACGAGGAGGCCGACTGCGGCGTCACCGAGCAAGCCGTGTTCGACCGCGATGGCCTCGAGACCGCCGGGGCCGCCGGAGCCGGGTCGCAGCCACGACGGGAAAAGCGGGTAGACCGATTCCTCGAGCACGTCGAAGCCACCCTGATTGACGAACGTTCCGGTCAGGACGGCGATGAGACCCAGCACGCCGGTAAACTGGAGGACGGTCCGTTTGACGTGGGATGTACCGCTGAGGTCGGTTTCGGCGGCCCCCCGACGACGGATGTTCGTGACAACTTTCGCCAGTCCGAGACTGAAGATGTACAGCGCGACCATCGGCAGCGCCCACATCACCAGCGTGAAGGGGTCCGGCGGGGAGAACAACGCGCCGAAGATGGTGACGCCGACGATGGCGTGGCGCCACTTGTCCCGGAACGTTTCGTAGGGGACGATCTCGGTGTACGCGAGCACGCCCATGAGCAGCGGCAGTTGGGCGGCCAACCCGAACGAGATGGTTAGCAGGGCGATGAACTCGGTGAACTCGGTGATACCGAAGCTGGGTTTGACGCCCACGCTGACGGCGTTTTGCGCGAGGAAGTCGAAGGCGTAGGGAAAGAAGATCGTGTACGCATAGATGACGCCGCCCCAGAACAGGACGAACGCGCTCAGCACGAATCCGACGATAGACCCAAGCGAGATTGGGACGGCACTGTCGTAGCCTCGCTGTTTGAGTGCATCACGCGAGAGATACAGGAGCGCCGGAATCGCCACGAGAACCCCGGCGAACATGCCGATTTTGGCCTGTAAGAGGATGACCTCGAACGGCGTGCGCGTGATGATATCCGTTTGATCGGCGACGTACTGTGCCATTTCGGCTTTCGCCGTCGCCTCGAGAAAGTCCCAAATCCAGATGCGAAGGGCGTAAAACGAGCCGATGAAGCCGATGACGAAGACGATAAACACCTTCTGGAGATGCGTCTGGGCGCTAGAAAGCAGAGTGCCGATCGTCTCTCGGCCGGTGGCGATAGCTTTGGCCGTATCTTCGTCGACGGCAGAACTCATTTACTGGCTGTGGGTAACTGACATCCAGTTATCAACCTTTCGAGTGAGCGTGTCCTAATCGTCGATTTCGAGTGCGCGTGGCTCTCGGCAAGTGCTCGTAAGAAAAAGGCCTATAACCGCTGGCGGTTCTATGTCTCGGTAGATGTCGGACCAGTCGGCCGACGGTGGAGACGCCGAAGATCCCGTCGATAACTCCGCAGAGTCAGGAGAATCTCCAGACGAGCGGCCGCCGACCGCCGACGAGAGCGGTGGTGAATCCGAGTACCCGGTCGAAACGGACGGCGAGGGTGTCGTCGGTGACCACCACGAACACGGCGGTGAGCCCGAGTATCCCGACCCCGATGACGATGTCGGCGGCATCTCGACGCCGCCGGACGACGAGGAGATGCCGCTTGCTGACCACATCGAGGAGATGGTCCTACGGCTCGCCGTCGTCTTGCTGGTCGGCGCGGCTGGCACCGCGATCGGGCTGTTGTGGGCATCCCAGGCCCTCGAGCACATCTGGTTCAACGTGTTTCCCTACGCCGTCGAGGAGGTGCCGCCGCCACACGTCTACCACCCACTCGAGCTGTGGCTGACGCGCATCAAGCTCTCGGCGCTGCTGGGAATTATGGTCGCGCTGCCGATGTTCGTCTACCAGTGTTACCTGTTCATGCGGCCGGGGCTGTATCCCCACGAGCGCAAGTACTACCTCGCGGCCGTGCCGACGAGCGTCGTGCTCGCGGGTGTCGGCATGCTGTTTTCGTACATCCTCGTCCTACCGGTGTTGTTCCAGTATTTCACGTTCTACGCCGAAGGTAGCGCGAACATCGCCTACGCGCTCGGCGACACGTTCAACCTGATCATCACGCTGATCGGCTTCCTCGCCGTCGTCTTCCAGATTCCGCTGTTTATCATGCTCGCGATCATGATGGGCGTGACGACCCGTCGCTGGCTGGCCCAGAAGCGACTCTACTTCTGGGCGGCCTTCGCGGGGCTGTCGTTCATGTTCACGATGGACCCAACGATGATGGCCCCCATCCTCGTCGCGATCACCATGATCTTGCTGTTCGAGGGAACGTTGCTCGTCCTGAAATGGGTCGGGCGGTAGTGGCCGTGGCCGATTCGGTTAGCTGTACCCCGATTTTTGTGCCTTCGTCGGCGTGTAACCGAGTACGGTTTAGTGGCTGTCGCCATACACGACGCTGTGAGCGGGAGTTTGACCTCGAGTCTCGAGTTCGCCATGAGAGAGACCACGGATCACGCCCACCCGGATAGACGGTGGTTCCCGTGACCGAGCGCGTCCCGACGACGTGTATGCGGTGTGCGGTCGGCTGTGGACTCGTCCAACAATCCGACGAGAAGGGCACCGCCCTCGAGCGCGTCCGCGGCGACCTCGACCACCCGGTTACCGACGGTCTCGCCTGTCGGCGCGGGATCGGCGAGACTGTCGACCCGAACGGCACGCGAGTCCACCGGCCGCTCGTGCGACGCGACGGCGAACTGGCCCCGACAACCTGGGAGACGGCACTCGAGCGGGCGGCTACCGGCCTCGAGCGAGCACTCGAGACGGGTCCAGACGGCGTCGCCGTGCTGGGCAGCGGCCAGCAGACTAACGAAGCGGCCTACGCGCTGGGCAAACTCGCCCGCGGCGGCTTCGGCACTCGATACTACGACGCGAACACGACGCTGTGTATGGCGTCGGCGGTCACCGCCTACTACGATGCGTTCGGCAGCGACGCACCGCCGCCGACGTACGACGACATTCCAGACGCCGACACCCATCTCGTCTGGGGGGCGAATCCGGCCGTCGCCCACCCCGTACTGTTCCGGTGGATCGCACAGTCTGCCGCCAAGGACGGCGCCGAACTGCTCGTGGTCGACCCGATCGCAAGCGAGACCGCCGCGGCCGCGGATTACCACGTCCCACTCGAGCCGGGCAGCGATGTCGACCTCGCCCGCGCCGTGCTCGCCCGCATCGTGGAAACGGGTCGCGTCGACGAGGCGTTCGTCGCTGCGGCGACTGATGGTTTCGATGACCTGCATGAGCGACTGCCCGACGCCGCGAGCGCGGCCGACGCCGCCGGCGTCTCGCTTGTGGACGTCGACCGACTCGCCGAGGCGCTCGAGGCCCCCACACTGCTCTACTGGGGGATGGGAATCAACCAGAGCGTCAACGGCACGGTGGCCGCGGGCGCGTTGATCGATCTCTGTCTGGCGACGGGCAATCTCCGTCCCGGCTCGGGGCCGTTCTCGCTGACCGGGCAGGCGAACTCGATGGGAGCCCGCGTCTGCTCGTCGAAAGGGACGTGGCCCGGCCACCGGCCGTTTACCGACTCGAACGTCCGCGCCGACGTCGCCGCCGCGTGGAACGTTCCGCCGTCACGGTTCCCCGACGACCCCGGCCCCGGTCCGGTTGGTACCATCGACGCCATCGGCGACGACATCGCGGCCGTCTACGCGGTCGCGACGAATCCCGCCGCCGGGATGCCCGACGCGACGTACGTCCGCGAGCGACTCGAGGACGCCTTTCTCGTCGTGCAGGATGCCTTCCACACCGACACGGTCGCCCTCGCCGACGTCGTCCTGCCAGCGGCGACGTGGGGCGAGTCGTCGGGAACGACGATCAACATGGAACGGACCGTCTCACGCGTTCGCGCCGCGACGGTGCCAGCGGGGGCCACCAGACCCGACCTCGAAATAATCGGAAACCTCGCCGACCGACTCGTTCCGGACCTGTTCGACGACCCACTCGAACCCGCGGCCGTCTTCGACGAGTTGGCAGCGCTGACTGCCGGCGCCGCCGCGGATCTCTCGGGGATCAGCTACGACCGTCTCGAGGCCGAACCGGCGGTCCGATGGCCCGCACCCGAACCCGACGACTCGGCCGGCTATCGCTACTACGAGCGCTCGACGCCCGGTGACGAGGCCCGTTCCGAAGCCGGGAACGACGGCGAATCGTGGTCGTTTCCGACGCCATCCGGTCGTGCGCGATTTTCGACGGGCGACACGCAGGCGCTGCCGGAGTCGACCGACGACGCCTACCCGCTCACGCTGACGACGGCACGCCGTTCGGACGCGTACAACACGGGTGTCAGGAACGAGACGGCCGAGGCGCCGACGGCGCGGCTCTCCCCCGAAACTGTAGACGTCGTCGCCGATGCACGCGGCTGCGACGTCGACGGTGGCGGCCACAAACGGTACGGACGGATCGTCTCCCGACGCGGGTCGATCATCGCTTGCATCGAACCGGACGCGTCAGTCCCCGAGGGCGTCGTCTGGCTGCCAATCCACCACCCCGCGGTCAACGAGCTCACCCTCTCCGACGTCGACCCACGCTCGAGCGAGCCCAACCTCAAACAGTGTGCCGTGCGACTCGAGACGCTGGGTCCTCGCGATCGCTCAGCGAGTCGTGAACTGGCCGCCAAATCGCGTTTGCCGTCGAATCAGCGAACGAACTCGTCGTAAAATCGCTCGAGAAAGCGTGTGAAGCCCAGCGTGGGTGTACCGGGGAGGTAGACTGGAACGTCGGTCTCGTCAGCGGGTTCGAACTCGATCGGATCGGTCGGTTTTCCGGCTGCCATACGAACTGTTGGGTCGTGCGCCATTTATGATTTGCCAAATATAGTTTTGATATTGTAAACTAAAGACCGTTATCGAGAAATCCACTCACGGGATAGGCTCCCGTGAGGGGTGGTAACTCGAGCGTTATCGGTGCTCTCGCGTTCGATGAGACGCGTACTCGAGGGCGTCCTCGAGCGAGCCGGGGCCATCGTAACTGGCCGAGAAGAGGTTCATAAACTGGATCGCGATTCGATCGCAGCGATCGAACGTGAGGACGACTCTGATGCGGATCGTCTCGGAGAGATCGAGTCCGGGATACGTCGTTGCGGTCAGCGCGTAGCCGGGGTGGTCATCGCCGTCGAGCGACGCCGGCGCGACTTTCAGCCGGATATCTCCTGATTCGTGCTGATACGTTTGATACCGTAGTTCTCGGTCGCTGTCGGCTGGGGTATATGTCCGACACGCGTCGCTGTGCCACTCGGTCGGTACGTCGGCGTCCATTACCGAATCCTACCAACCCAACCTCCACGTCCGTATCGGAAAGTGCAATATTCCCGGACGTTAGTCCAGAAACTTGGCCAATGAGAGGTTTAGTCGATCGAAGACGATTGTATTCTGGACGTTTATCGTCAGCACACCGCAAAACTCGAACGATGTCGAAATCGAACGAGACAGATAGGGTATCGAGCGCGTCGCACCGACGCGGGGAGACGGATCACGACGGCGCCGATCACTCTTCGCAAACCGTCTCGACGGCCTCGAGGACAGTGTGCGCTCGAATTTCGCCTCGACCGTTACCATGGTCCCAGTTCGAACTGAGCGAGCAAACGGAGTATCTACAGACTGAACAGGGCGAGTGCCTCGGGGCTTGACCCCGAGGGTGAAGCCCGTCAAATATGTAACAAACCACGTCTCGTCGCATAGGGTAACGACCGCGAAGGATATTGAAGACCTCAATATGAAGCGGTCGTTTGGCTGATGGAATGCGACTCCTCTCAAAACCCGCCACTGGCGGTGAGACGGGAGTTGTCGGGTCGTGGTGGAGCGACCGACCCTCACGGACACCAGCGAGGTGTTCGGGTGGTAATTCCAACCGACCCAGTTCGGGAAGGTCGAGGGGAATTAAATTCACCTGCGTCCATCCGCCCATTTCTGGGCGACATGGACAAAACGGTGAAGCCTCGGGGCTTGTCCCCGAGGTACTTCATAGCGCGTCTGGCCGTCCCGGATACCGACACCAGTGCACGGCAAGCCGTCAGCCGCGCGCCCGAGCGTTAAGTCGCTCCTCGTGGGATGTATGGGCTCGAGAGAACTATGTCCGTATCCGATCGATTACGACGGTTGCGATCGACGAGTGAGCCGCGGGAAGGGCCCGAGGCGGTCGAAAGCCAATCCCGTGGAGAACACGCCGCCTACGCTGCCGCTCGCGGGCTTCAGGCGGGGTTCGTCGCGACGCTTATCATGACCGCGTTCCGGCTCCCGATTTTACGGTCGTTGCCGCCGTCGGCGAACTTCTGGGCCCAGTATGTGACGGGTGACGACCCGGCGGACCATCCGATTGCCGGCCTCGCTTTGCACCTGCTCTACGGGGTGCAGGCGGGGGCGCTTTTCGGCGCGCTGTTCGCACTGCAGGACGCAGAGCGGTCGATCGAACCCGAGCAGCGCGGGCTCGTCTGGGGCTCGGTCTATGGAATGGCGTTGTCCGCGTTCGGTTCGCAGATCATGTTGAAGGAGTTGCTCGATATCCGACTCGGTACGGACGAACTGGCGCTGTTTCACGCCGGACATCTCGTCTACGGCCTTTCACTCGGTGCCTGGGTCGGTTCTCGCACCGAAGGCGTCGAGGACCCCGAACACGAGTACGAGTACGACAACGGGAACTAATTCCTTGACATCCTCCTGCAGCTAAAGCCGCACGCTCCTCAAATCTCTATAACTCGAGTTCGACCAAGACTTGCTGTGCCGATTACTGGGACGACTGCGACCGTGCTGTGGTTGGACGAACGTAGCGTACAAGCGGCCCGTATGAACCACGCGCCAGCCCTCGAGTCACGTCAGCTCCATCGTCTTGCGCCGCTTGAGGAGGTAGTAGCCCGCAACGATCGGCTGTAACGGGGGGACGAAAAGACTCAAAAACGCGATTCCGAGGTAGAGTCCCGGGTTCGGTCGCCAGTCGGTGCTGTACGTGCTGACGTATGCGGCGTCCTGATGGATCGCGATCGGAAACGTCCCGAAGGCGATCGCACCAGCCACTCCGATCGCGGTCAGAAACAGGCCCGGAAGCACGAGCAGGACGGCTATCCCTGCCGCGAGCGCACCGAACATCGTCGCTGCGAGCGAAAGCGCCACGACGGTCCACCAGCCGGACCACCCCGGTCGCGTTCCGAACCGCCTGTGGCGTCGAAGGAGATAGAACACGCCCGCCGCCGGTGCCCAGACGAGTGCGAACGCGGCGTTGAGCCACGGGTTCGGTGTCCAGTGCCCGCTCGCACGCGGTTGTCGGCGAATCCGTCGCGCGTCGAAAAAGATGGCAACGAGCAACCCGATCGTCAGGAACGTGTACCCGAAACTGCTGACCAGAAACAGTCCCCACTGGAGGCCAGGGACACCCGGTTCCGTCTCCTGTAATACGCCGACGATTCCCACCCCGATCACCGGTGGGAACAGGTACAGCAGTCGCTCGATGAGTCGCGCCCAGTCGATCCCGTCGGTGCGTGGCGTCATGACGGGATCCGGCCGCTTTCGACGGCCGTTCGGCTCGCGGTGGGGTCGGCTGTCGATTCCTGCGCTAGCATCGTCGCGTCGGTCTCGCTGCCAGTTGGCCCTGCTGACCGCTCACAGTGCGTGCTTGTACGCCTCGAGCGTCCGTTCGACGTCCTCGTCGGTGTGGCCGTAGCTGACGAACTGACACTCGAACTGGTTCTGTGAGAGGAAGACGTCCTGCGCTTTCATCTGGCCCCAGAAGACGCGCCGCCAGCGGTCGGTTTCGGCGTTTTTGACGCCGGCGGCGTTTTTCGGACAGTAGTCGTAGCGTGGACAGGTCGGGTTCTGCCGACAGCCCGCCGCACACTGTTCCTCGAGCGAGTCCTTGCCCGGCCCGTCGCGAGTGAAGATCACCTTGAACATGCTGTCGGTGCCGGTGACCGTATAGCTGGGTGCCTGATCGGCGACGATGTCGGTCAGCCCGCTGCGAAGCCGCTCGCCGAGGCCGTTGACGTGGCCGTAGACGTCGTTTTCGGCGGCGAACTGCAGGGTCTCGAGGCCGGCGGCCATCGTGACGGGGTGACCGGAGAAGGTGCCGGCCTGGAAGACGTCGCCGGCGGGGGCGAAGTCGTCGATGATTTCGGCGCGGCCGCCGATCGCGCCGACGGGGAAGCCGCCGCCGATGACTTTGCCGAACGTCGTCAGATCTGGCGTAATACCGAACTCGCTTTGGGCACAGCCCAGCCCGCCGACGCGGAAGCCGGTGATCACTTCGTCGAAGATCAGCAGCGAGCCGTGCTCGTTCGTGAGCTCCCGGAGGAACTCGTGATAGCCGTCCTCGGGGTGGACGATGCCGTAGTTGGCCAGAATCGGCTCGGTGAGGACCGCAGCGATGTCGTCACCGTGTTCCTCGAAGACCTCGCGCATGGCGTCTTCGTCGTTGAAGGGGACCGGGAGGGTGTGTTCGGCGAACGACTGTGGGATCCCCGCCGAGGAGGGGGCCGGGTTCTCGGCGTTGCCCTCGACGAGTGTCGACTCCTGAGCGCCGTGGTAGCCGCCCTGCATGACGACGATCTTGTTGCGGCCGGTGTGGCCGCGGGCGAGTCGGACCGCCGAAACGGTCGCTTCGGTGCCGGAGTTCACGAAGCGGATCTTCTCGACGCTCGGGACGTGCCGGACGACGAACTCCGCGAGGTCGACTTCGACTTCCGTCGGGGTTCCGTACATCGGTCCCGCGCTTGCCTGTTGCTGGATGGCTGCCTGTACCTGGTCGGGCAGGCTGTGGCCCAGCAGCAGCGGGCCAAGCCCCATCACCCAGTCGATATACCGGTTGCCGTCGGCGTCGATGACGTGGCCCGCGTCGCCTTTCTGGACGAAGAACGGATAGGGCTCGATCGCCGCTCGAACTGCCGAGTTGACGCCGCCGGGCATTACCGAGAGCGCCCGGTCGTACAGGTCGCGTGAGTTGTCGTCGTTCATACCCGGTGAGTTGGCAATGGGACGGGAAAGTAGTACCGGGGTTCGATCGTTCGCGTCTCGAGTCGGGTCTGGGACTCGAGGGCAGATGCTACGGGTTCGATGGAACCGCGAAAAGACGGAAAATCGATCCCGCTCGATGGAGAAACGAACGAACACACGGTGAGTGTGTGGCAGCCACCGGGGACCAACCGGCGACGACCGACGCCGATGCGGGCGTCAGAGTATCGATTACGAGAGTTTCACCGATTGTCCGGTTTAGACAGCGTCCGGGCCGGTCTTGCCGGTTCGAACCTGATAGGCGTCTTCGACGGGGACGACGAAGATCTTCCCGTCGCCCGGTTCGCCGGTGTTTGCGGCCTCGCCGATCGCGTCGACGACTTCGCCGGCGGGGATGTCGGCGACGACGCACTCGATTTTGACCTTCTGATGGAGGTCGACCGTGTACTCCTCGCCGCGCCACTGGCCTTTCTTCGCGGGCTGGGAGCCGCGACCGGAGACGTTGGTGACGGTCAGCGACGGCGCGCCGATCTCGGCGAGCGACTGCTTGATCGCCCCGAGTCGGTCGGGACGGACGATCGCTGTGACCATCTTGATCTCGCCGGTGTTCGGGTTGCCACCGTCGGAACGGATGATCCCGTTGCCAGTGGAACCGCCGTCGGTGGCGATATCCGGCTGGCCGAACTCGGGGTAGGTGTCGACGCCGTGTTCGGAGACGTCGAGTCCGTCGCGTTCGTGTTCTGGCGTGACTCGAGCCTGGCCGGCAGCCTTGAATACGAACCAGATGAGGGCGGTCGCACCGACCGTCCAGACGGTGATGAGGACGACACCGGTGAGCTGGGCGATGAACGCGTTCGCGATACTATCGACGACGCCCGGGGCGGCAACGAACGGGAACAGCAGCGTGCCGAGGACCCCGGCCGAGCCGTGGACGGGGAACACCGCACACACGTCGTCGATCTTCAGTCGCTCTTCGACGAACCCGAAGACGATCGGGAGCTGCGCGCCGGCGAGACCGCCGACGACGAACGCGCCCCACCACGAGACAGTGTCGGGGATCGCGGTGATCCCGACCAGGCCTGCCAGCAGGCCGTTGGCGACGTACAGAGTATCGACCTTCTCGGTCTTGAGCCACGCGACGAGGCCGGCACCCATCGCACCGCAGGCCATCGCGATCGTCGTGGCCATGGCGACACGACCGAGCTGGTCACCGAGGAACACGCCCTCGCCGATGATGGCCGAGGTGCCGACGTTGAAGCCGTACCAGCCGAAGGCCAACAGGAGCGTCCCGAGGACGGCGAACGTCAGCGAGTGGCCGGGAATGACGTTTGCAGTGCCGTCGTCGTTGTACCGGTCCATGCGCGGCCCGAGGATCCACGCGGCGGTGAGGCCGGCGATGCCGCCCATCCCGTGAACGATCATCCCGCCCGCGAAGTCGGCGAACGGCGTTCCAGTGAGCGTCTCGATGTAGCCACCAGCCCACGTGATCCCGGTGACGACGGGGTAGATGACTGCGGCCAGCAGGAACGTGTAGCCGATGTACGCGCGGAGTTTCGCACGACCAGCGACGGCCCCCGAAACGATGGTCGCCGCGGTCATGGCGAAGACGGCACCGTAAAGCCAGCCGATCCAACTACTCGGCTCACCCATGAACGCGGGCTCGAAGCTGCCACCGGCGACGACGCTTTCGATCCCGACGCCGATGAGGAAGAATACCGTCACACCGACGCTCCAGGTCAGCAGGTTCTTCGTCAGCTGGTTTGCCACGTTTTTCGAGCGCACCTGTCCCGCCTCGAGCATGGCGAAGCCAGCGTGCATGAAGAAGATGAGGAACGTGACGATCAGAATCCACGTGTTGTTGATCGCCTCGGTCAACATCTCCGTCTCCGCCTGCAGGAGTATCGGGTCCATCAACTGCTCACCTCCGATCCGTCCACATCGCACTCAGTTATTTGTAGACGTTCGTTTACGCCCAAGCCAATTGACTTCATGTATTTCTTCTGATTCACGTTTCATCTCGATGATCTAGCATAGTATAAGGCTTAGCGTTGACAATTGGCTATTTATCTTGGCGTAATAGGAACAAGTGAACAAATTTAAAGGTGATACAATGTGTATAAGGGTATCGAATATTGCGTATTTTTCGATCCGTGGACACATACCTCGCGTTTGTCAACCCAGTTTCGGAGGATAATTCGATGAAACGTACTCGAGGTGGTGACTTCGGCCGTTATATCGCTCCTGCGCGGCAGATGTTGCCGCCCGCGCTCGCCCGCTGGGCGGGCGCTGGACGTTCGTCCGAACGCCGGTTGTATACGTACCGAACACCGCTCAAAATCGACCGACTGTGTGTCGAACCGCGTCCCCGTTCGGGCTTGACTTCGACGACCGTCGCCAGTAGGCGACGTCGCCGCTGGCGATCCCCGACGCCGTCTTAGAGTCGCTTGGCGACGTCTTCGGCGAAGTACGTTAGAATGAGATCCGCCCCGGCACGTTTGATCGACAGTAGTGACTCGAGTGCGACGGCCTCGAGATCGAGCCATCCCTTCTCGGCGGCGGCGTGAAGCATGGCGTACTCGCCGGAGACGTTGTAGGCGGCGATAGGGTGGTCGAACTCCCGGCGAAGATCGCGCACGATGTCGAGATACGGCAGCGCGGGTTTGACCATCAGGACGTCCGCCCCCTGCTCGGCGTCGAGGCGAACCTCACGCATCGCCTCGCGCGCGTTTGCGGGATCCATCTGGTAGTGTCTGCGGTTGCCGAACGCAGGCGCACCGTCTGCGGCGTCCCGGAACGGGCCGTAGAAGGCACTCTCGTACTTCGCGGCGTAGCTCATAATCGGAACGTGTTCGAACCCCTTGCGGTCGAGTCCCTCGCGGATGGCGGCGACCATGCCGTCCATCATCCCGCTCGGTGCGATCATGTCCGCGCCAGCCTCCGCGTGGGAGACGGCGATCCGATCGAGCGCCTCGAGTGACGCGTCGTTGTCGACCGTCAGCGTCGGGTCGTGGGGACAGCCCTCGTAACCCGCCTCGCCGCGCAGCGCTTCCTCGAGTGGCCCGCAGTGACCGTGGTCGGTGTACTCGCAGAGACAGACGTCGGTGATGATGTAGGCGTCGGTGTCGGCGCTGATCCGTCGGGCCGCCTCCTGGACGACGCCGTCCTCGGCCCACGCGCGGGTTCCCTCGGGGTCTTTCGATTCGGGAATGCCGAACAGCATGACGGCGCCGACGCCCGTCTCGAGGACTTCCTCGACGCGGGCGACGCTCTCGTCGATCGGCACCCGTTCGTGGCCGGGCATCGACTCGATCGGGACCCGCTCGTCGGTCGTCGCGTCGACGAACACCGGAGCGATGAGATCCGCAGGCTCGAGGCTCGTCTCGCTGACGAGGCCGCGAACCCGGTCTTGGCGAAGCCGTCGGGGGCGGTGTGTGAGGTTCATACCGGCGTTACTGACGGAGCGGCCAAAAGCGGTGCGTTCGACGCTGGCGCTCGCGACGCTCCGGCGTAGAGCGCCACTTCCCCTCAGACGAGTGAGTCGATCTCCGCAAACGCATCTCGAACTCGGCGATGGGCGCTCGAGCCGTCAGTCGCCGAGAGAGCCAGCGCGGTCCGGAGCCGGGCCTTCCACGGTGGGAGGTCGCCGCCCGAAATCGCCCCGGCCTCGAGCAGCGTCCGGCCGCCACCGGGGCCGCCGTACAGCCCGGCCGTCGTCCCGGCGTGACAGCGCGAGGTGAGTATAACCGGCACCCCCGCGTCGATGGCGTCCTCGAGCGTCACACCGAGCGCGCCGGTCGTGTTCCCCAGCCCCGTTCCAGCGACGACGACGGCGTCGGCGTCGTCCTCGAGCGCGCGTTCGACCTGTCGGCCGTCGACGCCCATCGCGTTCGTGACGAGTTCGACCCGAACGTCGGGGTCGATGCGCGCGCCCG
Organism: Natronorubrum aibiense; assembly: GCF_009392895.1. GTDB lineage: Archaea > Halobacteriota > Halobacteria > Halobacteriales > Natrialbaceae > Natronorubrum > Natronorubrum aibiense. The sequence goes on along the minus strand of NZ_CP045488.1, from coordinate 1,087,549 downwards.
AAATCGGATTCGAGTAGCGCCCCGGTTCGCGCAGCGTTCGCAGCCCGTTCGGAGTGTGTTCGGCTACGGGACCGTGACTCGGGGAGGCGAACGTCTCGAGTTTACTCGTGTGGGATTTGACGACCCATCGAGCGCTGTGGACGGCGTCGTTGAACGCCAGATAGCTGCCGCCCGCTGTTCGGAACCGCTCGTCGGCTGCAGCGTGGACGGCCAACAACAGGTTCGTCGGGCCGTCGGTTCCCAACTCGTCGAACGGCCGCTGGGCGCCCGTGAAGACGACCGGGACGTCGGCCTCGAGAACAACGTCCGCGTAGTAGGCCGACTCGGCCATGGTATCGGTGCCGTGGGTGACGACGACGCCGTCGACGCCCTCACGCGCGGCACGTTCGATCGTATCGATGACCCGCCCGGCATTTTCGACATCCATCTGAAAGCCCGAGCGCTGACAGACGTCGTCGACGTCGATCGAGGCGTGCTCGGCGATTTCGGGAACGGCTTCGACGAGGTCGCCGCCGGAAACGTCGGGCGTTTTTCCAGTCTCGCTGCTGTCTTCGTCCTCGCTCGAGGTGCTCGCGATCGTGCCGCCGGTGCTGACGACCCTGACGTCGGGGTGCATACGATGGCCGTGAACCTCACCGGACAAGTGTGTATCCCTCGTCCCGGGGTCGAGTCCCCGTCGTTCCGGATATCGTCCGCCACACGCCGAGTCGACACGAAGTCGACCAGAACCACGGTATTCGCCTTGGATTCGAGGGTGACGCGGCGGCATTCGATGCGTATATACTTTTAAGTACGCGCCGCTTGTGTATGACTGTTAGCAATGGCCATAGATCCGCAGTTCACCGAGAATCGAGAACAGGTCGACGAACACAACGGCCACGCCGTCTGGGGTCCCGTCGATGAACCGGACGAACTCGGCATTCACGGCACCCACGTCGCCGTCGACTTCGATATCTGCCTCGCGGACGGGGCCTGTCTCGAGGACTGTCCCGTCGACGTCTTCGAGTGGGTCGAGACACCCGGACATCCGGAAAGCGAGGAGAAAGCCGACCCCGCAAACGAAGCCCAGTGTATCGATTGTATGCTCTGTGTCGACGTCTGTCCGGTCGATGCGATCGACGTTGACGCCGGTCGTACTGCCTGAGCTGTGCGTATTCGTCGATTCGACTGAGTTACTCAGCCCGGTCGACGTCCACTTTCTCTTTCAAGGTCTCGAGGCCGTCGGCTTCGGCGAGTTCCTGCAGGCGCTCGCGGAAGTGTTCCTCGCAGAGACCGACCTTGAGGCCCTCCGATTCGGCGGCAAAGGCAGCCTCTCGGTCACAGTAGTGGCAGTTCATGGATAGCCGTTGGAACCACGTTGCATTGAACCCTCCGCTCTCGGCGATGATTTACGTTAGTTACCTGATCTCTCTTCGATTTGTAACTGTTCGTACTCGGCTCGTGATAGGCCAGCAACGCCGAGTTCGTCCTCGTGGGCGTCGGTCCCACCAGTTACGAGCAGGTCGTTGCGGTCGATCGCATCCGCGACGAGTCGCTGGCCGTCCTCGTGACTTCGCGTGTAGGGATAATGGAACTCGACGGCTGACAGCGCTGGGTCGGTCGTCAGTGCAAGTGCGGCCTCGGGATCGCGGTAACGAAGCGGATGGGCGAGCGAGACGAGTCGACACGACGCATCGAGTGCGCCCAGTCCGTCTTCGAACGACGGCACGTCCCGCGGGACGTAACAGGGGTCACCGTACCCGATGAGTTCCTCGAACGCCCCCGCGTAGTCGTATCCCACCTCGGGGTGGGCGTCGATCGCTCGAGCGACGTGTGGCCGACCGAACCCGTCCGTGACGGTCACACCGAGGTCGATCCCGAGGCGATCCTCGACGCAGCCGACGATCGCCTGCCCCCGTTCGACCCGGTTTCGCTGAATCCCCGCGACGAGTTCCTCGAGTTCTGGCGTTGGGTCGACCCCGTAGCCAAGCAGATCGACGCGCTGTCCGTCCGGCGTCGAGACGCGGAGTTCGATCCCGTTGATGATCGTGACGCCATCGCGGTCGACCACCGGCGCGTCGAACGGCTGCATCCGGTCGTGATCCGTCACCGCGACGACGGCCACACCGGCACGGCGGGCCGCAGCTGGCACGGCCTCGAGGTCGAGGCTTCCGTCCGAGCGCGTCGTGTGGACGTGCAGGTCGGCGTAGGGCATTCACTCGAGCTGAGGGGTGATATTCGTAAAGTCGTTTCTCCGTCTTGGTTCCGGGAGGGTACGCGTCCTCGTCCTATTCTAGGAATATAAGGTGTATGGCTCTCCTAGAGAACCTACATGCACAATGTTTATAATCATTGTTCACCCACAAACGGGTGTAATGTTCCCAAACGGCTCCGGCGAATTCGCTGCTGACCGCAACTATCCCGTCACGACCGAGGAACTGATCGAAGAGTACGGCGATCGGACCCTCGAACTCCAGAACGGTTCCGAGACGGTCGGCGATGTACTCGCTCGCCTCGAGTCCGAAACGTTCGAGTCGCCGGAGGACGTCCGGCTTGCGCTCTCCTGTGCCGTCAGCAACAAGGCGGTCGGCCGAATCGGTTACAGCGACCGCGACCCGACACCGCTGGGGAGCCCGTACGCACCCGAGCCGATGTCGTTCTAACGACGGCCGATAACGGCGACGTTTTTCTGCGACTCGAGCGACGACAGGAGCGACGAGTCTATCGCTATCTAGAGTTGCCCGCCAGCTCGTACGATGGTCTTTCGCGTCCACGAGTAGCGATCCAACCAGGATGAGACAGACGGACTCGAGCGGCGCGCCCGTTTAGAACTCGTCGATGACTGGAATGCCGACCGTCTCGTAGTCGGTCATCGACGCGAGCTTGTCGTTGACGTCCTCGAGACCGATCGTCTCGGAGACGACCTTTTCGGGCTCGAGTTTGCCGGTCGAGACCATCCGGAAGATTTCGTCGTAGCGCGTCGGCGGCATGCCGAGCGAGCCGATGAACTCGATTTCCTGCATCACCATCGCGTCGGTCGGCAGGGAGACCATCCCCTGTTCGTCCTGTGTCGTCAGCCCGACCTGGATGTGCTGGCCGTGGGCGTCGAGACTGAGCACGGAGTTCTGGCACGTGGTCGCGATACCCAGCGCATCCATCGAGGCGTTCGCGCCGCCATCGGTGATCGACTTGATTTCGCCGGGCACGTCCTCGATATCCTCGGCGTTGACCGTTTCGACAGCACCGAGATCGGTCGCGCGCTCGAGTTTGTCGTCCGTGAGATCGACGGCGACGACGTTCGCGCCGAGCGCGTCGGCGATGTGGACCGCAGAGAGGCCGATTCCGCCACAGCCGTGGATCGAGACCCAGTCGCCCGCGCCGATGTCGGCACGGTGGGCCAGCGCGTGGAACGACGTCATGAACCGACAGCCCAGTCCGGCCATGTCGACCGACGAGACGCCGTCGGGCAGGTGGACGAGGTTGTGGTCGGCGACGGGGACGTGCACCTGCTCGGCGAACGCGCCCTGGGCCTGCTCGACGAAGCCAAGCGGCATGACGTTCTCACAGATGTTCGAGTGACCGCGCTGACACCGTGGGCAGGCCCCATCGCCGAGATTGAACGGAATCGCGACGTGGTCGCCTTCAGCGACGCCTTCGACTTCGTCGCCGACGGCGACGACGTGGCCCGCGGGTTCGTGACCCAGAATCTGCCCCGGCTGGGTCTCGAGATTCAGCCACTCCCAGTCGCCCTGCCAGCCGTGCCAGTCGCTCCGGCAGACACCGCAGGCTTCGACTTCGACGACTGCCCCGGTCGGGTCGGGGTCGGGCGCGTCGACGTCTTTGATCGTGAGCGGTTCGCCATGTTCCTCGAGTACTGCTGCACGCATACCATGGTAATTGGCATCACCGATCATATAGGTATGCCAAGAGGAACTTCTGTCACAAACTCGTCGAGAACGGGACTGGACGGGACGTCGGAACGGTCGAGCTCTGTCGTTGAATCAGTCCAGCAACTCGAGGCCGTCGGTAAGCTCGAGCGGAACCGACCCCTTCCGATAGCCCTCGACCCGACCGTTCGGTCGGGCGCGATAGACCACGGCGGGGCGATGGCGCACGTCGGGCTGTTCGCCGCGGACGGCGTTCCATTCGTCGTCACGGAAACTCGAGCAGTCGACGAAGAGGACGGCACCGCCGCCGTGTTCGGCGAGTTGGCCGTTGGTCTTCGTCTCGGCAGTGTCGCGGACGGCGGCGACGGGGCCGGCGGCTGCGCGGTTGGCCGGCGGCTGTGGCCGGGTGACCTCGACTAAGACGTTGGTCTCGTCGTCTTTGGCGCGGAAATCCAGCGAGTGGCCCGTCGTGACCTCGATCTCGGGGACGATGTCGTAGCCGGCGTCGGTGAGGACCTTCGCGGCGATGAACTCACCCATCGCGGCGCTCATGCGGACGCGGTCGACGTGGTCGCTGGTGCCCAGTTTGCCGGACATGACGTGTCGGTAGTCGTCGAGGACGCCGGTCGAAAAGAACTCCTCGAAAAAGCGGGTCGTCTCGCGGCGGCCCGCGTCGGGGAAGCCGGCGGCGTGTTCGCGGAAGAACGCGCGCGTCGACTCGCGGCCGTCTTTGGACATAAACACGGGGAGAAAGTACCACGAAATGTGTGGGTAGTCCGCGAGCCACGGCTCCTCCTCGTGCAGAGTCGCGAGCAGTTCGCGCTTGCTCCAGCGGGCGACGTGATAGGGAACTGATTGCCAGCCGAACTTGTCAGTTCGCCACAGTGACGAGGGCGTCTCGGTGTTGCCCATCCAGTATGCTTCCTCGTCGTTTCGCGCAAAGAGTGCGAGATCGCCGTTTTGCATCTCGAAGCGGTGTGTCTCCCAGTCTGCCCCGATCTCGAACCGCGGCGTCACTGCGCGGGCGCCGATGTTCGAGCGGAGCGGCTGAAGAATCTTCTGTCGAACTCGCTGTTCGCTCCAGAACGTGGGCGAATAACGAAAGCGAAGCGGCCGTGCCACGCCGCTTATTACGGTGTGGGGAGCCATACGTGTTACGTCCAAACAGCGAAATGAACGACCGTTACATTGATGTGCGTGAGCGTATAACATGATATTACTCGCTATGTCAATGGGTGCCTATGACGAAGACGAACACGAGCGACGCGAACGGCAAGCCTCGAGGGTCGACGCCGATTTCGACGACGAGCGGACGATCTATCACGGAAAAGTCGAGTACGACTCCGGTGAGTCGGCCGAGGAGTTGCTAGACCAGTTCGAGCAGATCAAATCGAACTAGTGGTTCGGGAGTACATGAGCGTCGAGTGAGCCCATTTTCGGACCGTCCTACTGGAGCGTTCGTGAGAGCGCCGTAACCGCGACGACGGCGACGACGTGGCTGGCGAGTACAGCGACTAACAACGAGTCCTCGAGCACGAACGGAACCAACAACAGCTGTACCGCGGCAAAGGCGATGTTGATCGCGTCGGCTCGTCGGTACCGGTGTGTCGTCGCCGGGTCGAACTCGTAGACGATCGCCCGCCAGCAACCGACGAGACTCGCCCACCAGCAGGTACCGATCCGGTAGACGACGTCCCAGAGGACGAGCAACGCGAGCCAAATCGCGACCGCCGGCGGCTCGGCTCCGAACAGATCGGTCACGAGTGACTGCCCGCTCGAGTCCGGCTCGACGACGAACAGATACGTAACCAGCGTGACGAACGCGAACACGCCGAGGACGACGTCGATGCTCGAACCGAACAGCAGCCGTCGGTACGCGGCCGGTGTCGGAAGGTCGCGCACGGTGCGACTGAACTGAATCATCAGCCAGCTGCCGATCGTCGCGACGACGACGGCGGCCGTGCCGGGGAGCACGGCCGCCGGGAGGTCGTAGACGGTCGCGACGACGAGAATCGCGGCTTCGAAGCCGAGAAACTGGAGTGCAACCGCCGTTCGAGCCGAGATGTCGAGTCCGGGAACCGTCCCGACGAGACTTTCGTAGACCCACGTCTCGCCGTACTCCGGCGACGTCATTCGGCGTCCCGCCTCGGCTGTGTCCGTGTCTCGAGGTGCGGGGTCGCCTCGTGGTCGGTGTCGAGCGCCCGTCGGACGGCGACGTCGAACGGCGTCGGCTCGACGTCGACGAGCTGTGCCAGTCTGTCATCCGTGACGACGACGGGGTTGCGAACGCCGCCGATCAGTGGGTAGGCGAGTTCTTTCGGAACGTCGGTGACGAGCCCGACCCAGTACGCCGAGAGCCGTGGGCTCAGGATCGGCACCGGGACGATCAGCGGCCGCCGGCCGGTCGCGATTTCGGCCGTCTCGATCAACATCTCTCGGTAGGTGAGGACGTCCGGTCCGCCGATCTCGTACGTTCCGCCGGCCGTCTCCGGTCGCTCGAGGACGGCCAGACAGTACGCGACGACGTCGTCGATCGCGATCGGCTGGCAGGGCGTCTCGATCCACTGCGGCGTTATCATCACCGGGAGCCGCGTCGCGAGCTGGCGGACCATCCGAAAGCTTGCACTGCCGTCGCCGACGATGACCGCCGCCCTGAGGACCGTTACGTCAGCAGATCCGGCCGCGAGTATCGTTTCGACTTCTCTGCGCGAGGCGAGGTGACTCGAAAGTTGGTCCGCGTCGCTGCCGAGCCCGCTGAGGTAGACGATCCGCTCGAGGCCGGCGTCGCTGGCCGCTCGCTCGAAGTTCCGGGCTGCGAGTCGATCCCGCGCGGCAAAGTCCCCGCTGGCGTCCATCGCGTGGATCAAGTAGTAGGCGACGTCGACGTCCTCGAGGCTCGCCTCGAATCCGCCCGGCTCGAGGACGTCGCCTTCGACGACCGTGACGTCGCCGGGTTGGTCGTAGGCATCGGCGTCTCTGACGAGGACGGTCACGTCGTGGGCCGTCTCGAGTAGGGCGTCGACGAGTCGTCGGCCAACGAAGCCTGTCGCCCCCGTCACGAGTACGTTCATAGCCCTCGTTCGGCTGGGACGGCCTTAACAGTCGTTCCCGACGACGAGACTGCGCTCACTCGAGGGCGTCCCACCCCGGCGTTTCGGGCGCGCCACGCTCGTCCTCGACGCGTTCGGCGACAGCCGGCGACGGTACTCCTTCGGCGGCGTCCCGTCGGCGCTGCCACTCGCGGATCGCCGGCCCGACCCACGACGCGTCCGTTTCTTGCTTGAGCGCGCGGTCCAGCGCCTGCTCGTAGTGATAGTCGGACGTCGCGAGCGTACCGGGACTCGAGGCTGCGGCGACGGCGAGACACTCTGCACGGTCGGTCGCCGTCAGTGCTCCGTTCGCAGCGCGGTCGATGACGCCCTCGAGTACGTCCGGTTGGGGGTGGGCGAACAGCTTCGCACCGAGGGCCTGCGAGCCTAGCAAGAGGCCATCAAGGTCATCGTCGACGGCCGCATCGAGCAGGCGCTCGCCGCCCCCGGCCGACTCGACGCGTTCACACTCCGTTTCTTGCTCGAGTGCGAGGGTGTGTTTCGGATACGCGCCACACTCCTCGGGGAAGTGCTCGCCGCCGTGGACGCGACACTGCAGCGTCGTCGGATCGAGAAAGACACACGTCGGGAGCCACGTCGGCTCCTCGCGTCCGACAGGAGCGACCGGTTTCGGCGGCTTTTGCAGGCCGACAAAGAAGACCGGCCGGCCGGCGACAGCGGCGATCGAGCGACCGTCGATCTCGACGCCTTCGGACGTCTCTCGTGCGTGCCAGAACCGTGGCGTCAGTGCGGCCGCCAGCCCCGCCTCGAGAAACGCCCGGATCTCGTCGCGGGTCAGCGGGACGAAAATGGGGTCGTCGTCGAGCGGCGCTCGCGTCGCGTTCGAATCGTCGAACGGCCGCCGTCGCTGGTGGTCCGTCCCGTCGCCTTCGGCCTCGAGCAGCGGCCGCCAGTCCAGACAACAGCCCGCACAACCTTCGCAGTTCACCTCCATGGGCAGCGGTACCACGACACTGTATATAAGCGATCGGTGCGGGGGAACGTCTTTCAGCGCTCGGCCCCCTGCCTCGAGTATGGCAACGGACTCCTGTGACGGCTGTGGTCGACCGGTCACGGTCACGGGCGGCATCGCCAACCTCTGGACGTTCGGCGAGGGCAGCGAGGGGACCGCGATGACGCTGGAGCTCGCGGACGGAACGAGCCATCTGCTGTGTTATCCCTGTATCGAGGCGTTGCCGGACGACGGTGAGCCGACCGCAGCGGATATCGACCGACTTGAGCAGGTCGACGAGGAAACCTCTCGGTTCGGTGTGCTGTAAGCGACGCCGATTCCGCCGACTGGTTGCCGGAGACGTGGGGAAAAAGCGGAAGGGGTGGGATTCGAACGCCACGAGGCATAGTGCCGCCGCGGGTCAGGTGACACCGCGGTGCTCTTCCGCTGAGCGACCCTTCCGTATCTCACACCGAGGGCGGATTTCGTATTTGTAATCGGCTGGCTACCCGCGGGTAATCGGTGCCTATAGCCGGATTCAGTCGCTGGTTAGTTCGCGTGATAGTTCAGTGCGAGCAACGGTCCGTAGCCTTTAGGATGCGGCCGCGCCGTGGAACGAACGGTGAATCCCGAGCGGATCTTCGATGAGTTTCCCGCACCGAGCTACCGCGGGGCTCAGGAGCAGGCCCTCCGCGACATTCGCGATGCCTTCGCGGCTGGTAACGACGTCGTGCTCGTGCGCGCACCGACAGGCAGCGGCAAGTCCCTGCTCGCCCGTGCCGTCGCCGGCTGTGCCCGGCGGATCGACGAAGCAGACCCCAGCGACGCCACTGGGGCTTACTACACGACCCCGCAGGTCTCACAACTCGACGACGTCGCGGCCGACGAGTTGCTCGCCGATCTGAACGTCATTCGCGGGAAGTCGAACTACACCTGCATCCTGCCTGACGAGCGCGAGACGCCAGTCAATCAGGCCCCTTGTGTCCGCGAGCGCGGCTACGACTGTTCCGTCAAGCACCGCTGTCCGTACTTCTCCGACCGGGCGATCGCTTCGAACCGAGACATCGCGGCGATGACGCTCGCGTACTTCATGCAGACCGCCGGCAGCGAGGTGTTTCGCAAGCGCGACGTCGTCGTCGTCGACGAGGCCCACGGCCTCGCCGAGTGGGCCGAGATGTACGCGACGATCCAGCTCGGCCCGCGCACGGTGCCGTTCTGGGACGATCTCCGCGTCCCCGTCGTCGACGATCTCGAGCGCGCCGTCCAGTACGCCGAAAACGTCGCCCAGATCTGTACGCGCCGGAAAGACGACCTCCTTGCCCAGGAGTCGCTCTCGGCGGCCGAGGTCCGAACGCGCGATCGACTCCAGGAGCTCATCGGCGAACTCGAGTGGTTCGTCTCGGACTACCGCGACCCACAGAGTCCGACGACGTGGCTGGTCGATCAATCCGAGCCCTCGAGTGCACGTGCACAGCGTCGCGACGAGGACGATGACCCCGCGGGCGGGCCGTTGACGATCAAGCCGATGAGCCCCGAGAAGTATCTCCAACACACCGTCTGGGACCGAGGCAACAAGTTCGCGTTGCTATCGGCGACGATCCTCAACAAGGACGCGTTCTGTCGGCAGGTCGGGCTCGATCCTGCCACCGTCGCGCTGGTCGACGTCGAACACACGTTCCCCGTCGAGAACCGGCCGTTGTACGACGTCACGCAGGGGAAAATGACCTACGACCAGCGATCCGAGACGACGCCGAAGATCGCCCGCACGATCGTCCGACTCATGCAACACCACCCCGACGAGAAGGGGTTGATCCACGCCCACTCCTACAGCATTCAGGAACGACTCGCCGAGTTACTCGCCGACTTCGGCGTCGGCGATCGCGTGCGAACACACGACCGCGACGGCCGCGATGCCGCCCTCGAGGAGTGGAAAGCTAGCGACGAGCCCGACGTCTTTCTGTCGGTGAAGATGGAGGAAGCGCTCGACCTCAAAGGCGACCTCTGTCGCTGGCAAGTGCTCTGTAAGGCCCCATTTCTCAATACCGGCGATTCTCGAGTCGCCCACCGACTCGAGGACGGCCAGTGGGCGTGGTACTACCGGACGACGCTGCGCACCGTCATTCAAGCCTGTGGCCGTGTCGTTCGCGCGCCCGACGATTACGGGGCGACGTATCTCGCCGACTCGAGTCTGCTGGATTGCTTCGAGCGAGCGCGAACGGACATGCCCGACTGGTTCGCGGTGCAGGTCGACCGGATGAGCCAGCCGGATCTACCGGTGTTCGACCCCGCTGCGGCGACCGCTGGCAGCAGTGGGGGGACTCGAAGCGGCGGCGGTGGCGAGCGGACGGGGTCGACACGTTCGAACCGAACGCGCTCTCGTTCGCGGCGGTCGGGTCGGTCGTCGTCCTCGAGTCCGCTGGCTGACGTCTGGGATACGGACGGCTGACGGCTGACTGGCGAGACTCGAGGCGAAAGCAACCGACAGCGAGCAGTTGCTCCCGGCAGCGCTGAGGTGTACGGAGAAGAAGGTGGTTCAGAATGCGGCGAGTGCGCCCCAGGCGACCATCGAGGAGACCATGAGGAACGCGAACGTAAGCGCGATGAGCTGGTTTCTGTCCATACGCGGGATAACACTCTCCGCCGGCATGAATGTCACGACGCTCGGTTTCCGAGGCCGTGGCTCGCTGCGCCGATCCTATTCGAACTGGGCGTCGACGACGACGTGTTCGACGCCGGCGCTATGACTCTTGACCTGGCGTTTCTCGAGGATCTCGAGGTCCCGTCCAGCGTCTTCTCCCGCCGCTTTCAGCCGCGCGATCGGGCGCTCCCAGAGCCGCGACTCCGGCGTCGCCTCGTGGTAGTGGACGACGCCGCCGGGGACGAGCGCCTCGAGGGCACTCGGGAGGAACTCGTGGGCCTCGTCGGTTCGGGTGCCGTGAGCGTCGTCCTCTGAATCGTCCGCGCTACCGTAGTAGCCCATCACGACCCGATCGGCGTCGACCTCGCCGGCGAGCTCGCGGCAGTCGCTCATGTAGGCGTCGACGCGGTCGCCGACGTCGTTCAACATCGCGTTCTCGAGCAGGTACCGAAAGGCGGTCGGATTGAGTTCGGTTGCCGTCACCTGCGCGCCGGCGCGTGCCATCGGGAGCGTGAAGTAGCCGATCCCGGCGAACATATCGAAGACCGTCTCGTCGGCCGTGACGAGGTCGCCCAGCCGAGCACGTTCGGCCTGATTCCCCGGCGAGAACATCACTTTCGCGGGATCGAGTCCGTAGCGCGTTCCGTGTTCCGTGTGGATCGTCTCGGTGTCGCACTCGCCCGCGAGCAGGCGCGTTCGTGGCTCGCGGTAGGTCCCGGCGTCACCGTCGTTTTCGATCCCCTCGTCCGCGAGCACGCTGTCGGCTTCGCCGTGGAGTTCGAGCAGGGATTCGGCTAAGTCCGTCTCGTCGTGACAGTCGTCGGGTACCGTCACGAGAATCACCGAGCCGATGACGGCCCACGACCCCGGGGCCGAGTCGAGCGCGTCATCGCTCCAGCCGCGGTCGGCAAGCAGCGCCTTGAGGTCCGGGTTTCGGGGTTCGGGCTCGAGTTGGCGAACCACCTCGAGGACGCGGGTGTCGGTCGGCGGCGCCGTCACCGGAAGGGCGACTCGTTCCGGGCCGTCCTCGCGGACCCGTCTCGAGTCGTCGTAGACGCCTTCGGCGCGAAGCGACTCGAGGGCCGTCTCCGTCTGTGGTTTCGCGACGATCGCAGCGAGTGGCGCGTCGGTCTCCGCACCGGCTTGCTCGAGGGCGTGGTCGACGGCGACCGGATCGTCGGTCGGCGAGTCCGGGTCGGGTTCGTCGTCACTCATCGTTCTCGTCCGGCAGCACGTGCAGGCCGGCACGGCTCTTGAGGACGGGTACCGTCTCGGCGTCGGGATCGAAGTAGTCCGGCCGCGCGATCGTTTTGGCCTGATACGTTTCGGGGTCGAGCACCTGTACCGCGTTGTCGTCTTCGACGGTGACGACGGTGGCCTCGACGGCGTCCTGGCGCTCGCCGAGTTTGCGCGCCTCGGGCGAGTCGCCCTCCTCGTAGCTCGCTTCGTAGCGCTCGCCGGTCGTCAGTCGAACGCCTTTGAGGTTGCCTCGAGCGCTGCGGACGAGCACCGGTCCCTCATCGTCGTTCGCGAGGTCGATGACGTCGCCCGGTGGGTACGGCGGCAGGCGAACAGCGAACGTCACCCGGTAGACCTCGTTGCCGTCGGAGTCTTCGGTGACGAGCGTTTCGGCGTCGTTGACGGTGCCACCGAACTCCTCGACCATCTTGTTCGAGATCTTCTTGCCGATTTTGTTGGTCGAGACTTTGATGTTCAGGCCGTCGTCGACCTCGCCGACTTCGGTGACGAAGGCGTTGCGATCGCCCGTCGCCTCCATATCTGCGACGATCTGGTTCGCGATCTCTTTCGCTCGCTCGGTCTCCTCGCTCGTTGGAGTTCGGTCCTCGGCACGGATTTGGACGATACTCGCGTAGTAGTCGCCGGAGATTCGCCCACAGCGGGTACAGGTCTGGCGGGCCATCTTGACCGGCACCATCACCTGTTCTTCGACCGGGGTACCCCGGACGACACCCGTAAAGTAACAGTGCATCCGGATCGTATTCGGGTCGATCTGTTCGGGTTCGACTTGCCAGGCGACGTCTTCGACGTCGATATGGACGCTCAGGGCTTCGCTGACCTCTTCGATGGCGATGTCGGTGTAATCTTTCGCGCCGACGTCGACCCACCGGTTACCGCGATAGACGGCCCCACACTGGGCGCAGACACGGACGTCGATTCGATCCGGCGCATCCACGAAGTCGAAATCCTCGAAATAACACGCATCGCAGAGTTCGACCTCCGCACCGGGCCGAAGCGGATCGACCGCAGACTCGTCGTCCGCATCGCTCGCTGATCGATCGGGAACCGGATCGCCACAGCGAGGACAGAACGCACGTGATTCACTCATTATCCTCTGTTGGTGTCTCAGCGAGTTAAACGGCGTGTTCCACCCGGCGATCGTAACGGCGGTTCCGGAGGCCATTTTTCAGCGGCCGCACTCGAGGACCGCCCGACAATCACGTATTTGTCACGAACGGTGTCTGTGGCCGTGTCAGACGACGCCATGTCCATCGGTCTCCATGTGAAACGAAGGGGTTGCTCTCACGGTCAGAACACGTGTGAGGATCGTTCACGTGCACGGCAGTCGTGTCGGTGACACTTATTCGTCCGGACCGCCTCATTCGAGGTATGAACTGGCAGGCAGACTGGGGGCTTCGGTTCCGGATGTTCCTGACGATGTTTCTGTTGTTTGCGCTGTACATCGTCTTCGCGGGGGTGATCACCGCCTACATTGGCGGCAATCTGCTCGTCTTCGGGATGTTGTTCGGCGGGATGTCGCTGGTCCAGTACTACTTCAGTGACACGCTCACGCTCAAGAGTATGGGTGCGAAGACGGTCTCGGCCGACGAGTATCCGCAACTCCACGGCTCGGTCGAACGCCTCTCACAGCAGGCTGACCTCCCCAAGCCGAAAGTCGCAGTCGTCGACTCACAGGTTCCCAATGCCTTCGCGACCGGCCGCAATCAGAAGAATGCGGCTGTCGCGGTGACGACCGGACTCATGCGAACGCTCAATCAGGACGAACTCGACGGCGTCCTCGCGCACGAACTCGCCCACGTCAAAAACAGGGATATGATGGTGATGACGATCGCCTCCTTCCTCTCGACGATCGCGTTCATGATCGTCCGCTGGGGGGCCTTCTTCGGCGGCGGCCGCAACCGTAATCAGGGCGGGGTCGTCGTCGCCATCCTCGTCTCCTTGCTCGTCTGGATCATCAGCTACCTCCTGATTCGGGCGCTCTCGCGCTATCGCGAGTACGCCGCCGACCGCGGCGCGGCCGCGATCACCGGTAACCCCTCGGCGCTGGCCTCCGCGCTCCTGAAAATCTCCGGGAAGATGGACAAGGTCCCGAAAACCGACATGCGCGAGGAAGCCGAGATGAACGCCTTCTTCATCATCCCGATCAAGTCCGGCGTCGTCGGCCGCCTCTTTAGCACCCATCCGCCGACCGAGCGACGGGTCGAACAGCTGCGCTCCCTCGAGCGCGAGATGCAATCGTTCTAAGGGATCGCCACCCTCTGTGATCGTATGGGACTGCTCGACGGACTCCGATCCGTCCTCGGCTTGCGCGCCGAGACGGACGCCAGACGCGACGCCGATCCGGACGATCTCTTCGGGATGAGCACCGCCTACCTCACGATGGAGGCCGACCTTGGCTACGACTCGACGGACGTCGGCGCGCTCTGTTTCTCCGGCGTCGACTCCCGGAGCTTTCAGGACGCCGTCGACGAGGTCGAAGCCATCCTCGCGGCGGGCCGCGAGGAGACAGGAACCGAGTTCTCCGTGACCAGCGACGACCACGGCTATCACTGGGTCGTCCTCGAGGACGACAACCCCGAAGACCTGATCACGAGCATGCACTTCGCCGCGGACACGTTCATCGAACACGGCTACGGCTCGCGGCTGCTCGCGGCGGTGTTCGCTTACGAAGACCGCGACGGAACGGCCTACTGGATCTACTCGTTTCGCCGCGGGGCCTTCTATCCCTTCGCGCCCCGGCCCGGTCGCGAACGCGACTCGAGCGCGGAGTTCAAACTCGAGTCGACACTGGACGGCGAACTCGAGATCGAACGCGACAAGGAGTACTGGTACCCGCTCTGGCCGAGTTCGGGCGGAACCCATCCTTGGGAGTGAGCCATCACGAACGCCTTCGAGTTTGACCGAGATCAAACCGGCTGTTCGGTGAGTGACCAAACTCTGTTGGCACCACTGGTATGAGCCGTGGCCGCATAACGAGCCATACGGCAGGACACCCACCACGCCACATCATCATCAACTGCGCCATACACCAGTTGTCCCGGGTTCCTGCCGATCCTTCTGACCACTCGAGAGTCCCGAGTCAGGGCTACGTTTCGCGTCGCATCGAGCACACCGATCTGCATCTGTCGCTGACTGTCGCATACGTTATATCGGTTCGTTCGGTACTCGTCGGTAGTGACAGACTGGACTCAGTTCAGAGGCGACCCCCAGCATTCGGGGTGTCGACGCGACCTCGAGGGGCCCCGTCAGATCGCAGCTCGCTGGACGGCCGACCTCGTCGGCCCCGCCGGGTCGCCGGTTCTCGATCGGGACACCGTCTTTGTCGGAACGAGCAACGGGAACTGCTACGCGTTCGAGCGCGACACCGGCCGCCGTCGCTGGGTGTTCGAGACGACGGCGGCGACCGAGATGGCACCGGTCGTCACCCGCGACGCCCTGTATCTCGCCACGGACGAGGGTGTCGTCTACGCCCTCGAGCCTGCGACCGGCGAGCAACGCTGGCGGACCGACCTTCCGGGTGGGCTCGAGGCCCCGCTCGCACTCGCGGGAGAGGCGCTCTACGCTGGCCACACAGCCGGGCTCTCGGCGCTTGAGGCCGACAGCGGCGAGGTCGTCTGGACACACGAGACGGACACGCCCGTCGTGGGTGCGCCGGCTGTCGACGGCGAGCGAGATAGAGACCGCCACGGGGGTTGGGGAGCCCGTCAAGAGGACGAACAGGATCTCGATCTGTTGTCGCTCGAGGACGCACAGATGGACGCCGACGACGGAATACACGATCAGGACCGCGTCTACGTCGCCACCGCCGACGGGACGATCCGGGCACTCGAAGCGGCGACCGGCGAAGACTGCTGGGACGCACCGATCGGCGGGACGATCGTCGATGGGCCGACGGTCGTCGGCGACCGGGTGTACGTTGCCGACGACGAGGGGACGCTGGTCGCGTTACACGCCAGTAGCGGCCAGTCCTGGTTCACCTACGAGATTCAAGGGTCGTTCACCTCGGCGGCGACCATCCTTGAGGATGCCGATATGACGTTCGTCGGGGCCGCGGATGGCTATCTCCACGTCACCGATACGACATTCGGCCGGCGGAAACTTCGGGGCTGGCTGTTCGCGAAGAAAGGCATCGCTCTGGACGGCGCAGTCACCTCGAGTCCCGTGCTCGCCGGCGACGTCCTCTGTGTCGGCGACGCGACCGGGTCGCTGTACGGCATCGACGTCGCCGACGACGGCGACCTGTCCTGGCACTACGGCCTCGAGGATACTGTGACCGGCTCGCCAGCGATCGGCGAGCAAGCGCTGTACGTCGCCACCGGCGAGCGTCTCGCCTGCCTCGAGTGGGACGCCGACGCCCGCGGTCGCTGAATCTTCTCGCTGGTCGCCGGTCGGCACGAACCGCGTGTTTCCGTATAAATTTGTCGTCCGTCTCTCGAGTACCCCCTCGCAGTCTTGCACTTTCACTTTCACCCTCCTGTTAACGAGGGTTTATACGGGGTCCGGCACAACGACTGAGTATGCCTGAAGCAGACCTCGAGACGCTCCCCGGTGTTGGCCCCGCAACCGCAGACAAGCTTCACGACGCTGGCTTCGACTCGTTCCAGAGTCTCGCCGTCGCGTCGCCGTCGGAACTGTCGAACACGGCCGACGTCGGCGAGTCGACGGCCGCGGACATCGTTCGCGCCGCCCGTGACGCCGCCGACATCGGCGGCTTCGAGACCGGGTCGACCGTCCTCGAGCGACGAAACGAGATCGGGAAACTGAGCTGGCATATCGACGAGGTCGACGACCTGCTCGGTGGCGGTATCGAGACCCAGTCGATCACCGAAGTGTACGGTGAGTTCGGCTCCGGTAAATCTCAGGTCACTCACCAGATGGCCGTCAACGTCCAGCTCCCGAAGGAAGTCGGCGGACTGCACGGCAGCGCCATCTTCGTCGACAGTGAGGACACCTTCCGGCCGGAGCGAATCGACGACATGGTTCGTGGCCTCGACGACGAGGTCATCAACGCGACGCTCGAGGACCGCGAAATCGAAGGCTCGGCGGCCGACGAGAGCGCAGTAGACGAACTCATCGAGGACATCCTCGACAAGATCCACGTCGCGAAGGCGTTCAACTCCAACCACCAGATGCTGCTGGCCGAGAAAGCGAAGGAACTGGCTGGCGAACACGAAGAGTCGGAGTATCCCGTCCGCCTGCTGGCGGTCGACTCGCTGACCGCCCATTTCCGAGCGGAGTACGTCGGTCGTGGCGAACTCGCAGACCGACAGCAGAAACTCAACAAACACCTCCACGACCTCGATAAGGTCGGCAACCTCTACAACACCGCCGTCATCGTCACGAATCAGGTCGCCTCGAACCCCGACTCCTACTTCGGCGACCCGACCCAGCCGATCGGTGGCAACATTCTCGGCCACAAATCGACGTTCCGGATCTATCTGCGCAAATCCAAAGGCGACAAGCGGATCGTCCGTCTGGTCGACGCACCGAACCTTGCCGATGGCGAAGCCGTCATGCGCGTTCAGGACGGCGGACTGAAACCGGAGTAACGCGGTTCGCGTCGAGGCCGACCCTGTCTGTTATTCGAGTGTGACCGTGGTCGAGTGACCGAACTCGACAGTAACTACGTAGCTGCAGTACTCGAACGAAAGCCGACCGATACGGTCACCGAACCGACCACCGTTTGACGGCGCGAAAACTGCCTCGAGCGCGTCGGGATCGATCACGTCCCACAGCGGCGGCAACTCGAGGGTATCGACTCCTTCCGCATCGGCCACTGCGCTGATGATCATGTCAGCGACAGAATCGTCTCTCACCGACCGCCCGTCGTTCATCGACTACTGTATGTCTTCAGTTAGCAAAAGCCTATCTTTGCACGGAGTGAGAGTGCGCTGACGGGGTCGCGTGCAACGATCTCGGGGACGGTGATCGTCCCGAACGACCCACACACGCGATCGAACACGGTATCGTCTTGAACCCGCTATCCGAGGTCGGTCCTGAGCAGTAACTGACCCGCGGTCGGGAAACGCGTGGTGACGATCGAACGAACAGAACCCGGTCTTCGGCGCCGAACGAACGGCCTCAGTCTTCGGTCGTCGTCTTCTCGACGTCGAGTTCGCCCTGATAGATCTCTGCGCCATCCTGAGCGACCTTTTCGGCCAGCACGGCGCACTTGATGCGCATCGGCGAGATGTCGACGCCGAGCATGTCGATCACGTCGTCGCGGTCCATCTCGAGCAACTCTGCGACCGTTTTTCCGCGCAGTTCTTTTGAGAGCATACTCGCGGAGGCCTGGCTGATCGCACAGCCGTCGCCGGAAAAGGCGACCTGCTCGATCGTCTCCTCGTCGTCGGCGAGTTTGACGTCCATGCGAATCTCGTCACCACACATCGGGTTCTCGCCGATGTGGGTGAAGGTCGGATCCTCGAGTTCCCCGTAGTTACGCGGGTTCTTGTAGTGGTCGAGGATCTGCTGTCGGTACATATCCGAGCCCAGTCCCATTGGTACCTTCGGGTAGCACTGAGAGTTGTAAAAGGGTTCCGGGGCTGGCGCTGTCACGTTACGACGAACGGTTACGTCGCTCGGCGACGACGGAAACGGAGGGGCCAGTGTACTGTGGGATCGGATACGCGGGTGCGGTCTTCAGAACTGGTGTACCGTTCGAGCACACCGAACGGTTGCTGGTCGATACTGCTTACGGCGACCCCTGGTCGATCGGGGGATTGAGGTAACAGGCGTCGGCGATGACGAAGACGCCGACGATCGCTGCGATGAGCAGCGTCTGACCGATCGAGACACCCAGTGCAATCGCTGTGACCAGTGCAACCGCGAACGCAACCGGAACGATCGCGAGGAGCAGATCGTACCGGGTTGCCGCGGTAAGAACGTCGACGATCGCGTCGACCGGACCTCGTTGGGGACGGCGGATGCGTTTCTCGTACATCGTTCTCACCTCGGCATGCGATGGTACACTCGCGATGACTAAAAACTCTGTGCGAGTTTGTTGTTGTTGTTCGTTGCGACTGAGCGGCGACGGCCCACTGTCCGCAGTTGTTATCGCTCGCCGGCCAGTTCGCCGTCGAACTGCTCGAGATACGTGCGTACGAATCGACCGCGAGTCCGGGCCAGTTCTCGGCCGACGTCGGTGTACATCCGATTGGGGAGGTCGAGGATTTTCTTTCGGAGGTGATTGTACTGGGTCTGCCCGGCGCTCGTGTCGTCGGCAGCGACCGGCACATCGGGATCGTACACCGGCGAGCCGAGCGTCCCCCCGTGGGCGAACGCGCGGGCGATGCCGACCGCACCGAGGGCGTCGAGGTTGTCCGCGTCACAGAGGAGTTTCGCCTCGAGCGTCTCGGGGTCGATCTCGTTCGAGTACCGATGGGCGCGAATACAGTGTTGGACGTGCTCGATCGTCTCCGGGGCCACGCCGACGGCCTCGAGAATCCGTCCTGCTTCCCAGCCACCCCAGATCGCATGATCGTCGATCTCGCCACGGTCTTCCTTGTTGCGGCCGATATCGTGGAGAAAGACCGCGAGGGACACCACGCGGCCGTCCACCGACGCCGACTGCGGGTGGCGCTCGAGTAACGTCTCCGCGAGCGTCTCGACCCGTTCGACGTGGTGCCAGTCGTGGGCTGGCGGGGCATCCTCGAAGTACGGGCGGGCGCGGGTTCGGACGGTCTCGAGCATGGGTGTCAGTGATCGGGACCTGATGAAAAATCCACTGCAACCGGCTGTCCGCTGGACGTCCCGGCTATCCGGAGCCGGGACGTGTATGACCCCACCGGATCAGAACCGGCCTGTCCGTCGGAGGGTCATCATCACGAACAGCAGGGCCGCGATCACGACCGCGCCGACACCGAATCCGGGGAGTTCGTCATCTTCGGACTCATCATCCGAGTCGTCCGTTTCAGCGGGCGTCTCGGCGTCGTCGACGGCCGCCGCGTAGGCGTCGGGATGGAACGTTTCTGCTAACTCTGTGACCGCGTCGACGGTCCGCGGCCCGGGGCGGTTCAGTTCGTTGATATTGACGACGACCGTCTGGTCGTTCTGGACGGCGGTCGTCGACTGGTACGCCGGTGCCTCTGGCACCTCGGGAGAGTTCGTGTTCGTGATGATCCAGTCGGGGTCGGAATCGATCACGATCTCGTCGTTGAGTTCGTGATACCCTTCGACGCCGGCTTCGGCCGCGACGTTCGTCGCGCCGGCGGCCTCGATGACGTCGTGGACGAACGTCTCCGAGCCGGCGGTGTAGCCGAAGAACGTGTAGAGCACGTCTGGCTGGTCTTCGCCGTCGATCGCGGCGTCGACGACTGCCAGTTCCTCGTCCATCCAATCGACGGTCTCGGCGGCGCCGTCACACGCCCCGACGAGCGAGCCGATCAGTCGCGTCCGATCACGAACCTCCTCGAGCGATGTCGCCTCGGGGATGTAGTAGACGGTCAATCCGGCTTCCCGAAGCGTCTCGATCGTCTCCTCGGAGACGTACGACGTGTCCGTGGCGAGGACGAGATCGGGCTCGAGGTCGACGACGATCTCGGGCTGGATCGTCTCGGCCTCGGTCGAGACCGACGTTCGCTCCTCGGACCCCTCGAGGTTCTCGGCGTGTTTCGTGAGGCCGATCACCTTCTCGTCGGCACCGATATCCCAGATCGTCTGGGCGGGGCTCGGGGTGAGTGTGACGACCGTCTCGGGTTCGTCCTCGAGTGTGACGTCCGTCCCGGTGGCGTCGGTTTTCGTGATGGGGTACGAACACTCCGCGGCAGTCGACGACCCAGCTGACGGTGCTTCGTTCCCGGCGGCTCCGAGCCCGGTCATCGGCGCAAGCGTTCCGACGACGACGAACGATACGACCAACAGTATCCGCATTCGACGCATACCAGCCCCTCTCTGACAATACAACATATTTGTTCCTATCACAAACAAACTTTCACAACGAACTGGCGGCTCACACACCGACTACGGCTGCAGCCCACTCGTGTGGACGTTGAGGGCGGCCCGCGTCCCGTCGCCGATGGCTCACTGCTCAAGGGACTGCCGGAAAAGACACAGCTGACACGCAGCGTTGGTCAGCGCGTTCGATAAAAAACCTGCAGACGCTACGCGAACAGCGCCCGCGCGTCGTCTAACGCAGCGATCAGTTTGTCGACCTCCTCGCGCGTGTTATAGACGTAAAACGACGCGCGAGTCGAGGCCGGTACGCCGAGTTTGTCGTGCAGCGGCTGGGTACAGTGGTCGCCCGCCCGTACGGCGACCGTGTGGTCGTTCAGGATCGACGTCAGGTCGTGGGCGTGGACTCCCTCGAGGTTGAAACTGACCAGTCCCCCGCGGTCGGGGCCGCCCTCGGGGCCGTAGATCTCGACGTCGCCTTCGGCTGCGAGTTGGTCGTAGGCGTAGGCGGCGAGTTCCTCCTCGTGAGCCTGCACGCGCTCCATTCCAAGCTCCTCGAGCCAGTCGATCGCGGCGTGGAGGCCGACGGCTTCGGCGATCGGTGGCGTCCCGGGTTCGAACTTCCAGGGGAGATCGCCCCAACTCGAGTCCTCGAACGTGACCTTACGGATCATGCCGCCGCCGTAGAGGTAGGGCTCGAGGTCCTCGAGCAGGGATTGTTTGCCGTAGAGGACGCCGATCCCGGTCGGGCCGGCCATCTTGTGGCCCGAGAAGGCGTAGAAGTCGGCGTCGATCTCGCCGACGTCGACGGGCCGGTTGGGGACGGCCTGTGCGCCGTCGATAAACGAGAGCGCGCCGTGTTCGTGGGCGAGATCAGTGAGTTCGGAGACGGGGTTGACGGTGCCGAGCGTGTTCGAGACGTGGACGGCGGAGACGAGCGCAGTGTCGTCGCTGATCAACTCGCGAGCGTGGTCCATATCGAGTCGGCCGGTCTCGTCGACGCGGATGTACTCGACGTTCGCCCCCGTTCGCTTGGCGATCTGTTGCCACGTGACGAGCGAGGCGTGGTGTTCCATCTCCGTGAGGACGACGTCGTCGCCGGACTCGAGTTCGTTCAGGCCCCACGAGTAGGCGATCAGGTTCTCGCTTTCGGTCGTGTTCTTCGTAAAGATGACCTCTTCACGGCCGTCGGCGCCGATGAACTCGGCGACGCGGTCGTGGGCCTCCTCGTAGGCGACCGAGGCCTCCTGACTCAGGTGGTGGATGCCCCGGTGAACGTTCGCGTTGGACTCGCGATAGTAGTCGCTCATCGCGTCGACGACCGGATCCGGCGTCTGGGTCGTCGCCGCGTTATCGAGGTAGACGACCTGCTGGCCGTCGAACTCCCGCTCGAGGATCGGAAACTCCTCGCGGATCGCCTCGACGTCCAGCGGCTCGAGGTTCTGCTGACTCATTGTGTGACTAGCAGGTATCCCAGACAAAACACTCCTTCGGTCTCTGACTGCTCGAGCGGGCGAAACCGTCCCGTTTCGACGGCCTGTGTCGGTGGGCAGTGTCGGGTGTCGGTACTGTCGACAGCAGACGCGAGACGACGGGAGGGGGAGGATGGCAGCTGGTGGTGGGAGGGGTGGTCGGCGATGCCCTAATAGGTCGTGGTCAGGACAGCCGCTCCCTACCATGCTTTCGTTGTATTGCAGCCGACATGTGAGTGTTGCCAAACTAGTTTGGGAATGTCTAACAATCGACGGTTGACCGTCGACCGCTGTCACCAGCGGAGTTTCCGACCCTGAAACCGCAACCCGTCGATTATGTGCCAATAATGTGTACTACCCAACACGATGGCTGCGATCGAAACGCACGGCTTGACGAAAGCGTACGGTGAGCTTACTGCCGTCGACGACCTCGATCTCACGGTCGACGACGGAGAGGTGTTCGGCTTTTTGGGACCAAACGGGGCCGGGAAGTCAACGACGATCAACATGTTACTCGACTTTACCCGCCCGACGGCGGGGTCGGCGACGGTGCTCGGCTACGACGCTCAGGAGGAGGCCGACGCGATCAGTCCCCGCGTCGGCGTCCTTCCTGAAGGGTTCGACATCTATCCTCGTCTCTCGGGCCGGCGCCATCTCGAGTTCGCGATCGAGACCAAAGCCGCGACGGACGATCCCGACGCGCTCCTCGAGCGTGTCGGCCTCTCGGCTGCAGACGCCGCGCGGCCGGCCGGCGACTACTCGAAGGGGATGCGCCAGCGCCTCGCAACCGGCATGGCGCTGGTCGGCGATCCCGACCTGCTCATCATGGACGAGCCCTCCTCCGGCCTCGACCCCCACGGCATCCGCGAGATGCAAGACCTCGTCCACCGCGAAGCCAAACGGGGGACGACCGTCTTCTTCTCGAGTCACATCTTGGAACACGTCGAAGCGGTCTGTGACCGTATCGGGGTGTTAAACGAGGGCTCCCTCGTCGCCGTCGACACCATCGAGGGGCTCCGCGAGTCGATCGGTGGCGGGGCGACGATGGAACTCACGCTCGATGCAACCGCGGACGACCTGCTCGAGACCGCACGCGACGTCGTGGGCGTCACCGACGTCGTCGCCTCCGGTCACACCCTCGAGTGTTCGATCACCGATCCGGCGGCGAAGGCATCCCTCGTCGTCGCGCTCGACGGTGCGGGGGCGACGATTCGAGACGTACGGATCGACGACGTCTCGCTCGAGTCGCTGTTTACCACGCTGACGAACGATGACAGCGAGAGTGGCGGACAGGCGACTACCGATCCCGGAGCCACTGCCGTGACGCCGGAGGGGAACCGATGACGTCGCATATCACGACCGTCGCCCGCAAGGAGTTCGAGGATGCCGGGCGATCGAAACTGCTCTGGGCGCTGATCGGGCTCCTCGTCGGCATCGTCGCCATCGGTTATACGGCGATCTGGTACACGGCCGACGACCCAACAGCGGCTGAGGTGCTTGGCTTTCTGGGGTTCCCGCTACAGACGATCGTGCCGATCGCCGCCCTGATCGCCGGCTACATGGCCGTCGTCGGGGAGCGTCGCTCGGGCAGTATCAAACTCCTGCTTGGCCTGCCGCCCAATCGGACCGATGTCGTCTTCGGAAAACTGCTCGGGCGAATGGCCGTCGTCGGCACGGCCGTCGTCCTCGCCTTTCTCGTGGCACTCGTGTTGGGTGCGGTCTTTTTCGGCTCGGTGCCGGTGGTCGACTGGCTGTCCTTTGGCGCGATCACACTGTTGTTCGGCCTCGCATTCGCCGGCCTCGCGGTCGGCGTCTCCGCCGGCGTCTCGACGCGTGGGAAATCGATGGCGATCGTCGTCGGCATCTACATGATTTTCGTCGCCCTGTGGGAACTCCTCACGGCTGGTCCGTACTATCTCATCTACGATCGAGGGCCGCCGATCGAAGCCGAAACGTGGTATCTCGTCGTCCAGCAGTTCAACCCGATGTCGGCCTATACGACGCTCGCGAGCACCGTCGTCGAAGGGTCCGTCCCTTCGTTTACGTTCCAGTACGGTCTCGAGGACTTCGAGGCGTCTCAGATGACGCCGGCCGAACGGTACGCGGGTGAGGTGCCGTTCTACCTCGAGGACTGGTTCGGCGTCGTCGTCTTGTTGTTCTGGCTCGTCGTCCCCATCGCCATCGGCTACTATCGGTTCACGAAAACTGATCTGTAGTCCGCGTGCTGCCTTCGGTGTCGCCGACTACATCCACAGCAACTGTGCGTGCAGCGTCGACCCCACCTCGAGGACGTTCGCCTCGTCGACGAACCCGGCCTCGATCGCGAGTTCGACCGCCTGCGTGCCGACGATGTTGGCGACGGTCGCTCGAGCGAGACTGTCGACGACGGTCTCATCGCCGACCGTCTCGCCGCCGTAGAACTCCTCGGTGACGGTCAGCGAGACGCCCTCGCTTTCGAACGTCTCGCCGAGGACGTCCTCGTCACAGACCGAGACGAGCAATCCCTCGGGTGTCTGTCGTTCGTTGACGATCATCCGTTCTCACTCGAGTTGCCACTCGTCGTCGTCGCGCTCGGAGGCACGGCCGGGATCCGTGATCTCGGCCCCGCCCTGGTGATTCCGTTGCTGGCCCTGTTGGGAGTGTTCGTCGACACCGGGCGGCATGTGGCCCTGCATTTCCTTGCGATCTTCGACCATGCGCTGTTCGGCCCGTTCGCGCATTTCGTTCGCTTCCTCGGCGATTTCCTCGGCCTCGTCGTACTCACCCAGTTCCTCGAGGATCTCGGCCTTTTCCTCGAGCACTTTCGCGTTGCGCATGCCCAGTCGAATCGCGTTGTCGATGCAGTGCAGCGCTTCCTCGGCCAGCCCGCGTTCCGAGAGGAAGAAGGCGCGATTGAACCAGCCCTCGGCGAATCGCTCGTCGATCTCGACGGCGCGCTCGGCGTGCTCTAAGGCCTGTGCGGTCTCGCCGAACTCCCAGAGTGCGTACGCGAGGTTCGTCTCGGCCGTCGCGGCGTGTTCGCTCTGGTCGTCGATCCGCAGTGCCTCGCGGTGGGCCCCGATCGCCTCGTCGTACTCCTCGAGTTCGGCGTGGGCGACGCCTTTGTTGACCCACGCCTCCTGTTCGATGCGCTCGTCCTCGGCGAAGCGAGCGGTTCGCTCGAAGGCCTCGGTCGCCTGCTCGTAGCGGTTGATCTGCATGTAGTTCAGTCCGACGTCGAGCAACTCGCTTGCGTCGACCTCGTCCTGATCGACGTTACGCGTGTCGAGCGTGTCGGTGAGGACGCGGGAGTCGACCGGGTCGACCTTCGACGGATCGACGTTCAACTCCGGCGGGTCCAGATCGAACTCGTCGTAGGGGTCGTCGAAGCCCTCGCCTTCCGAAAAGCGGTGGTCGCGATCGCCCTCTCGGTCAGTCATTATCCCGTGTTGGCGATGACGACTGTTAAGGGCTGCGACCCGGCTATCGCCGTCGTCGGTCCGGACTCGCAGATAGCGCGCTACGGGCCGAACCGTCTGGTGAGCCCGCGAACCGACTGGGTCACCGCGCCCGGATGGGGCATCCCGAGCCGATACCGCACCCGGTCCTGTCGTTTGAACGGCTCGAAGACGGCCGGCTCCTCGAGGTCCCAAACCTCGACCGTCGGCGCTCGGCCGTGGCGCTCGAGGATCGCGTTCGCCGCACGACGGCCGGCCTCGTTGGCCGACTCCATCGAGGCCAGATCTGAGTTCGTCCGGACGTAATCGCTCGCGAGCGTGAGGTTGTCGATGGCCGGATCGGCTGGCGGGCGGTTCCGAAGCGACCCGACGGTGTTGATCAACAGCGGCGAGCGGTTCTCGACGCCGGCGTCCGTTTCGACGAGCGCCGGATCGAGCACCCAGTCGACGAGCATGTCGTCGTCGAGCACCGTGTCGGTCGCATTGAGGTGGGCGTTCAGTTGCGCCCAGATCTCCTCGGCGATCTCCTCGCGCGTACACGCCTTCGCGGGCTTTTTGTGGCGGATCCCCGGCGTCTCGAAGTCCGACGCGATCACCGAGAGGACACCCTCGACCTCGTCGGGGCCGTGTGTCTCGAGGTCGTAGCCCGTCCAGAACTGGCGTTGAGAGATCGACGTCAACGCCCACGGCGCGTCGGCGTAGACCTGATGGCCCCGCGTCAGTTCGACGTCCTCGGTCAGGTAGAACTGAATGCCGTTCATCCAAGCCGTCTCGAGGCGACCGATTCGCTCGAGTTCGGGCGCGACACGACCCATGGGCCGTGTGATGAGGTCGGTGGCGACCTCGACCGGGACGGCGAGGACGTACTCGTCGGCCGTGACCGTCTCGCCGCCAGCCAGTTCGACACCGGTGATCCGGCGGCTGTCGAACGCGAGTTCCGTTATCGGCGCGTTCGGTCGGAACGCGACGCCGAGGTCCTCGAGATAGCTGATCCAGGGGTCGATCCAGACCTCGCTGGTCGGCCCGTTCAGGACGCGTTCGGTGGGTCGAGTGGGATCGAGTTGGCCGAACAGGAGTTGCAGGTAGATCGTCCCGATCGTTCTGGCGCTCCCGACCTGCGGCCGGAGGGCAACGAGCGACTGCGTGGCGAAAGCCAGTCGGTCGCGAAACGCCTGCGAACGGTTGTCGGCGTCGATGAAGTCCCACCACGAAACGTCGTCGAGTTCGTTCTCGCGTCGCTCCTCACAGGCAGTCAGCACGTACAACAGTCGCTCGAGCAGGAAGCGAACGTCCTCTTGTGGCAGATTCTCGGCAAAGGCCGGACGCAGCGCCTCGAGCCAGCCACGCAGCGAGTTCGGCGTCCGCGTCTCGGCGATCTGGTCCGGCCCGTCGATGTTCGCGATGAGCGTCGCGTCGGTTTCGACGAGGTTGTCCTCGACAGTTCCCGACCCGTCGGGTGTTCGCGCCATCGTATCGATGACGTGGCGATAAAACGCCGGGAAGAACCGAAAGCCGTGTTCGCCGTGTAACGCCGTTGGCTCGTCCGAGATCGATATCGACCGAGCCTTTCCGCCGAAGCGGTCGTTGGCTTCGTAGACGGTCACGTCGAGCCCTCGTTCGGCGAGTTCGTGGGCTGTGGTGAGCCCGCCGATTCCGCCGCCAAGTACGGCAACGTCGGTCATCACTGAACGCAGGTTCTCAGCCGACATAATCGAACGCCCTAACGAGTGAGCCGGCCGGCGCGGGGGTCGTGACCACCCCTACCATTGAGTACGCTGCCCGCGAACGACCACGTATGCGACTGTTCGTCAGCGTCGACCTTCCCGACGACCTCGCGTCGGCGTTCGCCGACCTGCAAGCCGAGTTCGAAGACGCGAGCGGGCTCAACTTCACCGACCCCGAACAGGCCCACGTGACGCTGAAGTTCCTCGGTGACGTCGACGAAGACCGCCTACCGGCCGTCGAGCGCGAATTCGAGACCGCCGTCGACGAGGCCAACGTCGACCCCTTCACCGTCCGCTACGGTGGCCTCGGCGTCTTCCCGAGCCTCGAGTACATCAGCGTCGTCTGGGTCGGCACCGAAACCGGTGGCGAGGAACTCACCCGGTTGCACGAGGCGATCGAACGCCGAACGACCGACCTAGGGTTCGAGGCGGAGTCCCACGAGTTTACGCCACACGTTACGCTCGCGCGGATGGACCACGCCGGTGGGAAGGAACTGGTGCAGGACCTCGTCACCGAGCGCGAGCCGACGATCGGCGAAACCCACGTCGACGAGGTGTGCCTGACCGAGAGCACACTCACCAGCGAGGGACCAGAGTACTCGACGGTCGCGCAGTTCTCGCTCGAGTAACGTCGTCGCCGGGTACCCGGGCTCGTTCTTGAGTCGACGGCCACTGCAAGTTAAACCGTCATGTCGGTGGGCGATGTAGAAGTCAGGACGCGATGGTGTCCCGACCCGTCGGTGAGCAGCCGTGATCCCTTCATCCCGAGATCGCCGATCCGCGGACGGGACAAGACGATTTGTCAGCCGCCGAGAACTACTGACATCGATCGGCGGCGCGGCCGCCGTCTCGAGGACGACCCGGAGTGCCGCCGAGCAGTCCATCGACGGCGGCCCGCTCCACGTCCGCGTATATCCCGGTCCGGTGTCGGTTGGAGGCTGGCTCCGATCCCGGTTCGACGGGGTTCGAGAGAACTGGCCGCCGGCGTTTCGTGACGCGCTGTCGGCCGTCGAAGACGCCCTCGAGCAGGTGCTCGCGTACGCCCACGAACGATCGCGTCTCGAGGGGCTCGAGGCACGCGTCGAACGCGGCCGACTGGTTCGCTTTCCGCTTTCGGCGGCCCCGCTATCGTCCGAAGCCGTTATGCCGACCCTCGAGACGACACTCGAGGTCTTTCACGATCGGTTGCGAGCGCGAAACGTCCTCACTGGCTCGGCCTGCCACCTGCTGTTGTGCTGGGCACCGTCGAATTTCCGGGTCGGCTACGGCGGGACGCTGGCACCGAACGCGATCGTCGGCGCCGATATCGACGGGACGAGCGGGGACGCGAGCACCGTCGCGAACGTCGGTGCGACGGAGGTCTGGGACTCGCGGCCAGTGACGCGAAACATGGCGATTCACGAGACGCTCCATACGTTCCTCCCCGCGGATATCGTCGGCTCGGTCGGTGACTCCCGCTGCGCGCACGACCTCGGAACCGCCGTTCGAACCGACGAGAACACGCTTCGCGTCTCGCCGATGGCAACCGCCTACGCCGGCCCGGACGAGATCGGCGGCGGCACTCGCTGGCACGGCCGCGGCTGTGTCGACCACGATGCGTTTCACCGCCACGACGGCTACGAGGGCGTCGAGCACTGGACGTACACGACCGAACTGAGCGAGGCGACCCTCGAGGCCGTCACGCGCACGCTCGAGCGCCTCAGCCGGCGGGAACCGTTGGACTGAGGCCGTACTGCGTGCGTCCTCGAGATGGACAAGATTTTATGCCACCGCGGGCTACGTCCGGCTACTATGGGTAAGAAGTCGAAGGGCAAGAAAAAGCGTCTTGCCAAACTCGAGAACCAGAACAGCCGCGTTCCGGCCTGGGTCATGATGAAGACCAACATGGAAGTGCAGCGAAACCCCAAGCGACGCAACTGGCGGCGCAACGACACTGACGAATAACGATGAGTGCAAGTGATTTCGAGGAACGTGTCGTTACCGTTCCACTGCGTGACGTGAAGAAAGGAGCCAACCACGAGGCCGCCGATTACGCGATGCGACTCATTCGTGAGCACCTCGCCAAACACTTCGCAGTCGACGAGGACGCCATCCGACTGGACCCCTCGATCAACGAGGAAGTCTGGTCGCAGGGCCGTTCCAACCCGCCACGGAAGCTCCGTGTCCGCGCGGCGCGTTTCGACGAAGACGGTGAGGCTGTCGTCGAGGCCGAGGTCGCCGAGTAAATTTGAAACGTCTCGCTTTCGCCGGGTCGGCGTACGTCGGTGTCTTCGCCCGCGCTACCGACTCGTGCGTGATCGTCCGTCCGGACGTCGATGACGACGTCGTCGCCGACCTGACCGACGAACTCGAGGTGCCCGCAATCCAGACGACCGTCGGCGGCTCCTCGACGGTCGGTGCGTTAGCCACGGGTAACGAGAACGGGCTGCTGGTCAGTGCTCGCGTGCTCGAGTACGAACGCGAGCGACTCGAGGACGCAGTCGACCTCCCCGTCGCGGAACTCCCGGGCAAGATCAACGCTGCCGGCAACGTCGTCCTCGCCAACGACTACGGCGCGTACGTCCACCCCGACCTCCCGCGAGAGACGATTCAGATCGTCGAAGAGACGCTCGAGGTCCCCGTCGAACGCGGCGACCTCGCCGGCGTCCGAACCGTTGGCACGGCTGCGGTCGCGACGAACTCGGGCGTGCTCTGTCATCCCAAAGCGACCGACGAGGAACTCGACGCACTCGAGGACGCACTCGACGTCCGCGCCGACGTCGGCACCGTCAACTACGGCGCGCCGCTCGTCGGTTCGGGTCTGATCGCAAACGACGCCGGCTACGTCGTCGGGACGGATACGACCGGCCCGGAACTCGGTCGGATCGAGGACGCGCTGGGCTATCTGGACTGATCGATTCGTCGTTCTCGTCGATACTGATTGCCCAGTCCTTTTCGCGGTGACGCCGTATCTTCCCAGCGTCGGCTGTCGGGTCGACCAGACAGCTACATTCGGCCCAATACCACGCTGCGGACTCGAGACGCTACTCCGCTCGTCGTTCGAAGCGGTGGCGGACGACCTCGCTTTCGTCATCCCACTCGAAATTGTCGTGGGCTCGCTCGAGTAGTCGGCGGTAGGCCTCGAGGTCGTCCATTCCTTCGGCCTGTGCATCCTCGTCCGTCAACTCGCCGAGCGTGCGTTCGGTCACGTCGGTGACCTCGAACGTCGTCTCGTCGATGGTGAACGTATCACCGACCTCGGCGTACTGGTGGCCGCGATGGATCTGGGTGACCGCTCCCTCGAGGGCCTGTGTCTGCATCCGCTCGCTGGGCAGGAGGTCGCTTGGATCGAGTTCGCTCATACCAGAGGATACGGCGCGCCCGGCAAAACCGTTTGGCACCCGGCAGTACGGTCGCCTGTTACGAGAACGGGTCATGTGGCCAGTAGCGACCGATAAACGGTCGGAATCGGTGCCGAGATTCGCTCGAGCGCTCCTCGAGTGGGAAGGGAAGATTCTTCCGACTGCCCGCCGGAGGGATAGTCATGAGTCAATTTACGGTCACTGGCCAGTTCAAGAGCCGCGACGGCTACGCGCCGTTCGAAACGACGATCGACGCCGAAAATGAAAACGTCGCCCGCGAGCACGTACTCTCCCAGCTCGGGAGCCAGCACGGACTGAAGCGAAGCGAGATCGAGCTCGAGGAGGTTAGCGAATAATGGGTCAGCAGCAACTCCAGCAGCTCTCTCAGGAGATCCAGCAGATCCAAGAGGAGATCGAAGCGCTCGAAGCGGACGTCGAAGACATCCAGCAGGAAAAAACCGAGGCCGACGAGGCCATCGACGCGATCGAGACCCTCGAGACGGACTCGACGGTACAGGTCCCACTCGGCGGCGGTGCCTACCTCCGCGCGACCGTCGAAGACATCGACGAAGTGATCGTCGAACTCGGTGCGGACTACGCTGGCGAGTTCGAGCAGGACGACGCCGTCGATGCCCTCGAGAACAAAAAGGAAAACCTCGACGACCGCATCGACGAGGTCAACAGCGAGATCGCGGAACTCGAGGCCGAGAGCACGGAACTCGAGCAGCAGGCCCAGCAGCTCCAGCAGCAGGCCATGCAACAGCAGATGCAGCAGATGGGCCAGGGGCAGGGCCCCGACGAATAACGTCGGCACCCCACCGCTACTATGTTCGATAACCTGAAGAAGAAACTCGGGAGCTTCCGGAAAGACGCCGAAGAAGCCGCCGAAGAGAACGTCGAGGAAGTCGACGAAGACGAACTCGAGGAAGTCGACGAAGACGAACTCGAGGAAGTCGACGAAGACGAACTCGAGGAACTCGAGGAGTCGGAACTCGAAGCAGACGCAGCCACAGAGGCGGACGCTGAAGCCAACGCGGAGGCAGCATCCGAGGCGACGGAAGCCCCAGATACTACCGCTGAAGCGGCCGATGCCGGTGTCGACGACGAGCCATCCGAGGCCGAGACAGCACCGGCAACCGAATCAGCGGCGAGCGCAGCCGCCGTCGAGGAACCTCTGTCGGATGCCGAGATCGAGATTGACGAGGGCGACGTGGAACCGGACGCGGACGACGAACCGGACCCAGCGGCGGACGATGCTGCGGTGGACGACGAACCGGACGAGTCGGAGGAGTCGGACGACGACTCCAACTCGACCGGCTTCGGGGCCAAAGCCAGATCGCTCGTCAAGGGGAAGTTCGTCATCGAGGAAGAAGACCTCGAGGACCCACTGCACGAACTCGAGATGGCGCTGCTCTCGAGCGACGTCGAGATGGGCGTTGCCGAGGAGATCCTCGACAACATCCGCGAGGAGTTAGTCGGCGAGACGCGGACGTTTACGACCTCGACCGGCGAGGTCGTCGAGGAGGCACTGCGCGACGCGATCTACGACGTGATCAGCGTCGGACAGTTCGACTTCGACGAGCGCATCGCCATCGAGGACAAACCCGTCACCATCGTCTTCACGGGCGTCAACGGCGTCGGAAAGACCACCTCGATCGCGAAGCTGAGCCGCTACTTCGAGGAACGCGGCTTCTCGACGGTGATGGCCAACGGCGACACCTACCGCGCCGGGGCCAACGAGCAGATCCAAGAACACGCCGACGCGTTAGATACGAAACTCATCGCCCACGAGAAGGGTGGCGATCCCGCCGCCGTGTTGTACGACGCCGTCGAGTACGCCGAGGCGAACGACGTCGACGTCGTGCTCGGCGATACGGCGGGTCGACTCCACACCGACGAAGGGCTGATGGACCAACTCGAGAAGATCGATCGGGTCGTCGGTCCCGACATGACGCTGTTCGTTGACGAGGCCGTCGCTGGACAGGACGCGGTCAACCGCGCCCGCGAGTTCAACGACGCCGCCGAGATCGACGGCGCGATCCTGACCAAAGCCGACGCGGATTCCAACGGCGGGGCGGCGATCTCGGTCGCCCACGTTACCGGGAAGCCGATCCTCTTCCTCGGCGTTGGACAGGGCTACGACGACCTAGAGCGGTTCGACCCCGACGAGATGGTCGATCGCCTGCTCGCAGACGAGTAACGACGCGGCCGCGTTCGATTTTCTATCGGCGGGACTCACCACGAGCGAGCGTCTGCGTCGATTACAGCGGAAGGACAATCGATTGATACGAATGCGAAAACTACATACAATATCTAATTGACACTATCGTATGCGCACACCCCGTTCGCGTCGCGCCCTCCTCGCCACCGCCGTGTCGTTTTCCGTCGCGTTTGCCGGTTGTTTCGACGACCAGTTCACCGACGACGACCCGGACGAGCCCAGGGTCGTATCCACGGATGAATACGACTGCGTCAACAGCGAGCGACCAGATCCGCTCCCACCGGAACAGGAAAACGCGATCGAGCCGGGATCGTATCCGTCGCGACCGACGTCGCTGCTCGAGACGGGTGACCAGTACGTCCTCGAGTTCGAACGGACGTATCGGCGAAACGCGTTCGTCGAGGAGTACGGTTCGGAGACGCGAACGTTCGAGTTCGAGTTGCAGACCCAGCAGATGGACGCCCTCGAGTCGGACGACCGGCGCGAGGCGATTCTGGTCTCGATCGTATACAACCTGACGACTGCGACACGACAGCTTCCGACGTCAACCGAGCGAGACACGCGTGTTACCTACTACGTCGACGAGAACGTCGTACTCCGGGCCCGATACAACGGGCTCGCGGACGAGCCGTCGTTCGATCCGGACCCTCGAGACGCGGGCACGCCGGTCGCCTGTTTCGAGTGATCGAAGCAGCCGACATCCTTTCGTCCGGTCCGGCGTATCGGGGGGCTGCTATCCCGGTATCGTGGTCTCCCTGAGGACAATCGAGCCACACCGGTACTGACGGACAGGTGCCCGTGTCAGTCGTTGAATAGCTGTTCTAAATCGCCTTCGTCGTAGTTGACCAGCAGCCGTGGCTCCTCTTTGAACGTCCGCAGGACGATGTGGGTCGCGGAGTTCTCGACGCCGTCGGTTTCGATGATCTCCTCGATCAGCGACTGGAGGTGATCGTGATCGCGGACGTGGGAGATGACGTAAAAGGACATCTCGCCGATCATCGAGTACACCTGCTGGACGCCGGAGAGCTCTGCGAGGCGTTCGCCGACTTCCTTCGCTTCAGGCCCGTAGACGGTCTTGATCTCCGAAATCGCGGTCATGCTGAGCCCGAGCTGGTGGCGGTCGAGGTGGGCGACCGTCCCCGTCAGGATCCCCTGTTCGCGATACTTCTCGAGGCGGTAGTAGACGGTTGACTGGCTGACGTCGAGTTCCTCGGCGATCTCGTCGGCGTCGATGTCGCCGTTTTCGTCGAGTTCTCTGAGCAGTCGAAAGTCCGTTTCGTCGAGTGTGAGTTCGGCCATAGTACTCGATTGTGTCTAAGCGCTTGAAATGCCGTCGAAACCCCTGAATACTGTCTCGTGCGTCGCGACGATGGACGGTTGGTCACGCCCCGTCACCGGCATCGATCGTGACCCGGCTGACGGAGACTCGGTCGTCGCGGCGGTCCTGTCGCATCGGATTTCGATCCCGTTCCTCGCGAAGCCGATCGTCGTCGATCCGCTGGACGAGGATTCCGGGCTCACCATCGAGTTGGCCGGCCACCGAGCCGTCCGGCTCGTACGCCGTGGTGTGCCCATAAAACTGGAGGTCGGGCTCGGCTCCGGCCCGGTTGCAGCCGAAGACGTACGCGCCGTTCTCGATAGCGCGGGCGGGCAACAACCGATCCCAGTCGCCTGCCATCGGGACCGACCACGCCGAGATGTTGACGACGGCGTCGACACCTGCCCGCGCGAGCGCCGCGCTCTCCGCGGGGAAGTTCAGATCGTAACAGATCTGGACGCCGAGCGTTCGGCCCTCGCACTTGAGGACGAGCACGTCGTCGCCGGGTACGAAGACGTCGCGCTCGTCACCCCACGGATTTCGCTTGTCGTAGCGCGCCCGAACCGATCCCGTCCGATCGATCCAGACGGCGCTGTTTCGAACGCCGCGCCCGTGGCGGACCGGCATGCCGACGAGGACGTGCGAGCCGACGGCGGCGGCCGTCTCGCCGATGGCTCGCGTCGTCGGCCCCGGAATCGACTCCGCGCAGGTCTCGGCCTGCTCGAAGATCGAATACCCGGTCGTCGCGAGTTCGGGAAAGACGATCAGATCCGGGTCCGTCTCGGCAGCCGCGTCTCGAATCCGTTCGCAGAGTCGCTCTACGGTGCCGTCGTCGGCCGGGCCGAGCGTGGGATCGAACTGGACGAGGGCGACGGTATCGAGACTCATTTGCCCGTAAACTCCGGTTCGCGGTTTTCGGCGAACGCGTCGACGGCCTCCGCGTGGTCGTCGGTCTGGGCACAGATCCGCTGGGCGCGCGTGGCGTGTTCGAACGCCGTCTCGAGGTCGACGTCGGCGCTCTCGTTGACCAGCGACTTGCTCAACCCGAGCGCGATCGGCGGCCGGGCGGCGAGCTCGGCGGCGAACGACTCGGCAACCTCGAGCAACTCGTCGGCGGGGACACACTCACGGGCGAGATCCCAATCGACGATCTCCTCGCCCTCGAGGTGGCGACCAGTGAAGATCAGTTCCTTCGCGCGGGCCTCGCCGATCACCCGCGGGAGGAGGTACGCACCGCCGTCGCCGGGGACGAAGCCGACGTCGATGAACGTCTCGCCGATGGCCGCGTTCTCGCTGACGATACGAATGTCACAGGCGAGTGCCGTGTCACAGCCAGCACCGAGCGCGTAGCCGTTGACCGCGCCGACGACCGGCGTCTGGATCGTCCGCAGCGTGCGAACGACGTTCTGGAACAGCCCGAGTCCTGCCTCGTAGTCGGCGAACTCCATCTCGGGCGTCAGCGGCATGTTCTCGAGGTCGACGCCGCTGCAAAAGGCCCGGTCGCCCGCGCCGGTCAGGACGATGGCGCGAACGTCGTCGTCCGCGTCGAGGTCCTCGAGGCGGGCAACGAGCGTCCGCAGGAGCGACTCGTCGTAGGCGTTCATCGCGTCCGGCCGGTCGAGCGTCACACGGGCGACGTGCTCGCGGGGATGGTCGACGCGGACGGGCAGGTCGTCGGTCTCGGTTTTGGTGGACTCTGTCATTCGTCGACACCTCCATCGGGGACCGCATCCGGCTCCTGTGGCTGCCGACCGTCGTCGCTGTCGGCGTCGCCATCACTGGACTCGAGGACGATACTCGCGTCGAGGATCTCGGCACCCCCGTCGCCCGCGAGTACCGGATTCAGGTCGACCTCCGCGATTTCGGGGTAGTCGGCAACGAGCCGAGAGACCGACAGGAGGACGTCGACGATCGCGTCACGGTCGACCGGTGGATCGCCGCGAGTGCCCTCGAGTACGTCCTGTGCGTCGATGTCGTCGAGCATCGCCCGCGCGTCGTGTTCGGTCAGCGGGGCAGCGCGGAAGGCGACGTCCTCGAGCACCTCGACGAAGACGCCGCCGAGTCCGAACATGACGACGGGGCCGAACTGCTCGTCGCGGGTCGCGCCAACGATCACCTCGACGCCGTCGGATCGCATCGGCGAGACGAGCACGCCGTCGATCGCAGCGTCCGGATCGTACGCTCGAGCGTTCTCGAGTAGCGTCTCGTGTGTCGATCGAACCGACTCGTCTGCGACGTCTAGCGCGACGGCGTCGGCTTCGGTTTTGTGGACGATATCCGGCGAGACGACCTTCATCGCGACGGGGCCGTCGAACTCGGCGGCGGCGCGTTCGGCGTCTGTCGCCGTTTCAGCGAGCGCGTACGGCGTCACTGGCGCGCCGTATTCCTCGAGGAGTGCTTTGGCGTCGTACTCCGAGAGGGTGCTGTCGGTGGCACAGTCCTCGAGCGCTCGAGCGCCATCGGGGCTGTCGGCGGATGCGGAATCCAGTTCGAACGAACTCTTCTCGTCGGCGACCTGCAGGTGCGTGCCGTACGTCGACAGCGCATCGAGGCAGGCGACGGAAATATCCAGCGACTCGTACACCGGAACGTCGTGCTCCCGGAGAATCGTGTGGGTTTCGGGGTCAGTGCTCTCGTAGGCGCTCTGGACGACCAGTGGTGTCTCAGTCGCCGCAGCGGCCTCGGCAATCTCCTTGGCGGCGCCCTGCTCGATCGGCTCGAGGTCGTCGGTAAAGCGCTGGCCGTAGCCGCCGAACAGTCCCGAGAGCAACACGGCGTCGACGTTCGGATCGTCGAACAGCGCCAGCGCGCAGTCGGCGAACACCGACGGGTTGTCGTCGGTACCGCCGGCGACGTCGACCGGGTTTCGGACGCTCGCGGCGTCGGGAAGGATGCCCTCGAGTCGGCGCTGGGTCTCGTCGGCCAGTTGGGGCACCGAGAGGCCGCGCTCGGCGAGGGCGTCGGCCGCCAGCGTCGCGTGGCCGCCGCCGTCGGCGAGGATCGCGACGTTCTCGCCGTCGACGGGTGGCTGGGAGGCGAGCGCGTCGGCCGCCGCCAGCAGTTCGTCGGATCGGTCGACGCTGACAACGCCCGCCTGCCGGAAGACGGCGTCCGCGACCGCCGCGTCGCCCGCGAGCGATCCGGTGTGGGAGCTCGCAGAGCGCTTGCCGACGTCCGAGCGGCCACTCTTACAGACGACGATCGGCGTCTCCGTCCCGGTTTCGCGGGCTTGCTCGAGAAATGAGCGCCCGTCGGAGAAGCCCTCGACGTAACAGACGACGGCGTCGGTGTCCTCGGTTCGTTCGAAGTAGGGGAGATACTCGTCGAACTGGAGGTCGGCCTCGTTGCCGACGCCGACGTAGTGGCTGAAGCCGACGCCCTCCCGGCCGGCGGCCTCGGTAAACAGCGCGATGGCGAGATTCCCACTCTGACACAGCAGTCCGAGGTCGCCCTCGGGAACGCCGTCGGCACCGACGAGGTTCGCCCCGTCGCCGACGTTGATCAGCCCGGAGGTGTTCGGCCCGACGAGTCGGACGTCGTTCTCGGCTGCGAGCGAGACGATCTCCTCCTCAAGCGCTTCACCTTCTTTGCCGGTTTCGCCGAAGCCGACGGCGATGACGACTGCGCCACCGACGTCGATCTCACCGCAGTCTTCGAGCACGGACGGGACGACCGGTCCCGGAACGACGATCAGCGCGAGGTCCACCGGCTCGGGAACGTCGGCGATCGAGGCGAAGACCTCGAGGCCGCGGATCTCGTCTGCCGACGGGTTGACGGGGTAGATCGTACCCTCGTAGCCGCCCGTCTGGAGGGTCTCGATGGCCTGATAGCCGCGTTTGGACGGATCGGACGACGCGCCGACGACGGCGATCGACGACGGCTCGAGGATGCGATCGATCGGATCGCGCATGGTTACTGCCCCTCGAAGATCGGCTCGCGGTCCTCGGCGAACGCGTCGACACCCTCCTGCCAATCGTCGGTTTCCATGCAGGTAAGCAGGGCGTCGACCTCCGCGGTCAGCGCGAGCTCGGGATCGTCCGCCCGACGGTTCAGATGTTCTTTCGCGAACGCGACCGGAATCGGCGCATTGCCGGCGATCTCACCCGCGAGGTCGGCGACGGCGTCGTTCAAGTCGGTCGGGGGAACGGTTTCGTCGACGAGCCCGATCTCTGCGGCCTCATCACCGCCGACACTGGCAGCGGTGAGCAGCAGTCGCTTCGCCGTCGCGGTCCCGACCCGTTCGGGAAGCCGATAGGTCACGCCCCCGCCGACGTAGGTGCCGATCCCGGCCTCGGGAAACCGCATCTCGGCGTCGTCGGCCATCACGATCAGATCCGCGCTGAGGGCCAGTTCGGCGCCCGCACCGATCGCGTACCCCTGTACCTTCGCGATCACCGGTCGTTCGTGGGTCTGGACCGCCCGACAGGCCCGCTGGGCGGCCCAGGCGTACTCGCGTTTCTCGGCGGCGGTTCGCTCGCGCTCGCCGTGGGCTTTCATATCCGCGCCGACGCAAAAGGCACGGCCGGCCCCCTGGAGGACGATGACGCGGGCTTCGTCGACGCTTGCCTGCTCGAGTGCGCCCATCACGCCTGTGTACAACTCCTTCGTGACGGCGTTGAGCCGGTCCGGGCGCGTCAGCGTCACGGTGGCGACGTCGCCGTCGAGGTCGTACTCGACGGCATCGGTCGCTGTCGGTTCGACAGTATCCACTCCTCGACCATCAGTGCAGTCCATAGCTGATCTTTATCTCCCTCGTCCGTAGCGAGAGGTGTATTAGTCATAATTTCTCCTAACTCACTTAGCTATTTCGGAGGTTTTCTTAAAATCTCGATTCTAATTCGGACTCGCCGTTAGAACTATATAGGTCCTTATCATACCAGTTGTCAGACCCATGCCTAACCGTAACATGGTAACGCGACGGACGGCGCTTGCGACGATCGGTGCCGGATCACTCGCAGGTATCGCGGGCTGTCTCGGTGGCGAATCGAACACCCTCCGGTTCCTCGGTTTCGGTGGTAACACCCAGGAGTCCCAGATGGAGGTCTTCCAACGCTGGGCCGACGATTCGGAATACGAAATCGAGGGGACGTCGGCCGGGGGGACTACGGAGATGATCTCGATGATCCAGCAAAACCCCGGCGAGTTCGACATCGTTGCACTGAACGATACGGGGATGGCGCAAGGACAGGAGGAGGGCGTCCTCGCGCCGATCGATCTCGACGAGGTGCCGAACTACACCGACAACATCCGTGACGGGGCTCAGGACCTGACGTTCCTCGTCGAGGACGGGGAGACGGTGGGGCTGATCCGCGAGAACGGTGCGACGGGCTACGCGTACAACACCGAACTCGTCGACCGCGAGCTTACGTCGTGGGAGGACATCAAAGCCGACGAGTTCGAGGGTGATCTCGCCCTGCTCGATCGGGCCGTCGACCGCTTTTCGAACTGTGCGGTCGCGATCGGTGCCGATATCAACGAGGCTGCCGACGACGAGGGCTTGCTCGAGGACGTGATCGCCGAGGCCGAAGCGCAAAATGCGAACTGCTTTAGCTACTGGTCCGACGGCGCGACGTCGATCCAGTATCTCCGCCAAGAGAACGCGACGGTCTGTGAGGCGTGGGGCGGACGCGTTCTCGCGCTCCAGGAGGACGGCTACGATCACATCGAGTACGTCATGCCAGAGGAGGGGGCGATGGCCTGGACCGACACGCTCGCGATTGCCGACGGCACCGAGAACCGCGAGACTGTCCACGAGCTGTTGAACTTCACGTACGACCGGGAGAACCTGCTCGACCTCTCGGATATGATGAACTACACGATACAGGTCGAAGATCCACCCGAGGAGATGACCGACCTTCCCGACTACGCACCCGTCGAGGATCTCGCCTTCCGCGACTGGTCGAAGATCCTCCCGCTGCAGGACGACTGGTCCGAACGGTTCCAGGAAGTCAAACAGAGTTAACCAACGATGCTC
The DNA here is from genome assembly GCF_009392895.1 of Natronorubrum aibiense. GTDB lineage: Archaea > Halobacteriota > Halobacteria > Halobacteriales > Natrialbaceae > Natronorubrum > Natronorubrum aibiense. The sequence goes on along the minus strand of NZ_CP045488.1, from coordinate 1,047,365 downwards.
GAAGTCACCGGACTCACGAAGTACTACGGAGAGTTGCTCGCCGTCGACGATGTCAGCTTCCGCATCGACGAAGGCGACTTTGTCACCCTCCTCGGCCCGTCGGGCTGTGGCAAGACGACGCTGTTGCACATGATCGCCGGGCTCAGGGAACCGACGGATGGCCAGGTCAAACTCCGCGGCGAGGACGTCACCGAACTGGCTCCGGAAGACCGCAATATCGGAATGGCGTTCCAGAGCACGGCGCTGTTCCCCCACATGACCGTCCGGGAGAACATCGCCTACGGCCTCCGGATGCACGGCTACGATGCCGAGGAACGCGACGCGCAGGTCCAGGAGTTCTTGGAGCTCGTCGACCTCCCCGACCACGGCGATCACTTCCCGGACGAACTCTCGGGTGGGCAGCAACAGCGCGTCTCGCTCGCTCGAGCGCTCGCGTACGAACCCGATATCCTCTTGCTCGACGAGCCGCTGACGGGCCTCGATCGCGTCCTTCGCGAGGAGATGCGAGAGTGGCTGATGACGCTCCAGCGCGAACTCGGTGTCACGTCGCTGTACGTCACGCACGACCAGGAAGACGCCCTCTCGATGTCTGATAAAGTGATCGTCCTCGACGAGGGGGAGAAACAACAGGCGGCGCATCCCGAGACGATCTACGAACAGCCGGCCAACGAATTCGTCGCCACCTTCGTCGGCAAATCCACCACGTTCGACGGTACTGTCACGACCGTCAACGACCTGCCGATCGTCGAAACCGAGTCGACCCGTGTCGCCGTCACCGGCGACCACGACGACGGCGAGGACGTCAGCCTGTTCGTTCGCCCCGAAGACGTCGACGTCGAACCCGTCTCGGCGACTGCCGACGGTGGGACGACGACCGTCTCACAGACGGGATCGACGGCACCGACCGCGGCGGCGACTGCCGAGAACGCGTTCCCCGGCACCGTCGAAAAGGTTGCCAACCTCGGCAACCGGACCGAAGTCACCGTCACGCTCGAGAGCGGTGAAACGGCGCTGGCGAACACTCCACGATTCCCGGACATCGCCGTCGGTGACGAGGTGACCGTTACGTTCGACCCCGAGTCGGTGGTCGTGGTATGAGTTTCGTCGTCGAACGAAGCCCCGTCCCCGGCTGGCTCACCGAGCGGATCAGCAACCGCCATCTCGTCGCGGTCGGTATCGGCTGGGTTACGCTCTTTTTCGTGTTCCCGATCCTGTTTCTGGTCGTCGAGAGTCTCAACTTCGGTGATGGCAGTCTCTTCGAGGCCTACCGCCGGGCGATGGGCGGCGTCTACGTCGACGCGTTCGTTCGGTCGTTCATCTACGGCTTCGTGACGACCGTGCTCACGCTCGTGTTTGCGTACGCCCTCGCGTACTACCTCGTGTTCGTGAGCGACCGCGTTCGGCTCCTGTTGACGCTGGTCGTCGTCCCGCTGTGGGTCGCGTACATCATCCGCTACTTCGGCCTGCTGTTGTTTTTCTCGCCGACGGGTCCGCTCGGCGAACTCGGTCTCGAGATCGACCTGCTGTTTACGTCGACGGCGGTCGTCCTCGGGCTGGCGAACGCGTACCTCCCGTTCGCCGTCTTACCGATCTACAACTCGCTGAACGCGATCCACCACGAGACGATAAACGCGTCCCGGGTGCTCGGCGCCGGACAGTTCCGGACGATCCGCGAGGTCGTGTTGCCGCTGTCCACGCCGGGAATCGTCGCCGCGGGCGTCATCGTCTTCATCCTCGCGACCGGGTCGTTCCTCGGTCCGGCGGTCCTCGGTGGTCCGAACCAAGCGATGATCGCAAACGAGATCGCACGCACGTTCCTTGAGGCGTACAACATCCAACTGGCATCGGCGCTGGCGGTGATCTACACCGTCTTGCTCGTCGCGTTCATCACGGCGTTCAACGCCGTTTTCAACCTCCAGGAGGCGCTGGGTAACCTATGAGTGTGACAGCCTCGATCCGTCGAGCGAGTCTGGTTCGACAGGGCGCGTTGCTGGCCGTTCTGGTGGCTATCTACGCGTTTTTGCTCGTTCCCGTGGCGGTCGTCATTCTTACGTCCTTTACTGGACAGACCTTCCCGGCGATCCCCTACGACGGCATCAGCGTTCAGTGGTACGCCGAGTTGTTCGCCGACAATCAGCTATTGGGCGCGCTGATGACGAGTTTCGTCGTCGCGACGTCGGCATCGCTGCTTTCGGTCGCGTTCGGCACGGCCGCCGCCGTCGGCTTCGTTCGCGCCGAATTCCCGTACAAACAGCAGCTCTCGACGATCATGCTGTTGCCGATGATCATCTCACCGGTCATCACCGGCATCGCGCTGATCCGCTACTTCGGCATGGTCAACGTCTCGAGTGGCTACCCGGCGCTGATCATTGGCCACTCGATCCTGACAGTGCCGTACGTCTTCTTGCTCGTTCGGTCACAGCTGGTAACGTTCGACGAAGACCTAGAGCAGGCCTCTCGCGTGCTCGGTGCCGATTCGACGGTGACGTTCATGAACGTCACCGCGCCGATCATCTCGCCGGCACTGTTGGCCGGTTTTTTCATCTCTTTCGTCGTCTCCTTCGGCGAGTTCACCGCGACGCAGTTTCTCATCTCGCCGGGCTCGAGTACCGTCCCGGTCGAGATCTACACCATGTTGCGGACCGGGTTGACGCCGACGATCAACGCGCTCTCGACGGTCCTCGTCGTCATCATGGTCGTGGCAGCCCTTCTCAGCCGCTACTTCGAGCGCTAACTACTCTCACTCTCTTTTGCTCTGGACGGTCCGACGAACGCAACTCGAGGTCGACTGGCCGCACTCGTACGGACTGCTGTAACGATTTACCGGTGCACCCGCAGGGCTGGTCGCGGGTGCGCCGGAAATGACCTACAGCAGACCGTCTCAGTGATCGTCGTCGTGCTCGAGTGCCGTCCGTGTTCGCTCGTTGAATCCCTCGAGTTCGTCTCGCGCGGCTTCAGGAAGCTCGTCTGCGGGCGCCCGAAGGGCGGGCTGTGCGTCGGAGTCGGGATCCGGCCAACCGACGATCACACGCCCGACCATGCCCGTCGATTCGTGCGTCGGGTGATGGCCGTAGGGACCCTGCCCGCGCTCCGGTCCGTGACCGTGTTCGACGACCGTACAGACGTAGTCGTAGACTCCTGCCTCTTCGAACGTTCGCTGGAACGTTTCGCCCTCGGTTCGAAGGAACTCACTCGCCCACGGCTGGGCGCCGTCCGGGATCCGTCGCTCGCTCGCCGACGGGAGCAAATCGGCGTTGTCCGGGTGGTAAGCAACGGTATCGTGCGCGCCGCTCTCGAGCGTCCACGTTACCGTCCCGCCCTCCTCGATGTGAACCACGTGCGGGGCGAAGTGGTGCGTGCCGTCGTCCGATTCCATCGTCACGTCGATCCGTGCCTCCGGGTGGCCGAGTTCGTGATCGGTATCGTGGTCGTGGTCGCCGCTCGAGTCGTCGCCCGCGCCGCTCGAGTCGTCGCTCGCGTCGGTCGGCTGGGGATCGTTGCTTTCGAGACAGCCCGCGAAACCGGCCGCGAGCGCGCTGCCGGTGGCTGCGAGTGTCCGTCGCCGTGTTGTGGTGTACGTCGTCATTGGGACTCATCTCGCGTCTGCAGCCGTCGTCGCCGTTCCTCGAACTCCTCGTCGGAGAGGTCGCCGCGGGCGTACGCCAGCCGCAATTCCTCGAGTGCGGCGTCGGTTTCGCGGCCGGTTGGGCCACGAAGTGCGCGGTACAGCAGGTATCCGAGGCCGATCACGACGGCTAAAAACACGAGCCACATCACGAGCCACGGCCACGGTGTTCCCGTGCCACCCCACATCCCGCCGTCCCACATGTGACCCCAGCCCCACAGCCCCATCATCGGCATCATGAATGCCATCATAAGCAGCGGAACGAGGACGACTAGGGCGATGATAAGCAGCAGGCTCCGAAGAAGCGTGTTTTCCATGGACATACGAATTGATTCTCCCGGAAGTAGCATAAAAGCCCAGTTCTCCCCCCTCATTCGAGACCGTACACCGGCAGTATTGCCAGAGATGTTGACGGTCCTGTTGCCTTGATTACCCGATTCGTTGCTGTGATGGTTTCTGGAAATTCTCCTGATCGAAGCTGCGTCCACCTTCCCGGAGATAATCACCGCTTCAGGCCGGTGACGAGTCGTCGCCGGCCCGCGACGGCGGCGTTCTCCCCCTGTCTGGAAAAACATCGATGCACCCCGTCGCCGATACTGGCAAGCGTTACCTGCTCACACTAGCTCCGTCAGAGTTCGCCTGCTTGCGGGCTGGTATATGTGTGCCAGTGTACCACGCACTAACCCATGATCCCACGACACAGTCCGTTCGAATCCACGCAGTTCAGCGGGTGGTTCGGATGAACGCCGTCGAACGACACAAACAGGAGAAACACCCACTCGACGTGATCGACGACGTCTACGACTACGCTGCCGCCGACCTCTCTTTCGAGGAAATCGAAGCCCGCGCCGGCGACGGCGAGTGGGAGCGCCTGAAGTGGGCCGGTATGTACGCCCAGAAGCAGGAGGGCTACTTCATGATCCGGACGAAGGTTCCGGGCGGGAAACTCACCCCGGAACAGGCCGAAGTCATCGGCGAGGTGACCGACGAGCTCGCTGCCGCGCCCGAGAAGTACGGCGGCGAGGCGCAAAACGAACTCTGGGGTGATGCCTACCTCGACATCACGACCCGACAGGACATCCAGAAACACTGGATCCGCATCGAGGACGTGCCCGTGATGTGGGAGCGCTACGACGAGGTCGGCCTGACGACGGTCCAGGGCTGTGGCGATTCGGCCCGGAACGTCCTCGGCTGTCCCGCCGCCGGCCTTGACGATCACGAGTGCTTCGACGCCCAGCCGGTCGTCGAGGCCGTCTCCGAGTTCTTCACCGGAAACCGCGAGTACGCCAACCTCCCGCGGAAATTCAAGCTCACGATCACGGGCTGCGCCCACGACTGCGCCCAGTCCCAGATCAACGACGTCGGCCTTGTGCCAGCCAAAAAAGAGATCGGCGGCAGCTATCTCTACGGTTTCCACGCCCGCGTCGGCGGCGGCCTCTCGGACGGCCCGCGCATGGGCTCGGAACTCGACGTCTTCGTCCCGCCGGAGGATGCCGTCGAGTTCACCCGCGCCGTCGCCCAGACGTTTAAGGAACTCGGCGATCGCACCAATCGCGGCGTCTGTCGTATGCGGTATCTCGTCGAGCAACTCGGCCCCGAAACGTTCGAAGCGGCGGTCCGCGATCGCTGCACCGTCAACCTCCCCGAGAGCGGCCAGCACCTCACGGTCGGTTACCAGGGCGACCACGTCGGCGTCCACGACCAGAAGCAAGACGGGCTCCAGTACGTCGGCTTCAACGTGATCGCCGGTCGCATGGGTGGCGACGAGTTCGCGCAAGCGGCCCACGCCGCGAAGCGGTACGGTACCGAGGATGCCTCCATCCGACTGGCGACCGACCAGAACTTCCTCATTTCCCACATCCCCGCGGAGAACGTCGCGGACCTCCTCGAGGAGCCGTTCGCCGCGGATTACCAGCCCGACCCCGGCGCGTTCGCCCGCGGTGCTGTCGGCTGTACCGGCAGCGAGTTCTGTAACTACGCCATCATCGAGACGAAAAAGCGCACCAAACGCTGGGCCCGTGAACTCGACGAGCGCATCGACGTCCCCGACGACATCGAGGCCATCCGAATGCACATGTCCGGCTGCTCGGCGTCGTGCGCCCAGCCACAGATCGCGGATATCGGCTTCCGCGGCGAGACCGTCAAACTGGAAGACACGGACGGGCCAAACGACGAGGGAGACGACCTAGTCGAAGGGATGGACGTCGGTCTCGGCGGCTCGCTCGGTGTGGACAACGAGTTCCTCGACTGGATCGAACACGCCGTTCCCGCTGACGCCGTGATCCCGGCACTCGAGCACCTCTTCGACGCCTACGCGGACGACCGGCACGACAGCGAGCGGTTCTACGAGTGGTGTCGTCGCGTCGACAACGAGCAGCTCCGCACGATCATGCAAGACGCGGACGCGCCGGTCACGCGGGGGGTGGCCCATGGGGACTGACGGCGAGGACAACGCGCACCGATTCCCACACGTCCCCGACACCGGCGGCGACTCGTCTCCCATGCGAGCGACCCCGGGTCACGCTCGAGCGGAAACCGGTCGGACCGGTCGCGATGATCGCTGCTCGTCCGACACCTGCACCTGCGGCGAAAAAACGCGGGACGTCGACCAGCCCGTCGCCACTGATGGGGCCGGCGTTGCAAACGTTGACGAGATGGGCGACCTCGGCGACCTCGAGTTCACCGAGCCCGCTGAAGGAGTCAGTCAGGACGTCGACGACGGTGCACCCGACACCCGCGTCGGCGTTCCCGAGGGCGTCGACCTCGAGACTCCCGAGTACTCGATTCGGTCGCGGATGAACGACATCGAGACACCGGACGAGAAGACGTGGTTCATGGAACTGGACGAGGCCGTCATCGACGAGGGTCGCTGCATTCAGTGCGGAACCTGTGTCGCCGCCTGCCCCTCGGACTCGATCGGCGTCGGCGACGACGACCTGCCGAAACTCGTGAAGATGTGTACCGGCTGTTCGCTCTGCTGGGATTTCTGCCCCCGCGGCGGGCTGCGGTACGAGCGTCAGTGGAAGATCACCGGCGGCGATGACAACGTCAAGGGCGCCGGCGACCCGATCACGGAGTTCTCCGCCCGCGTCGACGAGGACTGGACCGACGCGGCCCAGGACGGTGGCGTCGTCACCGGCATCCTCGCGTCGCTACTCGAGGCGGGCGAGATCGACGGCGCACTCATCGCTACCGAAAGCGACGACGAGCCGTGGAAAGCAGAGAGTTTCCTCGCGACGACCACCGAGGAACTCCTCGCAAACGCCGGCACGGTCTACAACCAGACGCTCGCGCTAGGGAATCTCGATTTGAAACGGTGGGAACACAAGCTCCCCGACGAGTCGTGGGATGACCTGAGCCTCGCGCTCGTGGGCACGCCGTGTGAAATCGAAGGCCTGCGCGCGCTGCAGGACTTCGAGTGGGACTATCAGGACCAAAACGAGGGCATCCGCGCGGTCGACTACACGATCGCATTGATGTGTACGAAGAACTTCAACTACTACAGCCTCATGGGCGAGCAGTTGGCGGAGCAACGGGACATCCCGCCGGCTGAGATCGGCAAGATGGACGTCCTCCACGGCAAACTGCTGGTCTACGATCACGGCGGCGAACTGATCCTCGAGGAAGATATCGGAAACTTCCACGACGCCGCGCTCAAGGGCTGTGACGAGTGTGCCGACTTCACTGGGTTCTGTGCTGACATCACCGTCGGCTCCGTCGGCTCTTCCGACGAGTACTCGAGCGTCATCGTCCGCACAGAGCAGGGTCTGGACGCGTGGGAGCGCACCGTGCCTAAACTCGACTACCACGACCTCGAAGATCGGTCGGCTGTCGGCAAGCTCCAGGGCTGGGACAAAAAGAAGGCCTTCGAGAGCTTAGCGCGCCCGTTCGATCCCGACGCCCCGCGCTTTATTGAGTACACGGACCACGCCGAGAACTACGGGACGGCGACGAACCCCCACGATCAGGGCCGCTAACCGTCCGTCTCGGGCTCGAGCCCGGACGGCCCTCGACACCCCTCTCGCGGTAGCGGTATCGAGTTCGCTATCCCTGCAAGCTCACTCGAGGGAGACTCGAGTACCGAGGCGCGTGACGAGCCGACATCCATTAGTGACTCGTCCCAGTAGGGCCAATATGTCTCGTGGCATCGGCGTAGTCGGACGGATTCAGGAGCTGATCCCCGACTGGGCCGCGATTTTCGTCGCGCTCGTGACACAGTTGGGCGACGTCTGGTTTCTCGCCGTCCTCGTCGGTGGACTCTACTGGCTCTACGCGGACGAACGCGAGGACATGACCGTCATCGCTGGGCTGGCGCTGGCCGGGTTCGGGCTGATTACGACGCTGAAACACGTCTTCGCGCTGCCGCGACCGGATCAGCCGCTCGTCGCCCTCGAGGCGCTGCCCGTGGTGCTCCAACCGCTGTACGAGGTGACGGCGACGGCCAGCAGCTACGGCTTCCCGAGCGGGCACGCGCTCATCACGACGGTCGTCTACGGCAGCCTCGCCCGGCGCCTCTCGATCGGGACGCCGCGTCGTCGATTGCTCGCCGCGGTGACTGTGGTTACGGTCGTCTGTCTCTCTCGAGTTGCGCTGGGGGTACACTACCTCGTCGACGTCGTCGCCGGCGTCGGCATCGGGCTCGTCTTCCTGTTCGTGGTCGAACGACTGCTCGCTCGCTTCCCGACCAGACAGCGATCGATCGCGTTTTCGCTCGCAGTCGTCGTGAGCGCAGTGGCACTCGTCGCGAGTGCCGCCGATCCGGATGCCGTGTTGCTTCTCGCCAGTTCGGTCGGCGTCTTCGGCGGCTGGCACCTCACTCGAGCTAGATAGGCTGTTCTCGAGTCACCTGCACTGACCTGCGCTGTGAGCGTCGAGTCCCACGCGCTTATATCGGCCACTGACTGTCACAGGGGTATGGACGCTGCCCCGCAGATTCGACTCGCGACCCCGGAAGACGCGGCCGCAGTTCGTGAGATCTACGCCCCGTTCTGTGAATCGACGGCCGTCACCTTCGAAGAAACCGCACCGACTGAGGCCGAACTGGCCGCCCGCATCGACTCGACGCTCGAGACCTACCCGTGGCTCGTCTGTGAACTCGATGACGGTGTCGTCGGCTACGCCTACGCGGGATCGTTGCGAAAGCGCCGTGCCTACGAGTGGGTCGTCGAACTCTCCGTCTACGTCGCCGACGACGCCCGCCGGTCGGGCGTCGGCCGGGCGCTGTACGAGTCGCTGTTTGCGATCCTCGAGCGACAGGGATTCTGTGACGCCTACGCCGTGACGACGCTGCCGAACCCTGCGACGGTTCGATTCCACGAACAGCTCGGGTTCGAACGCGTCGCCGACTTTCCCGCGATGGGCTACACGCAGGACGCGTGGCACGACGTCGCCTGGTGGCGGCGGTCGATCGCCGAGAAGGCGGCCGATCCGGAGCCGCCGACACCGTTGCCAGTCGCTCGAGACGCGCCCGACTGGGGCGGGCTGGTTCGGACGGGGGTGGATCGGCTCGAGTCGTCGTAGGACCCCGGAGAGTACAGCGCCAACGCTTCGATCCACACGTCGTCCGCTCGAGCGTGCGCCGCCGTTCAGTAGCGACTATGGTGTTTCAGTCCCGCTGTTATGTGTATGACTCCCACGGAGTACGGAACCTACCTCGTCACGCAAGCGTCGCTGTCGGCGGGTCGGGAGACGACCGAGATCGTTCGGGCGGCGATCGACGGCGGCATCGATGCCGTCCAACTGCGAGAGAAAGGAACCGACGCCCGCTGGCGCTACGAACTCGGCCTCGAAGTGCGCGAACTCACTGCCAAAGCGGGCGTCGACCTGCTCGTCAACGATCGCGTCGATATCGCACAGGCGATCGACGCCGATGGCGTCCACCTCGGGCAGTCCGATCTGCCCGTCGCGGTCGCGCGGGACCTACTCGGACCCGAGGCCGTGATCGGCTGTTCTGCCTCGACGGTCGACGAGGCGACGCGAGCCGAAGCCGACGGCGCGGACTACCTCGGCGTCGGCTCCGTCTACGGGACGACGTCGAAAGACGTCGAGGCAGACAGAGCCAGCGTCGGTCCCGAACGGATCGCCGAAATCTCGACTGCGGTGTCGATCCCGGTCGTCGGTATCGGCGGCATAACGGCCGAAAACGCCGGTACGGTCGTCGAGGCCGGCGCGGTCGGGGTGGCCGTCGTCTCGGCGCTCACCGCCGCGGAGGGCCCGCGCGCTGCAACCGAGTCGCTCGTCACGGCCGTCGAAACTGCGAAGTCCGTGGGAGACACACCCCAACAGGATGGTTGACACACTGCCAGCCGACGTCACCGGCGGCGACCTCGCGGCGTCGCTCGAGGCGATCGGCGAGACGACGCCGCTCGTCCAGCATCTGACCAACACCGTGACGATGAACGACGTCGCGAACCTGACCCTCCACTGGGACGCACTCCCGGTGATGGCTGACTCGCCGGGTGACGCGGGCGAGATGGCCGCCGGCGCGGCCGCGCTCCTGTTCAACACCGGGCAGGTCCCCGAGGGGAAAGTCGAGGCCATGCACGAGGCCGGCGCAACCGCGGCCGACCGCGAGATTCCGCTCGTCCTCGATCCCGTCGGCGTCGGTGCGACGCCGACCCGCGAAGCAGTTGCCGAAGCCCTCCTCGAGGATCTCGAGTTTTCGATCATCAAGGGTAACTACGGCGAGATCAGCGCGCTCGCGGGCGTCGAAGCCGAGGTACGGGGCGTCGAATCTGTCGGCGAGTACGATGAAATCGAAGACGCGGCTCGGTCGCTGGCGGACATCACCGGCGCGACGGTCGTCGCGAGCGGCGTCTCAGACGTCATCGCCACTGGCGACGAAGCGATCCGCGTCACGGCTGGCCACGAACGGCTCTCCGAGGTCGTCGGCACCGGCTGTATGCTCGGTGCGACGCTCGCGACGTTCCGCGGCGCGCTGGAGGACGCCGCGACGGCCGCCGTTCACGGCACGCTCGCGTTCGGGATCGCGGGCGAGCGCGCGGCCGAGATGGCCCACAACGGGCCCGAAAGCTACCGCACGAACTTCCACGACGCCGTCGCCGGACTCTCGCCGACCGTCGTCGCTGATCTCGAACTCGAGGATCGGATCGAACGCGTCGACTGACCCAGTCTCTCACAGCCGCGACTAGTGAAATCGTTTTATCATCAGCCGGTGAACGTCACGTATGGCTCGAGAACAGCTCGAAGACGCCGCCGAAACGCTACAGGACGCAGCCGACGTTGCGGCCGAGGACGCCGTCCGCGACCGCCTCGAGACGCAGTCGGATCAGTTCGCAACGCTGGCCGAGGCCGACCGCGGGCCGGACCACGGCACGCTCGCTCGCCACGAACACATCCTCACCGAAATCGCGGACGATGCGGGTGGCGACGTCGCGTCCCACGTCGAGGACGCCCTCGAGTCGGTTCGGGCGTTCCGCGAGACGGTCGAGGGCGTGTAGCAACTCGGAAAAACAGCGTCGACCCGATCAGCAGACGGGTTTCGGATTCGCGCCCATCGCCTCGAGGTTCTCGACGTACTCGTCGTAGGCGGCCTCAATCGCGCCCGCCGCAGCCGTCTGCGCGCGCTCGTAGTCGTCGTCGGTCTCGCAGACGTCCTCGAGGAGGGCCTGTGCGCGCTCGAGTTGGTCGTCCAGGTCCGTGCCGAACTCCCGGAAGACGTTGGCGGTCTGGGGATCGGCGTCGCCGACGAAGTAGCCGACGACCTGCTCTTTCGAGCGCTTGCTCGCGAGGATGCGGCCGATAAAGGCCCCGGTGCGCTCGACCGTCGACTCGAGGCCGCGCAGGTACTCGTGGAGGTTCGGCACGTCGTCCGGCTCGAACTCCTCGACGCCGAGATGGTCGAGAACAGTCTCGTAGTGGCCTCGTTCCTCCGTTGCCGTGGTGTCGAAGGCGTTGCGAGCCCCGTCGTGGTCGTCGCTGTCGGCCCACTGTGTGAACGTCGTCCATGCTGCGTGTTCGGCGGTGGCAGTCGCACGGAGGACAGGCTCGGTGTCGATGTCGCCGCCAGTGTCGGCATACAGCGACTTCGAGGAACCGAGTCGCGAAAGTGCGGTCTGGTTGTCTTCCCGTACAGCATCGACGAATGTCTCGGAATCGGTCATAGCGGGCTTTTCGGCCGGCCTCGAGTTAGCTCTGTCGCGATATGGGCGTCGCCGTTGCCGACGTGTATGGGGTGGCTGATAGCCTGTCGATACGCTCGTGGATAGGGTCCCGTTACTCTCTCGAAGCGAACCGTCAACAGGGCATAACAATCACCGAAAGCCGAGTGCTATCGGTCGGAATGAAACGACGTGTGTATCTCACGACGGCCGCCGCGGCAATGGTGGCCGGCTGTTCTGCATTGAGCGATTCCGAAACCTCGGACGAGGACGGCAACGGCGACGAGGATGCAGTCGACGAGGAGTTGGGTTCGTTCGACGAGTTCGAAGACCTCTCGCAGTGGACTGTGATGGAAGGATCGCTCACCGCAGACGAAGAGCAGACGTACGTCGGCTCCCAGTCCGCGCGAATGGAAGCCGCAGAAGGCGACGGCCGCATCATGATCAAGCGGGAGTTCGACACGCCGCGTGACCTCTCGAACGGCTACCCCGCGATCGCGTTCGCGAGCGATCACACGGTGAATCCGACCGTTCAGCTGACGGACACCGATGGTGACCGACTGCTGCTCAAGTGTGCAGTCAATGCGGATGGTCCGTTCGTCCACCGCGATCTCGGGATCGTCGAACGGGTCGGCGAACCCGACCTGAGTTCGGTCGAACACACCAAGATCTCCGTCTGGGCCGGCGACCGCGAACTGTCGCTGTGGTGTGACGACTACCGCCTCGTCGGTCGCCCCGACACCGGGCGCGTCCTGTTGCAGTTCCCCGGCGGCCACGAGACGGTCGCGAGCGAAGCGGCCTCGATCCTCGCGGAGCACGACTACCCCGCGACGGTGTTCGTCAACACCGACTACGTGGATGGCGAGGATCGACTCTCGGTCGACGACCTCGAGTCCTTACAGGACGACGGGTGGACGATCGCCAGCCAGAGTGCCAACAACGCGTCACTCATAGACCAGGACGCGGCCGGGCAGGAAGACCAGATCAGCAGCGCCGTCTCGTGGCTCGACGACCACGGCTTCGACAGCGCCTACTTCTCGTACCCGCTCGACGGCTACGACGAGTCGGCGCTCGAACTCGTCGACGAGTACCACGACCTCGGCTTCGTCGGCGGCTTCGCGGGCCACGGCTACCTCACCAACGCGGCGCTCGCACCGCAGGCCGCCACCCCGGACGCCGACGAGGTGACCACACTGCTGGATCTGACCGCCGAATACAACACGATCACGTCGCTGTCCTACGGCACGCTCGAGGGCAGCACGCTCACGGCCTTCGAGGCGGCCGTCTCGAAGATTTCGGAACTCGAGTCCGAAGGCGAACTCGAGGTCGTCTCGCCGAGTGACGTCGCGTCGGACAACATCGCCGAGTAACGTCGTTCGCCGCCATCACTGACAGTACCGGTCGTTATTTGATGGCTGAGTGGATAGCCGTCGGCATGAAATTTCGTCGCCCGAACCGGTTTCGACTGGCCGACTCCGCACAGCAGATCGTCGGTGGCTTCCTGCTTGCGGGGCCGTTCGTCGTCACCGAAGAGGTCTGGGTCCTCGCAGCGGACATGACCATCTTCCATGCACTGGCGACGATCTGTGTCGTCGCCGGAATCGGTTACGCCGCGCTCTATAAGGCCGACACGACTCGAGACATCGACGTCGAACAGGAAATCGCTGGCGTTCCTGCGAGATTTATCTCGCTGCTGTGCGTTTCGTTTGGGTCGGTGCTCATCCTCGCGATGCTGTTCGACGCACCCGATACATTTCTCGACATCGAACCGCTGAGCGTCGAGGGACTGCGAATCACGTTCAACGCTATCAGTGTCGGTTCGGTGTTCAGCATCGTCGGCGCGGCGACGGCCGATACGATCTTCTCAAAGTAGCCAGTTCAGACGATACTCGACGGGATCGATCGAGTACGACGCTCCGAAAACGAAAAGAGATGGCACGTACTGCGGTTACGGCTCGCCGCTCAGTCGTTTCGTGGCTACGAGGCCTCGTTCGCTATGCTCACTCCGCCTCGCCCTTCTCGATCGGCGCGTTGACGAGGTTGCCCCACTCGGTCCAGGAGCCGTCGTAGTTGACGGCATCCTCGTAGCCGAGCAGTTCGTGCAGGGCGAACCAGGCGACCGACGAGCGCTCGCCGATACGGCAGTAGGCGACGATCGACTCGTTGCCGTCGATGCCTTCCTCGGCGTAGAGCTCCTCGAGGTCCTCACGCGATTTGAAGGTGCCGTCGTCGTCCGTCACGGCAGCCCACGAGATGTTTCGCGCGCCGGGGACGTGGCCGCCGCGCTGGGCGGTCTCTTTGAGGCCTGGCGGGGCGAGAATCTCACCGGTGAACTCCTCGGGCGACCGAACGTCGACGAGCGGAACGCCACGCTCGATCGCGTTTTCGACGTCCTCGCGGTAGGCACGAATGCTCTCGCGTGGACCGGCGGCGTCGTACTCGACAGCCGAGAACTCTGGCACCTCTTCGGTGGTTGGGTAGTCGTTCTCGAGCCAGTACTCGCGGCCACCGTCGAGCAGGTAGACCTCCTCGTGGCCGTAGTACTTGAACTGCCAGTAGGTGTAGGCGGCGAACCAGTTCGCGTTGTCACCGTAGAGGACGACCGTCGAGTCCTCACTGATGCCGTGGCTGCCGAGCAGGTCTTCGAACTCATCTTTTTCGAGGACGTCGCGGCGCGTCTGGTCTTGCAGCTGAGTCTCCCAGTTGAACCCGATCGCGCCGGGAGCGTGCTCTTCGTCGTAGGCTTCGGTGTCGACGTCGACCTCGACGAGTCGATAGGTGGAATCGTCGCTCTGGAACTCCTCGAGACGGTCCTCGACCCAATCGGCGGTGACGAGTACGTCGTTGGCGTAGTCGGTTGCCATACACGGTCCGAAGGGTGGCAGGGTCATAGGGCCATCTCAACCGGACAATTCGGACGCCGGTCGACCGTCCCGGAGACTGTTGCCGCTACTTTCCGTCGTCGACGGTGGCACGAGCCCCGTCCGAACTCGTCTGTCGGAGCATTCCCCGTCTTATCACCGATCACTCGGGGCACGCGTTCCACCGAAACGGAAATTACTGCCGCAATCTCGGTACCGAGGGGAGTGGTGCCGGGATCGGTGTGTTCTCGGGGGTCGCTCCGGAACGGTCACTCGATGGACGAATCCGTCGTCGTTTCCCCCGACTGGCTTGCGACGCACCTCGAGGACCCACAGATACGTCTCGTCGACGTCAGAGACGCCTGGGAGTACGACGGTATCGGACACCTTCCCGGTGCTGTAAGTATTCCCTTCGACAGCTATCGCGACGATTCTGACGTCGATCGCGGGACCCTTCCCGGTGCTGATGCCTTCGCAGCACTGCTCTCGGATGCCGGAATCGCTCCCGACGACACCATCGTCGCCTACGACGACACTCACGGCGTCTTCGCTGCCCGCTTCGTGCTGACGGCCCTCGAGTACGGCCACGACGACGTGCGCCTGCTCGACGGCGACTACAGCGCCTGGAACCGCGACCGCGAGACGACGAGCGCCGTCCCCGAGATCGAACCGACGAGCTACGACCCCGACCCGCTCTCCCCCGAAGAGAGTCCACTGATCGGCTTCGACGCCGTCGCGGACGCCCTCGAGCGCGGCGCGCTGTTCGTCGACACGCGCGATCGAGACGAGTTCGAGGAGGCCCGGATTCCGGGTGCGGTTCGGTTCGACTGGCGGGAGGCCGTCGACGACGAGACGCGCGGGCTGAAACCCGAGTCCGAACTTGAGGCCGTCCTCGAGTCGACCGGCATCACGCCCGACCGCGAAATCGTCCTCTACTGCAACACCGCTCGGCGGATCAGCCACACCTACGTCGTGCTCCGGGCACTCGGCTACGAGAACGTCGCGTTCTACGAGGGGAGTCTGACGGAGTGGCTGGCACGCGACGGCGAGGTCGAGACGGGGCCGGTCGCGAAGTGAGCGACTCGGTGACTGCTCAGACGGACTGCTGTAACTGTGTACCGCTGATCGACAGAACGGGATCGACGATTGGCGGCACGTGACTACAGGAGACCGTCTCAGAGCCAGTCGTCGCCCGGATCGTCGTCGGTCGCCTCGGTGTAGGATTCGACTGCGGCGGCGAGATTTGCAAGGGCCTCTTCGGGGGTCTGTCCCTGACTCGAGACGCCGGTGACTTCGTCGTCGGCGATGTGGAGGCCGTGGTCGTTTTCGCGCATCGTCACGTCTGCGTCCGCGAGTGCGTCGTACTCGCTCGGATCGACGTCCGCATCGGCGGTCATACGGAAACGTTGTCACGGTCGGTTGAAATACGCTCCGGCGCTGTCCCGGGTGGCGCCTCGCGCCGTGGAGCGAAGTGAACAGTAGAAAAAGCCTTTAACGACGTCGTCCCGTACATCGAGCAAATGGTACTCGACGATCTCGGCAGTTCTCTGCGGGGCACTTTAGATAAACTTCGCGGGAAGTCACGCATCAGCGAGGAAGACATCGAGGAGATCGTCAAGGAGATTCAGCGCTCCTTGCTTTCCGCCGACGTCGACGTCTCGCTCGTGATGGAGCTGTCGGACAACATCAAAGAACGCGCACTCGAAGAAGAGCCGCCAGCCGGCACGCCGGCGCGGGATTTCGTCCTCCGGATCGTCTACGAGGAACTGGTCGCCCTTATCGGCGAGTCGACCGAGTTGCCACTCGAGGAACAGACGATCCTGCTTGCCGGCCTGCAGGGGTCGGGGAAGACGACCTCCGCCGCGAAGATGGCCTGGTGGTTCTCGACGAAGGGGCTTCGTCCCGCCGTGATCCAGACGGACACGTTCCGACCCGGTGCCTACGAGCAGGCCCAGGAGATGGCCGGCCGCGCCGAGGTCGACTACTACGGCAACCCCGACAGCGAGGACCCCGTCGAAATCGCCCGCAAGGGACTCGAGGCAACCAGCGAAGCCGACGTCCACATCGTGGACACGGCGGGTCGCCACGCGCTCGAGGAGGACCTGATCGACGAGATCGAGCAGATTGAGGACGTCGTCGAGCCAGACACCTCGCTGCTCGTGCTGGACGCGGCGATCGGACAGGGCGCGAAAGAGCAGGCCCAGCAGTTCGACGAGTCGATCGGCATCGACGGCGTCGTCATCACGAAACTAGACGGGACGGCGAAAGGTGGTGGCGCGCTGACGGCAGTCGACCAGACCGATTCGTCGATCGCGTTTCTCGGGACCGGCGAGGAGGTCCAGGACATCGAGCGCTTCGAGCCCGACGGCTTCATCTCGCGGCTGCTCGGCATGGGCGACCTCGGCCAGCTCGCAGAGCGCGTCGAGCGCGCGATGGAGCAGACCCAAGTCGAAGACGACGACTGGGAGCCCGAGGACATGCTTTCGGGCCAGTTCACCCTCAATGACATGCAAAAGCAGATGGAGGCGATGAACAACATGGGGCCGCTCGATCAGGTCATGGACATGATCCCCGGCTTCGGTGGCGGGATCAAAGACCAGCTCCCCGACGACGCGATGGATGTCACCCAGGAGCGGATGCGCACCTTCAGCGTCATCATGGACTCGATGACCGACGCCGAAAAAGAGTATCCGAAAGCCATCGGTGCGAGCCAGATCGAACGCATCGCCCGCGGCTCGGGCACCAGTGAGGAGAAAGTCCGGGAACTGCTCCAGCAGTACAAGATGATGGAGAAGACGATCAAGCAGTTCCAGGGCATGGGCTCGGAAAAAGAGATGCAGCGCATGATGAAACAGATGCAACAGCAAGGCGGCGGTGGCGGCATGGGCGGCATGGGCCCGTTCTGAGACCGCTCTTTCCTATTCTCCGACCGAGTATCGATCTCCGTGCGCTCCGGGCGTGCCACTACGTTCATACGTTTCTAGACGTATGATCGAGTAACGATGCACCGTCGACAGTATCTCATGCGTGCCGGCGTCAGTGCCGGCGCGGTGACCACGCTCGCGGGATGTCTCGGCGATCTCACCGACAGTGATGACGACACGGGCAGTGAGGTCGCCGACCGAGCCGGCGAGAGAGCACTCGACCGCGCGACGGGGAAGTTAAACGAGGCAGCGCTCGCGTTGCGGGTCGACGACTCCATCGACGACCCGGAATCGATCGACTTCGATCCCGCGGTGCCAACCGACCTGATCGACGACGCCCGCGACCACCTCGAGACCGCCGCGGCCGAACTGGACGATGACCGGCAGGCCGACGTCGAGGACCTGCGGACGTACGCTGACGTCCTCGAGGGGCTGGTCGTCGTGACCGACACGGTCACGGACGAGACGCTCAGCGACGCCGTCGACACGATCTCGGCAGCGATCGACGAAGACGGCGATCTCGAGAATGCAACCGACACCCTCGAGACCCGAACGGCGACGCTCGAGGATGCACAGACGCGACACGACGAGGTCGTAGCCGACTTCGAGACGCTCGAGGAAGACCGGTTCGAGGACCTTGCACGGATCGACTATGCGGATCTCGAGGACGGAATCTCGACGCTCGAGAACGTCGTGGACTCGCTTTCGACACTTGGCGACGGCTTCGAAGCGATGCTCGCGGGCTACGAGGCCCTCGAACAGGGACAGACCGCCGTCGACGACGAGAACTACGAGCAGGCACAGACGACGTTCGCCGACGCCAAAGCGGCGTTCGAGGCGGCGACGACGACCTTCGAGGGAGACGAGAACCCGCCGAGCGGTCTCGTCTCATACTTCGAGACGGCGAGTTGCCAGAGCGACCACTTGGAGACCGTGGCGGCAGCGTTCGAGGACGGGGCCGCTGCGGCGGACGCCGGCGATCCGATCACCGCAGAACAGCGCCAGCAGGACGGCAAACGGGCACTCGAAGCCGCGCGGGACTGCTCACAGTAGCATCGATACACCCGTGGGGACGCGAGCGTCCCACCTCGGTCAGTCGGCCGTCGCTGCGTCCCCCTCGAGCGCCGCTTTCGGCGGCAACTCGTCGATGAGAACGACGGCATCGCCCTCGAGGACTGTCGTTCCATCACCGTCGACGACGGTCGTCTCGATCCGGTACTTCGACTCGCCGAGGTCGCCGACAACTTCACAGACGGCCGTGACGCGGTCGCCGATCGACAGCGGCGCGAGGAAGCTACTCTCCTGTGAGAGGTAGATCGTCAACCCGGGGAGTCGAGCCAGCGCGGCGCTGATCAGGCCGTTCGCGAGGATGCCGTGAACGATCCGTCGGCCAAAGCGAGTTTCGGCGGCGTACGCGTCGTCCAAGTGGAGGCGGTTCGTGTCGCCCGTGACCTCGGCGAACGACGCGACGTCGTCGTCGGAGATCGGTTTCGAGAACTCGGCGACGTCGCCGACGGAGACAGTCGACTCGTCCTCGCCATGGTACTCGAACGACCAGTCGTCGCGTTCGTACTGGGTATCGGTTCGAACCTGCCGTCGCGGCTTCCGGGCTTCGAGGCCCCCCGTCTGGTGGGCCAGATGCGGGACGTAGTAGGACAGCTCCGTCGTCGTGAGGATCCCGACGAGCGTGCTTGAATCATCGTCTCCACCGTCGCTGACGACCGGCAGGTGTTCGATGCCTTCGGCCCGGAGGAGTGCCACCGCGTCGACGATGGCCGTCTCAGGTGTAATCGTCTCGAGTGGGCTTGACATCACATCGCTCAGTTTGGTCCTGCCGAGGTCGGATCGCTCGCAGAGTTGGGTGGCGAAGTCACCTTCTGTGACGATGCCGACGGGGGTCTCGTCGCGAACGACGACGACCGAGCTGACGTGTTCATCGCGCAGCAGTCTCGCAGCGTCGGTCGCACTCGCGCCGGGCGAGGCGGTGACGACGTCGGTGACCATGATCTCCGAGGCAGTAAGTGACTCGTGCATCGCCTCGCAGTACGTGTTGGCTCCCTATCATCCCTGTCCCTGCCCGAGCGTGCGGGGACACGATCGGCGGCGTCACTCCGACACACGGCAGTGCGGACGCGACAGCGACAGTGCTCGAGTCGGACGTTCAACCTTCGATCGGGCGGCCGTCTTCCGTCGGCGGGGCAATGTGGTCGATGTACTCTTCGAGGGTCGGCTCTTCGACGCGCACGCGGACGCTGATCTCGCCGAGCTCGTCCGGTTCACCCACCGAAAAGTTCACGCGATCCTCGAACGCGGCTTGCTTTTTGAGGGCAAACGAGAAGCGATCGCCCTCGCGATTGGCGAAGAACTCGCCGCGGGCGGTATCGAGGATCTCCTGTTTGTGCAACAGCTCCGAAAAGTGGTCCATCGCGTGGGCTTCGGCCCTGATCTCGCCGAACTCCTCCTCGATGTCGGCGTTCGGAAAGATGTTCGAGACGGCGTCGACGACGCGACTCGTGACCTCCGTATCGTAGACCGGTGCCGTGATTTCGACGTCCACGCGGTAGATGTCAGTCATGGCTGATTGACTTCCGTGTTCGATTCGGATTCAGGTGTCGGTTCCGATTCGTCCTCGTCGCCGGCCTGTCCGGCTTCGTCCCGGATGATCGTTCGCATTCGGTCGTGAAACGCCTCGAGCGAGTCGGTGTTCTCGACGACGACATCGGCGCGGTCCATCGCGTCGTCCATCCCGAAACTGCGCTCGCGTTCGTCGCGAGCCGCCAGCCCCTCGCCACCGTCGTCTGCGCCTGCGTCACGGCCGCGGGCGTCGATGCGCTCGGCACGCACCTCGAACGGCGCTTCGATACTGACGAGCGTAAACGCCTCGCCGAAGCGTTCCTCGAAGATATCGACCTCGGCATCGGAGCGAATGCCGTCGACGACGACCGCCTCGTAGTTCTCGAGGCGATCTTCGATCATCGGCAGTGAACGCTCGGCGATCGCCGTCGGTCCGTTTTCGTCGCGCAGTGCCTGGGCGACGCTGCCGTGGTCTTTCGTCGGATCGAGGCCACGGTCGGCCGTCTCCTGACGGACGACGTCGCCCATCGTCACCACCGGGATGCCGTGTTCGCGTGCGACGGTAGCTGCTTCGCTTTTCCCGCTGCCGGGAAGCCCCACTGTTCCGATGACGTGCATTGCTCGAGGGTACCGCCGAGACGTGCATAAACGCTGTGTTCGCCGTTTCGACACCCCTATCTCTGCATCCTGCTTTTTCCGACTATGGCACAACGGTCGCTGGTGGTGCGGGCGCTCTGGTTTCTGGCCATCGGCTGGTGAGCGACGCCGGTCGTGGTGAACCTCGCGTGGGCACTGAACGTCACCATCATCCTCGCTCCGCTCGGGATCAAGCTGATCAACCTCGTCCCGACGGTGTTGACGCTGGCCGAACCACGTTCGTTTACCGAGCCCGAATTGGCTCGCGGCCAGCACTCGCTCGTGACTCGAGCGCTGTATTTCGTCCTCGTCGGCTGGTGGCTCAGCTTTCTCTGGGCGAACCTGGCTGCCCTGCTCGCGGTGACGATCATCGGCCTCCCGATCGCCATCTGGATGATCAACCGACTGCCGTTCGTGACGTCGCTGTACCGCTTTCACGGCTGAGCGAATCCACACTGTTTATGCCAATTCACCGTGGACTCGTACTCGAGGGCACGTAGCTCAGTCCGGAAAGAGCGTCGGACTTCTAATCCGACGGTCGTGGGTTCAAATCCCATCGTGCCCGTTGCTGTCGCGAACAACTCGTGAGCGACAGCAGGATACTGAGATGGGTTTGAATTAGACGGCGGCGAGCGAAGCGAGCCGACGGCGTGGTTCAAATCCCATCGTGCCGTCTATTGGCACAATCAAGCAGGTTAAGGTGTTGTTCCGGACTCAACAACTCTCGAGTGACCCTCGTTTACGATTTTTAGGCTCGAGCGCGGCGCGTTCCGAGATCAGCCTCGAGTCGCTTCGCTGCTTCCAACCGCAACTGCTTCGCCTGCCGCTTCGACAGGTGCGAGTCGGGGAGCCGAGTCGCCAGCGGGTCGTACGCCGACGGCGTAAATCCGAGGTCCTCGAGGTAGCTCGTCACGGCCGAATCCTCGAGGCCGTCGTGGATCGCGGCGTCGGTCACTGATTCGACGGTGTCGAACGCGGGCAGGGTGACCGCGCCGGTGGCCGACTCAGCGCCGACGGTGGTGCCGCGGGCGTCGGCGTGGGTGACGATCGAGCGGACCGCTTCCGTGAGTTGGAGGATTTCGGTTGGGAGGGTGGCATCGGGCGAGCGCCACTCGACGGTCGGCATCGCTTTTCGAAGTCGAACCGGGGTCCAGACCGCGTCGTACGGCTCGAACGCGTCGTCGAACGTCTGCGGGTCGACTCCGTGTTCGATCGCGCGCTCGCGGAAGCCCTCGTAGGCGGCCTCGAGCCGCCGCTCCCACTCGTCGACGCTGTCGACGTAGGGCCAGAGCTGGCCCTGCTCGGGACAGTGCTCGTAGCACGAGCGGCGGTATAGGAACGGCCGGGCGCACTCGAGAATGCGTTCGCCGCGGTAGTGTGACGAACTGGTGACGAGTGCGAACGCAGGGTCGAGTGCGGTCAGCGTGTTCAACTGGTCGACGACGTTCGATCGCTCGAAGTGGATGTGCGTGCCGGCACAGACGCGGGCGTCGTCGAACGATCGACCGACGATCCGGCGCTGGACGTCGGTGCTCTCTTTCTCACGGTAGGGGATCTCGGCGGGGCTCGCGTGGAGAGGGGTCGCCAGCGGGACGAGCCGTTTACCTTGGTCACGGGCGGCGTCGACGGCGCTTCCGATGTGGTCGAGGAACTCCTCGCGGAGTTCGACCATCGACGAGCACGGCGTCGTTTTGATCTCGAGCATCGGCTCGACGAACTCGGGATCGAACTGTGCCGAGGCGTCGAGCAGCGGTCCGGGAGCGACCAGGTCACCGGCGTCGTCGATGACCCAGTACTCTACTTCGAGGCTGGTATTCATAGGGATCTCCGTTGATGGGTAGTGCGTGGCCCTCGAACGGTCGTCACTGGGCCCGGTCGTCGACGATGGTCCGTCGGACGTTGCCGTCCCGACGGACGTCCGGGGTTGGTCGTCGAGTCGATCGCTTCTGTACTCTGGAGAGGAAGCGATCACGTGAACCGGTTGAGCTTTCGCGTGCAAGGGCCATGTTATATGGTAGCAACCACCTTTTGATGGCCGAAAGCAGCACCGCACTCGTTCGAATCTGTGGATATGGCGTCAGAGGGGCGCTTTGCCGTGTGTGGTAGCCTCCGTAGACCAGTAACACTCGTGTTACGTGGTTGTTCTAACGTCTCTGCTGGGTTCATACCCCTGCAGTAACATTGTGTAACTACACATGTCCGACACCGATGATTCGACTGACGCCGATGGCTCGACGCAAATGCCTTCTGTAATCGTCGCCGGCGGCGGCCCAGCCGGCCTGAGCGCCGCCCTCTTTACCGCGAAAAACGGCCTCGAGACGACGGTCTTCGATACCGACGAAACGTGGATGCACAAGGCTCACCTGTTCAACTATCTCGGCATCGGCTCCGTCGGCGGCAGCGAGTTCATGGCCACGGCGCGCCAGCAGGTCGACGACTTCGGCGTCGACCGCCGGCAAGACGAACCCGTAACCGCCGTCAGCGAGTCCGGGGACGGCTTCATCGTCGAGACCGACGAAGGCGAGTACGAGGCCGATTACGTCGTCCTCGCGACGGGTGCCAATCGCGAGTTGGCCGACGACCTCGGCTGTGAGTTCACCGATACGGACGTCGTCGACGTCGACGTCGACATGGAGACGAGCGTCGACGGCGTCTACGCGACCGGCGCGATGGTCCGTCCCGAGGAGTGGCAGGCCGCCATCGCCGTCGGCGACGGTGCGGCCGCAGCGCTTAACATCCTCTCGAGCATCAAAGGCGAGTACTACCACGACTTCGACGTTCCCGCGGACGCCGAGCGCGTTTTCGGCGACCTCGTTGCGGAGTAACCACTTATGTCCAACGACACGCCGAATCCAGTCACGCCCGAACTGCCCGACAGCCCTGTCCACACGACCGGAACCGACCACATCACCATCTGGGGAAGCAACGAGGCCGAGACGATCGAGTTCTATCGTGACCTCCTCGGAATGCCGCTGGTCTTGCGCCAGCCCAACCTCGACGACCCCTCGCAGACGCATCTGTTCTTCGACACGGGCGACGGGCGCATCCTCACCTTCTTCGTGAGCGACGACCGCCCCTCCGCTCGCGGCCAGCGACCCGGCGTCGGCGCCGTCCACCACCTCTGTTTCAGCGTCGATCCCGACGAGTACGAAGACACCATGCAGGCGCTCGAGGACGCCGGCCACGGTTACAACGTCTTCGACCGTGGCATCTTCCACTCGATCTACACCCGCGACAACAACGGGCTGGTCATCGAACTCTCGACGGACAAGTACGAGATTCCCGACGACCGCCGCGGCGAGATCCTCGCGAAAGCCCAGGAACTCCGCGAGGACGACGGGGCCGACTACGCCAAAGACGAACACCTCCGCGGTGCCATCGAGGCGCTCGGCCTCGAGGTCGTCGAACACGACCTGCCCGAGGCGAGTGCTGGCGTCGGTGGTGTCGAATGAGCGCCGACGCCGGCGTCGACGGGCCCCACCAGAGCCAGCCCCTCGTCACCGGCGGCACGCCCCTCGAGGACGCCTCGGCTGCGATCGTGCTCACCCACGGCCGCGGGGCGACCGCACAGGGGATGCTCCAACTCGCGGACGAGTTCCACCACGGCGGCGTCGCCCTGCTCGCGCCGCAGGCTGCCGGAAAGACGTGGTACCCGAACTCGTTTCTCGCACCCGTCGAAGCGAACGAACCCGGCCGAACGTCGGGACTGCAGGCGATCGCGGATGCGATCGACGAGGCCGACAGTGCGGGGATTCCGGCCGACCGGCTCATGCTGGTCGGCTTCTCGCAGGGGGCGTGTCTCGCGAGCGAGTTCGTCGCTCGCAGCCCGCAACGCTACGGCGGACTCGCCGCCTTGAGCGGCGGCCTCATCGGCGAGGCCCTCGACGACGAGTATCCTGGCGACCTCGAGGAGACCCCCGTGTTCCTCGGCTGTAGCGATGTCGACCCGCACATCCCCGAAGAACGCGTTCACGAGACGGCCGACGCCTTCGAATCGATGCACGCCGACGTCACCAAACGGCTCTACGAAGGGATGGGCCACGGCGTCAACGAGGACGAACTCGAGTTCGTCTCGGGGATGGTTGCGGCCCTCCTCGAGGATTGATACGGACCCCTGTTCGTCAGTGTCGGTGTGCCCGCGATCGTCCTGCGAGGCCACCGGGAACTCGGGATAGCAGCCCGTCTAACTCACCGAGTCAGTTCGAGAGACAGTCACTGTAGATGACGCTCGTGCCGTCGTTGGGATGGAACTTATGCCACTCAACGGTATACATTCAGTAATGACTCCGAACAGCACGGACAGACGGACGTTCCTGTCGGGCGTGGCTGGAACACTCACAGCAGTCTCCGTCACCGGCTGTCTGGGTAATGAGGCCGAACCCGACGAGCCCGAACCCGTCGTCGACGCGGCAGAGTCGCTCGAGGGAGACACTGATCCCGAGACGTGGCGAGACGTCGACGAGATCGTCTTCGACGGCTACGTTGGCGGCTGGGTCGGTGTCGAACCGCCCGCGATCGACCGCGTCGAGAATCCGACGCTCGTGCTCGTGTCCGGCCGGGAGTACGAGATCACGTGGGAGAACATGGACGGCGTCCATCACAACATCGCCTTCTGGGACGAAGACAGCGAGGTCGTCGAGGAGTACTCGACCGACGGCAACGAGACTGTCGGGATGGTGGAAACGCTCGCGTTCGAGGCGACACCCGAGATGGAACACTACCTCTGTGAGTACCAGCAGGCACGCCAGATCGGATCGGTTCGCGTGATCGACGACTAGTTGTCGACCGTTGTAACTCGTTCGAGAGAGTGTGAGGCTGAAGCAGTAGCCGTTATCGCGGCGTGTGATACGCAAATACCGTTATCGGTGTTTGTGACGTAGTGCTGTGTGTAATGTCTCCAATGCTCACAGATGACGTTGCGGTCGTGACAGGTGGCTCAAGCGGGAACGGGCGTGCGATCGCTCGTCGGTTCGCCGAGGAAGGGGCCGACATCGTCGTCGCGGATATTCAGGAGTCGCCTCGAGAGGGTGGTGAGCCGACCCACGAACTGATCGAGGCGGAAACGGACGCGAACGCGACGTTCGTCGAGTGCGACGTCACGAACGTCGACGACCTCGAGTCGGCGGTCGAGGCCGCCGAGGAGTTCGGCGGCGTCACCGTAATGGTCAACAACGCGGGGATCTTCCACGGGGAGGAGTTCCTCGAGGTCGACGAAGACGACTTCGGTCGGATGATGGATATCAACGTCAAAGGCGTCTTCTTCGGCGCGCAAGCGGCGGCAAAGCGAATGGTCGAGGCCGACGGCGGCCGGATCATCAATCTCTCGTCGGTCGCCGGCCTCGAGGGATCGGGCGAGTTCGTCACCTACTGTGGGACGAAGGGTGCGGTGCGACTGCTCACGTACGCAATGGCGGCGAAGCTGGGGCCCGACGGCGTTCGGGTGAACGCGATCCACCCCGGCCTGATCGAAACGACAATGACAACCGACGACTTCCCGATCATGGGCACCGACGCCGAGGAGGACTTCTTGCAGGCGATCCCATCGCGACGCGCGGGCCAGCCCGAAGACGTCGCGGACGCGGCGTTGTATCTCGCGAGTGATCTCTCGGACTACGTGACCGGTGAATCGCTCGTCGTCGACGGTGGAATGACGAACTCGCAGTAATTACCGGACCACGGTCACGGGGACAGGAGACCGTCGGACGATGGTTTCGGCGACACTGCCGAGTAACACCCGCGAGACGCCGTCCCGCCCGTGACTGCCGATGATGATGTGCTCGACCTCGTCGTTCTCGTCCGCAAATTCGATGACTTCTCGAGCGGGTTGGCCAACGGCCGTTTCCGTGCGGAAGTCGACGTCATCAGTGCTGACGATGTCTGAGACTTCGTCGCCGAATCTCTCGGAGATCTTTTCCTCGCGCTCTCGGAACATGTCTTTCAGGAGTTCGATTCCCGCTCCCGTCGAGCCCTCCGCTGCTTCGACGACACGCAGCAGGATGATCTCCTCGTCGGGGTATGTTTCAAAGGCATGTTCCACTGCCTTGCGTGCGGGCGCTGAACCGTCGTACGCTACGAGGATTGCCATACGTCCGATACTGATTCTGGACTCATAAAGCCAGACGATGCCGACCCGTCGGGCGGTTTTCGGTCGTCGAGGGCCGGCTCGGGGACGTTGTGGATTTACTGCTCGAAGCCGTCCTCGAAGACGAACGTCCCGTCGCGCTGGACGACCTCGCCGTCTACCTCGATCAGCGAGTCGTCGCTCATATCGACGATCATGTCGACGTGGACGGCGCTTTCGTTCTGCTCGTTGCCCTCGCCGACGGTGTCGTCGTACGCGCGGCCGATGGCCATGTGGACGGTGTCGCCCATCTTCTCGTCGAACAGCATGTTGTAGGTGAACTGGTCGATATCGCGGTTCATCCCGATGCCGAGTTCGCCGAGTCGGCGCGCGCCGTCGTCCGTATTGAGAACCTCCGTCAGCAGGTCTTCGTTTTTCGCCGCGGAGTGGGAAACGACCTCGCCGCCCTCGAACTCGAGGTAGACGTCCGTAATCTCTCGACCCTGATGATAGAGCGGCATGTCGAACAGCACCTCGCCCTCGACGCTGTCGGGGACGGGCGCGGTGAAGACTTCGCCGCCGGGGAGGTTGTGCTCGCCGTAGTCGTTTCGCGTCGGATTGCCGTCGATTGACATCGTCACGTCGGTCGTGTCGCCGCTTTTGATCCGAATCTCGTCGGCGGGGTCCATGAGTTCGACCATGTTCGCCTGGTGGGCGCGCTGTTCGTCCCAGTCTTTGTTGACAGCGTCCCAGACGAACTCCTCGTAGCCTTCCGTCGACATCTCGGCGAGCTGGGCGTTCGCTGGTGCTGGGAACTGCGTGAGACACCAGCGCGTCGAGAGCCGTTCCTCGAGGATCGGCTGGTGGGCCTGCTGGTAGGCCGCGCTGGTCTCCGGATCGACGTCGCTGGTCTGGGTGACGTTGTCGCTCGCCCGGATCGCGATGTAAACGTCCGTCTCCTCGATGAGCGCGAGTTCGTGCGCGGGCGTTTCGTACTCGTCGTCGCCGGCGCGGAGGTACGCCCGCCGCTGGCGCGTGCCCGTCCGCTGGCTCGTCGTCAGCGGATTCGCGCCGATCTCGCCGAGTACCTCGTGGAGGGCAACGACGAGGTCTTCGGCGACCGGATGGGCGTCGATAATGACGTTATCCCCTTCCTGCAGGTCGACCGAGTGGTTCGCGATGATCTCGGCGTGTTCGCGGATACGTGGGTCCATGTGTCACACGTATCCCGAGCGCCGGGATACCGTTTTCGAATCGAACAGTTTGGGCGGTCGATCAGTCGGCGGTCAGTCACGATTCGCCAGAAAGATGCCGAGATAGATCGATGCGACCGCACAGCCAATGCCGAGCCCGAACGCGATCGTAAACAGCGATTCGAGGGCCACTGCGCCGTCGTCGATCAGCCAACCGCTGAAGCCGACGACGAGCAACGAGACGGCCGCGAGTCGGAGCGCCGAGACGAGACGTGTGCCCCGCGTGTATCCACGTGGCTCGGCTGACTCGCGCTGGCTCATCGGTCCGGCTGGATACTACGCGGTTGCCGATCGGTGTCGTCCATATGAACTCGTCGAACAGCACGACCGTAAGTGGTTCCCTGCCGTCGGCTGTTGATCGACGTATGATCGATCTCCGCTCGGATACGGTCACGACACCAGACGAATCGATGCGCGAGGCTGCTCGTACGGCCGACGTGGGCGACGATGTCTACGGCGAAGACCCGACGGTGAACGACCTCGAGGCACGGGCCGCGGAGGCGGTAGGGATGGATGCTGCCCTGTACGTGCCGTCGGGGACGATGGGAAATCAGATCGCGGCGCGCGTCCACACCGAACGAGGACAGGAACTGCTCGCGGATCGCAAGAGCCACGTCGTCAAGTACGAACTCGGTGGTCTCGCCCAGCACGCCGGCCTGCAGCTTCGGACGTTCGAGGCAACGCGCGGCGTTCCGTCGCCGGAACAGGTCGCCGCCGAGTACGTCGCGGCGGATCTCCATCGGCCCGGGACCGGACTGCTCTGGCTCGAGAACACGCACAACGCCCGCGGTGGGCTCGCGGTCGCCCCCGATCGGATCACCGGCGCAGCCGACGCCGCTCACGAGCGCGACGTGCCGGTCCACCTCGATGGGGCGCGGCTGTTCAACGCCGCGACGGCACTCGATGTCCCTGCGACCGACCTCACTGATCCCATCGACTCGGTGATGTTCTGTCTGTCGAAGGGACTCGGCGCGCCGGTTGGCTCGATGCTCGCCGGCAGCGAGCCGTTCATCGAACGTGCTCGACGCACGCGAAAACTGTTCGGCGGCGGGATGCGACAGGCCGGACTCATCGCGGCTCCCGGATTGTGCGCCCTCGAGAACGTCTCAGAACTTGAGGTGGATCACGAACACGCGCGCCTGCTCGCGGACAGATTGGCCGGTATCGACGGCATCGACGTCCAGCCACCGGAGACGAATATCGTCCTCGTCGACCTCACTGACACGGGACTCGAGTCCGAGACCGTCCTCGAGCGGCTTTCTGAACGTGACGTGGCTGTGTCCGCGCTCGATGCGACGACGATCCGGCTCTGTACACACCGGGATCTCTCGCGAACTGATCTCGAGGACGCACTCGACGCTCTCACCGCTGTGTTCGACGCGGCCTAACGGCCGTCAGCGCATCCCATCGCGGAACTCGAGGATCGTTCGGCGGATCAGCAGGTACGAGAAGAAGACCAGCGACAGGAGGATCACCACGACCGCGATGATGACGGGATCGTCGGGCAGGAAGCCGAGCATACAGAAACCGTACCGCACCGGTGTGCAAAACCGTTTCGACCACGTCGAGTTGTCGTCTGACTGTCTGGACCGATCGATCAGCCGACAACCACACTGACCAGTCATCGCCGATGACTGAAATCGATGTTTTACCTTCCGCCGTGTATATCCATCCAGCGGGTATAGCAACGCATACGTCTCGATCGCCGCCCTCCACTCCCGTGGTCGAGACGGATCGCCCGCTGGATCACCCCTCCACCACCCGCTGACGCGCCGTTTTTCGGCCCCTCACTCCGCCGTGTTCGTTCCTGCCGGTACCGTGTACTCGAACGACTCCACGAGTGTGCCGTCCGGTTGGCGAATCTCGCCTGCGAGCCGCGTCTTCCCGGCTGCGTGCTCGTCGGATCGCTCCTCGAGAACGGCGAACCCCGGTCGATTCCCGCGTGGGTCGGCGTGGCTGCCGGGGTTCAACAGGAGACAGTCCTCGGTCTCGACGACCGTCGGTCGGTGGGTGTGGCCCGAGACGACAACGTCGGCAGCGTTCGAGCGCCCGAACATGGCCAGTCCCATCTCGCCGCCGTCGCGACGGTGTGTCACCGCAACGCGGATTCCATCGGCCTCGACGACGGTCTCCGTCGGCAGCCGGTCCCGGATAGGTGCGCTGTCAGCGTTCCCGTGGACGGCGTAGAACCGCTCGCACTCGTCCCGAAAGGCCTCGAGGGCGGCCGGACTCGTGAAGTCGCCCGCGTGGATGACGACATCGGCCTCGCGAGCTGTGGCCAGCGCCTCACCCTCGAGTTCGTGTCCACGGCGGCTGTGCGTATCGGAGAAGATCGCGATCATGCCGTCGGCTACAGGTCGAGGGATGACCATTCTTTCGCCATCGCCGTCGGCGCTGTTGGTCACTGCGCCGCCCATCGACACGCCTCGTCATCGTGTCGGAGTCGCCCGAGACGAACCCTTTTATCGAATGAAGGACCAATCACGTACCGTGTCCGAGACTGCCGGGTACATGCGCTTTTTCCCGTACGACCAGCCGTACGAGAATCAGCGCGAGGCGATGGATCGCATCCACAACGCGTTGACGCGCGGGCAAGACATCCTCTTCGAGGGGGCCTGCGGGACCGGCAAGACGCTCTCGTCGCTCGTGCCGGCACTCGAGGTCGCCCGCGAGCAGGACAAGACGGTCGTCATTACGACGAACGTCCACCAGCAGATGCGCCAGTTCGTCGCCGAGGCTCGCGCGATCACCCGCGAGGAACGGATTCGGGCGATCGTGTTCAAAGGCAAGTCGTCGATGTGTCACATCGACGTCGGCTACGAGGAGTGTCAGGCCCTGCGGGACAACACCCGCGCGGTCGTCGACACCGAACGTGACAAACGCCAACTCGAGCGCCGCCAGCGCGAACTCCTCGCAGAGAGTCAAGACGGCGACAGCGGCGCGGCCGACGCCCGCAGCACCGTCATGGACGAACTCGAGTCACTCGAGGAGCGACTCGACGATCTCGAGGAGCAAAACGTCTGTGACTACTATCGGAACAACCTGACCGAAGACACGGACGACTTCTTCGGCTGGCTGTTCGAGGACGTCCGCACGCCCGACGAGATCTACGAGTTCGCCGACAGCCAGCAGTTGTGTGGCTACGAACTCTTAAAAGAGGGGATCGAGGGCGTCGATCTCGTTGTCTGTAACTACCATCACCTGCTCGATTCGACCATCCGAAAGCAGTTCTTCCGCTGGCTCGGTCGCGACCCCGAGGACGTCATCGTCGTCTTCGACGAGGCCCACAACGTCGAAGACGCCGCCCGCGAGCACGCCACCCGAACCTGCTCGGAGCGCACGTTCGACTCGGCGCTAGACGAACTCGCCGAATCTGACGACCCGCGCGCCGAAGACGCCGGCAACGTCCTCTCGGCGTTTCACCGCGCGCTGGTCGAGACTTACGAGGGCTCTTTCGGCTTCGGCGATCGTGAGGCGGTCGGCGAGAGCTGGACCGACGTCTCCATCGCTAACGACGATCGGCGCGACGACCTGACGCTCGAGTTCCTGCAGCGGTACTCCGGTCGGGGGATCGACGACGACTTAGACGCCGCGATGGAACTCGGGAAGGAACTCGACGAGCAGTACGAGGAAGCATATCGAGAGGGCGAAACGGCGACCCGAACGGAGTGTCAGATCCTCCAAGCCGCGGCGTTCGTCAGCGCGTGGCTCGACGAGGGAACGGCCGAGGGACTGTACCCGGTCGTCGCCGTCACCCGCGACGCCGGCACCGACGAGGTCTACGGCCGCGCGGAGCTGTACTCCTGTCTGCCGCGACAGGTGACCGGCCGGCTGTTCGACGAGGTCTCGAGCACCGTCCTGATGAGCGCAACCCTCCAGCCGTTCGACGTCACCGAGAACGTGTTAGGTCTCGAGGATCCGGTCACGATGGCCTACGGGTTGCAGTTCCCCGAAGACAGGCGGCGGACGTACGCCGTCGAGACACCGCCGCTGTTCGCCTCGGATCGGGACGACCCAGCCGTTCAGGAGACAGTCGCCGAGACGATCCACGACGCCGTGCGAATGACGCCCGGCAACACGCTGGCGTTCTTCCCCAACTACGGCGAAGCCGAGCGCTACGCCGACCGCCTCGAGCGCCGCTCGTCGAAGACGGTGTATCTGGACGAACCGGGTGAGTCGGTCGAGGAGTTGCGCCAGCGGTTCGTCGCGGACGACGGAGCAGTGTTGTGTACCTCACTGTGGGGCACCCTCGCGGAGGGCGTGAGCTTCGACGGCGACGACGCGACGACGGTGCTGGTGGTCGGCGTCCCCTATCCCCATCTCGACGATCGAGCCGAGGCGGTCCAAGAGGCCTACGACGCAGCGTTCGAGGGAACCGAAACTGGCTGGCGCTATGCCGTCGAGATTCCGACGGTTCGCAAGACGAGACAGGCGCTTGGCCGGGTTATCCGCTCACCGGAAGACGTCGGCGTTCGCGCCCTGCTCGACAGGCGCTACTCGCGGTCGGCCAAATCCGAGCTCGGAAGATACAGCGTCAACAGCACGTTCCCACACGAGGAACGCGAGGAACTGCTCGATATCGATCCCGAGAAGCTGAAGTTCGCGATGCTGAATTTCTACGGCGACTACGACGCCTACGACGGCGATCCGCCAGCCCCGTAGGTTGTTCCCGGTTCGTCTCGAGAGGCGACAGCCGCGGTCAGGCCGGCAGCGAAACCCGACTCACCGGGAGTTTGTACGTTCCATCCCAGAACTCGAGGCCGCTGACCGTCCACTCGATCGGCTCGATCTCGCGGTCGGCCAGCCGTTGTGCGGTCGCTACGTCCCCACCGCGGGCCAGCGTGACGTGGGGGACGTAGTCGGCCCCCTCGAGTCCGTCGACGATGTCGAACGCGCCGGTGAGGTCGTCGTGGATCGACTCGAGGCCAGGGCTCTCGACGGCGAGATAGACGACAGGAGCCGAGCCGAGCGGTGGGTCCTCGAAGTAGTCGATCTCGGTGATCCGGGCTTCGACCGCGGGCGCCCCCTCGAGCGCGCGATGGGCGCGATGTTGTAACTGGGCGACGTGGTCGGCCTCGCCGAGGCGTTTGAGCAGACACGAGTGGTCCTCGCGGACGTGTTCGAAGCCGACGAGTTCGGGATAGAGTTCGTTCGCGAGCGTGCGGACGCGACCGGGGACCGGGACGTTGACGCTGTACACGTACCCCATTCTAAGAGCGGTTCGAGTATGAGTGTGGTGATCCGACGACGCTCGCGCGGTTCAGATCCGGTCGACCAGCCAGAGGACGATTAGGACGGCGATTGCGATCTGTACGAGCAGAAAGAACGGGCCGAGGAGACTCGCGATCCCGCTAATCAGTGCCTGCAGGATCTGTAAGATGAGCAAAACGGCGACCAGTCCGAGGACGATCTTCAGGAGAGTCTCGACCTCGAGTTCACCGCGTGTATCGAGCATACGTTCGTCTCAGCGTGATGGTCTGAAAAATACACCGTTCTCGCGTCGGAAAGCCTATTTGGACGGATACGGCATTCCAATACAATGGATGTGAAGGGGCGCTGGGCCCTGATCTGGGTGCTCGTGGGAATCGGCTGTGTCCTGGTGCTGCTCCCGGCTCTTTCGGCCGGGGCTGCTGCCGATGTCGCGACACAGGGTGCAGTACTGCAGGAATCGTCCAACGAGAGCGACCGACTCGCTGAGGCGGACGAGATCCATATCGACATCTTCGTCGCCGAGAACGGATCGGCGACGTTCGCCGTCGACTACCGCTTCGAGAACGATTCCGACGGTGAATGGGAGGACCTTCGAGACGACGTCGAATCGAACCCGGAAGTCTACGCCGCCAGCCAGGAAGCTCGCTGGAACGAAATTCTCGTCGAAGGCGAGAACGCGACGGAACGCGAGATGGAACTCTCGAACGTCTCCGTCGAGACGGGCGAAAGCTCCGCACCGCGTGATCTCGGCAGCGTCGAGGTAAGTTTCGAGTGGTCGAAGTTCGCGTACGTCGAACTAAATCGCCTCGAGGCGGGCGACGCGCTCGCGGGATACACCCTCTCACAGAACACGTCGATGCAGATGTTCGCCCCGGACGGCTACACGATCGAAGAAGTCTCGCCGTCGCCGGAAGACGCATCCGAGGACGAGAACTCCGTCTACTGGAACAGCGACGGCTCGGAGTTCTCACCCGACCCGCCGCTGGTCGTCATGATCGAAGAGAGCGACGATGACGGACAACCCGCACAAACAGCAGACGGGCCGTCGATGCCGTGGCTCGCCGTGGTAGCCGCACTCGCCTTGCTGGCCGGCCTCGGAGTAGCTGGCTGGTGGCTCGAGCGACGGCGAAGTGGCGTGGGTTCCATAGTCACGGGCGACGGCGCGACGACCCCGGTTACCGATGGGTCCACCGCGAGCGACGACGCGAACGAACCGCCGGACGAACTGCTCAGCAACGAAGAACGCGTCCTGCGCTTGCTCGAGGAACGTGGCGGTCGGATCAAACAGCAGGCGGTCGTCTCGGAACTGGACTGGACCGAGGCCAAGACGAGTCAGGTCGTTGGCGGCCTACGGGAGGACGGCGAAATCGAAGTCTTTCGGATCGGCCGGGAGAACGTGTTAGCGCTTCCCGGGGAGGACGAAACCGAGGAGTAGCCGAGGTGAGTGGCGTCCCGTTCGATATTTAGCAGGATTTAATACTGAGGACTGTTATGGCTTCTCTAATGAGTTCCACCGTCGGAACCGCGCGTGCTGTCTCCGGTACCGACGGGACTGTTTCTCCGCGGCGGCGACGACGGCGACGGCGGGCCTTTGAGCCCGACCTACATCACACCCCACGTCCCCGGACCGTTTCACCGATCCAAAAACGCTGATTTTCCAGTTAGCAGCCGCTCTAACGTTAATTTACGCAAATAGAATCAATGTGCTTAAGTCCCTCCTGCTGCTTCACTCGAATACCATATGACACGCGTCGCACTTGCGTTCTCGGGTGGGCTTGACACGACTGTCTGTGTCCCACTGCTCGAGGAAGAGTACGGATACGACGACGTTATCGGCGTCACGGTCGACGTCGGCCAGCCGGCTTCCGAATTCGACGAAGCCGAAGAAACCGCCGAGGCACTCGGCCTCGAGCACTACGTCGTCGACGCAAAAGCGGAGTTCGCTGATCTCTGTCTTGACAGTGTTCGCGCGAACGCGACCTACCAGGGCTACCCACTCGGGACGGCACTCGCCCGCCCGGTGATCGCCGAGGCAATTCTGGAGGTTGCAGAGGAACAGGGCTGTACCGGCATCGCTCACGGCTGTACGGGCAAAGGAAACGACCAGCTGCGTTTCGAAGCCATCTGGCGTGACTCCGATCTCGAGGTCATCGCCCCCGTTCGCGAACTCGGACTCACGCGCGAGTGGGAACAGGAGTACGCCGCCGAGAAGGACCTCCCCGTCGAGGGTGGCAGCGGCGGCGACTGGTCGATCGACACCAACCTCTGGAGCCGCTCCGTCGAGGGTGACGAGCTGGAGGACCCGAGCTACGTCCCGCCGGAGGACATCTACGCCTGGACCCAGGCCCCGACCGGCGAGACCCAGGAGATCGATATCGAGTTCGAGCAGGGTCGCCCCGTCGCCGTCGACGGCGTCGAGTACGAGCCCGTCGAACTCATCCAGCACTTGAACGAGGTCGCCGGCGCGTACGGCGTCGGTCGTACCGACTCGATGGAAGACCGCATGCTCGGCCTGAAGGTTCGTGAGAACTACGAGCATCCGGCCGCGACGACGCTGCTCAATGCTCACGAGGCGCTCGAGGGACTCGTCCTCACGCAGGAAGAACGCGAGTTCAAGCAGCTGATCGACCAGCGCTGGTCGAAAAAGGGCTACGAGGGCCTGGTCGACGCGCCGCTCGTCGGCGCACTCGAGGGCTTCATCGACGAGACACAGAAACGCGTCACCGGAACCGTCACGATCCGCTTCGAGGGCGGTCAGGCTCGTGCCGTGGCCCGCGACAGCACATTCGCGGCGTACTCGGCCGAACACGCCTCCTTCGACACGGAAACGGTCGGGAAGATCACCCAAGAAGACGCCACCGGCGTCGCGAAGTACCACGGCTTCCAGCGCCGTCTCGCGAACGAAGCGATCGCCGCAAACGCCGACGACGAGGAATAACCATGACCGAGGAGAGCACTCACAGCGGGGCAGCCGAACCAACGTTGCGAACTGACGGCAGCGGAAACTCGAGCGACGAAGGCGTCGTGCGACGGGACCGCTTTAGCGGCGGCCCCGCTCGGAGTTTCCTCTCCTCGCTTGCGGCCGACGAACGGATCTTCGAGGCCGACATCGAGATCGACCGCGCACACGTCATCATGCTCGCCGAGCAGGATATCATCGGCGACGACGTCGCGGGCCAGATCCTCACGGCACTCGATGCGATCGAAGTCGACGGCCACGCCTCTCTGCCCGACGGCGAGGACGTCCACGAGGCCATCGAGACCGCCGTCATCGAGGGGATCGGCCCCGACGGCGGGAAGATGCACACCGCGCGCTCGAGAAACGACGAGGTCGCGGCCTGCATCCGCTACCGACTGCGCGAAGACGTCCTCGAGGCCATCGAGACGACGCTCGCGCTGCGCGAGTCGCTCGTCGAGGTCGCCGCCGAGCACACGGAGACGATCATGCCAGGCTACACGCACCTCCAGCCCGCCCAGCCGACCACCGTTGCACACTGGGCGCTAGCCTACGAAGGCGCGGTTCGTCGCGACACGGAACGCCTGTTCGAGGCCTATCAGCGGATCAACCAGTCACCGCTGGGTGGCGCGGCCTTCGCCGGCACGACGTTCGATATCGACCGCGAACGCACCGCCGAATTGCTCGGGTTCGAGTCGGTCATCGAGAACTCGATGGACGCCTCCTCGAGCCGGGATTTCTTGCTCGAGACCGTTCAGGTGCTGTCGACACACGCGACGACGCTGTCCGGGCTGGCCGAAGATATCATCATCTTCGCCAACCGCGGCTTCGTCGACCTTGCCGACGACTACTCCTCGACGTCGTCGATCATGCCCCAGAAGAAGAACCCGGACACACTGGAGCTCGTCCGCGCGGTCGCGGGCGACGCGGCCGGCAGCGTACAGGGGTTGACGACGACGCTCAAAGGGCTCCCGCGTGCGTACAACCGCGACCTCCAGCGTGCGACGACCCACGCCTGGGAGACCGTCGACGCGGTGACGGAAGCCA
The DNA here is from genome assembly GCF_009392895.1 of Natronorubrum aibiense. GTDB lineage: Archaea > Halobacteriota > Halobacteria > Halobacteriales > Natrialbaceae > Natronorubrum > Natronorubrum aibiense. The sequence continues at coordinate 1,010,097 of NZ_CP045488.1, read as the reverse complement.
GCGAGGTCGCGGCCGGGGCCGTGGCGACGGCCGACTGGAACGAAGACACGCTCGCGGTGGAAGCCGGCGTGGGCTTTTCGACCGCGACCGGCGTCGCCGACCTGCTCGCGGCGAACGGGTTGCCGTTCCGGACGGCACACGAACTCGTTGCGATTGCAGCGGAGAGTGGGGCAGACTACGACGCAATCGCGGCTGCCGCCGAAGAGGTGCTCGGAGAACCCCTCGAGTCGGTCGTCGACCCCGATGCCGTCGAGGCCGCCCTCGATCCCGCCGAAAGCGTCGCGAGCCGCGACTCGCAGGGCGGACCCGCTCCCGAGGCCGTCGGCCCACAGCTCGAGACCGCTCGCGACGCCCTCGAGGCCGACGAGGAAACGCTCGACGTGACCGAGAACGCACTCGAGGCAGCCCGCCAGGCGCTTCGTTCGGAGGTGAACGACTATGTCTGATACGGTTTACTGTCGTCAATTACCGCCGATCGCCGACCCGTGCTGGCGATCGACGGTACACAGTTACAGCAATCCGTATGAGTCGGCACGTCCCGAAGTGACACGCCTGACAGTTGCTCGAGTGCGGCCCACGATTTCGCGGCGGTCCCCGCCAGGGGACAAACTACCAACTCCATGATATGGAAACCGTAACCGGCCGGAAAACAGTACATTCACTCCATTAGGCGATACTGCGCTTCGTGTATTTCTCCTGATAAGTTCGAAGGGTTTAAGGGTTATTGGCTCCCAGTTGCAGGTACAATGACGGAATGCGTCGAATGTGGGGCGGAAGTGTCCCTGCACGAGGATCTGGAAGTGGGAGAGATCGTTGACTGTACGACCTGTGGCGCAGAGCTTGAAGTCGTCGACACCGAGCCGCCAGTCCTCGAGCGAGCCCCCGAGCTCGAAGAGGACTGGGGTGAGTGACCTTGCACACGGTCGCGACTACCTTGTGCCCTGAGCACACACACCAGGGGTGGTTCGCGTGAACGTAGGAATACTCTACTCCCGGATTCGCAAGGACGAGAAGCTCTTGCTCAACGAGCTTCGCGAGCGCGACCACGAGGTCGAGAAGATCGACGTCCGCAAGCAGACGTTCGACATCAGCGAGGCCCCCGAGGCGTTCGCTGACCTCGACATCGTCGTCGACCGCTGTCTCGCCACGAGCCGCAGCCTCTATGCCACGCAGTTTTTCGAGGCTTACGGCATCCCCGTGGTCAACAGCCACGAGACGGCCGACATCTGTGCGGACAAAGTGAAAAACAGTCTCGCACTCGAGCAGGCAGGCGTGCCGACGCCGGCGACCAAAGTCGCGTTCACGAAAGAGACCGCAATGGAAGCCATCGAGGACTTTGGCTACCCCTGCGTGCTCAAACCCGTCGTCGGGTCGTGGGGCCGCCTGATGGCCAAGATCGACTCGCCGGACGCCGCCGAAGCCATCTTAGAGCACAAGGCCACGCTCGGCCACTACGAGCACAAGGTGTTCTACGTCCAGGAGTTCGTCGAGAAACCCGGTCGTGACATCCGCGTGCTCGCGACCGACGGCGAGCCGATCGCCGGCATGGTCCGCTCGTCGGACCACTGGATCACCAACGCCGCCAAAGGCGCGGAGACGGACGTCTTCGAGCCCGACGAGGACGCAACCGAACTCGTCAAACAGGCCAGCGACGCCGTCGGCGGCGGACTGCTCGGTATCGACCTGATGGAAACCGAAGACGGGTACACCGTCCACGAGGTCAACCACACCGTCGAGTTCAAAGCCCTCGACGGGGCCGTCGACACCGACATCGCCGGCACCGTCGTCGACTGGCTCGAGCAGAAGGCAGCCGACGCCGCCGAGAACGAACTCGAGGTGAGCGCCTGATGGCTGCTGACACGGCTACCGCAACCGTCATCGGTGGCTCGGGCTTTACGGGTGGCGAACTGCTGCGACTGCTCGCCGGCCACCCGAACTTCGAGCTCACCGAAGTCACGAGCCGATCGAAAGCCGGCAAGAGCGTCGGCTCCGTCCACCCGCCACTGCGCGGCACGGACCTGCGCTTTACCGAACCCGATGATCTCGAGTCCGTCGACGTGCTGTTCGCGGCGACGCCACACGGCGTCTCGATGGGCCGGATCGACGAGTTCTTCGAGATCGCCGACACGGTCGTGGACCTCTCGGCTGACTTCCGCCTCGAGACCGAAGACCAGTACGACGAGTGGTACGACGGCCACGAGGCGCCCGAGTACTTAGAAAAGGCCGAGTACGCGCTTCCCGAGATCAACCGCGAGAACCTCGCGGGCGCAGAGCTGATCGCCGGCGGCGGCTGTAACGCCACCGCGACGATTCTCGGGCTCTACCCGCTGTTCGACCAGGGGATTCTCGAGGGCGGCGAGCAGGTTGTCGTCGACGTGAAAGTCGGCTCCTCCGAAGGCGGGGCCGGCGGCGGCGAGGCCTCGAGCCACCCTGAGCGCTCCGGTGTTGTTCGCCCCTACGCGCCGACCGGCCACCGTCACGAAGCCGAGATCGAGCAGTTCCTCGGCACGAGCGTCGCGTTCACGTGCCACGCCGTCGATATGATCCGCGGCGCGAGCGCGACCAGCCACGTCTTCCCGTCGGGTCCTGTCTCGAAGGGCGACCTTTGGAAAGCGTACAGAGGGGCCTACGAGGACGAGCCGTTCGTCCGCATGGCTGCCGGCGGCTCCGGCGTCTACCGCTACCCCGAACCGAAGTCGGTCGCGGGGACGAACCTCGCCGAAGTCGGCTTCGAACTCGACCCCTCGAACAAACGCATCGTCGTCTTCTCGGCGATCGACAACATGATGAAAGGCTCGGCGGGCCAGGCGGTCCACGCCGCCAACATCGCGCTGGGCTTCGAGGAGACGGCCGGACTCGAGTTCACGGGACTACACCCCGTGGGGGCTCCGTAAATGACGGTTGTCGTCAAAATCGGCGGCGCACGCGCCGTCGATCCCGAAGGCGCACTCGCGGACGTTGCGAGTCTCGTCGAGGATGGCGAAGACGTCGTGCTCACCCACGGCGGCTCGACCGCCGTCGACGAGACCTTAGAAGAGCTCGGCGAGGAACCCACCTACGTCGAGACGCCTGGCGGCGTCGTCGGGCGTTTTACCGACGAACGCACCATGGACGTCTTCAAGATGGTGATGCCGGGCAAGCTCAACACCGATCTGGTCGAAAGCCTCCAGAACGAGGGCGTCGACGCAGTCGGCCTCTCGGGCACCGACGGCAAACTCCTCTCTGGCAAGCGCAAGTCAGCCGTCCGCGTCAAAGAAGACGGCAAGAAGAAGATCAAACGCGGCGACCACTCGGGGACAATCGAGTCGGTCAACGCCGACCTGCTCGAGACCGTCCTCGCGGGCGGCTACACGCCCGTCGTCTCCGTCCCGGTACTCGGGAAAGAGAAAGACGGTGGCTACACCGCGGTCAACGCCGACGCCGACCGCGCCGCCGCCGCGATCGCAGGGGCGCTCGAGGCCGACCTCGTGCTCCTCACGGATGTATCCGGCGTCTACGAGGACCCCGACGACAAGTCGACGAAGATCGATTCGGCGGCGACTCCGGAAGCGTTCGAGACCGTCAAATCGGCTGCGGAAGGCTTCATGACGAAGAAGGTCATGGCCGCAGAGGAAGCCCTCGAGGGCGGCGCGTCCTCGGTCGTCGTTGCCGATGCGAATGCAGACGAACCGATCTCGAGTGCGCTCGGTGGCGAGGGGACGACCCTCGAGCCCAGCGTGCTCGCGGACGAAGACGAAGCCGAAACGGAGGCCGCAGAATGAGTGACCTCGATTTCATCTCCGGTAGCAAGCCGATCGGGATCGAGCGCGGCGAGGGGGCGTCCCTCTACAGCACCGACGGGACGGAGTACCTCGACGCGGGCGCGAGCTACGCGTGTACGCCGCTCGGCCATAGCCACCCGGCCGTCGTCGAGGCGGTACAAGAACAGGTTGGGAAGCTGACGTTCGTCGATTCCTCGTTCCCCGTCCAGTCGCGCGAGGACGCCTACGCCGCGCTCGTCGCGTCGACGCCCGACGGCCTCGAGTCGGCCTGGTTCTGTAACTCCGGCACCGAGGCCAACGAGGCCGCATTGAAGTTCGCCCGCTCGGCGACCGGCAACTCGAAAATTATCGCCGCGACCCGGAGCTTCCACGGCCGGACGATGGGCTCGCTCGCGGCGACCTGGAAGGACAAGTACAAGAAACCGTTCGAGCCGCTCGCCGGCGACGTGGAGTTCGTTCCCTACGGCGACGGCGAGGAGCTCGCCGACGCCGTCGACGACGAGACCGCAGCCGTCATCTTAGAGCCGATTCAGGGCGAAGGCGGCATCAACGTCCCGCCCGCGGGCTACCTCGAGACCGCCCGCGAGGTCACCGACGAGGCCGGCGCGGCGCTCGTCTTCGACGAGGTCCAGACCGGCATGGGACGGACGGGCCAGATGTGGGCCTGCCAGAACGCCGGCGTCACGCCCGACATTCTCACGACGGCGAAAGGCCTCGGCAACGGCCTGCCTATCGGCGGTGTCGTCGTTCGTGACTGGATCGCCGACGGCGCGGCCTCGCACAACGCTACGTTCAGCGGCGGTCCCGTCGTCACCGCGGCGGTCCACGCGACGATCTCGACGCTGGTCGAGGAAGAGTGGCCCGCCCACGCCGCCGCGATGGGCGACTACCTCACGACCGAACTCGAAGCCAGACTCGGTGACGAGGTCCGCGAGGTCCGCGGCGAGGGCCTGCTCATCGGCATCGAGTTGAAGCGAGGAGCCAATCGCGCCGCCCGTGACCTGGCGATCAACCACCAGGTGCTGGCGCTGCCAGCAGGTCGGACCGTCCTGCGCCTGCTGCCGCCGCTGGTGATCGACAAAGCGGAGGCGGATCAACTCGTCGACGCCCTCGGCGCGGTTATCGCACCTGACGAACCCGAATCATGAGCGCGAGTACGAGCGACCCGGCGGACGTCTCGCTTTCGGAAGCCCGGGAGCTACTGGTCGACCTCGTCTCGATTCCCTCGCCGACCCGTGAGGAGCGCGAGGCGGCCAAACGGCTCGTGGATTTCTTCGAGGCCCACGACCGAGAGGTCTGGATCGACGCGGTCGGCAACGTCCGCGCACCGGCGGACGATTCCGTGCTGCTCACTTCACACATCGACACCGTCCCGGGGGATATCCCCGTCGAGGTCGAAGAAACCGGCGACGATGAAATCCTCTGGGGTCGTGGCAGCGTCGACGCAACCGGGCCACTCGCCGCGATGGCGACCGCCGCCGTCCGAACCGGCGTCTCCTTCGTCGGCGTCGTCGGCGAAGAAGTCGACTCGAAGGGGTCGCGCTACCTCGTCGCCGACAGGGAGAAGTCACCGGAAGCCGTCATCAACGGCGAGCCGTCCGGAGCGAACGGGATCACGCTGGGCTATCGTGGCCTCATCGCTGGCACGTACGTCGCGACCAGCGAGTCCGGCCACACCTCCCGGCCGGACCCGAACGCGATCCAACACGCCGTTCGCTGGTGGTCCGCCGTCGAAGCACACTTCGAAGGTGGCGAGTACGAACCCGTCTTCGAGCAGGTGACGACCAAGCCGGTCGACATCGAAGGCGGCGTCAGCGACGACGGCCTCTCCGTCGAAGCGACGATGGATGTCCAACTGCGCGTCCCGCCCGCACTCGATGTCGAGACCGTCCGCGAAGCCGCAGAAGCCGAACTCGAGGTTGGGACTGTAACCTGGAAGGACAAGGTTCCGCCCGTGATGACGAGTCCGCGAACGGAGGTCGCTCGAGCGTTCCGTGTCGCTATTCGCAACGAAGACGAGGAGCCACGTCTGCTACGAAAGACCGGCACCAGCGACATGAACATCTACGCGGGGGCGTGGGACTGTCCAATGGTCACGTACGGCCCTGGTAACTCCGATCTCGATCACGCACCCGACGAGCGACTCTCACTCTCGGAGTACGATCAATCCGTTTCGATCCTCGAGCGCGTCTCGCGGACGTTGAGCGAGGACTGAACACACGCATTTTTATACGATTCACAGATCATGACGACAAATACTGACGACAGCCAGCCGAGACATTTCCTCGATGTCGACGATCTCACCGAGGCAGAACTGTTCACGGTCCTCGACAGGGCCGAGGAGTACAAACGAGCCCTCGAGACCGGCGACAATCACGCCGACCTCGAGGACCAGACGCTGGGGATGCTCTTCCAGAAGGCAAGCACCCGTACCCGCGTCTCGTTCGAGACGGGGATGACCCAGCTGGGCGGCCACGCGATCTTCCTCGGGGAAGACGACATCCAACTTGGGCGAGGCGAGCCGCTGAAAGACACCTCGCGTGCGCTCTCGCGGTACGTCGACGCCGTGATGGCCCGCGTGTTCAAACACGAGAACGTCGAAGTACTCGCGGAGTACGCCGACGTCCCCGTCGTCAACGGGCTGACCGACGACGCCCACCCCTGCCAGACGCTCGCGGACCTCCAGACGATCCGCGAACAGGAAGACGGCTTCGACGGCGTCTCGGCGACCTGGATCGGCGACGGTAACAACGTCGCTCAGTCGTTTGCACTCGGCTGTGCGATGACCGACATCGATCTGACGGTCGCGACGCCCGAGGGCTACGAGCTCGACGAGGAAGTGCTCGAGCGCGCCCGCGAACTGGGCGGCGATCCGACGACCACGACCGATCCGGTCGAGGCGGTCTCGGACGCTGACATCATCTACACCGACGTCTGGATCAGCATGGGCCAAGAAGACGAACGCGACGTCCGTATGAACGATTTCGAGGGCTTTCAGGTCGGCGCGGACTTGCTCGAGCACGCCCCCGAGGCGTCGATCATGCACTGTCTTCCCGCCCACCGCGGCGAGGAGATCACCGACGAAGCCATCGAAAGCGACCAGTCGATCGTCTTCGATCAAGCCGAAAATCGACTGCACGCACAGAAGGCGGTGTTGAGCTGGTTGCTCGAGTGAGAAGCGCGAGCGACGCACGGACGAATCGGCGATTCTCCTGCCGTCAACTCGCAGTTACTGGTCGCTAGCCACTAGTTGACTAGTTGAACAATATTCAGTTCTTATAGTATCGGCCGTGATCGTGACGACTGTATGTCAATACGGCTCATCATCGGAACGCTGCTCCTGCTTGCAGGGCCCGCTGCACTACTCGCACTTATCCTGCTTTAGCTGAAAGAGTGGGCGCTAAGCCCCCTTCCTCAGGGAGCGAACGGAACAGCGTGGAGTGAGCGAGCAGGGAGGGGATACAGCGCCCGCTCGATTCTCTACCACTCTAATCAGAGTGTTTAATTAACCCTGTCCACTAGCAGGAGACAAGTCGCATGGAGTACAGTCCACGATACCGACTCTTCCCGACAACCGAACAGTGGGAGAGTCTCGACTGGACTCGAAACATTGTGCGACAACTCTACAACCACGCGCTCTACGAGTTCAACAAAATTCCACAAGACGAGGGAACACTTCGACAGCGAGTCTGGCACGTCCGCGATGAACTCCCCCGTCTCAAACAACAGTGGACTGACCTCAAACAGATCTACTCTACCGTGTTGCAGAAAGCTGTCGAACGCATCCGCACCAACATCAACAACCTCGGCAAGCTGAAAGCCAAGGGGTACGATGTTGGCTCGTTGAACTGGAAAGCGCCGCGTGAATTTCGGAGTTTCACGTATCGACAATCGGGCTTCGAACTCGACACCAAGAGTGGCTCGAATAACCGAGCAATCCTCCGACTCAAGAAAGTCCGCGGCGAAACCCTGGAGATTCCAATCCACCTCCACCGCGACCTTCCTGATCACGACGCTCTCAAGGAAGTCACGGTGAAGAAAGAACCCACAGGAGCATGGTACGCCTCGTTCTGTATCAGCACCAACGAACCTGAGAAACCCGCCCCAGAAGACATCGATGCAGAGGACACCGTCGGTCTCGACCTCGGCGTCCTCAACTTCGTGCACGACTCAGATGGTCGCTCCATCGGACGCCTCGACTTGTCCGACGAGCGAGACCGCCTCGAACGTGAGCAACGCTCGCTCTCTCGCAAGCAACACGAGTCGAATAACTGGGAGAAACAGCGCCTTCGAGTCGCTGAGGTGCATGCGTGTATGTCGAACAAGAAGCACGACTACAAGCACAAACTCGCCCATGCGTATACAACACTGTCCGACGCGGTGTTCGTCGAGAATTTGAACGTGAAGTCGATGCTCGAAGGCGAAGGTAACGCTCGAAACAAGGCTGAAGTTGGATGGCGTGACTTCATATCGATTCTCAAGCATCACGGTCGAAAGAACGGGTGCCACGTGGTCGAGGTTGAACCGTCTGGGACGACGAAAGAGTGTGCGTCTTGCGGCGTGGAAACCGAGAAACCCCTCTGGGTTCGTGAACATTCGTGTCCCTCTTGTGGGTTTGAACTGGATAGGGATTGGAACGCGGCGTTGAACGTGAAGTCGCGTGGGCTGTCGAAACTAGGAGTGGTTCACTCCGAAGGAACGTCCTCAGAATCGCATGGCGATTCTGATGGGCTGCGAAAATCGTTCGACGATTTTCGAACGCCCGTGGAGACTGCGACCGCTGTGGACACTGTTTCCGTGTCTGCAAGTCGCGTCGTTGAAACAGGAAGCCCCTGCCTCAAGGAACGAGCGGCTGCCACCGCGAATGAGTAGGCAGGGGTAGTTCACCCGACATCCGTGGCCAACCCGTCCGATGGCGTCTCGCCCGTACCGCCGATCGACCGGCCACCGAATTGGGGCCACCGGCGAATCCACGTCCTTTTTGCCGCTGCCACACCTCTCGGCTGATAATGAGTCTCAGCCTGTCCGCAGAGCAGCCGGCCACCCCCGACGTCGCAACCGATGGCGTCTGGCTCGAGTGTATCGAGTGTGGCGACACGTTCGCCCCCTTCGACGATGTCCGGTACACCTGCGACGAGTGTGACGGTTTGCTCGAGGTGCGTTACGAGGATCTGCCGACGTTCGACGACTTCGAAGGGCACGGCGTCTGGCGCTACGCTGCCGCGTTGCCGTTCGAATCGGGCGTCTCGATCCAGGAAGGATCGACGCCGCTGTACGAGGTGCCGCGTCTCGAAGACGAGATCGGCGTCGAAGCGCTGCGGATCAAACACGAGGGGATGAACCCGACCGGGTCGTTCAAAGACCGCGGGATGACCGTCGGCGTGAAGGTCGCCGAGGAACTCGGCGTTGGTCGACTGGCCTGTGCCTCGACGGGGAACACGAGTGCCGCGCTCGCTGCCTACGGGTCCCGCGGCGGTATGGAGACGCTCGTGCTCCTTCCAGCCGGCAAAGTCGCAGCCGGCAAAATCGCGCAGGCGAGCCTCCACGACGCTCGCATTCTCGAGGTCGACGGCAACTTCGACGCCTGCCTGGATATCGTCCAGGAACTAGCCGCCAAGGGCGAGGTCTACCTGCTGAACTCGCTGAACCCGTTCCGACTCGAGGGCCAGAAGACGATCGGCCTCGAGATCCTCGAAGCGTTCCTCGCCGACTACGACACCGTTCCCGACCGAATCGTGCTCCCGGTTGGCAACGCCGGCAACACCTCGGCGCTGTACAAGGCGTTCCGCGAACTCGTCCAGGCAGGTGAACTCGACGAGGACGACGTCCCCAAACTGACCGGCGTGCAGGCCGAGGGCGCGGCTCCGATGGTCGAAGCGATCGAGAACGACGCCGACGAGGTCCGACGCTGGGACGACGTCGAGACGCGCGCGACGGCGATCCGGATCGGGAACCCCGTCAACGCACCGAAGGCGTTGCCCGGCATCCGTGAAACCGGTGGCACCGCCGTCGCTGTCTCCGACGAGGAGATCACTGACGCCCAGCGATCCCTCGCCGCCGAGGGAATCGGCGTCGAACCCGCTTCCGCCGCCTCCGTCGCCGGCTTGCGAAAGCTCCGCGCCGACGGTGTCGTCGACGATGACGAACGCGTTGCCTGTCTGACGACCGGCCACCTGCTCAAAGATCCCGACGCCGCTGCCGCTGCTGGCGGTGATCCCGAACCCGTACCAGCCGACACGGACGGCGTCCTCGAGCATCTCCAGCAGTAAGCTGACTGCCGTTTTCATCGCAGCCCACGTCTGATTCGACCCGAACCGACGCGCTTCTTGATCGATTCCTGCCAATAACTAAAATCGGATTGTATGTTTAATTCCCAACTAGATCATGTATCTTAAATAGGATAGCGCCCCTCAATCCACGTATTGGGTTGAGAATAACCAATGGTTAGTATGGGTGGAGATGGCGTCTGCCCGGAATGCGATGGGAGATTGCGGACGAGCGGTACCGAGACGATCTGTGAAGACTGTGGACTCGTCTTTGCTGAGGACGCGATCGACCACGGCCCCGAATGGCGATCGTTCGACGACGACGAGACCGATCCACGCCGGACCGGCGCGCCGTTGACGCGCTCGAGACACGACCGTGGACTCTCGACGGAGATCGGTTACGGCTCCGGCACTCGTTTCGAGTACAGTTCCCGACTCACTGGACGGAAACGCCGACAGATCGCGCGCCTACGACGGGAGCATAATTGCGCCCGAATCTCGTCGAAAGCCGAACGCAATCAGATCTACGGCTTTACCGAGATCCGCCGCGTCAACACCGCCCTTTCGCTTCCCGAGTCCGCTCGTGAACAGGCCTGTACGCTGTTTAAGTCGGCCCAATCCGAAGGGCTGTTCCAGGGCCGATCGCTCGAGGGGTTTGCTGCTGCGGCGATCTATGCGACCTGTCGAACGCGCTCGAACCCGCGAACGATCGACGAAATCACTGCCGTCGCCCGCGCCGACGCCGACGAGCTCAGAGTGGCCTACGATGCACTCAATCGGGAACTCGGTCTTCCGACGGGACCGATCGATCCAACGCAGTATCTGCCACGGTATGCCTCGAAACTCGGCCTCGAGACCGATGTCGAGCGCCGCGCTCGGGAACACCTGACCGACCTACGTCAGGCGGGACACATCAGCGGGCGGAACCCAAGCGGCATTGCGGCGGCCTGTCTCTACACGGCAGCGGATGAACGCGAAGAGTGGCCGACGATCACACAGGCCGATGCGGCCGACGTTGCCAATGTCGCGCCGGTGACAATTCGCTCGACGGTAACGACGATTAGAGACCACTGACCGGGACTCACACTCGAGCACTTTCTGTGGCTGTCAAAATAGTGTGGAGTCGATCACGTCGTTCGGAGGTTGTCTGTACTCGGCTCGTAGACCTCACCTTTCTGTTTGAGTTTCTCGATCTCGTGTTCGGCCTTGGAGTGATCCATCCCGATCTCTTCGGCCCGGTCGAGGACGATATCGACCGGCGCACCGTCGTCGTACTCCTCTTCGATATCGCTGATAAGCTGTTTGATGTTCTTGATCCGGTCGCGCTGGGATTTGGACGTCCCTGCCTCGACGATGTCCGCGTCGAACTCGCCCGTTTCGGGGTCGACTCCGATATCCTGCAGACACGAGCGAACGATCTCGATAACTCGCTCGGCGTCGTGTTGTTCGACCGTATCTGACAGCCGCACACGGGCGCTCGCCTCCGAGAGTCGCACCAACGCCTCGAGCTTCCGTGCCGTCACCGGAATCGGAGCGTCCTCGTCGGTCCCTTTCAAACGGAGGTCGACGTAGAAGTCCCGGATCGCCTCGCGTGCTGCCTCGGTCATCCGTGGATGGCAGTTCTGTTTGGCGTAGGCGATGTACTTGCGCAGGAGTTCGGCGTCGATTTCGGGGTCGACCTGGCCGGTCATCTCTTCGATCTCCTCGTTCGAGACGTCGATCGACGTCATCTGCTCGCGCTGGGTAGTCAACTCGCCGGCGTAGTTCGTGGTGAGGATGTGCTCTGCGAGATTCCGGTCTTTCTCCTCGTCGGGATCGTCGGTGACCGTAAAGATCAGATCGAATCGCGAGACGAGCGCCGGCTCTAAGTCGATCTGTTCGCTGATCGGCTCGTAGTGGTCGAACCGGCCGTACTTGGGGTTAGCCGCGCCCAGCAGGGAACACCGGGATTTGAGCGTCGCGTTGATACCTGCCTTGGAGACGGAGATTTTCTGTTGCTCTAAGGCTTCGTGCATGGCAGAGCGGTCCTCGCTGCGCATCTTGTCGAGCTCGTCGACTGCGGCGATTCCCTGGTCAGCGAGGACGAGCGCGCCGGCCTCGAGGGTCCACTGCTGGCCGTCGCCGAAGTCGTCTCGCACCGCTGCGGCTGTCAGTCCTGCCGAGGACGAGCCTTTCCCGGAGGTGTAGACGGCTCGAGGGGCGATGTTTTTGATGTAGCCGAGCATCTGGGAGTTGTGCGAGATCACACCATTCGAGATGTAGTTGTGAGTTCCCTCGACCTCAAGATCGTATACCCAGTCGTAATCAGGTTCGACGCTGTTGACACATTCGATGCGTTCCCAGCAGACATCCCCTTCGACAAACTGCTCGAGAGTATTGAGACTCCTTTTTAGAGACCCACCGTCAGCTAGAACACCGTCCTCACTTGGGGCCTCTTCTGCTGATAACGCGTCTTTGAATGTCGCGACGACCTTCTCGAAACTCTCTCGACTTGGATTTCTCGACCCCCGTTCATAATGTTGATACGTCGATCGTGGTAGTCCACACTCGGCCTGTGTGAGCGATAGTGATTCCCGTATTCGCCGCAGTTCTGAGCCAATATCTGGAATAACATCCCGGTTTGTATTCCTCATTGTACCGGCGTATTGTTCTGCAGCCTGCTGTTTTCGCTGGGTTATGAAGCCCACTTTGGAGACATACCTTTCAAATTCGTTTCCGCTGATTCTGAGTCGGTAGCTACTGTTCTGCCGCTCGTGCAGTTGTGATCGGATCCCAACTGAGAGAAGTAATGTTCTAACATCTTCGAGCAGATTACGGCTTATCGAAGCAACAGTGAGCTCGCGCTGCGATTCCGAAACGTGTCCTTCTCCTTCGATGAATGCTTTGAGGAATTCCGATTTAATTGTCGCTGAAGCCTCGAAGATTGAATCAGGAACACATTGCTCACTGGATGACTGAAGAATGCATGGCTCGAGTACTTTGAGGAAGCTTACGAACTCCCCTGCTGAACAAAGTAGTTCATACGCATCCTTCGATTCATGAGGCACTCGCTCCGTCGTATTGAGGCCTAGTTTCTTGAGTGCATCCGTTGCGTCGTCCAATACTTCCCTGTCATTGTTCGTAATTGAAACGAATCCTGTATTATCGTCTCGCTGTTGGACGTATCCCTCTGCGATGATGTATCCAATCAGGCGGGCTAATGATGGCGTCCATTGACCTGGCAGGTCAAGTTGAACCGCATTTGGTGACCGAGATTGCCGAAAGTCAACATTGAGTGTGTCATTACCGTCTACTGTAAGTGTTCGAGGTGCAGCAATGAACTGTCCTGTTGTGAGGTCATCTGCGATTACCGGTTTGAGCTGTCCGTCATTCTGTACGAACAGAGGATGTGACGGCGTCACCTCGAGTTCTCGCCCACTCGAGGTTCGAATCCGATACATCTGGTTGGGGGCCTCTCGCTTCCAGACTTTAGTCGCCCGCTGCGGTGCGATTGAGCCATCGTCCTGTAGAGACGGGATGTTGAAATCTATCTCGTCGTACCAGCCATCATCAATCGGCTTCGGGTCCTCCAGATTCGACTCGACAATTTCCCGAATTGGGACGTTACGGCCATCTGCGAGTGTTATTTTCGTATCTCCGTGGACACACTTCCCAGTACCAGGATCACCGATAAGCAGCATGTGCAGGTCACCACGAATTCTCGAGCCGTCGGGCAACTGCTTGGTGACGCCCGAAAACAGCTGCAAGATCATCGCGAGTTTCTCCTGCTCGTAGCCGTAGATCGAGGGCGCGATGGAGGCGACCATCTGCTCGTAGATATCCTCACTCGAGGAGAGTCGGACGATCTCCTCTTTGTCCTCGTCGGTGATGTCCATGTCCTCGAACTGCTCTTCGTCGATGTCGACGGACATTCCCTCCATGTAGAAGTCGAAGACGGGCGATTTCTCCTGGTCGTTGCCCTGTTGCTCGAGTCGCAAGACGCCGGTCGCCGAGACGTGGTCGCCGGGGGTGACTTCGCCGGTGATGTCGTCTTCGATGTGGACGTCGAGCGATTGCGGCGTCTCGCCGCCACGAAGCCCTTCCGGACTCTCTTGCATCCGGAGCTTTTGGGAGTCGACGAACTCCGATTGGTCGAAGTTGACCTTGAACGGCCCCTGTCGTTCACAGCCCTGACACTCGTGAGGTTCCTGAAAATCGCCGCTGGACTGTGGAATCCGATTCAGGGTGCCACAGAGTTGGCACTCGAAGGCCGCCTCTTCGATTTTTGGGCGGACGTCGGTCGCTTTGCGAACGATGCCGTGGACCTGCACGAGGGAGTTCATATCCCGGGCGCGAATATCACGGATTTCGGGCGACTCCGTCTCGGGGAGATTGTAAATCCGGACGTGCGCCTGGCCGAGGCTGACGTCGATCGGTAGGTCGTACAGTCGTAGTGCCTCCTCGGCGTAGCGCTGGAGTTGTTCGGGTTGGTTCAGAAAGTCGTCAGCGAGATCGGGGTCGAACCGATAGAGATCCTGCCAGTCGACCCGGAGCGACCGCTGCTCGTTGGGGTATCGCTGCGCAAGCTGCTTGATATCATTGTCGTAGTAGTTGCGGAAGAACTGCTCGAACGAGTCGACGAGTTCAGAATTTCCCGCTTGCGCCATTGCACTGTCCTAGGTTCGCCATCGGCTATAAATGGTTGCAAAGCGGGCTGAAACTGATCGCAGGAGTGTCCCGTAGCGTTTCGGTTTTGGAGCTCCCGTACAGTCGGTCAGCAAAGCCGAACGGATCGGTTTCGGGCCACATCGAACCGTCCGTTCAAACGTCATCTCCTGGGCCGTCGAAGACGCACACACCGTCACCTGTATTCCTGTTTACGTGGCCACGGACGGATTTCGTCACCAGCGGTTATGTATGTACGGCCAATCTATTTTGGTATTCGCTGGTGAATGTACGGTAACCGTGACGGTCATTTCTGGTGAGACGGCTCGCGATGTCCACTCGAATGACGCCAACTTGACGGCAATCTCTGTCGATCCGACGCATTCGAGGCGATTCACCACTGCCAACGACCGGTGGTCGACGGGTTCAACGGCGCACAGAAGGGAATCAAGTCACTCTTGGCGGTCTACAGGAACCAGTAGAACTGCGTGCGTGGTTCGAGCCCCCGACGAACCGTCGATACGCTTTAAGAAACCGTAGTTTCGTAGCCCAACCACGAATGGGCTCTGTAGCATTTCTCAAGGATGATACTGCCGTTTCGCCGGTCATCGGTATCGTGTTACTCGTTGGCATCTCCGTTATGACGATGGCGCTCGTGGGCACCGTCGTTCTCAATCAGGGTGGCTTCGTCCAGACGACGCCAGACGTGGACGTGGGCTACAATCAGACGGACGATGACGTGTCGGTGGTCGTCACGTCGCTCATCGGCACCTCGAGCGTCGAAGCGTCAGCCATCGACGTCCGGATCGACGGCGACGACGCCTGCGGGACGTGGGACGGCGATGACGAACTCGAGGTCGGCGACAGCCTCGAGATCACGGGCTACGGAGACAGTTGTACGGATATCGTCGAGAGCGACTCGATCACCGTGGTCGTCGACCACGGCGCGCAGTCGGAACTGGTCAGCTCCTACGAACCGGATTTCCCCGGGTTCGAGTTGACGCTCGACGGGTACGACAACGAGGTATCGCCGGACGAGTCGGTCACGTTCGACGTGACCGTCACGAACGAGGGTACTGACACGGACGAGCAGCCGATCGAACTCGAGATCAGAAACCGAGGGACGGGCGCTTCTGACATCGTTGCCGACACGGAACTCGAGTTAGACAGCGGCGAGTCCAAGACGATCGGACTGGTGTGGGACGCCGACGACGGCCTCGAGGGCGAAGACCGGGAGGATAAACGATCGTACTCGGCGGCCGTCAGCAGCGACGACGACCGCCTCGCAGGGTCAGTCGTTCGTGTCGACGACGAAACGGATGGTGGCTCGAGTGGCGAGTCGGGAGATGACTCCGGTGACGTAGTGGGAGACGATTCGGATGAGAACTCAGACGAGGAAGTGGTGTTCGAGAGCTTGGTAGTGGACGTTCATGAGTATGAAGATAACACAGGTGGCGAAGACGACGAAGTGAGGGTTGTATTCGAGTACAAATTGAATGGTCCAATCGGTGAAAACGAAATCGCAATCGCCGCCGAAGTCGACAACTTCGAAGATGAGGCGAAGGCGGAATTGTCGGACACGACTGGGACTGTTACCCGCGATCTGAAAGTGCGGAACAAGAACGACGCCGTAATCGTTTCGGGTGTTATTAACGGCGAAGCATGTAACACCGCTACAATCCATGTTGAAAGTAGTGAAACAGTTTGTTAGCAACTCGGACAGCGACAACTGACGTTTCGCGCTCGAACCTCACTCCGACTTCAGTCTCTGTTTCGAAGCAAACGACTCGAGCCAACTGACTTGAGACCCCGCGCTCTGGACGGTCCGTTTATCGACTCCAAAACCAGTGCTGCTCGAATTGTCACTGGTCATGACGTTGATCACAACAGAAGTATGGGATCGCCCGGATTTGAACCGGGGTCACGGGCACCCAAGGCCCGAAGTATACCAAGCTAACCCACGATCCCGTGCTGCATCTACGACTTGCAGGTGTATTAGTTAAAGGCTTTCGTTATGAGCCGAGCGTTTTTCCCGATGGACGTATTATAACTAATTTCATGACTGGCATCGAGATCCTGCTATTGATCCTCGCCCTCGTGGGCGTCCTCGTCGGGGCCGCCCTCATCCGTGCGGCCAGCCCCTTCATTATCAACGCGGTCGTCGGACTGGTGTTGTTGTTCCTCGCACAGGCTGTTTTCGGGCTCTCCGTTGCCGTGACACCGATCGTCCTCGGCATCGTCGCCCTCGGTGGCGTGCCCGGCTCGATCATCGTGCTCGTGCTCTCGCTGTTCGGCGTTGCGTTCGTCCCATAGCGTCCGATAGCGTCAAAGCAGAGAACGGGTACAGTGGTCGACTCTCGAGCGGCTTACAGATCCGCGTCGCGGAGTTCGATGTCGGCGACGAGTTCGTAGGGGTGGGCGTCTTTTCGGATGCCGTCGACGAGGGTGAACGCTTCGCTGGGTTCTAAGAAGTGTTCGGTCACGACGCGACCCAGCGGCGTGGGTTCGAAGCCGTCGATGAAGTCGTACTGGAGGAGTTTCCCGATGGCGTGTTTCGTCGGGACATCGCCGAGCATGCGGTCGTTGAGCCCCTTTGCGGCTTTCCCGCCGACGGTGATGTTTGCGAGCGTTTCCTCGATGGCGGCGGCTTCGTCGTAGTGGGTCATCACCGACTCCATGTCGCCTTTCAGGAGTTTGAACGCGACCTCGTCCTCGCTCATCTCCATGGAGTTGTGGTAGGCGCAGTCTGGTTCGACGAGGACGTACACTGTCCCCTTGTCGTGGTAGTCTGGCCGGCCCGCGCGCCCGAGCATCTGGTGGAACTCTTGGACGGAGAGCCACTCGATTCCCATCGCCAGCGAGTCGAAGATCACCTGCGAGGCCGGGAAGTCGACCCCTGCGGCGAGGGCAGCAGTCGTCACGACGGCGGAGAGTTCCTGTTCGCCGAACTTGCGTTCGACCTCCTTGCGGCGCTTGTAGTCGAGGCCGGCGTGATACGGCGCGGCGGAGTACTCGAGTTTCCGGCTGATCTCGTGACACCGCCGTCTCGAGTTGGTGAAGATGATCGTCTGCCCGCGATAGCCCTTCGAGGACTCGGTATCGAACTCGCGTTTGACGAGTTTGTTCTCGATGCGGACCTTCTCCTGGCCGTCTGCGAACGTGACGTGGCGTTCGATCGGCACTGGGCGTTCCTCGAACTCGATGAGCGTCGACTCGAGGGCTGCGCCGAGCTGTTCGGGGTTGCCGACGGTCGCCGAGAGGTAGACCCACTGTGCGCCGCTGTAGTCGTCGCGGCGCTTCGCACGTTGCTCGCAGGTGTATTTGAGCCGCGAGATGAGCCCGTCGAGTCGGTGGCCGCGCTCGTCTTCTTTGAGCGTGTGGACTTCGTCGATGACGACGGTCCCGATGTCGCCCATGTCTTTGCCCGTCCGGAGGGCGTGGTCGATCCCTTCGTAGGTGCCGACGATGACGTCGGCGTTGGGATTGAACTGGTTGCCGTTGTCACTGATTCGACTCGCGCCCACTCGAATGGAGACGTCGACGAGGTGGCCGTACTCGTCCTGGAAATCCTCGTACTTCTGGTTAGCCAGCGCAACGAGCGGGACGAGAAAGAGCATCGTCCCCTTGCCGTTCAGCACACGATTAATGCCGGCCATCTCGCCAACGAGGGTCTTCCCGGTCGCCGTCGCCGACACCACGAGCTGATCGTCTCCATCAAAAAGCCCGTTCTCGACCGCGAGACTCTGGACCGGTAACAGCGTTTCGAAGCGGTCCTCGAGCAGCCCCTGCAAGCCGGGATGCAGGTTCAGCGAATCGACCCGAACGGGGTCGACCTCGTCGGTCGTCGCCGAAATCGTATCGAACTTCGTCAGATCGGGATCGAGCCGTCCCTTGAGTAGGTTGACGATCCGCTCTAAATCCTGCACCTCGAGCATGAGTTCCTCGAGGCGGTCTTTGGCCGCGCCGGTGACCGCGCCGCCGCCCGAAAAAGATAGCTGGCGCTCGAGTTCCTGTCGCGCGCAATCCTGACAGATCCAGTCGTTGTCGTCTTTGACGGCCGTTTCGGTGGTAATCGGCGAGTACCGACCCGCGGAGGCACAGTACCGACAGGTCCGAACGGCCTTGGCCTTGTCCTCGAGTTGATACCCGCTGAGCATCTCCATGAGTTCCTCGCGCGCCTGCCGTGAGGTCTGTTCGGAGATGCGGATCCGTTTGGCTCGACGGGCGAGTTCGATAAACTCGTCGGGCTGGCGTGGTTCTTCGCTCGAGCCGTCTTTGAGCCGGAACTTCGCGGGCCGGGGACCAGCCGACGTTTCCGACAGCCCGAGTTTCGCCCGGAACAGTCGCTGTCCGTCACGTTCGACCACGATCAGGTAGTCGTCGCCGAGTTCGTGACAAAAGATCGTTTCGACCTGCTGGACCTGCTTCGACACTGGGTGGGCATAATCGGTCGTCGTACTTGAGCGGTTCGGAACGTCGAACGCCGCGGATCGCGATGACTGTCAGTGGCTCCCGGACTCGGCTTTCTGTGCCGTCGTGGCGAGCACGAGTTCGGGCCCCCAGACGGGCCCAGTCACCTCGTGGGTGGGGTCGGTCCAGCCGGCCGATCGAACGAGTGTCGTGCCCTCTTCGCGGTCGTACCGGAAAAACAGCGCCTCGGCGATGCCGTCCTGCGCGTTTTGGACCGGGTTCCACCACGACGGCGATCGGCGATTGAAACCGAGCAGCAGTAGCTCGCCGCCCGGTTTCGTAACCCGGTGGGCCTCTCGGAGCGCCTCGACAGGGTCGGACCAGTAGAGGATCGAACCGATCGAGACCACACAGTCGAACGTCTCGTCCGCGTACGGGAGCGCACAGGCATCCCCGCAAACGAACCTGGCATCCTCGAGGTGTGCTTTGTCCGCGGCGGTCTCGAGCTGTGGCCGGCTCAGATCGAGCCCGTGAACCGCCGCAATCTCCGAACGGAGGTGGTCGATCGTCTCGCCGGTCCCGCAGCCGATATCGAGCACGCGGTCTGCCGACGCGAGCTCGAGTCGATCGATCGCCGCCTGCTGGAGCGACTCCGGCCAGAACAGCGACGGCACGACGGCGTCGTAGCCCGGTGCGAGGAGATTGAACCAGCGTCGGGTTGCCTCGGTATCCTGTAGCGCGCCCATATCGGACGGTCAAGACGGGTCGGCATAACGCTTGGCCGGGCGACTGCTCGGCGACGGGCCGTCGGCAGCGAGCGACTATTAGAGTTCGTTCGGAGTGCGAAAAAACGGCCATGACGATAGAAGAACGTACTCGAAACGACCGCGAGCGCACTCGAGTCAGAAGCAGTGAGAGACCGGATCGTCTAGAACGATCCGTTGACGATATCGCTGACGTCTTGTGGATCGTACAGTTGCTCGTCGACGCCGTAGACCTGCTCGGCCGCGCGCTGGGTGACGACGAGGTTCGTGATCGGACCCTGATAGAGCGGGCCGCCGCGGTAGACGTCGCCGTTTTCGACGGCCGTCAGCTGGCTGCCGGCGTTGTCTGCGTTCATGTTCGCGACGACGCTCTCTTGGAACTCCTGGGCACTCTTTGCTTCCTGACCACGACACAGGATCACGTCGGGGTCGATCTCGAGCAGCGTCTCGTAGTCGATTTGCCCGCGGCCGCTGTGGAAGTCGTCGACATCGGTCTCGGCGAGCGCGTCGATGACGCCGAGGTCGCGCCACTGCTTGAAACTCGTCCCCTCGTCGATGAGGTACGGGAGGAACGTCCCGTCGCCGTTGGGCCACAGGATAGTGACCGACGGTCGCTCGCCCTCGGCGGGCACGACGTCCTCGAGCGTCGACTGGAACTCATCATGGAGGGTCTCGAACGCCTCGTAGCGGTCTTCCTCCTGGAACACTTGCGAGAGCTTCTCGAAGGCCTCGTATAGCGTGAGGTACTCGTAGTCTTCGTGCCACGGGTAGCCCCGCGAGAAGATGCTGTTGCCGAAGAAGGGGGCAAGCTGTTCGACGTCCTCGATGTCGTCTTCGTCCCAGCCTTCGAATCGGTTCTGCAGGAAGTTGGGATCGATGACGTGGACATCGGCCTGATACTCGTAGAACTTCTCCTTATCGACCCCGTCGCTGTTCTCGTACAGGGCGTCGACCTCGTCGATATCGACACTGACGTCGGGAATGTCGTCGTAGTAGTGGGTGTGGTACCGCGAGGGCATCCAGACGGCTTCCGGCGGCTGCTGGCCCAGCGCGATCCCCATATCGGCCCAACTTCCGTTGTTGGCCACCCACGTCTCCGGCACGCTGTCGAACTCGACGTCGCCGACCGGTGGCATCGAAATCGTTCCGGCGTCGTCGTCCGATGTACCACCGTTGCCACTCCCGCCATCGTCGAGACAGCCGGCCATCGCACTACCGACGGCGGCCACCCCACCCATTCGAAGGACGTTCCGTCTCGTCCAGCACCGTTGGTCGTTCATCAACTTTTAGGCCGACCTAAAATAATAAAAGTGTTCCGAAGTACATCGTCGAGGAGCCCATCTCAGCCGTCACCGAGGACGACATTGGCGACTCGCTGGCGATCGAACAGCGCTTCGCCACTGAATACTCGGGGTAGAGTCCCTGTGCACCCCACTCGAGTTGGAAGTGATCGATGGTTTTCACCTGATACGAAACACCACCATCGACGATGCGGTCGTTTTTGCCCCCGTCGCGTCGGTCCCTGTCGATATTTAGGTTTACCTAAATGAACAAAAACATTCCGAAATGCCAGCGTTTCAGTTGCTATCCGGGAGCGCTCGCTTGGGCAGGACCTGCAACTCGGGTTCGTATCTGACGGTGGCCTCGACGCCGAAGACGTCCGCGAGCAGTGCCTCGGTCACCACCTCCTCGGGTGGCCCCCAGTCGTACAGTTCGCCGTCGCACATCGCGATCAGGTAGTCCGCAAAGCGGGCTGCCTGCGAGATGTCGTGGAGGATGACGGCCACCGTGACGCCTTTCTGCTCGTTAAGTTGGCGAATCGTCTCGAGGACGCGAAACTGGTGGTGGACGTCGAGAAATGTCGTCGGCTCGTCGAGCAACAGTACGTCCGTCTCCTGTGCTAACACCATCGCGATCCAGGCGAGTTGTTTCTGGCCGCCGCTGAGTTGTCCGAGTTCCGTGTCGCGGATCGCGTCGATTCCCGCCAACTCGATGGCGCGTTCGACCGCCTCACGGTCGTCGTCGCCGATACCGTCAAAAAAGCCACGGTGGGGATAGCGGCCGTGATAAACGAGGTCCTCGACGGTGATTGAGCCGAGCGAGTCGTTTTCCTGCGAGAGGACGCCCAGTTCGCGCGCCAATTCCTTCCGGCTGAACGACTCGAGGTCCTCGCCGTGGATTCGCACCGTTCCTGCTTCGGGCTCAAGGTGGTTCGAGAGCGCCTTCAGGAGGGTACTCTTGCCGCTGCCGTTCGGGCCGACGAGCGCGGTGACCGCACCCTCGGGAACGTCGAGGCGAGCACAGTCGACGATCGTTTCCTCGCTCGTCGGATAGCTGAGTTCGAGGTCGTCGCCGACGAGGGCGCTTTCGACGGCGACGCCATCCTCGTCGGTGATGCGTTCGCGGTTTCGATCCGTATCGTGCTGTGTGCGTGCCATTAGAGTTCACCCATCGATTGCTGTTTGCGCATCAGATACAGGAAGTACGGGCCGCCGATCAGGCCAGTGACGACGCCGACGGGCATCTGGACGCCGTCCAGTGCGAGTCGCGCGCCGACATCAGCAGTGACCAGCAAGGCCGGGCCGGCGAACAGACAGCCGACCATCAGCCGCCGGTAATCCCCGCCGACCGTGTTCCGAACGATGTGGGGAACGACGAGGCCAAAGAAGCTCACGACCCCCGCGACGGCGATCGCGACGCTCGCGGCCAGAATCGCGACGGCGGAGAGCGAAAAGCGAACCCGCTCGACCCGCATTCCGAGCGATCGGGCGGTCTGCTCGCCGAGCATGAGGACGTTCAACTGTCTCGAACCGGCAAGTGCGATCGCGAGTGCGACGATCGCCGGTAGGATGGCGATCCGGACTTCGTCCCAGCCAGTTCCCGTCAGCGAACCCGTGAGCCAGGCGATCGCCGTCTGGACGACGCCCAGATCGTCCGCGAAGAAAAACAGGCCCTGCTGGAGCGACTGGAAGACCATGTTGACGATCACACCCGCGAGTACGAGGCGAACCGGGCTCGTTCCGCCTTTCCAGGCTATCGTGTAGACGATCACGAACGCGAGCGTCCCGCCCAGTGCCGCGATCAGTGGCAGAAACGGCGCGAGACCGCTGAAGACGACGAGCGTTGCTAGAACGGCGAAGCCAGCGCCGGAACTCACCCCCAGAACGAACGGACTCGCCAGTTCGTTGCGCGTCACGGCCTGAAAGATCGCACCGGAGACCGCAAGCGTCGCACCGGCGATGATCCCGACGAACACCCGCGGCAGCCGCAACGTCCAGACGACGATACTCCCGGTATCCATCTTCGGCAGATCGGTGCCGAACAGAAACGCCGACCACGCATCGAGATTGAAGATCACTGCGGGATTGAACACGGCCGTCCAAGCCTCGCTGAACGTCATCGAGTACTCCCCGAAACTCACCTGCACGAGTCCGGCGACGACAGTGACGACCGTACTCGCCAGACAAAACAGGACGAGCGTCCCCGTCACCCATCCGTCTCGTTGTCGGGTAGACGCGTGTTCACCCATCGACTTCGCTTCTCCCATTGCATTTAGGTGTGCCTAAAAGACGTTTAGTAGTTGTGGTTCGAGGCGGGCGAGCGCCGGCGAACCGTGCCAAGAACGTCGTTACTCGAGCAATTCGATCTCGTCGTCGCCGTTGGGAACGGCACAGAGGAACGCGCCGTTTTGGTCGTTCTCGTTGCGGTACCAGTGAACGGTTCCGGCGGGGATCAGAAGCGAGTCGCCCGCCTCGACCGTATACTCCTCGTCACCGATGCCGACCGTATACTCACCCTCGAGGACGTACTGCTCGTGTTCGACCTCGTTCGTGTGTTCGGGTACCGCCGCGCCGGCCTCGAGGACGAACCGGCGGATCGCGAACGTCGGCGCGCCGTCGCTTTCGTCGATCAGGACGCCTTTCTCGAGGCCGTCGGCAGCGCTGACGGATTCGTACTCGATGTCGTCGCTGCGACGGATCACTGGCTCGGGTTCGGGTGTAGACGTTGGTGTTGCCATACCCGTACATTGGCGGCGGAGCCACTAAACGTTCAATGGCCTCGAGCGAGACGAGCGCTGTCACTCACCGGTGTAAAATACTGCAATCAAGTGCCGATACTACCGCGAATTCGCCTTACAGGCGCTCGACGTTCGTCGCGCGCGGGCCTTTGGGGGCCTGCTCGATATCGAACTCAAGCTCCTGTCCTTCCTCAAGGTCCGGGCCGCCGATGTCTTCCATGTGGAAGAACACGTCGTCGTCCGCGTCCTCAGTCTCGATGAATCCGTAGCCGCCAGTGTCGTTGAAGAAATCAACGGTTCCTTTCGCCATTGCTTCTAAAGAGAGTGGGCGTATACTCATAAACCCTGCGACTCACCTCAAATGCCGATATCGGGTGCTACTGGCGTATTCGGGGCAATATCGCCGATTTCACCATCAGTCGGGACCGTCCCGCTCCTCGAGGCGGTGGACCGAAATCGAGACGAAGTAGACGAGCATAAAGATCAAGAATCCAACAACGAGACCACCCAGTTCGACCGCCCCGATACCGCTCGGGTTGATCACCGCAAGCGCTGCCAATCCCACGAGAAACACCACAATCGTAAAGAGTCCGATGACGTAGTAAAATCCCGTATCGGACTCGAAGAACGCTCGCATAGCTAACCGTTTCGCCGCGAGCGCCAAAACGCTACCGACACGGCGGCTCGCCGACACAATCGCACTGCCGTGCGGAGCTCGAAACCGTGCTACGGCAGGTCGTTAGGCGGTCTCTGATCTCGAGTTCCCGGTACCTTCTCAGGACAGTCGCGGGTACACCGAAACTGACGGATCGGAATCCGTCTCAGTGGAGCAGGCTCTTGACCGCTCCCTCGTACTCATCGGGGACCGCTGCTTCGATCGCCTCGGGGTCCGTCTCGCCGTTGACATCGACCAGATACGTTCGGCCCGGATCGTCGCCGTAGATTCCCTGGAAGTCGTAGACGAAGCCGTAGACGTCGACGTCGTCAGGGACCTCGTCGGCGTCGCGAAGGAACTGCGTCTGCCGGGTGACGTTGTACTCGACGAGCTGGTTGATCACCATCTCCTCGTCAGCCTCGGCGTCGACCAAGTCGCTCTCGAGGCCGTCTTCGACGACCGGCACGAGCTGGTCGACCCACTTGTCGACGCCTCGCGGACCGGGGAGATCGCCGTCGGTCGCGGCTCCGTAGGCGGCGGTGACGGCCCCACAGCCGGTGTGGCCGACGACGGCCGCGACATCGGTGCCGGCGTGGGCGATGGGGTACAGGAGCCCGCCGTCGACGATCAACTCACCGTCGTCGTCGTCCCAGACCTGGTTGCCGATGTTGCTCGGGGTAAAGACCGTCCCCGGTTCGTCGACGCCCCACATGCGCTCCTGTGGGACACGAGAGTCGGAACAGCAGACGGAGACGACATCTGGCTGTTGGCCCTCCTGCACCGCGGCGAAGTAGTCGTCCGGCAACTCGGTTACGTGGCGCTCGTTTCCTGCGAGCAACGCGTCCAGTACGTCGGTATCTGTGCCCATACCAACGACATGGCGGATGGTCATCAAAACGGTTGCTCTTTGTGCACGTGCCTCGGTGTGGCTCGAGTCGCCGGTCGGCGCGGACGCCGGACCCAAGCCGTCCGGTTCCGGAAGCCGAATCTTCACGGTCCCGACGGGCTATGCGTGCGTATGGCAATGACCAGACAGTGGCGGCTCGCGAGCCGTCCAGTCGGCGAACCGACGCGGGACAATTTCGACCTCGTTAGCGTCGACCGCCCCGAACCCGGGCCAAACGAGGTACTCGTCCGCACGCTGTATCAGTCAGTCGATCCCTACATGCGCGGGCGGATGCGCGATGCGGAGTCGTACGCGGAACCGTGGGACGTCGGCGAGCCGATGCGAGCCGGCGTCGTTGGCGAAGTCATAGCGTCCAACGCCGCGGCGTTCTCGGCTGGCGATATCGTCACGGGAGACCTCCTGTGGGCGGAACACGCCGTTGCTGACGCGTCCGAACTCCGCCACGTAAACCCCGAGCACGGTCCCATCTCGACGGCCCTCGGGGTCCTCGGTATGCCCGGCGTCACAGCCTATTTCGGACTGCTCGACGTCGCCGAGCCGACGCCCGGCGACACGGTCGTCGTCTCCGCTGCAGCCGGTGCCGTCGGCTCTGTCGCCGGTCAACTCGCACAACTCAATGGTGCGCGCGTGGTCGGCACCGCCGGCAGCGAGGCGAAAGTCGAGTGGCTCACCGACGATCTCGGCTTCGACGCCGCGATCAACTACAACGCGACTGACGACCTCTCGAGTGCGGTCGACGACGCCTGTCTGGACGGGATCGACGTCTACTTCGACAACGTCGGCGGCCCCATCACGGACGCGGTCTGGCCCCGGCTGAACGTCCGCGCTCGCGTCGCCGTCTGCGGGCAGATCGCCCTCTACAACGAAACCGACGTCCCCACCGGACCGCGAAAGCTCGGCAAACTCATCGAGAGTCGCGCCCGCGTCGAAGGATTCCTCGTCAGCGACTACGAGGGACGCTGGGGCGAGGCCCTCCATCGTCTCTCGAGGTTCATCCGTGATGGCGACCTCGAGTACCGCGAAAACGTCGTTGAGGGGTTCGAAAACGCCCCTGACGCGTTCCTGGGGCTGTTCAAGGGTGAAAACATCGGCAAACAGCTGGTCAAAGTCGCGGAGTACGAGCAGTGATCGTCGTCGACGGTGTCTTCAACTCGAGTTGAAGTGATCGGTCGTCGTTAGACGAGGTCGGGCGTGGCTGGATATTTCCATGCCTCCCCGTCATTGGCTTTGACCGCTGCGAGGACACAGACGATCAGGTCGACGATCGGGACGAGGAACAGAAACACGAGTCCGATGAGGACGAACGTAAGCGCGAACGAGAATATCATGTGAACCGCCTCGGGGTCAAGCCCCGAGGCTTCTTCCCGTGGTTTAATCGGACACTCCCAACTGATCATCGGCTGGGTGGCCTCGAACGGTCGGGTGGGTCACGGTCGGGCTGTCCACGAACCCCGATGCCTGCGGTCGCACCTTCCGAACAACGGGAAGGCTGTTGAGAGCAGGCACATTCCAACTCATATACTTCTCGACGCCTTTCACGGCGATGTTCATGCTTGCACCACGGTCACTGTGGTCTTGATGACCACAGGATTTGCACTTGAACCGCTTTTTCTTGCGGTTCGCCCGTTCAGCGTGCCCGCACATCGGACACCGCTGACTCGTCTTGTACGGGTCAATCGAATCCGAAGGAATCCCCTCGAACGCAGCCTTGTACGACGTATAGAACTGAAGGGCGCGGAAGGGCAAGTGGTGCAAGCGTCGGTTCATCCGAGTACCATAATCAATACTGTCGCGCATCTCTTTGAGGTCTTCAAAGACGATGCACGGCCTCTCAAACTGCTGGCTCCACTCCACAATATGCCGAGACACTTTGTGGAGTCGGTCGCGGACAAACCGTTCCTCACGTCCTTCCAGTGCATCATGGATGCTGTCTTTTCCCGCGTTCTGAACGCGCTTCCGCATCGTGAAATAACGGTGGCGCTCGAACTTGATTTCGGGGAAGTCGATGATCAATGTGTCCTCAACACCATCCGCTGAGACTGCAGTGAGGGCTACGTTGTCCTCGTTCACATCCACACCGATGACCGTCCGAGAGTCCTGCTTGTCTCGGACAGTACGTTCGGTGTTGCGAATGTTGACGTGGAGTTCAGGTTCTCCATCGCGCCACAGGGCTTCGCTGGTCGTGACTTTCCACTCGTCGCTCGTGAGCGCGTTCTTGAGCAAGTCGAGGTGAGCGTCATTCCCTCTGAGAACGCCTTTAACGTGATTGTAGGGTTTCGCGCTGATACGAAACGCCACCTCGTCATCATCGGTGAGCGAGAGGTTGTACCCTTCCTCGTAGTTTGTTCGAAGTGGGTACGCGCCGTCTTTGGTGTGGCTGGGGATGTTGTAGTCGTCGTACTCGTAGTAATTCTCCATCGCTTCGAGGGCCTTAGCGACGATGCGTTGCGTCGTGTTCTTGATAAGGTTGGCTTCGCCTTCGAGGCAAGGAGAAATATCGTTCCAGTCCACGCCTTCTTTGGCGAGGCGGATGGTTTCGTTGTATACCCAGCGAGCTTCGAGGGTGGCGTCTTTGAGCAGACTCTCGTTGTCACTTTGGATGTTGAGTTGGAAGTCCAGTGTCTTCACGAGAGATGCTCCAGTCATTTTATTCGAACGTCGATTATTTCCCCAATTTCGTGCGTCGGAGGGTCATACTGAATATGGAATCCCGTGTTATACGACCTTTCAAGACACTCTTCAGTTCGTTCGACGTTTACCGTGACGGTGGGGAGGCCATCCCACGGCGGAAGCACGTCTTCCTCACGACCTTCTTCGATTGCCTGTTCTGCTTCCTCTCTGGTGAGTTCAGAGAACTCATCTAACCACCATTGTCGTGAGGCGTTAACATCAACTACACAGTATTCGGGCGTCCCGTCAACTGGTTCAGTGTACACAACCGAAGGGTCAATTCCTACACGGTCAAGTTCCTTCATATCGATTTTGGCGAAGCACATGAGCGTCTCGCCTGCGTCTTCGATACTGGCATTCCAGATGGTCGCGTTTAGCGTTGCCTTGGGTAGCGTATCGCTGCGATAGGATGACCCATTGTATTTCGACGTAGGGGCGGTCATCTGGCCATCGAATCGGAACACCACCTCACGCTCTTCTGCGTCGCAGAGTGTTCGAACGAGTGATGCGGTTCGTGCAGAACCGTTCGTTTCACCACTCATTCTTCGGCCCCCTCGGTGGGTTCTGAGGTTCGAACGATTTTCACGTCTGCGCCTCGCCAGCGTTTGGGGACAGTGACGTGGGCGCTGTTCCCGAACGGTTTAACCTCACCGTCGAGGACTTCTTCGCCGTCGATTTCAAAGCGATTCGCCATACTTGTGTATATCCTTTGTATATACCTAAGTGTGTCGGTGTGGTGTGACAAGTATGGGGGAGAAGCGGTCGAACCACATAGTGCATAATGTTAACTACCACCTTGTTTGATGTCCAAAATACCGCCACGCGATACTGGAGCCAACTGAGGATTCGTTGGATGAGTGTTTCCACGGGGTGTGTAACGAGTACGGCTATGACCTACAATCGTTACACATATCGCCCGACCACGTACACTTGTTCCTATCCGCACATCCGAAACACGCGCCGAGTGAGATTGTACGGACAGTCAAGAGCATCACAGCACGGGAGATGTGGGAGCAGCACGAATCGTTCTTGGAGAACTACTTGTGGGGCGGTGAGTTCTGGGAGGAGTCGTACTACGTTGGAACGGCAGGAACGGTTTCGAGTGAAACGATTGAACGGTATATCGAGTGCACGGAACACGTATAATCGAGACTACGGCCTTCACCCTCGGGGTCAAGCCCCGAGGCACTCGGCCTGCTTTTTCTGTAGATCGTGAACATGAGCTGCCAGTTCAACGCATTTCTCGCGTTCTCCTCGACGAACTCGTCCTCGGTCACGAGGAGGACGATCAGCGGGCCGACGATCCACGTCAATCGTCCCAGAACGTGTGTGATTGCGGCGAACGTCGTATCCATTTGATGTGTCGTATGGGCTGTTGGGCCGGACGCTCGCTCGCGTCCATGCCCCCGCTTCCCCACTCGTCAGACTCGGCTACTGCCTCGCCACACTCGCTGCAGAACTGTGAATCGGGCGCGAGCGCCGCGCCGCAGTATTAACAGTGTTCGTTCATCGTGACGGAACGTTATCGCCCGTAGATAATATAGTGCCGGACCAAAATCAAAGACGACACCGTTGTAAAATCACCGTCACAGCTATCGAACACTTCGGTCGAACGTCGCTGTTCAGTCCGTCAGCCCGTAGCCGGTCTTGAACAGGTAGACGTCGATTGCCAAGACGAGAAACGTCCCCGCCGTGAGCACCGCAAGCGAGAACAGCGGCGCGAGATCAGTGTACGGGCTGGGCAAGATGCCAACGCCGATCAAATCCGAGTGGCCCAACAGGCCGTACCGGACGCTGTCGACCATGTAGACCATCGGATTCAGCAGCGAGAGGTTTACCTGCCAGGCCTGCTCGAACGTCTCGAGCGAGTAGAAGACCGCGCCGAAGAACACCAGCGGTCGGAGGATGAATTGGTTCATCACGGTCAGGTCGTCGAAGTCTCGAGCGACGAGCCCACCGATGATACCGAGGCCGGCGAACAGCGACGTCACGACGACCATCGTCGTAATGAGATAGACGCCGTGTTCGAACCCGATCGGGACGAACAGCCGGCCGACGGCGGCGATGATGGCGCCGACGACGAGGCCGCGAACGGCGCTGGCACCGACGTAGGCGACGACCATCTCGACGTACGACAGCGGCGAGGTCAGCGTCTCGTGGATGTACTCGTTCCATCTGCCGTGGAAGATCGAGAACGAGGCGTTCTCGAAGGCGTTGGAAATCGCTCCCAGCACGATGAGTCCGGGGACGATAAAGAGGATGTACGGGTAGCCAGCGATTTCGTCGATCCGGTTGCCCAGGATCACCCCGAAGACGGCGAAGTAAAGCACGTTCGTGATCGCCGGCGGCATGAACGTGTTTTTGGGCCGACGGACGAACCGCAATATTTCGCGCCGGAAGAGCGCGCGGAAGCCGACCGACAGCATCAGGCAACCCCCTCCTGTTCTCGCTCTTGGTCGCGTTCACGGCTCGCCGGTGGCTCGTCGTCCGCGCTGTCGGCCGACGATCGGGTGACGGTTCGATCGTCGCGCTCGGTCAGGTCGACGAAGATCTCTTCGAGCGACGTTCGAGTGATTTCGAGATCAGTAATCTCGTAGCCCATCGCCTCGAGGTCGTTGAGCAGGCGGGGTGCGATCGAGCCGCCGTCGTCGACGCGCACCTCGAGGCGATCCCCGTCGACCGTCGTTTCGTGTGCGTAGGCCTTGAGATCGGGTGCGACGGCCGGCGTGGACTCGAGTCCTACTGCGATCGTGTCGGTTCCGCGCTGTTTCAGTTCGTCCGGGGTCGCGACGGTGATCTTCTGCCCTTCGTTCATGATCGCGACGCGATCACAGAGGCGTTCGGCCTCCTCGATGTAGTGGGTCGTCAGCAAGATCGTCGTCCCCTCCTCGTTGAGTTCGGTGACGAGATCCCAGAGGTCGTGTCGAAGTTGGACGTCGACACCGGCGGTCGGTTCGTCCAGGATCAACAGATCCGGGTCGGTGACGAGGGCTCGAGCGAGCAGCAGGCGGCGTTTCATCCCACCGGAGAGCCAGTCGAAGCGTTCGTTTCGCTTGTCGTAGATGCCGACGCGTTTGAGCACCTCGTCGGCACGCTCGGCGGCTTCGTCTGCAGGAATGCCGTGATAGCCGGCCTTGTGCTCGAGAACTTCCCGGATCGGGAAGAACCGATCGACGTTGAACTCCTGTGGTGCCACGCCGATCGCGTCGCGGGCCTGCTGGTAGTCGTCCTCGACGTCGTAGCCGAAGACCCGCGCCTCGCCGCCGGTCTTGCGGACCAGTCCGACCAGCGTGTTGATGAACGTCGTCTTGCCCGCGCCGTTTGGGCCGAGGAGCCCGAAGAACTCGCCCTCTTCGACGGTCAACGAGAGTTCCTGCAGGGCACGCAAATCACCATACTCCTTGACGAGATCGACGGTCTCTATGGCCGGTGGCATCGACGAAGCGTCAGCCCCGACTGCGGTTAAGAATGTTGGTCTCGGCGTCCGAAGCGCCCGTTACGGCCCTTCTTGCCGGTTCACGCCGGATCAGTCCGCGGCCTGTGGCGGGCCGATCGGGCTGACTGAGCCGCTTTTTTGAACGATATCGAACGCAGTCATCACGTCCGACCGCGAAATGAGGCCGACGAGGTCACCGTCGTCGGCCGGTTGTTCGCTGCTCAGACGTCCATCACCATCGTATGCCGCGTTCTCGACGACGAGCAAGCGACCGATACCGTGTTTTTGCATTCGTTCGATCGCCGTCATCGCGTCCGAATCCGGCGAAATCGTCTGTAGATCGGTCGTCATTACGTCTTCGACCGTGTAGGCGTCGCGCTCGACCGGATCGATCCCGCGAGCGTCCGACAGAGTCACCAGTCCGACAAGTCGACCGTCGTCGAATCCGCTGCGCTCGATGACTGGATACCCGGTGTGGCGTTCGGTAAACATCCGCTGGATGAGCGTTGAAATCGGCGTTTCGGGTTCGACGGTGTGTAAGTCACGGGTCGGCGTCATGATGTCGTTGACGGTGACGTCCTGAAAGGCCGCTTTCATCGTTACCTGCTGGGCTTCGCTCGAGGCCGCGATGTAGACGAAGAAGGCGACACCGATGAGGATGATGTTGAGCGAGAGCAGCCCGAACAGCCCCATGAAGATCGCGAACAGTTTCCCGATGCTTGCGGCCTGTTGAGTCGCTTTCGCGTACGGTTGACTGCGAGCGAGCAGCGCGCGGAGAATGCGGCCGCCGTCCATCGGGAACGCGGGGATCATGTTGAAGATGGCGAGTGCAACGTTCAACACGGCCAGATAGCCGAGGACGAATCGGGCACCGTTGAACGAGACGGGTGTGAGCACGAAGAGGGCGTACGACCCCACGCCGACCAGGACGGAGACGATCGGGCCGGCGATGGCGATGTTGAACTCCTGTTTCCAGTCTTCGGGCATCTCCGAGAGCGCGGCGATGCCGCCGAACAGCCAGAGCGTAATCGAGTCGATCGGGAATCCGTACCGCTGTGCCGTCAGCGAGTGTCCGAGTTCGTGTAAGACGACGCCGACGAACAATCCGATTGCCGCCGCGAGGCCGACGACGTACGGGAGCCACCACTCGGCTGTGAGTGCGCCGACGTCGATCCCGGCGTTCATGCTGATGTTCAAGATGTCCACGACGGGGCCGATCCGTGCGCCGATGAGATAGGCGAACAGGGGCAACACCAGCAGGAACGTGAGATCCAACTTGATCGGAATCCCGAACAAGGAGCCGATCCGGAAACTCTTCATCATGCTTTCTTATAGCTGTGCGAGACCCTTAAATACGCCGCCAAACCGACGATTCGGCCGGTACTGTCGTCGAAACGCTCCCGTTAAGCGCTCTTGAGCGATGTATCATCCGTTTCGATCAGTTCGGAACTCGATACGTGCGAACGCCGCGACGACGCCGTCGACCACTCGCTCGAGCCCCTCTGTTAATACACATTATATGCGTCGCGAACGGTGCGAAACGCCTTCGAAGATTGTCATCTCCTCCCAAGACAGTTGACGGATTCGATCGCTGTAACTCAAGTCAACACGTGAACCACGTCCAGCAGTGCCAGATTCTGGCAGAACCGAATGTTCTGATTTCGGGACGGTGATGTCCCCATACACCGAGTAGACCACATCGTGACGTCTGCCCGCCATTCATGAGAGCACACAACAATACATATAATCACATACCAATATGTTAGTCAATATGCACTCACTACACCATAGATTTATATGTGGGTTCGTTGTCGGTGGAAGTACAATGATGGAACAGACCCATGCCAACGCCGAGATCAGCACGCTCCCGACCGAAATCAAGTCCCCGCAGGGAAAACTCGTCTACCTCTCACTCGACGCCACCGGTGGAGCGACGGTCGACGAACTCGGCGAACTCCTGGCGATGAAGAAAATCGCGATCCTGAGCGTCCTCAACTCCCTTTCGACTCAAGAGTTAGTCGGGAAGGAGGGTGCCGAGTACGTTCTGCGGAACTGATCTAGCGGCTCTCTCGCTGTTCTGTCGTTTTCGTCGTCGTTGATGTCGTCCTTCCGAGTCGCCGCGAGAGCACGTTCGACGTCTCACCGGCTCGAGATAGCCGCCCAGCGGGCAGCTGCCCAGCGACCACAATCACGCACCTGCACGAGAAACCATTACGTCACACAGGTCGTCCCGCCAGTTCGTTCACGCGACCGGTGTTTTCCGGTCTGTCGGCTGGTTCTCCTAACGCGTGCTTCGAAGCCTTTATCCGCACGGTAGGCCTGCGTTTTCGTAAGTAACCACAACCATGTCCGATAAACCCGCCTCAATGTATCGGGAAATCAGTAAGCCGGCCTACACGCGCCGCGAATACATTACTGGGATCCCGGGTTCGAAGATCGCACAGCACAAGATGGGCGACATCAGCGCCGACCCAGAGGACTACCCCGTCCAGATCAGCCTCATCACCGAAGAAGAGGTTCAGATTCGACACGGCTCCCTCGAGGCCTCGCGTCTCTCGGCCAACCGTCACATGCTGAAAAACGCCGGTGAGGGCAACTACAAGATGATCCTCCGGAAGTTCCCCCACCACGTCATCCGAGAGAACAAGCAGGCAACGGGTGCGGGTGCAGACCGTGTTTCCGACGGGATGCGACAGTCCTTCGGGAAGATCGTCGGCACCGCCGCACGAATCGGCGCTGGCGAGCGTATCTTCACGATCTGGTGTGACGTCGACGACGCCGAGTTCGCCAAAGACGCGCTCCGTCGCTCCTACAACAAGATCTCGCCGCCGTGCCGTATCGTCGTCGAGAAGGGCGAAGAGAAACTCATCGCATAAGCAGACCGGTGCGTTGCGGGTCGGTCACCGACCCGACGCGAGCAATCGAGTACCACTCCTCTCTCCGTTCCCTCGTCGCTGAGCGATGCGTGGTTTCCGCAGTCGTCTCCCCGTAGCGAGTCTCGAGCACCTTTTTGCCTGCTCCCGCCCGACGGTCGCGTATGATCGATCTCGCGGTCGCAAACGACCAGGAGACGTTCCGGCGGATGCGTGAGCCGCTGGCCGAGCAGGGGATACGGGCCCATCACGTTCCCGCGAGCGAGCGTGTCGTGTCGTTGGGCGCGGACGAACCGTGGTCGGCGGACGAGTACGACGTCGGCTACGTCTATCCCGGCCGACTGATGGAAGGTGGGGTCGCCGACGCCTTGCTCGAGGTGCCGTGGCTCAACGACCACACGGCCGTGCTCACTTCGCGGAACAAAGCCGAAGTGCTCGCTCGCCTCGGTCGAGCCGACCTGCCAGTCCCGAAGTCGGTCTACGTCTCAAACGATGTCAGGGAAGCCGACCTGGCCGCCGTCTTCGAGCGATTCGACCCCCCGGTCGTCGTTAAGCCCAACTCGACGACGCGCGGCGTCGGCGTTGCGAAGGCCCACGACCTCGATTCGTTTCTGGGGATCTGTGACTACCTCTCGCTGGTTCACGACTACCGCGCGACCGGCGACCGGTCGTTTCTCGTCCAGGAGTACCTCCCCGACGCGACCGACTACCGGGTGATGGTTCTCGAGGGTGAGTGCGTCGGTGCGGTCGAGCGCCGACTCCCCGCTGACGCGGTTGCGGAGGGCCAGTGGAAACACAACGTCCACCGCGGCGCAGAGGCGACCGGCGTCGATCTCCCCGACCGATCACGCAACCTCGCAGAGGCGGTCGCTGCCGAACTCGAGATCCCGTTTCTCGGTGTTGACCTCCTCGAGACCGATGATCGGCTCGTCGTCAATGAGACGAACGCTCGGCCGACGATCGACGATGAAACGAAGTACGAACCGAACTTTTACGATCGGTTGGCAGCAGCGATACGCACCCGCAGGCAGTGAAAAATCAGCTGGTGTTGCGCGTGCCACCGTCGACGAGCAGTGACTCTGCCGTGATGTGACCGGCCATATCGCTTGCGAGGAAGAGCGCTGCGTTGGCGACGTCCTCGGGCTGTGCGAGTTTCTGGAGCGGGATCATCTGTTTGAGTGCCTCCTCCTGCTCGGTGCCGACGATCGGGAAGTCATCAGTCGTCAGTGCCGTCTCGACTTCGCCGGGGTGGATAGCGTTAACCCGAATGCCGTGCGGGCCGAGATCGTCGGCCAGCGAGTAGGTGAGATTTCGCACCCCCGCTTTCGCCGTGCAGTACGGGGCGATTTCGCCGTATCCCTGCAGCCCGGCGAGACTCGAGATGTTCACGATTGCCCCACCGTCGCCTTGCTCGATCAGTTTCTCGGCGGCGAGTTTCGAGCCGATAAAGACGCTGTCGAGGTTGATCGCCATCAGGTCGCGGTAGTCCTCGACGGAAATTTCCGTGATCGATCCCATCGGCCCGAACACGCCCGCGTTGTTCACCATGATGCTGAGGCCACCGAACTCGTCTGCAGCGTCGATCGCTGCCTCGAGTGCACTCGGATCGGTGACGTCGCAGTCGACATACGTCGCTTCGGCGTCGGTCTCCTCGGCGATCCGTTCGTGTGTCGGAACACCGCCCTGGCGTGGTTCCTCGCGAAGGTCTGCGACGACGACGTCTGCGCCTGCGTCTGCAAACGTCAGTGCGATTGCGCGACCGATTCCACTTGCGGCACCCGTGACAACTGCCGTCTCGCCGTCGAGTACAGAGTTCATGGTTCTGTATCAAACAGCTTGAATATCAACCTTCCGTTGATATAGGTTACATCTAGTTAGATTCATATTATATATCGCCTTTCAGTCCCCTATTTTCTCGTTATTATGTTTGATAGCCTGGCGTAGATATATTTATATAGGTTTGGTAACAGTCAATATGACTCTCGTACAAGAGAACGTCTATCGTCGAACGGACGCTGGGACGGTCGGGTGGGATGACGAACTCGATGCTGTTTTGCTCCGATGGCACGGGTTCGCAACCAGCGAGAGCTTTCGAGAACATATGCGTCTCTGTATCGAGTTGCTCGAGGCCACCGGGGCTAACAAAATGTACGCTGATGCACGTGATCAGGGGGCAATCAGTGAGGAGGATAAACTGTGGTCGATCACCGAGTGGGCGACGCAGGCGGATGCAGCGGGGCTCGATGCCCTCGTAATCGTCTATCCAGAGTCAGTTATCGCGAAGATGTCCGTCGACAGCGTCATGGAGCAGGTCGATGACGACATCGAGCGGCTGATTACCGACGACGTCACGGAGGGACGAAACTGGATCGCGGAACGCCCGACAACCGCAACGGACGTTGCGGTGTCGGAACTCTCGCTCTCTGTCGATCCAACATCCGACACGGGCGACGAGCCGAAAACGGTCGAGCGGACGGACGACGTCGATGTCCCGACGGGAACCGATACAGTTCCCGAGTCGGCAACCGACGACGCGACGACATCACCCCCGGAACCGGAGTCCGAAACGGAGACGGACGCCGACGCCACGACTGCGGCAGAAGCGGCGTTGGATTCAACTGCGACAACGGCGTCCTCAACGGAGTCGACAGCCGAGTCGTCCACGGACGCGTCGGTCGATCCGCCAACAGTGGCCGCGATCGGTGGGATTATCGGCCTCATCGGGATCACGGTGGTGGTCATCTCCAACGGAGAGATTCCGGTCTTCGTTTCGAACGGGCTGGTAAACGCCACGCTGTTGCTCGGTAGCGCTGTTCTGGGAGGAATGATGGTTGGCTGGGCGGGTGCAAAAGCCATCGCGTAGCCAGCGTTTCACAGCGAGTGCCGCTCGCGTCGATCAGACGATGCGATTTTTGACTGTCGGTTCCCGAAACTGGCCCTGTCCTCGACCGCGACGTGACTGCCTTATTCGAGACTGATCCCCGAGGACTGGTCTGCGGGATCGAAGACGACTTCGAGGATGCCGTTGTTGTACGTCGCGGACGCCGTGTGTTCGTTGACGCGCTGGGGGAGCGAGACGCGTTCGTCGTACTCGCGGTGGTCGCTCGAGGCGGAGATCGTCAGCGTCTTGCCGTCACACTCGAGTTCGATGTTGTCTTTCTCGACACCTGGTAGGTCGGCGATCACACGGATTTCGTCGTCGGTCTCGTGGATGTCGACGTGGGTGTCCATCCCGAAGCCGTTGTCGACGTTACTCGAGGAGTTGAAGTCGACGTTGCCGTCGGCTCCGTTCATCATTTCGTTCATCATCCGCTCGATCTCTCGAAACAGGTCGTCGAAGGGTTCGTCGCGGTCGTCTCGGCGCATGCGAATGCGTAGTGGGCCGCACGGCAAAAACTTTCTGTCGTCACTAGTTGTTCGCGACGACAGGACTCGAAAGGGATGGCGAGTCGAACTGCCAGCTTACAGACCGATGCCGAGCGCCTCGTTCGTCGTCTCGATACTTGCTTCGGCGTCGGCTTCGCCAAGCACTGCGCGGATCGCGTCGACGTTCTCCGGCACGACGTCACTTTCCTGGTGGATGCCCTGGAAGAGATAGAGATCCGAGCCGACAGTGGAGATGGACTCCTCCCAGATGCAGTTCTCCCAGATGTCTGCGCGCGGGCGACCGACGTCCATCGCGTACTCTTTGAGCTTGCCGCTGCCGTCGATATCCATGTGTTCGGGGATCAAGAATAGCCGCGACTCGTCGGCGAACAGCTCACGGACCTCGTCGGCGTCGACCTCCTCCGCTAAGGTGACGTTCAGGCTGTGCATGTGCATCAGCGTCGCGGGCACTTTCATCCCGAGCGTGTCGATGTCGAGGTCGTCGAAGATGGTCTCGACGTCGGGGCCGT
The DNA here is from genome assembly GCF_009392895.1 of Natronorubrum aibiense. GTDB lineage: Archaea > Halobacteriota > Halobacteria > Halobacteriales > Natrialbaceae > Natronorubrum > Natronorubrum aibiense. The sequence goes on along the minus strand of NZ_CP045488.1, from coordinate 971,797 downwards.
GGTGGGACGGAATGGTGACCGGGTTCGGCAGGATATCGTTGATCGGACCGCGACCGGTCTGTCCGGGGTCACCGCCGCGGCGAACGAGGGTCGCGCGGACCTTTTCGACGCCGTACGCTTCGCGCAGCGGGGCGATGACGCGAGAGAGGCCGGTCGTGTTACAGGAGACGACGCGGACGTGGTCCGCATCGACAGCGTCCTCGAAGTTCGAGCGCGCGTTGAAGCTGGTGTCGACGAGAGCAGCGTCTTCGCCGCCCTGATAGAGCGCCGGCGTCTCGTACTCCTCGTACAGTGCCTTGTTCTCCGCGCCGATTCCCGACGGTGTGGCGTCGACGACGATATCCGCTTCATCGATGAGATCCTCGACGGGACCGGCGATCTCGAGGCCCGCCTCGGCGAACTGATCGGCGCGCTCTTCGATGGCTGCATAGAGCGGGAACCCTTTGTCGATAGCCGTCTCGGCCTCGAAATTCGGCCGCGTCTTGGCGACGCCAAGGACTTCCATATCTGGTTGTTGTCGGACGGCGTCTGCGACGCGTTTACCGATCGTGCCGTAGCCGTTGATCGCGACCTGGATCATATGTCCGGCAATCCACTACCGAGGGGGATAACCGTTTCGAGGCTTTACGGTCGATTGTAACTCGAAAACGAGTTTTACACGGATGCTCGTTATCAGTTCGAACAGAGCGGCCCTTGCTGACGGTTACATACAAAGACGGATGCAAACCGCGGCATGCATGTCCTCAACCGACTCGAGACGTTGAACCGGTGCGACGAGCGGCACTCGATGCTGACAGCGTGTGTCTTCCGTCTCGTCTGCTGTGCTTTTCGAACGTGTTGCTTCTCGGTGTCGGTATCCTGTTCGTTGGCCCGGGTAGTAGGGCCACCTGACTGCCTCCGTGTCTCGTGCGGGTTGTGTCCTCCCAGTGAAACCCCCGACGAACCTGTTCGCCACTCGACAGCGAGCCGGTCAAAGATAACAGCTTTCGGCCCCCTCGAGTACATACGGATATGTCCGACCTTCGTGACGCGTCCGAGACGGCAGTCCGCCAGTGTCTGGCCCTCGAGGCCGACGAGTCCTGTGCGATCGTGACCGACGACAAACGCGAGCCGATCGGCACCGCACTGTATGATGTCGCCAGCGAAATTACCGACGACGCGGTTATCGTCCGCTACCCACCAGGGGAAACCCACGGTAGCGAGCCGCCGGCACCCGTCGCAGCAGCGATGGCTGGCGCGGACGTCGTTCTCGCACCGACGACCAAGAGCCTGAGTCACACGCGCGCCCGAACCGAGGCAAACGACGCCGGAGCCCGCGTCGCGACGCTGCCGGGGATCACCGAGGAGGTCTTCACCACCGGCCTCGACGCCGACTACGAGTCGATCGCGGCCCACTGCGAAGACGTTATAGAGCAGGTCGCAGACGCCGACGATATCCACGTGACGACACCTGCCGGCACCGACATCTCGTTCGAAATCGGTGACCGAGAGTGGCTCTCCGACACCGGGATCGTCCACGAACCCGGTCAGATGTCGAACCTCCCCGCAGGCGAGGTGTTTGTCAGTCCCGAAAGCGCCGACGGCACGTTCGTCGTCGACGGCACGATGCGACCCCACGGGCTGCTCGAGGACGGCCACCAGCTCACGTTCGAGGTCGAGGACGGCCTCGTCACACACATCTCAGACGACGAGATCCGAGAGACGGTCGAGGGTGCTGCCGAAGACGTCGGCGACGCCGCGTACAACCTCGCGGAACTCGGTATCGGGACCAACGTCGCCGTCACTGAACTCGTCGGCTCTGTACTCTTAGACGAAAAAGCCGCCGGCACCGTCCACATCGCGATCGGCGACAACGCCGGGATCGGCGGCGAAACGGAAGCGCCGATCCACCTCGACGGCATCCTTCGGGAGCCAACGGTGGCTGCCGACGGTGTCGACGTGGAACTACCACAGACCGAGTAGCGCGGTCGTCGCCACGCAATTCGTGACGGCCAGAGAACCTGCCTCGAGCGGCAAGTATCGATAGCAGGTTCAATCGCCTTTTACGGACGTAGCGTATAGACGGTATTATGAACGATATTCCGGACCGCGTTCCGACGCCATGTCCGTCCTGTTCGCCGGACCTCGAGACGGTCCACGAGGTGTTGACGACGACCGAAGGCGGCGGCACCGTCACGGTTCGCTGTAGCGAGTGTAGCCACGTCCACAAGATCCAGCCCGAACGCGAGCGTGAGGTGACGCTCGACGTCGTCGTCTCTCAAGACGGCGAGTCCTTCACGGCGAACGTGACGACGCCAGAGGACGAGACCATCGAAGTCGGCGACGAGTTCATTCTCGAGACCGAGGAAGTGCTCTCGACGGTCCGCGTCACGAGTCTCGAACTCGACGGGCAGAAACGCGTCGACGAGGCCAGCGCGGACGAGATCGAGACCGTCTGGACCCGCGAAGTCGACAACGTCGCGGTCAACGTCACCGTTCACCCACAGGACGGGTCGCGAAACGACAGTCGCAGCATCACGGTCCACGTCCCCGGCGACTACGAGTTCGAGGTCGGCGCGACCGAGACGTTCGGCGACGACGAGTTCGAAATCGACGCCTTCGTCGTTCGCAAGGACGCCTCCGGCTACCGCCGTGATCGCTACGAGGAACCCGGCGATACGATCTTCGCGAAGGATACCAAACGAGTCTACGCTTACGACGAACAGAGCAGCGCCTGGTCGGCCTGGTAACGCCTCGACACGACAGTCGGCTTGTTGTTTCTTCCGTGGGTTCACCGAGTAGCGCAAGCGCGCCATTGATAACAACTGGAGCGATAGCTCCGAGTATGGATCTCGCGGTACTGCGGGAGGATATGGTCGACAGCCTCGAGTCCGCCGTCAAGGACGTTCTCCAGAATGAGTCTGTCGCCGTTGCGATGCGTGACGTCCCGCGTCACGAGTTCGTCGACGACGATCGACTGGCGTACGCGGATCGCGAACACGAGGTGCTCGGGACCCGCGTCCTCGCGCCGAGTACGGTCGCACGCATGTTGCAAGCGCTCGCGCTCGAGGACGACGACGAAGTTCTGATCGTCGGGGCCGGTGTCGGCTACACGGCTGCCGTTGCCGCGGAGCTCGTCGGCGAAACGAACGTCCACGCCATCGACATCTCCCGACCGCTCGTCATCGAAGCGAGACAGAACCTCGAGCGAGCGGGCTACGACGGCGTACTCGTCGATCGCCGCGACGGAGCACGCGGGTTCCCCGAGTACGCCCCATTCGATCGTATCCTGCTCGAGGCCGCGACTGTCGAACCGCCGCGGGCGTTACGCGAGCAGCTGACGGCTGATGGACGACTCGTCTTCCCCCGCGGAACGCAGCACCAGCGACTCGAGGCGATGTCGGCTACCGGCGACCGGACTCGGTTTGACGCTGTCTCCTTCGACCCATTGTTGGTCGAGGGCGAACAGTCGGGAACCATCGAACGCAACCGAACGGCTCGCGAGGATCTCGAACACGCGATCCGTCGCGCCGAATCCCGCCGAGGCTGGGAACTGGACTGGATCGAGTGGGAAGAGTCGATCGGCCCGCAGTAACTGAACGACGGGTGTCGTCATCATCGCAGCTGGTGGCCGTCCCTCGTCTCGCTGTGCCGGTACGCGCACCGTTTTCTCTCGGATACCATCCGCTCACTGGCCAGTCGTCTGTGAAAAGTGGGGGTGGGGGGATTGGGGGGTGGCGACAGGTTATCGCAGATCGCCATTTAGGCATAAGGTCTGACCGGGGTTAAATGTGATTTCTAATTAATTAGTGTGTCGTGAATCGTCACCCTAATTGATTAGTGCCTCTCGGAAATCGACGCACCGATTGCGGCCACTAGACGATCACCGCTCGGTTCGGTGCCACGTGACTGGTAACCCCGAATGACTGCGGCAGGCGACTCGAGGCTGCCGGCGCTGACGCTGCCCGATCGTTCGACATTAGCTGTGACCGTCCACTCGTGGCACCTTGCCGATAACGACGGTCGTGTCTCTATGTGCCGTGTGACTTCTCGGTGTCGGACAGTAGAGACGTTGGAGCCGTGTTCCGGCGGAACGACGCCTCTCACCCGACGTTCCGATCGAACGCGAGCGTAACGAGTTTCCGTTCGGCCGCTCGCAAGTGATAATGGTACGTCGGTGCGGAGACATCGAGGACCGCCGCGAGCTCTTCACCGGTGCTCTCACGAGGCCACTCGAAGAAGCCGCTGTAGTGAGCCGCCTGCAATGCCTCGAACTGTCGGTCCGTCAGCACCTCCTCGAGTTGCGTATCGAGTCGTCGAGTCGAGCGCGCACTGGTCGTTTCGCGTCGTGCTTCTAGCTCTGTCTCCGGATACCGTTCTCTGATCGTCTCGACCACCGACCGGGTTTCGACCTGCTGTGGGACTTCGAGCACGAGCATCGCCGTCCCGTTCTGGGCCGTTGCGGTCCGCAACTGGATATCGTACGTCCGGAGGATCTCTAAAAACGGCGACGAGGAAACGGTTAACTCGAGTAAAAGGCTGCTGTCGCCCTCTGAGACGATCGAAACCCGCTCGACTGACGCCCACTGCTCGAGTGTCGCAAACTCCGTGTCCACCGGCGCACTGAGGAAGACGACGACTTCGTCGTCTCGCTCGAGGACACCCTCGATAGCGACTTGCCCCTCGGCGCGCTCGGCGAGTCGGTTCAGTAACAGTCGCGAGTCGTGACATGCAAGCTCGAGTTCGAGCCGACTGTCGGTGAGTATCGCCCGCGTCCGTTCGACCGATCGGATCGCGTGGCCGATCGTCTCGCCGAGTTCACCGAGCACCTCCTGTTCGCTCTCCCCGATGGAGTCGACTCCCGACACGTGGACGAGTAACACACCGTATCGTCGGTCGTCGTCCGTCAGCGGAACCGCGAGTATCGTCTGGTAGCCGTAGGTCAACGCCGCTTTTCGACGCTGATCCCAGCCGTCGGCCTCGAGAACGTTTCGGATGACCTGGACGCGTTCTTCTTCGAGCGTCGCGCTGATAAGCTGTCGTTCGGGGGCCGCTGCCCCGCTCTCGCGGATCTGATCGATGTACGCTCCGTCGACACCGGCCCACGAACTCGGTTCCGGCGGGCGAGTATCGCTCGAGGCGATCCAGGCGAAACAGTAGCGCTCGGTATCGGCCAGCCGCTCACACACGCGCGTCTCGATTTCGTCACGCGTGGATGCCTGTGTGACGCCATGATTGATCTCCCGAACGATCTCGTTCGTGTGATTGAGCCGCGTCAACTCCTCGTTTTGTCGGGTGAGCGTTCGATCGTTCTCCCGCAGTAACTGCTCGCGCTCCGCTCGATCGAGCGCCGCTTCCGTGTTCGCCGCCAGAATGTGCAGCAATTCAGTCATCGGCTCGTCGATGCCGTCGACCTCGTTCGCCCCCGCGATCAACACCCCGTGGGTTCCCAGTGGAACGAGCAGTTCGCTTCGACTCTCCGTCTTTGCGAGAGTCGACTCTCGAGTGACGTCCTCGTAATAGGCGCTCTCGCCGTCGGAAAAGACGTCCCAGATACGGCCCGAACCGTGCTCGAACTGTGGCTTCGGCTCGGCGACGTTCCGTGATTCCTGTGTCGATGCGGCGTGCTCAAGTACTCCGTCTGTCGGCTCGAACGTGTAGGCCGCAGCGACTGGAACGTCGAGGATCTCACCCGCGGTCTCGACCGCTGCACGATAGATCTCGTCTTTCGTACTTGCACGCATCAGATCGCGCGTCGTCTCGTGTAACGTCGTCAAGGTCCGTTCGTACCGCCGCTCGCTCTCACGGAGTTCCGTTTCGGTCCGGTACTGCGAGACGGCGTTCGTGATCTGGTTTGCGAGCAGCGCGTACTGCTTCTTCCCGGACTCTTTCTGGAGATACTGGGTCACGCCCGCAGCGATCGCGTCACTGGCGAGTTCTTCTGATCCACGGCCAGTAAAGAGGATAAACGGGAGTTCCGGGTCGTCTTCACGAATCCGCTCGAGCAACTCGAGTCCCGTCATCTTCGGCATCTCGTAATCGCTGACGATGCAGTCGACCGACCGCTCCTCGAGAATCGAAAGCGCCTCGGTGGCGTTCAGCGCTGAGTCGGCGACGATCGAGTCGTGTTCGCGCTCGAGCATTTCGCCGACGAGGTCGGCGAATCCCGGTTCGTTGTCGACGATAAGAACTGAGATCGGTGGAGTCATAATACCTAGAGGAAAGTAAATCTGGAACTTGGAGCCGTTTTTCAGGTAAAAACTAAGTGGATACTAAATAATTAGTATTTTGGTCGAACCTGCCATGCAATATTATTGCCGAATTCGTGTTTGTGGGCCTGATTCATCTGAATCAGTTACGTTCTGACTCGCTGGGTTTGTATTCCGGGAGTCGTTTGTCGAACCGATATGTGAGATAGTCTATACTTGGGTAGTCAATTTCGAGCTCTGTTACCGTCAGAGTCGGCCGATCGTACAGTACAACGCGTTGTTCGGAGATACAACTCGCTTTCAAATTTCTCGTCGATGCTTCGTGAAGTTACAACCTGCAAAACGCAGCAAAATCGGTCACTCTCTGGTTAGAAATCAAAGAAGCGCCCGAGGCGGGATTTGAACCCGCGTCACGACCGTGACAGGGTCGTATGATGGGCCACTACACCACCCGGGCTTCCTGCAACTCTTTCTTTCCCGGTGAACTTCTTAAGGGTTGTGTTATAGATATTTGCCAGACTGTTTACCATCTAGTGCAGACAGATTTAGTCTGTCGCCGATGGGAGATTTTGTTTGAGGGTAGCCATTTCACATCATGTCAGTTACTGTTTACCTCGATCGGTGAGCTGCTGCGAGTTCGAAATAAGTGATTTCTGTCCACGGATGCTATAGTAGCCACTGAAAGTCAGTGCACACCCGATCGCACAGCCGTTGTGCGATCGGTGTATAAACCGTTTCCGTTGTTACTATAGAGGGACATTGGGCGTTCTCCAGCGCAGTGTTTTGAAGATAGAACTGTGGCCCTCGAGGTCCAGAAGGATACAACACAGTACACTGGCTCTTCGAGAAGTTGAGTATTGAAGAAGCGCCCGAGGCGGGATTTGAACCCGCGTCACAACCGTGACAGGGTTGTATGATGGGCCACTACACCACCCGGGCTTCCTGCAACTCTTCCTTTCCCGGTGAACTTCTTAAGGCTTTCCAATCGAATGCCGTATGGTACGGTGAATCGGGCCACGAAAACCCTCGTTCGAGGCAGTTCTGTGTCACCAGTTCACAGACTCCACAAGGAATTTAACTGATACTCGGTTAGTATCGAGTGTGATCGGCACCTCCGGTCAGGTTTGCCAGGCCGAGTAGCTGTTGCTCCCGTTCGAGTTAGTAACCGTTAAATGCGTCCCACCGGTATCTGCCTGTAGTATCTCGTGACAGCCGCTTCTTTCCCGATAGCCCACACGCACATCAAACTCAACACATGGTAGACGTAAGCCAACACGAACTCGTTCCGGAGCACACCGTTCTCGAGGAGGACGTCCTCGAGGAGGTACTTTCGGAGTACGACATCGATCGCACAGACCTGCCGAAAATCAAACGGACAGATGCCGCACTGCCGGACGAAGCGGAAGCCGGCGACGTCATCAAGATCGTTCGGAACTCGCGGACGACCGATCAGGCGGTTATCTATCGACTTGTGGTGGAATAAATGGCAACAGAACTCGACCGAACCAAACGACGCGACATTTCGCGCGAATACTTCTCGAGGGAACGACTCGCCGAGCACCACTACCGATCGTTCAACGCCTTCCTCAACCGGGGGATGCAGGAGGTCGTCGACGAGAAAGCAACGATCGACACAGACATCGGCGACAAAGAGGGCGAGGAACCGGTCCACGTCGAACTCGGCGACGTCCGTGTCGTCACGCCGCGTGTGCGCGAAGCCGACGGATCGGAGGAGCTCCTCTATCCACAGGAGGCCCGACTTCGCAACATCACCTACTCCGCGCCTGTCTTCATGGAGATGTCCATCGTCAAAGGCGAAGAAGGCGACCAGCGGGTCGTCGACTCGACCGAAACGAAGATCGGCCGGATGCCGATCATGGTCGGCTCGGATAAGTGTAACATCGCCGGCTTCTCCGACGAGGAACTAATCGAGATCGGTGAAGACCCCGCCGACCCCGGAGGCTACTTCATCGTCAACGGCTCCGAGCGAGTCCTGATGACCAGCGAGGACCTCGCGCCGAACAAGATTCTCGCCGAGTACGACACCAAGTACGGCGACGAGATTCAGGTCGCCAAGACCTTCTCCCAGCGCCGTGGCTACCGCGCACTGGTACTGTGTGAGCGAACTCGAGACGGCTTGCTCGAGGTCTCGTTCCCGTCCGTGTCGGGTTCGATCAACTTCGTCACGCTCGTGCGCGCGCTGGGCCTCGAGTCGGACGAGGAGATCGTCCACAAGGTCTCGAACGACCCCGAGGTCGTCAAGTACATGCTCGAGAATCTGGAGGAAGCGGAAGTCCAGACTGAGGAAGAGGCTATCGAGGCACTCGGGAAACGGGTCGCCTCGGGCCAGGGGAAAAACTACCAGCTCAAACGGGCGAACTACGTCATCGACCGCTACCTCCTGCCACACCTCCACGAAGACGGTGTCGAGGAAGAGGCCGTCCGGATCAACAAGGCCCACTACCTCTGTCGGATGGCCGAGGCCTGTTTCGAACTTGCGCTCAACCGACGCGAGGCCGACGACAAGGACCACTACGCCAACAAACGCCTGAAGGTCAGCGGCGACCTGATGAAAGACCTGTTCCGGACCGCGCTGAACAAGCTGGCACGGGACGTCAAATACCAGCTCGAGCGTGCGAACATGCGAAACCGGAATCTGTCGGTCTCGACGGTTGTTCGCTCGGACGTGCTTACCGAACGCCTCGAGCATCCGATCGCGACGGGGAACTGGGTCGGTGGCCGCTCCGGCGTGAGCCAGCTGGTCGACCGGACGGACTTCATGGGCGTGCTGTCACACCTCCGGCGCCTCCGATCGCCGCTGTCGCGCAGTCAGCCCCACTTCGAGGCACGGGACCTCCACGCGACCCAGTGGGGTCGTATCTGTCCCTCCGAGACGCCCGAAGGGCCCAACTGTGGGCTGGTGAAGAACTTCGCGCAGGCGATGGAACTCTCCCAGAACGTCGAGGACGAACAGGACCTCAAACGCGAACTGGCATCGATGGGCGTCGAGGGCATTCCAGGCCTCGAGGGCATCGAACGATCGACATCGACGGCAGACGACTAATACAATGAGCAGCCAACAACGAGAAGCCAAGGTCTACGTCAACGGATCGCTGGTCGGCACGCACCCCGATCCGCACGAACTCGCAGAACAGATCCGCGAAGCGCGACGAATCGGCGACGTCAGCGAGATGGTCAACGTCTCGGTCAAAGAGCGCACTCGCGAAGTAATCGTCAACGCCGATGCCGGGCGTGCACGGCGTCCGCTGCTGGTCGTCGAAGACGGCGAGCCCCGGATCTCCGACCAGGAGATCGAGGCACTTCGACAGGGGGACCTCGAGTTCGAGGACCTCGTCGACCACGGCTACATCGAGTTCATCGACGCGGAGGAAGAAGAGGACATCTACGTCGCTGTCGACGAGGACGACGTCAGCGAAGAGCACACGCACCTCGAGATCGATCCCTCGCTGATCTTCGGGATCGGTGCCGGGATGATTCCGTACCCCGAACACAACGCCAGCCCGCGTATTACGATGGGTGCAGGGATGGTCAAACAGTCGCTCGGACTCCCGAGTGCGAACTACCGAATCCGGCCGGACACGCGCCAGCACCTGCTGCACTACCCGCAGCTCTCGATGGTCAAGACCCAGACGACCGAGCAGATCGGCTTCGACGACCGACCCGCCGCACAGAACTTCGTCGTCGCCGTGATGAGTTACGAAGGGTTCAACATCGAAGACGCGCTGGTCATGAACAAAGCCAGCGTCGAGCGCGCGCTCGCTCGCTCGCACTTCTTCCGGACCTACGAGGGAGAGGAGCGACGGTACCCCGGTGGACAGGAAGACCGCTTCGAGATCCCGAGTCAGGACGTTCGTGGAGCACGTGGTGAGGAAGCCTACGCGCATCTCGACGACGACGGTCTCGTTAACCCCGAAACCAAAGTTGACGAGAACTCGGTGTTGCTCGGCAAGACGTCGCCGCCACGCTTCCTCGAAGAACCCGACGACATGGGTGGCCTCTCGCCACAGAAACGCCGCGAGACGTCGGTGACGATGCGCTCGGGCGAATCCGGTGTCGTCGACACCGTCACACTGATGGAAGGCGAAGACGGCTCGAAGCTCTCGAAGGTGTCCGTACGTGACGAACGGATCCCCGAACTCGGCGACAAGTTCGCAAGCCGACACGGTCAGAAGGGTGTCGTCGGCCACCTCGCACCCCAGGAAGACATGCCGTTTACGCAGGACGGCGTCGTCCCCGACCTTGTTCTCAACCCACACGCCCTACCGTCGCGGATGACCGTCGGCCACATCCTCGAGATGATCGGTGGCAAACTCGGTGCGATGGAGGGCCGTCGTGTCGACGGCACGCCGTTCCTCGGCGAAGACGAATCCGAGCTTCGAGGGGGACTCGAGGACGCTGGCTTCAACTCCGCGGGCAAGGAGGTCATGTACTCCGGCGTCACCGGCGAGAAGATCGAGGCCGAGATCTTCGTTGGGATCATTTTCTACCAGAAGCTCTACCACATGGTCTCGAACAAACTGCACGCCCGTTCGCGCGGGCCGGTGCAGGTGCTGACCCGCCAGCCAACGGAGGGTCGTGCTCGCGAAGGTGGGCTTCGTATCGGGGAGATGGAACGGGACGTGTTCATCGGCCACGGGGCCGCGATGACGCTGAAAGAACGACTGCTAGACGAGTCCGACCGCGAGTTCATCCACGTCTGTGGGCAGTGTGGGATGAGCGCGGTCGAGAACGTCGAACAACGGCGTGTCTACTGTCCGAACTGTGACGAGGAGACCGATATCCACGAAATCGAGATGAGCTACGCCTTCAAGCTCCTGTTGGACGAGATGAAGGCACTGGGTATCGCACCACGACTCGAACTGGCAGACGCCGTCTAAACCATGCAACACAGCACACCAAAAGACATCGGAGCGATCAACTTCGGGCTCATGGAGCCCGAAGAGTACCGGGAGATGAGCGCGACGAAGATCATCACCGCCGACACCTACGACGACGACGGGTTCCCCATCGACATGGGACTGATGGACCCTCGACTCGGCGTGATCGACCCCGGCCTCGAGTGTAAGACTTGCGGACAACACTCGGGTTCGTGTAACGGCCACTTCGGCCATATCGAACTCGCTGCACCCGTGATCCACGTCGGCTTTACGAAGCTCATTCGGCGGCTGCTTCGTGGCACGTGTCGGGAGTGTTCGAAGCTCCTGCTGACGGAGGACGAACGCGATGAGTTCCGCGACCAGATCACGGAGTCGCGCAAACTCAGCCGTGACTTAAACGACGTGACTAAGGCGGCGATCCGGCAGGCGCGCAAAAAGGACCGCTGTCCTCACTGTGGCGAGATCCAGTACGACATCGACCACGAAAAGCCGACCACGTACTACGAGGTCCAGCAGGTCCTCACCAGCGAGTACTCCCAGCGTATCGCCGCTGCGATGCAGGGTGGCGAAGATGGGGAGCGGATGTCGCCGGACGAACTCGCCGAGGAGACCGACATCGAGCTCACCCGGATCAACGAAATCCTCTCGGGCTCGTTCCGCCCGCGTGAGAGCCAGCGCAAGTCCATCGAGAAGGCGCTCGGTATCGACCTGACGGAGGAGGACACGAACAAGCTGATGCCCTCCGATATCCGGGACTGGTTCGAAGCCATCCCCGACGAGGACATCGAAGTGCTCGGTATCAACTCCGAGCGTTCCCGGCCGGAGTGGATGATCCTGACAGTGCTCCCGGTCCCGCCGGTCACGGCGCGGCCGTCGATCACGCTCGACAACGGGCAGCGCTCCGAAGACGACCTGACTCACAAACTGGTCGACATCATTCGGATCAACCAGCGGTTCATGGAGAACCGCGAGGCCGGTGCCCCACAGCTGATCATCGAGGACCTCTGGGAACTGCTCCAGTATCACGTGACGACGTTCATGGACAACGAGATTTCGGGGACGCCACCCGCCCGTCACCGCTCTGGACGGCCGCTCAAGACCCTCTCCCAGCGACTCAAGGGGAAGGAAGGCCGCTTCCGTGGCTCGCTGTCCGGCAAGCGTGTGAACTTCTCGGCTCGGACCGTCATCTCGCCGGACCCGACGCTCTCGCTCAACGAGGTCGGGGTTCCGGACCGGGTCGCAAAGGAGATGACCCAGACGATGAACGTCACCGAGCGCAACCTCGAGGAGGCCCGTCGGTTCGTCTCGAACGGTCCCGAGGGCCATCCCGGCGCGAACTACGTCCGTCGTCCGGACGGCCGGCGACTGAAGGTCACCGAAAAGAACTGCGAACAGCTCGCCGAGAAGGTCGAGGCCGGGTGGGAGGTCAACCGCCACCTCATCGACGGTGACATCGTTATTTTCAACCGCCAGCCGTCGCTGCACCGGATGTCGATTATGGCCCACGAGGTCGTGGTCATGCCGTACAAGACGTTCCGTCTGAACACCGTCGTCTGCCCGCCGTACAACGCCGACTTCGACGGCGACGAGATGAACATGCACGCCCTCCAGAACGAGGAGGCACGCGCCGAGGCACGCGTGCTCATGCGTGTTCAAGAACAGATGCTCTCGCCCCGCTTCGGCGAGAACATCATCGGCGCCATTCAGGACCACATCTCGGGGACGTACCTGCTCACCCACGACAACCCACGATTCAACGAGACGCAGGCGCTCGACCTGCTTCGAGCGACTCGAATCGACGAACTGCCAGAACCCAGTGGCATCGACGACGAGGGCGAGCCGTTCTGGACCGGCTACGACGTCTTCTCCGAACTGCTGCCCGACGACCTGAACCTCGAGTTCACCGGCACCGTCGGAGACGAGGTCGTCATCGAGGACGGCCAGCTGATCGAAGGCACTATCGCGGAAGACGAGGTCGGCGAGTTCGGTGGCGAGATCGTCGACACGATCACGAAAGTCTACGGCAACACTCGCGCCCGAATCTTCGTCAACGAGGTTTCGACGCTGGCGATGCGTGCGATCATGCACTTCGGGTTCTCGATCGGGATCGACGACGAGACGATTCCCAGCGAGGCACAGGCTCGCATCGACGAGACGATCGAGGACGCCAACGACCGCGTCGAGGAACTCATCGAGGCCTACGAACGGGGGGAACTCGAGTCCCTGCCGGGTCGGACGATCGACGAGACCCTCGAGATGAAGATCATGCAGACGCTGTCCCGAGCCCGTGACAACGCGGGGAACATCGCCGACGAGCACTTCGCCAACGACAATCCGGCAGTGGTCATGGCAAACTCTGGTGCCCGCGGATCGATGCTTAACCTGACTCAGATGGCCGGTGCTGTCGGCCAGCAGGCAGTTCGGGGAGAACGAATCAATCGTGGATACGAGGACCGAACGCTCAGCCACTACAAGCCGAACGATCTCTCGGCCGAGGCCCACGGTTTCGTCGAGAACTCCTATACCAGCGGCCTCACCCCGCGGGAGTTCTTCTTCCACGCGATGGGTGGGCGCGAGGGACTGGTCGACACTGCAGTCCGAACCTCCAAGTCCGGCTACCTGCAGCGCCGACTGATCAACGCTCTCTCGGAACTCGAGACCCAGTACGACGGCACTGTCCGGGACACCTCGGATACGATCGTCCAGTTCGAGTTCGGCGAGGACGGTACCTCGCCAGTCAAGGTGTCCTCCGGTGACGACAACGACATCGACGTCGAGTCGATCGCCGATCAAGTGCTCGAGGCCGAGTTCGACTCCGAGGAGGCACGAGAAGCGTTCGTCACCAGAAAACCGGCACCGACGAACCTCTCCGAGCACGCGGATAGTCGAGTCGTCGAGGGAACGGAGGTGACCTCCGATGACTGAGGTCCACTACGACGTCACCGACGACATGATCGCTGTCGTCGAGGACACCGACCTTCCCCGTCGTCTCAAGGACAACGTCTACGAGACACTCGAGGGCCGCGATGACGTCACCATCGACGACACAGATGCCATCGCAAAGGCCGTCGAGGCCCGCTATCTCGATACGCGGGTCGATCCGCTCGACCCCGTCGGGACCGTGTCTGCCCAGTCGATCGGCGAACCCGGAACGCAGCTAACGATGAACACGTTCCACTACGCCGGTGTCGCAGAGATCGACGTGACTCAGGGGCTGCCACGACTGATCGAACTGGTCGACGCTCGGAAGACCCCGGACACGCCGATGATGACCGTCTACCTCGAGGACGAGTACGCCACCGAGCGCGAACGCGCCCACGAGGTCGTCTGGAACTTGGAGGCGACGAAGATCCTCGCGCTGGGCGATGTCTCGACGAACGTCGCGGACATGCGCGTACAGATCTCGCTCAACGAGGACACCCTCAAAGAGCGCATGATCACGCCCGAAGAGGTCGCCTCGATCATCGAGGACAACCTCGGCGTGAGCACGATCCAGCAGGGAACCGAGATCCAGTTCGGCCCCGAGGAGCCGTCCTACCGCGACTTGCTCCAACTCGTCGAAGAGCTGCGTGACATCACGTTCAAGGGTATCGAAGAGATCTCCCGCGTCGTTATCCGACGCGAAGAACTCGAAGACGGTGAGGAGTTCGTCCTCTACACCGAGGGATCGGCCTTCGGTGACGCCCTCGAGATCGAGGGCGTCGACGCCTCGCGAACGACGTGTAACAACATCCACGAGATCCACCGCAACCTCGGTATCGAGGCCGCCCGTGAGGCCATCATCGAGGAGACGAACAACACGCTGGCCGAACAGGGGCTCGACGACGTGAACGTTCGCCACTTGATGTTGGTCGCCGATATGATGACCAACCGTGGCGAGATCGAGTCGATCGGTCGACACGGTATCTCGGGTTCGAAAGAGTCCGTGCTGGCCCGTGCGGCGTTCGAAGTGACTGTCAACCACCTGCTCAACGCCGCAATCCACGGCGAGGTCGACGACTTAGACGGCGTGACGGAGAACGTCATCGTCGGCAAACCGATCAAGCTCGGCACCGGTGACGTCGACCTCCGGATGGGGTCGACGAACGCCAGTTCCGGAAGCGGTCAGGCAGACTAATCGATGGGTGTTACCCTCGACGACGACGCCCGACAGTATCTCGCTGCCTTCGAGGACGTGACCGGGGTGGACGGTCAAGATTGCCTCGTCATCGAGACTGCCGACGACGACGACGAAACCGAACCGAAGCGGCTACTCGTCGTCGTCTCGAGCGGGCGAATGAGCAAGGCGATCGGGCCCGGCGGGCGAACCGTCCACCAGTACGAAGAGCGTGTCGGCCTTCCGGTTAGACTCGTCGAAGACGCCGACGATCCCGAGACGTTCGTCGCGAACACGCTCGCTCCAGCAGCGGTGTACAACGTCACGATCAGCGAAAACGACGATACCGTCGCTTACGTCGAAGTTGCCGACTCCGATCGCGGTGTTGCGATCGGAACGAACGGCCGAACGATCGATGCCGCACGGACTCTCGCCGAGCGCCACTTCGGGATCGACGACGTACAGTTGATCTGATCGCTGTCACCGTCTGCTCGCGAGACGACTGGATTCGAGACGGTGCTCGTTCTCGAGTTCGTCGTCTACGTTCATCGGCCCTACTGTTGTCACCACGCAGTTCGGCTTCCTCGCGCCCGCCGAGGTGCGCTAGGCCGTTCTCTATCCGTAACTCAAATAGCGAAACGCGCTCAGATCCGTCTAGCGGGCCCCCTCGAGGACTCTCGTGGCGTAACGACAACTCGAAACAGGGATGCTTAAGTGCCTTCGTCGGATAGCGACAGGTACTATGGCAAACGGCAAGTATGCCGCGCGCAAGCTCAAGAAGGACCGCCAGAACCAGCGGTGGTCCGACTCTGACTACGCGCGCCGCGCCCGTGGACTTCGCGAGAAGTCCGACCCACTCGAGGGTGCACCGCAGGCTCGAGGGATCGTACTGGAAAAAGTCGGTATCGAAGCAAAACAGCCCAACTCGGCAATTCGGAAGTGTGTCCGAGTGCAGCTGATCAAAAACGGGAAACAGGTCACCGCGTTCTGTCCCGGCGACGGAGCAATTAGCTTCATCGACGAACACGACGAAGTCACCATCGCTGGTATCGGTGGGGCAAAGGGTCGTGCGATGGGTGACCTCTCCGGTGTCAACTACAAGGTTGACAAGGTCAACGGTGTTGCACTGAAAGAACTGGTTCGCGGCAACGCAGAGAAACCGGTGCGATAATCATGGCTGCAGAAGACCAACCGGATCCAGACGCCCCCGCAGGTGGCGCAGACGTCGGTGCGAAACTGTTCGGCACGTGGGAGATCGACGAGATCGCGTACAACGATCCATCCACCGAACGCTACATTACGGTGACGCCGGTCGCCCACACCGCCGGTCGCCACGCCAGCAAGCAGTTCAAGAAGTCCCAGATCTCGATCGTCGAGCGCTTCATCAACCGCTTGATGCAGACCGAAGAGAACACGGGCAAGAAACAGCAGACGCTCAACCACGTGCGTGATGCGTTCGAACTCATCCACGAGCGCACCGACGAGAACCCGATTCAGGTGCTCGTCACCGCCGTCGAGAACGCAGCCCCACGTGAGGAGACCGTCCGCCTCAAATACGGTGGCATCTCGGTCCCCAAGGCCGTCGACGTCGCACCCCAGCGTCGTGTCGACCAGGCCCTGAAGTTCCTCGCCGAAGGTGTCTACAACGACTCGTTCAAGACCTCGACGCCCGTCGCAGAGGCCATCGCCAGCCAGCTTACCGGCGCGGCCAACTACGACGTCCAGACCTACGCGGTCAGTCAGAAAGAAGAGAAAGAGCGCGTCGCGGCAGCTGCACGCTAAGCACCACGTTTTCTTTCGGTTTCGCGGCTCGAGAGCGGCGGTACTCTGACTCGAGTGCAGGTTACAGTTCGTACGTCTTGACGTCAGTACTCCAGCGAAGTTCACCATTCAGTAACACAGGAAACGATTCTGCGTTGAGATATTCCACGAGTTCCGCCGTTGACTCTAATTGCAGATTTAACGTTCCAAACGCTAATCGATATAAGTCAGCTGATTTCGTAGCCAGGTTATAGACACCACCCATCTTCTGGTAAGAGGTCGGATAGATAATCAAACGAATAGCCGCTTCACTTCTATCTCGAGGTATTAGACCGGCTGTTGGTAGCCCTTGATTAGTCTGAACCACCGATACTGTCCCATCACCCACGATATGGTACTGTTGATTAACGTAACCGAGTTTTTGTAGGATGTGTAATGTGGCATAAAGCGGTAATCCAACGTTCAACAGGCGAGCGATCGTGCTTCCGGCGGTGACAGCGGTCGCGTTTTCGATTTCGTCGAACGTGACGATTCCTCCGATTGCCCCCGCTTCGAGGAGGTGAAGCCCTTGTTCGTAGGAGCGACACGCGTTGAGAACGAACGCTTTCGTGCCGACCGTTTCGATGTCCGCTGCGTCTAACGTCCCATCTGAACACCGAAATCCGTCGGCATCGATATGACCGATATAGTGAACGAAGTCGCTCTCTCGAGCGAAGACGTCCTCGAGTTCGGCGGTCGTAAGATCGAAGTGGACGGTAACTTCGAGTGGGAGATCGTTTCGATCACGGTATGCGCTATGGACTGTCGCAAACTCCGTTCCCATGTCCGGATCGTTACAGATGACGTCGATCTCGAGCGGGCCGTCTCGCGGTGACTGTGTGATACCGTTCCAGAACGCTGGCAGCGTTCCGGTTCCCGTTATCTCGATTTCCTCGTCGCCCCAGACTTGCTGCGTGAGCGGGAGGGCTGACTCGGGATCGGTGTCGGTCGTTCGAATTCCCGCTTGCGGCGTTCGAGCCAAGGGACGTGCATCGGTTGCGACGGTGATCGTCGGGAGGTAGTTCGTAAGGAACGGCAGAATCTCGAGAGAATCCGGACGCGCCTCGAGTCGAGTCTCGAACTGCCAGTCGGGAAGTTGCGATTGAACTGTTTCGAACGGGACCTCGAGATAGGTTTCGAGTTGCTCGGCTATTGGCCGGTCGTACAGGTGCGCGATGTCGAAATCGAGCGCCGGTTCGATCGCCTGCCGTTCGTACAACGGAAGTGGTGTCTCCCCTTCGGTCCGAACGATACAATCGAGTAGAAAGAGCTGTTTGAGCGTCTGATCGACCGTCCGTTCGAATCTCGCTTCATCCTCGAGTGAATACGTGTATCCCGTTTCCGTAGCGAGCTGTGGCGTCGATCCGGGGACGACCGCTGCGGCGAGATAGTACGCAAGCGGTGCGACGACGAGGATCTGTTCGAGCGTCGGCGGGATTTCAATTCGGATGCCTGTCTCCGGTCGACACAGCGTCTTGGGTACGTCGAGTTCATCGGCCAACTCGATCGCCGGTGGATGGCCACGAAGCGTCGGGTACGATCGTTCAGGCGATGTCGTCTTCAGTGCCGACCCGAACATCGAAACCGCTTGCATCATGTCGGTCGGTTCGGTGGTCGTCGTGATCGTCCCCCTCGGCGACGTGTGATACGACCGTGCGCCGAATATCGCCGATGTCGGTTCGGCGAACGCAATCTCTGCTCGGCCAACGCCTGCATCCACGTGAACCGCGCTTTCGACGGTTACGTAGACTTTTAGTGGACCGGAGATATCGAGAACGTATTCCGCATGCGGGAGGTCCGATCGTTCGTTTGCTTGGACCTCAGTAAGCAACGAGCCGGTTGAATCACGAACGTAAATCGAATTATCACTCAGTACTCTAAAGCCGTCGGTCGTGATTTCGACAGTCGTATCTATCGGATACGGTATCCGATCGGTGGCGACAGGTGTCGGCGCCACTGGCGTGTTCGTCTCGATCCGATACTGCTTGCGCTCGATCGGATCGATAATTACTACACCGTCTTGAGTTGATTTGAATTTCGGGTTCATCAGCGCCGAACGGGAAGTGATGGGCTGGTCGTTGCCAGTCTCGTTTCTTATACAAGATATGCAAGTCGGTAAAAATATACGTTATGGCCGAATTGCGTATCGTTTGATATCTTTCCTAACATGTGTAATTGTTGTAGCTTTCTGTTCGTTCCTGACCACATTTAATAGTATCTACCAGAGGTGTAGTAGTACGAGCGTGTTGTTGAACTCTCCGTCCCAGCTATTCGTCGTCCACCCGACGCTCTCTTTCCCTTCGATGGATGTCGATCGGTGCCGAGTCACTGTCGGCGTTCACAGGGCCGATTTTGACCGGTCCATTCTGGAACAGCTCGACCACGAATACGACCTCCTCCTTCTCGATTGGGAACTCGAGACACCGGATGCTCGTGGCGTCCTCGACGCGTTCCGACAGAGCGCACCGGAGGCACAAATTCTCGTTCTCGCTGAGGACGTTCCTGCCGACGATCCAGTCGACCGTGGGGCTGATGAACTCCTCGTCGAACCGTACTCGGACGAGACATTGTACTCGACTATCGAACGTCTTCTCCTGCAACGAGCCTACGAGGAGGCGATGGACGAATTTTTCAGACTCTCGACCGAGCGTGCACTGCTCGAAAACGAACTCCAGTCCGGCATCGACGCTGCTGATCGCTATCAATCCGTCGTCTGTAATCTCTATGAGTCCCGTAAGCGAGCAGCCGCGATTCGCGATGCGCTCTCGAGTGACGAATTCGATCAGTCACTGCGGCAGTTACTCGACGAGTAAACCAGCCAGATTCGCACGGGTACTCTGATATCAGCCGTTATCTGTTTGGGGCAGCGCCAGCACTGTACTTTTAAACAATTTATTCGAGGAATATCACTACTATCTATTTATATGTTATATTAAAATAAATTTATATTAATGCGGTGGTACGTATTAGATGGACCATGGACGACCTAACCCAACACCTGAAGAACCACCCACGAATGATCGGCGCACTGTTTACGATTCTGCTGGTACTGTCGCAGGCGAGCACGGTTGCAGCAACCAATAGCGCCTTCGCCGGCCCGTAATTCATACGACCTGTGTTACGTCGATAGTATCGCTCCATTTGACCTCATTGTTGATAAGGACAGGAATTTTATCTAAACTGAATAGCTTCCGCAATTGATCTCGTGTTACCGAAATCGGACCGGTTCTTCCTGGAATAAGAAAATATGACCCAACATCATCTATTTGTGGGATATACACTCCCCCGGTTTCTAATCCAACAGACATATACGCATACATATTCACCACGATATCGTCATTGCTGTTGGTTATTGAGCAGATATTTGGCGATCCCATACTTGATTGTGCGATCGTTGTTATACCATCTCCAACAATTCGATACTGTTGACCGACTACGTTTTTCTTGCGAGCGATTTCCACTGCAGCGTACAGCGGATACCCTCGGTTCAACAACCGCGCAATCGTACTCCCGACGCTCACTGCACCGCTGTTCACAACGTCGTCGAGCGTGACGATTCCGCCAACGCTGCCAGCGTCGACGAGGTGGAGTCCCTGATCGTGTGATTGACAGCCGTTTAATAGAAACGCCTTCGCGCCCGACGTTTCGAGTGACGATGCGTCGACGATTCCATCGCAACACCGCATTCCGTCGGTATCGATGTGGCCGATAAAGTGCAGAAAGTCGGTTTCGGATGCCAGAACGGCCTCGAGTTCGTCCGTCGACAGTTCGTAATGGACGGATACGTCGAACGGAAGTTCTTCGCGAGTTCCATACACGCCGTCGACCGCCTCGAGTTCATCTCGCATCTCCGAATCGTTACAGACGACCTCGATTTCGATCGGATTCGCTCTCGGTTGACGACCGAGATTATTGTGGAATGCCGACAGCGGAGTCCGGCTCGTAATCGGTGTTGACTCGCTTGTATCCCACCGCTGTTCGATCGTCGGAATCGACGCGTTCCCAGTCGGCTCCGACGTCGTCGTACCACGGGTCGAACTGGTAGCCCGGACGAAATCCCCGCGAACGAATTCTTCGATCGCCTGTGTCTGTTCCTGTGTCGACGAGGCTGACTGTGTTTGTTCGTCCTGAATACGCACGGTCGAGAGGTTGTTGGTAATAAAGGGGAGAAACTCGACGAATTCCGGGTCCGGCTGGAGGTACGTCTCGAGGCTCCAGTCGGGTAGCTGCCGATCGACGGTTGCAAAGGGCACGTCGCTGAGGTACGTTTCAAGGCGGTCGGATAGTGAGCGTTCGTAGGCGTGCTCGAGGTCGAACGGGAGGGCCGGTTCGATCACGTCTCGTTCGTGTAAGGGCAACGGCGTTGTCCCCTCGGTTCGGACGATACAATCGAGATAGAAGACGTGTTTCAGAACCTGTTCGACGGTCGATTCGAAGTCGTCACCGTTGCCGAGTGCGTAGGTAAAACCGGCTTCCGTAACGAGTTGCGGCGTCGGTCCGGGGACGACCGTCGCACCGAGGTAGTACGCAAGCGGTGCGACGACGAATACGTGTCGTATCGTTTCTGGGATTTCGATCCGAACGCCTGTTTTTGGAGGGACGAATCGCGACGGGAGCTGTAACTCCGTACCCAACTCGACCGTGGGCGGATGGCCACGGAGTGTTGGATACGAACGTTCGGGCGTCGTCGTCTTCAGTGCCGAGCCGAACGCTGAAACCGCCTGCATCATGTCGGCCGGCTCGATGGTCGTCGTAATTGTGCCCGCAGGTCGTCGATGGTAGGAGCGAGCGCCGAGATGCACGGTCGTCGAGTCATCGAGTGAAACGTATGTCCGATCGGTGTCGGAGTAAATCTGTACCGAACTCTCGAGCCGAGCGTACACCTTGAGCGGGCCGGACAAATCGAGGATGTACTGCGCTTGCGGGAACGAGACTTGTTCGCTGGGTCGGACTTCTGCGACCATCGATCCGTCGCGGTCGCGAACGTAGACGGTCGTACTCGTCGGTAACGTAATCATCGCTGTCGTCAGACCGACGGCGGCATCGACGGGATACTGTAGCTGATCTGTCACCACTGACTCGAGCGAGACCGGTTCGTGCGTCGTGAGTCGATACCGGTGACGCTCGATCGGATCGACGATTTCTAGGCCGTCGGTAGTCGATTCGAAAGTTGGGTTCATTGCGTAGAGAGGGGGCGAAGGTGCGGTCATCAGGGAGAAGACACGTCATCCCCCGAGCACGCGGGCGGCGTTACGGCTGGGTGGCGGAGACCCAGCCGGAGCGAAGGTCGCCATCGTCGATCGACCAGCGTTCCTGCGCAACGCCGTCTCGGTCCCGGAGTTCGATAATGATGTCGAACAGCGGTGCCAACACTGTGACGACGTCCGAGTCCCGATCCATCGGAAGGTGGTAGTGAACCATCCCGTCTGAATCACGCACCCGGCCGTTGGTCAGGTGGAGGAATTTGAAGACGCGTTCGGTGTCGTATGCCTCGAGCAGGGGAACCAGCGAGTCGACGCCGACGCGGAGTTCTGCAGGCTCGAGTCCATCAGACTCGGCTTCGAACGAATCGATCGCGCTCGCAATGGCGATTCCGAGTTCTGAGAGCGTGGTGGTCGTCATCGGCGACCCGTCGATCGAGGGTGCGTCGGGCTCCATCGAACTCGTGTGAGCGCTGCTCGCGGCAGCGCTGCGGGCCTGTGTCGCGTAGCGGACGCATGTCAGCGACGTGTCGGTGTCGGGGTCCGTCTCGAGCAGGTCGGAGATGTCGTCGCTCTCGCCGGTCGTCGAAACCAGAACGCGTCGCCGTACTCGTGCTGTCGCCTGACCCAACAGCCGGCGACAGATGCTTTGACGCTGGGCTGCCCGAACGGAGCCGACGACGAGGACGCTGGCTCCCTGCCGTTTCAGTTGGGCGAGTCCATCGGAGAACCGCTCCTCGCTCGACTCCTCTCCCAGGTCAGTACGAGAATCCATCACTATATGTTTCAGACATCGATGCGTCAAACATTAAATGTTCGGGCCGAAGCGCATCCGAGAGCCACATCCGTCGTCTGTGTTGCTCGACCGCACGCCGGTGTATCCCGGTCAATCCGCTGCCGGCCCGTCACCACCGACGTATGCCCGGGTTGCATCGACGAGGATTTGCCGATACGTACTCGAGTCGGGATCGCGAGCGAGTTCCCGAAATCGGTGTTTGAACCCGTCGAAATCCACGTCAGGGGCGTCCATTGCGGCCGCGTGTGTGAGGTCGTACAGGCGGTGATCGTCGTCGATGAGGTCGTGACGTTCGGCAAGTGCAAGCGCGAACGCTGCGTTCACCGCCGTAATCTCCGGGTCTGCACTCGGAGAGAGGCGTTCGAGGCCGGGTCGTGAGAGTGTCTCGGGGCGATCGGCGAGTGCCATCGCGAGGCTCGACTCGAGAAAGGAGAGCAGTTTCTGGCCGGGGCCGACTGCGAGCGTGATGTCGTCGGCGTAGATGTCTTTCATGTGATTTGCGATCTGGTAACAATGTGAGAGCTTTCGCCGTTCGACGCGCTTGCCGGCCAGCGCGAGGTAGAGTACTTCTTCGGTCGACTGGATGTGTGAGGGATGTTCCTGCTCGTGTCTGACCATATGGGAGAACTCGTGGAGGGCGAGTTCGCGAGCCATCGCGCTCGAGGCGGCCTGTCTCGAGATGTTCAGCACATGGCGGTCGTCGTAATGGGCGGCCCAGGTTCGCTCGTCGGGGTCGTCCCGGAGCTGGACGTACACGGGCAGCGACAGATCGTGTTCGGTTTCGAAGAGATCACGAGCGCTGAGGAACGGAGAGGTGGGGCCGGAACCCTGTATTCGGAGATCCATGCGTATCACTACCAAGTACTGGGAGTGTATGTCTCTTGCGCCCGGTTTCGCTGACCGCGATTACGCGGACGAGCACGGGGGAGTGAGGACTGAAGACCTGGGAAATCGGAGGTGACAACGGCAATCGAACGCTAGTTACAACTGAAACGAGACGAGAGGCGTCTCGGTCGGTCCCGGCTAGGCTGTTGCGTGGCATTCACTCACGCAAACTGGAAATTCCGGCGTAAAAACCGGGATATTCGACGGATTCCAGCCGCGACGAAACACTACCCTTTTGACCCCGCTACCGGTAAAGGTGCGTATATGGGCCGACGCAAAAAGATCGTCCAAGAGTGTGAACGGCTGATGGACGAACCGGAACACATCCGGAACATCGCCATCGCCGCTCACGTCGACCACGGAAAAACGACCCTTTCTGACAACCTCCTTGCTGGTGCTGGCATGATCTCCGACGAGACAGCCGGCGAACAGCTCGCGATGGACACGGAGGAAGACGAGCAGGAACGTGGGATCACCATCGACGCGGCAAACGTCTCGATGACCCACGAGTACGAGGGCACCAACCACCTCATCAACCTCATCGACACGCCGGGCCACGTCGACTTCGGTGGCGACGTCACGCGTGCGATGCGAGCTGTAGACGGCGCACTCGTCGTCGTCGACGCCGTCGAGGGCGCAATGCCTCAGACTGAGACGGTTCTGCGACAGGCACTGCGCGAGGGCGTCAAGCCGACGCTGTTCATCAACAAAGTCGACCGCCTCATCTCGGAGCTCCAGGAAGGACCCGAAGAGATGCAGGAGCGACTGCTTGCGGTCATCCACGACGTCAACGAACTCATCCGTGGCATGACTGAGGAGATGGACGACATCGAAGACTGGACGGTCTCCGTCGAAGACGGTACCGTCGGTTTCGGCTCCGCACTGTACAAGTGGGGTGTCTCGATGCCGTCGATGCAGCGCACCGGCATGGACTTCGGCGAGATCATGGAACTCGAGCGCGCCGACAAGCGCCAGGAACTCCACGAGCGGACGCCCCTGTCGGACGTCGTCCTCGACATGGTCTGTGAGCACTTCCCGAACCCTGTCGACGCACAGCCCCGCCGTATCCCACGCATCTGGCGCGGTGACGCCGAGAGCGACCTCGCCGAAGGGATGCGCCTCGTCGACGAAGACGGCGAAGTCGTCTTCATGGTCACAGACATCGCGATGGACCCCCACGCGGGCGAAGTTGCCTCCGGTCGTGTCTTCTCGGGTACCCTCGAGAAGGGCCAGGAGCTGTATGTTTCGGGCACTGCGGGCAAAAACCGCGTCCAGTCCGTCGGGATCTACATGGGTGGCGAGCGCGAGGAAGTCGAAGAAGTTCCCGCCGGGAACATCGCTGCCGTCACCGGTCTCAAAGACGCCATCGCCGGCTCGACCGTCTCGAGCACGGAGATGACCCCCTTCGAGTCGATCGAGCACATCTCGGAGCCGGTCATCACCAAGAGCGTCGAGGCACAGACGATGGACGACCTGCCAAAGCTCATCGAGACGCTGCGTCAGGTCTCGAAAGAGGATCCGACGATCCAGATTACGATCAACGAGGACACCGGCGAGCACCTGATCTCCGGGCAGGGTGAGCTTCACCTCGAGGTCATCACCCAGCGTATCGAGAAGAATCAGGGTATCCCGGTCAACACCGGTGAGCCGATCGTCGTCTACCGCGAGCAGCCACAGGAGCCAAGCGACGAGGTCGAAGGCATCTCGCCAAACCGCCACAACCGCTTCTACATCTCCGTCGAGCCGATGACGGACGAACTCGTCGACACGATCAAGCTCGGCGAGGCGTCGATGGACATGCCCGAGCAGGAACGCCGCGAAGCCCTGCAGGACGCCGGGATGGACAAGGACACGTCTCAGAACGTCGAGCACATCCACGGGACCAACATCCTCATCGACGACACGAAGGGTATCCAGCACCTGAACGAGACGATGGAACTCGTCATCGAAGGGCTCGAGGAAGCGCTCGACAACGGTCCACTCGCCAACGAACCAGTGCAGGGGTCGCTCATCCGACTGCACGACGCCAAACTCCACGAGGACACCATCCACCGCGGTCCGGCACAGGTCATCCCCGCGACCCGCGAGGCAGTCCACAAGGCGCTGATCGACGGGAAGATCAAGATGCTCGAGCCGATGCAGGACGTCCGTATCGACGTGCCGAACGACCACATGGGTGCCGCCTCCGGCGAGATCCAGGGTCGTCGTGGCCGCGTCGACGACATGTACCAGGAGGGTGACCTCATGGTCGTCGAGGGTATCGCACCCGTCGACGAGATGATCGGCTTCGCGAGCGACATTCGCTCCGCGACCGAAGGTCGAGCCGCCTGGAACACCGAGAACGCCGGCTTCGAGGTCATGTCCGACTCCCTCCAGCGTGAGAAGATCATGGAGATCCGCGAGCGCAAGGGCATGAAGCTCGAACTGCCACCAAGCATCGACTACATCTAAGCAGTCGACTCGACGGGCTCGAGTCTGTCACCTACGAGCGGTTTCAGGTTTTCTTTCGACACGACTGTGAGCGACAGCGCACTGTTGGCGCGTGGTAGCGAATTGCGTCGCTCTCAGACGGTCTGTTGTAACGGTTTGCCGGCGGGACCACGATCTGCGATCTCTCCGGAACTGACTTACTCGAGATAGCCTAACTCGCGCAACTGTGCTACGACCTCCTCGTCATCGACGACGGCGTGGACGGTTTCATCAAACACGTCATCGCGATGCTCGAGGACTTTCAGCAACTGTCGGGCACTGTTGAGTTTGTACCTGACTTCTGCGTTCGTCGTCTCCTCGACAGCCCCTTCCAGTAGTTGTTCGATCGTCTCTAACGTCGTCTCTGACACGGTATCACTAGTTGTAGATACACAAATTATTCGCCGTAAATACTTCTACTCCATCGTTATTATTTCAGTATATCTAGATATTCATTTGATGAATAAGATAAACGGAGTAGATCATGCATGACATTTAGATCCATCGCACAGCCGTTGTGCGATCACGCAGTTGCTACTGGCTCGCTGTCACGGACGGCTGTGGATGGACGCGTTGTTATCGGACAATAGAAATATACGGTATCGTACTGGTTACTGACCGATCAGTCGTGCTATCTGTTCCACCAACGACTCGAGGTGACGACAGCGCCAGCGACCGATGCCGAGTTCGTTACTCGCGCTCGCCAGCACCCAGCGCCGATTCGCCGACCTTCTCGTGGCCCTCGATGACTTCTTTATCGCCCATGTACGGCCGCAGGGCCTCGGGAATCGTCACCGTGCCGTCGTCGTTCTGATAGTACTCGAGGATCGCCACCATCACGCGCGGGAGCGCGAGGCCGGAGGCGTTCAGGGTGTGGAGGTACTCGGCCGATTCGTGGCGTTCTGGCCGGTAGCGCAGGCCGGCGCGGCGGGCTTGAAAGTCCTCGAAGTTCGACGCGCTCGAGACCTCGAGCCAGCGGCCGCCTTCCTCGGGGCCGTCGTCCATGTCGTCGCCGGGGGCCCAGACCTCGATGTCGTAGGTCTTCGCGCTCGCGAAGGTGAGGTCGCCGGTACAGAGTTCGAGGATGCGGTAGGGAAGGCCGAGTTGCTGGAGGACTTCCTCGGCTTCCGAGAGCAGTCCCTCGAGGCGGTCGTAGCTCTCGTCGGGTTCGACGAAGTTGACGAGTTCGACCTTGTTGAACTGGTGGACACGGACGATCCCGCGCGTCTCGGTACCGTGCTCGCCGGCCTCACGGCGAAAGTTCGGCGTGTAGGCCTGGTGTTTGAGCGGGAGGTCCTCGTCCAAGAGGATTTCGTCGGCGTACATGTTGGTCACTGGAACCTCCGCGGTGGGACAGAGCCAGAGATCGTCGTCGTCGTACTCGTTTTCGTTTTTCCCACCCAGTCGGTAGGCGTCGTCGGCGAACTTCGGGAGCTGTCCAGTCCCGCGCATCGAGGCGCTTTTGACCGGGATCGGCGGGAAGAGATCGACGTAGCCCTGTTCGCGGTGGATATCCATCATGAACTGGATCAGGGCGTGTTCCAGTTGTGCGCCCTCTCCTTTGAGGAAGTAATAGCCCGAGCCCGTCGTCTTCGCGGCGCGTTCCTCGTCGATGATGTCCAGTTCCTCGCCGAGGTCGTAGTGGGGTGTCACCTCGTCGGGCAATTCGCGCAGGTCGTCGAAGCCCCAGCGCCGATCCTCGACGTTGTGGCGCTCGTCGAGTCCCAGCGGCACGCTCTCGTGGGGGACCTGTGGCACTTCGAGGAGTCGCTGCTCGAGGTCGGCTTTGAGCTCGGCGGCCTCGTTTTCGACGTCTTCGATGTCGGCTTTGAGCTCTTTCGAGCGGGCAATCGCCTCCTCGCGTTCCTCGTCTTTGCCTGCGGCGACGAGCTTTCCGATCTGCTTGGTGATCTCGTTGCGCTCGTGGCGCAGATCGTCGCCACGGGCTTTGAGCTCTCGCCAGCGGTCGTCGATCTCGAGGATTTCGTCGAGATCGACGTCAGCCCCACGGTTGTCGAGGGCGTCGCGTACCTCGTCAGCGTTTTCGCGCAGATAGGTCCGGTCGAGCATTGCTCGTTCCTTCTTTGTGCCCGTCCAAAACCGTGTCGGAAGGCTGCGTCGGGTGATCGCGGCCTCATCGTCCAACGACCCGATCTCGGCCATCGCAAGAAACGTTTTTTTCGACGGGGAACCGTGTTCGGCACATGGACCCGCTCGAGGGCGAAGCGTCGTCGGTATCGGTCGAGTACGAGCCCGTCAGTGTCAAGGACGTACTCGTCGAGATGAAAGACACGTCGGAGCTACTGATCGACCTCTCGTACTCGGCAGTCCTCCACCGGAACGAAGCCCTCGCACACGAGGTGCTTCGGCTCGAACAGCGAATGGACGTCCTCGAACTTCGAGCGCGAATGAGCCTCATGATGGCCGTTCGGAAACCCGACGACGCGGAGGAACTCGCCCCCGTGTTGGGGATCGTCGCCGCGGCCGACGAGATCAGCGACGCCGCGGGCGACATCGCGAAGATCATTTTAGAGGAGATGGGGCTGCCGGACGCCATGCGCGCGGCGCTGCCCGAAGCCGCCGAGACGCTCGTTCGCGGCGTCGTCGACCCCGGCTCGGCGTACGCGGATCGAACGCTCAAGGATATCGACCTCGAGTCCGAGACGGGAGTGCGGGTGATTGCCCTTCGACGCGGGGACGACTGGCTGTTGAACCCCGGCCCGGAAACGACGGTCGAGGCGGACGACGTCGCGTTGCTCCGTGGCCCGGATCCGGCGATCGGCGAGGTCTTCGAGGAACTGACCGGCAAACGCTACGAGACGCCAAGCATCGAGGATCCCGGTATCGAGGATTTAGAGCGGGCGGTGGACACGATCATCCACATGAAGAACCTCTCGGAGCTGGCGGTCGATTTGGCCTACAGTAGCGTGTTGTTCGACAGCGCGAAGCTGGCCGAAGAGGTCCGAAACCTCGAGATCGAAGTCGACGCGTTACAGTCGCGGTTCGAAGCGTGGACGCTGCGGGCGGCCGCCGACGCGGAGGACCCGGTCGCCTTGCGCGGACTCATTCGACTGGCGACCAGTACGGAGGAGATCAGCGACGCGGCGATCGATATCAGCGAGGGCGTCCTGCGGGATATCGACGTCCACCCAGTCGTGCAGCTGGCGGTCCAAGAGAGCGACGAGATCATCACGCGCGTCGAGGTCGAACCGGGGAGCGAACTCGACGGGACGGCGATCACGAACGGCGTTCCCGACGTCGAATCGACGATGTCGGTGATCGCCATCCGCCGACCTGACGAGGGCTGGCTGCTCGTGGCCGACTCCGACGCCGATCTTCGGGGTGGCGACGTGCTCATCTCGAAAGGGACGCGAACGGCGGCGGCTGCGTTCGAAGAGCTGTCTCAGGGATGACCAGCCGCGAGATGCCCTGCTCGTTCGGTTAGCCGACGACCTCGAGTAAGATGCCGACGAGTTCGAGGTAGACGAACGCCCCGAGCACGGCGACGGCGATGGCGAGGACGAACGGCACGAGCGTGTGTTTGGGCTCTCGAACCCGTCTCGTTTGAAGGAGTTCGATCATTGGGTCGCTCGCCTCGGTTGGGTTGTGGACTGGCGATCTCGAGCGCGGTGGTGAGCCGGTTCGGACGACATACTCTGTTCGCCATCGTCGTGATACTTGAAATTCAGTCAGACGTCCGACAGACATGGCGATGACGGCGGTTTCGAACGGAATATGAGACCGTCAGAGGCCAAAGACCAGCGCTGAGATGCCGATGAAAATGCGCATCGTCATTACCAGCGCCAGAATCGCCGCGACGTTAGCCCACAGCTCCCGATCACGCAGATCGATCTGTGCCGTTCCGAGATGCAACCGCGTCGAGAGCCGCGAACTCAAGCTCGCACCGAGATTCCCGCTCATGTCGACTCGACGGAGATGCCGATCCCGTTGATAAACGACGCCGTCACAGCGTTGACGAGTCGCTCGCTCCACCCGAAGCTGTTCGATTAGCCCCCAGTGGAATTCACTCGAGATCCGCCCGCCGAGCGCCCCGTAGACGTTCCCTCGTGTCGCCAGAAACACCGGCACCATCACGAGCAGGCTCGGAAACCGATCGACGCTCTCGAGGCCACCCTCGAGAACCACGCCAGCGAAGCGCCCACCACCGAGCGCGACGAACAGGATCGGAACCGTTTAGCGATAGATCGTCCACACAGCCCTGCGAACGCTCATGTCAGCTGAGAAGCCAGTTCGATGGTAAACATACCGAGACCGAACGAAAACCCAACTGTCGACTACAGCAAGCCTGTCGCGACGACCAGCCACGCGAACCCGATCGCCGAAAGCGAGAGTGCGAGATTCCCCGTCGCGTTCGCGACGGCGAGCAGCCGATCACCGCGTTCGTACAGTTGGACGGTTTCGACGGAAAACGACGAGAACGTCGTCAACGAGCCACAGATCCCGGTGCCGACGAGGATGAGTGTCGATTCGCTGACGCCTACGAACACCGCGAGGCCGAAACCGAAACTGCCGACGACGTTGACGAACAGCGTCGGCCACGGGAACCGCTCGCTCGAGAACCGACGGTAGACTAGATGGCGACCGACCGCGCCGATCGCACCCCCGGTACCGACGACGTGAGCAGGTTCAGGATCGAACGTCACGCTCGCGACGGCGTCGGGACCGAGCAGCGCCAGAACGGCGAGGAGGACCTCGAGTCCCTGTTCAAACGCGACCAACTCGAGGCTCACACCGTCTCACCTCCGGCTGGTGTCGTTGATGCACGGAGTCGACGGGCGAGACGCCGACTCGCGAGCACGCCGGTGAACCCGAGCCCGTAGTTGCTGGCGACGATGGCGACGAGCAACAGGGGCTCGGCTGCCAGTGCGGTCTGGATCGCGAACGTGCTGTAGGTCGTCAACGAGGAAAGAAAGCCAGTCGTAAAGACGAGCCGTGACTCGCGTGCGATAAGACCGGTGTATTCGGCTTCGTAGACGAGAAATCCGAGGGCGAAACAGCCAAGGACGTTGACCAATACGACGGCCTGAATGTCCTCGAGCAGGCCCATCATGAAATACCGGAGGTTCGAGCCGGCGAAGCCGCCGACGGCGATCAGTGCGAGCGTCTCGAGTCGAACGAGGGGGTGGGCTGCTGTCATGGATCTGGCCACGGACAGGGACCGTCAGCCTCCCCTCGCGGTCGGGTAGTTGGGTCGGGCGGGCCCCATCGCCCGGATACGCCGTGGTTCACGCAGAACCGTCATGAGAATTGCGATACGGCAGCGTCTCACACCGGGCGGGGAGAAGGAAAAGACCCAAGTTTAGATTGGCTCTAAACGAAGGTATGACAGATGCCGAGGGCGAACGACGCGGGTTCATGCGAGCGGCGGGGGTGAACGTCCTCGGTAACGCAGTGAAGATCATCGTCGAGGGGGCCGCGGGGCTCGCCTTCGGCAGCGTTGCCCTACTCGCCGACGCGGCCCACTCGGTCGCCGACCTCGTTGCCAGCGTCGTCGTGTTGTTCTGGGGCCGGAGTTCGTACGAGAAACCGGACTCCACCCATCCACACGGCCACGAGCGAATCGAGCCGTTGACGGCGCTGTTCGTCGGGAGCGTCATCGCGTTGCTCGGGTTGAACCTCCTGTACGAATCCGCACAGGGGCTGCTCTACGGCGTCGACGTCCACTTCAGTCCGCTGTTACTCGCCGCGTTGGCGTTTGCGATCGTCGATATGTATCTGCTCTACTGGTACACCACGCGGATCAACGAGCGGCTCGATTCGACCGCACTCAGGGCGCTCGCAACTGACTGTCTGAACGACATCTACACCTCCGTCGCGGCCGTCGTCGGCGTCCTCGGCGTCTTGCTCGGCTATCCCCTGCTCGATCCGCTCGCCGGCGCGCTCGTCAGTCTGCTGGTCGTCTACCAGGGTGTCGAAATCGGCCGCGAGAACGTCGATTACCTCATCGGCGCGGCTCCCGATCCGGCGACGCGAGCCGAGATCACCGAGACGCTGCGCTCCCATCCCGAGGTTCGGGGCGTCCACGATCTGGCCGTCTTCTACGACGGTCCCGTCCTCGAGGTCGAAGTGCACGTCGAAGTCGACGGCGACATGCCGTTTCGACGGGCTCACGATGTCGAATCAACGCTCATCAATCGTCTCCGTGCACTCGAGGATGTCGGTGATGCACACGTCCATCTCGATCCGTCGGGGATCGGCGAGTGGAAGGACTGTCCGGACGAGCAGTAATACTGTCGGACGAAACGATTCACCCACCGATTGCACGCGAACGGTCGTCGCCTCCGGCGACGAGCCGTGAGACGCGATCGGGCGTTTACTGACTGTTGTCTGGCAGTATAAGCACCGATGGCAGCAGTCGGAGTCGGTGTGCGGTGCGGTGACGTAGCTTTTATCCCATCTGCCAACGGGCCTACCGGTATGGCAACGGATCTCGGAGCGGTGCAAGAAGTCACCGCTGGCGACTGTACGGACTGTTACTATCTCGACGTGAATATGTACGATACCGAGGGGTACGGTGCGGTCTACATTCTCGACGACGACCGACCCGCGGTCATCGAAACCGGACTCGGAACCAATCACGAACTGATCCTCGAGGCGCTCGACGACCTCGGGATCGACCGCGACGACCTCGCGACGATCGCCGTGACACACATCCACCTCGATCACGCCGGCGGGGCCGGACTGCTCGCCGAGGCGTGTCCGAACGCCGATGTCTACGTCCCGGCCGCCGGCGCAGGGCTGCTCATCGATCCGACGCGACTGGTCGAGGGCACCAAAAACGCCGTCGGCGACCAGTGGGAGTTCTACGTCGACCCAAAGCCGCTCCCCGAGGACCGAGTCGTCGAGATCGAAGACGGCGACCGAATCAGTCTCGGTGAGCACGACCTCCACGTGCACGCAGCGCCCGGTCACGCGTTCCACCAGGTCGTCTTCGAGGACCCCAGAAACGATGCCGTCTTCGTCGGCGACGCCGCGGGGATTTGGATACCCGAAACCGAGACGGTGACCGAGACGTCGCCGCCGTCGGATTTCAATCTCGAGGAGTGTCTCGAGGACGTCGAGACCCTGAAAACGATCGATCCGGACGTCCTCCTCTATACACACTTCGGGCCGCGGGCGGTCGGCGACGACGCCGCCGCGGCGCTCGACGAATACGCTGACGTCCTCAGCGAGTGGGTCGAGGCCGTCGAAACCAAACGCGCCGAACTCGAGGACGACGAGGCCGTGATGCAGTACTTCGCCGAGACGACGGACAAAGCCGACGTCTGGGGCGAACGTAAGGCACGCGCCGAAGCGATCATGAACACGCGCGGCGTGCTCGGCTATCTCGACAGCCGCGAGTGAAACGGGCTGCTGTCCCGATGTACCGGTGCAACTGCAGGACGAGCGCAAGTGCACCGGAACTGACGGACAGTTGTCCGTCTGCGTCCCGTCGTGTCGTCCCAGTCGGCGAGATATAGCGAATAAACGCGGTCCCAGATGTCTGCGGTTTCATCATGATTTATCGAACGGGAGATACTGTCACACATATATGGACTGGCAGGATGCCGAGCGAGATTACGACGACGAGGTCATCGGGCGGACGACGCTCGGACGGCTGTTCGAGGAGACGGTCGAGCGAAACGCCAACCGACCGGCTCAGATGTACAAGGGTGGGGTCTACGATCGATCGCTGACGCCGTCGGTGCTGCCGGCCGCGTCGCCCGGCGAGTTCCGGCCGATCTCCTACCTCGAGATGCGCGACATCGTCCGCAACCTCTCGGCGGGCTTTCACGACCTCGGCGTCGATCAGGGCGATCGCATCGGCATCTTCGCTGACACCCGAATGGAGTGGGCCCAGTGTGACTTCGCCTTGCTCGCTGCCGGGGCCGTCATCACGACGGTCTACCGAAGCTCCTCGCCCAGTCAGGTCGAGTACCTGCTCGACGACCCCGATGCGTCCGCCGTCGTCGTCGAGAACGAAGCCCTTCTCGAGCGGGTACTCGAGGTCGAGGACGAACTCGAGCTCGAGTTCATCGTCTCGATGGACGAGCTTTCGGGATACGACGACCGCGACGACATCTATACGCTGGACGAAATCTACGAACTCGGCGGCGAGGTGTTCGACCTCGAGGCCTATCAGGAGCGCGTCGACGCGCCCGAACTGGACGATCTGGCGAGTCTGATCTACACGAGCGGAACGACGGGCAAGCCGAAAGGCGTCCAGCTCACCCACTGGAACTTCCGGTCGAACGTCAACGCGGTTCGGAAACGCTTTGCGCCGCGGCCGGACAAACCGGCTGGCGTTCCGTCGCTCGACGAGGAGTCGCTTGCGGTGTCGTACCTTCCGCTCGCGCACGTCTTCGAGCGGACGGCCGGCCACTTCGTCCTGTTCGCAAGCGGGGCCTGTGTCGCGTACGCGGAGGACCCGGACACACTGCAGGAGGACTTCGGTGCCGTTCAGCCGACGACGGCGACGAGCGTCCCGCGGGTGTACGAGAAAATCTACGACGCGATTCGAGACCAGGCAAGCGAATCCGGGGCAAAAAAGCGAATCTTCGAGTGGGCGACCGACGTCGGCGTCACGTATCAGCAGGCGGATTCGCCCGGCCCGGTCCTGCGTGCCAAACAGAAACTGGCGGACAGACTCGTCTTCTCGACGGTTCGGGAGGCACTCGGCGGCGAGATCGAACTGCTGATCAGCGGCGGCGGTAGTCTCTCGCCGGAACTCTGTCAACTCTACCACGCGATGGGGCTACCGATCTACGAGGGCTACGGGTTGACCGAAACTGCGCCAGTCGTCTCGACGAACCCGCCCGAAGCGGTCGAGATCGGCACGATCGGTCCGCCGCTGCCCGGCGTCGAGGTCCGCGTCGACGAGAGCGTCGCCGATCAAGCGGCGTTCGCTGACGACCCCGGCGAGGTCGGCGAACTCCTCGTCAAGGGGCCGAACGTCACGCCGGGCTACTGGAACAGACCCGGCGCGACGACGGGGGCGTTCACCGAAGACGGATGGTTCCGAACCGGCGACATCATCCACGTGCGACCCGACGGCTACCTCGAATTCCGCGATCGGGCAAAGCAGATCATGGTGCTCTCGACGGGGAAAAACGTCGCTCCCGGTCCGATCGAGGACGCCTTCGCGGCCAGCGAGATCATCGAACAGTGTATGGTCGTCGGCGACGGCGAGAAGTTCATCGGCGCGTTGCTGGTTCCCAACTCGGATCACCTTCGCGAGTGGGCCGAAACCGAGGGGATCGACCTTCCCGATGACCCGCAGGCGATGTGTGATGACGAGCACGTCCGGGAGTACATCCAGCAAGAGGTCGACCGGATCAACGAGAACTTCGAGAAACACGAGACGATCAAGCGATTCGAACTCGTCCCACGGGAGTTCACCGAGGAAAACGAGATGCTGACGCCGACGATGAAGAAGAAACGCCGCGTCATCCTCGATGAGTTCGAAGACCGCGTCGACCGGATCTACGCAGACGCGTAGATCCCGTTCCCTCGAGCCGCCGGCCTCGTCGACTCCCGATCAGAGGACGACCCAGACCACGCCAAAGAGGATGAGAACGCCCGTGATGTCGCTGACGTTGGTCACGATGGGGATCGTCGTATCGTCTGGATCGTAGCCGAGTCTGTAGGAGGCGTACACCGCGACGGTGCTGACGATGACGACCCAGACGGCGAGCAACATCCCGCTGACGATCGTAATGAACAGCAGCGTGCCGAGCCCCAGCGTTCCATCGAGAATGGAACCGATCGCCCACGAGGCGACGCCGAGCAGCACGAAGACGGTCGCGGCGAGTCCCATGATCGCGCCGACGTTCGCCCGAATGTTCGGGTTCGACGGAGAGAACTCGAGGGTCCCCAGGTGAAGCTGCGTGGAGAGTCGCGAGCACATGATCGAGCCGAGATTGCCGGCGGTGCCGATCATCACCGGCACGAGGATCAAAAGCGACGGATGCTCGAGCAGCTGTTCTTCGAACGTCTCGAGGACGGTCCCCGAGACCATCTGCAGGATCGAGAGGGCGATGAGCAAGGGCACGAGCGTCGAGACGATGTTGCCGACAGTCCACTCCGTAAGCTGGTCGCCCTCGTCGTCGTCCAAGTCCTCGCCGTGGAGGACGTCGCTCCCGGCGCTCACAGGAGTGCCCCCGCGACGGTGATACCGATCAGCAAGAACGCGACGCCGAAGACGTCGCCGACGGTCGTTACGACCGGGCCGATGACGTTGTCCGGGTCGAGTCCCCGACGATACCCCTTGAAGATCACGGTGAGCAACACGCCGAGCATCGCAAACGCGCTCAACAGCGCCGCGATCACCATGATGATGAGCAATTCGAGCAGATTCCCATCGCGGCCGAGCACCAACAAGACGCTCCACGCGAGCACCGCGATAAATATCGAGACGATCATCCCGTTGAGAAACGAGGCGACGATCGCGTTTCGAAGGCGGTCGTTCCACTTGAACTGTGGATCGATCAGCCCCTGATGGAGGCCGCTCGAGAGCCGGGCTCCGAGGGAGCCGTACACGCCGCCACGCGTCGCGAGAAAGGCGGGGAGCAACAGCAGGACCCCCGGGACGCTCTCGATCCCGTCGCGCATCGTATCGGTACCGAGCAACGTTCCTGCGAACAATCCTGCCACGAGACTGACGAGAATGACCGGCAACGCCTGTTTGTAGACGTCGAGGGCGGAGTCGTGGCGCACCATCTACCCCAAGATACGTCTCCGAGGTGGTAAGCGTTCGTGAACGACGACGAGCGAAGCGGTGGCTCGTGATCGTTCGACAGACTGTCTGAGGCGCTCCGATACTATATCTCGCTGGGTGGCCTCTGTTCAGTATGGCAGTCATCCTCGAATTCACTGTCGATGCGGCGGAGTTCTTACTCGGCGGGACGCTCGAGCAGGCAACTGGTGTCGAACTGATCGAACTCGAACGTGTCATTCCACTTGGGAACCAGAGTATTCCGTTTCTTTGGGTGGTCGCCGACGATTTCGAGACGTTCGAACGGAGCGTGCGGACCCAGCCGGCCGTCGCCGCGCTCGATCAGTTCGGCGTGATCGACCGACACGGACTGTATCGCATCGAGTGGGCCGTCGATCCGCCAAATCAGCTGATCGACGGACTTGTCGACGCGAACGCCACACTCCTCGAGGCCCACCACGGGGAGCGATGGCTCTTTCGCATTCGATTTCCAGCACACGACCTACTTACGCAGTTTTATACGTACTGTACGGACCACGAGATTCGAATTCACGTCGAGCGGGTGTTCCCGCTGAGCCACCCCCCTCGTCGAGGACCGGTGTTCGACCTCTCGCCGGAACAACGCGAGGCGCTCGTGTTGGCAATCGATCGGGGGTACTTCGAGACACCGCGTGAGGTGACGCTCGACGAACTCGCCGCCGACCTCGAGATCAGCCAACAGGCGCTCTCGGATCGGATTCGCCGCGGTGTTCAGCAGGTGCTCGTCGACTCGCTGTCAGCACTCGAAACCGTGTGACCGACCGCAGTGACTTAACGGCATAGTCACAACAAGACGGACCCTTACGGCGATAGTACTCCGAGTTTCGACCGATGAGAAGCGAAAACGCCCCGAACCCGGCACTCGATCCCGTTTTGAAAAGTCTCGCAGAGTATCGGCGACGCTTCGTAGTCGGCGTACTTGCTGAGCGCGACGAGCCGGTCGACAGCGCCGAGCTCGCCACGGCACTCGAGCGATACGAGCGGGAGACCGAGGGTCGGACCGAAGGCTCGACGGCGCGGATCGCGACCGAGCTTCGCCATATCCATCTGCCGAAACTGGCCGATGCTGGGGTTCTCGACTACCGTGACAGGCGGGTCGCCCTCCGAGACGACACCGCACAGGCGCTTCTCAACGCGGTGGCGACCGTCGAGCGCGGGCAGCGACTCGAGCCGATGTCCACGTCGGCTGCCGGGCCGGCTCCGGCGACCGCGACTCGAGCGGAGTATCGGGACGAACAGGAGCGGTCGCTGACCGATGCGATACTGGCTGCGGTCGCCGACCACCGGGGAGACGAGTTCCGCTGGAGCGATTTCGACCTGTGTGACGAACTCGATCCCAACTCGCTCAACACGCTGTTTCGCTCTGACGCTGTCTCGGAGACCAGCGTAACGCTTCGAACCGAGACCGTTCGAATAGCGCTCTGGGGCGACGACGGCATCACGATTCGAGTGACGGATGCCTGATCGTCTCGCCCGGGTCGAGTTACTCCTCGCCGGGAATGATATCACCCAGCGAGCCGCCGATCGCCATCGCGGTGGCGATCACCGACACCTGACAGAGGGTGATCCAGGGCTCGTCCCACGTGACCCGTCCCCACAGCGTCATCATCGCTGCTGCGGTCGTAAACGCAATGCCAACGACCCACACTGGCCGGCGCGGAAGCACACCGAAGTACGGGTTGTGGATCTGGACCTCACGGAAGTCTGCGACGTAGAGGATGCCGATGACCAACGCGACGGCAAGTGCGAGGTTCACGACGAAAAACGCCGGCGTCGCCGCGAGAAATTCACCGATCTCGAGGACGCCATCCTCGACGAGCAAGGGGAGTCCGACCACGACGCTGCCGACGAACGCCTCCGCTTTGTCCTTGCTCGTAAACTCGGTGATCACCCGACCGACCATTCCGTTCTGTGAGAGCCGATCGGCCAGTCGCATCGTTCGCCGGACCTCGGTTCGCTCCTCGGGATCGTCGACTGTCTCCGCAAGAGTCTCGAGTTGTTCGTACAGGTCGTCCATCGTCGTCTCGTCGATCGACCCTGTCGACCGTGCCATACGCCGCCTCTCACACTGTGGCCGTATATACACTGTCGCCGGGTGACAGGGGTCGCTCACTCGTGTCCGACACGGCGCTGTTCGGCCCATCGGACGGGACACTGACCGCCGAAGAGCGCCACACCTGCCACAGCTACCGGTGTGAGTCGACAGCTGTACAACAGGAACCGGTACCATTTTGCAGCCACGGATGCGAGTACATCGCATATGAAACACGTCCAGGGACCGCTGTGTACGGTCGATGTCGGCGATCGAACCGCCGAGACGGAGTCGATCGACGACCTCCTCGAGTCGTTCATCGGCGGGCGTGCGCTCGGAACGAAACTCGCGTACGACCGGGTGCCGTTCGATGCCGACCCGTTAGGTGCCGAAAACAGCCTCTTTCTCGCGACAGGCCCGCTGCAACACTCGACGATGAGTTTCACCGGTCGGATGTCGGCGACGAGTCTCTCGCCGCTGACCGACGGCCTGCTCTCCTCGAACGCCGGTGGCTTCCTCTCGCGGAACTTCACCGGCACTGGCTACAGCGCCGTCGAGCTCACCGGCGCGAGCGACGAACTCGTCATCGTCCACGTCACCGACGAGGGCGTCGAGTTCGAACCCGTCCCCGACCTCGAGGAAGCAACCGTCCCCGAGACCTGCGAGTACATCGAGGACGAACACGGCCTCGAGTCCGAACACACCGTCGTGATCGGCCCGGCCGGCGAGAATCAGGTTCGCTTCGCCTCGATCATGACGTCTGAGGAGCGGGCGTTCGGTCGCGGCGGCCTCGGAGCCGTCCTCGGGTCGAAAAACATCAAGGCGATCACCTTCGACGGCGACTCGACCCGCGAGGTCGAGATCCCGCCGCTGCAGATGGAGATCCACGGCGAAGCTGCCCAGTCCGACCACATCATGAAACGACAGGGCACCTCGTCGATGACAGAGTACGCAAACGAGGTCGAGGCCCTGCCAACGCGGTACTTCTCCGACCTCTCGTTCGAGGGTGCTGAAGGCATCAGCGGAGACCGCGTCGAGGAGAAAAAGTACAAGAAAGGCACCTGCTCGGCGTGTGCCTTCGCCTGCAAACTGCCGACCAGAGACGAGGAAAGCGGCCTCGAGACCGAAGGCCCCGAGTACGAGACCGTGATGGCCTTTGGCTCGAACTCGGGCGTCGACGACATCGTCGACGTGATGAAATCGAACAAGCTCTGTGACGAGTACGGGATCGACACGATCTCTGCCGGTGACACCGTTGCCGCCTACCTCGCGAGCGAAGACGAGTTCGGCAACGTCGAGCTCATTCACGACCTCGTCGAGAAGATCGCCCACCGCGAGGGCGTCGGCGACACACTCGCAGAAGGTGTCGACCGAATCCACGAGGAACTCGGCGTCGACAACTGGACGGTCAAAGGTATGGAGTTCCCCGCTCACGACGGCCGCGCGCTCAACGGTCAGGGGCTCGCCTTCGCCACCTCGAACCGCGGGGCCGACCACATGTACGCCGAGTTCTACCCCTACGAGTACCCGCTCGTCGACGCAGATCGAGCCTTCGACAAACAGGGTCTCGACGACAAGCCACCGAAGGTCGTTGAACTCGAGAACGTCAACGTCATCAAAGACAGCGGCGTCCTCTGTAAGTTCTCGCGTGACTTCGTCACCCCCGAGCGCCTCGAGACGCTGCTCGACGCCGACTACGAGGACCTACTCGAGCTCGGTGGCACCGTCGTCTCGCTCGAGCGCCACTTCAACAACCAGCGCGGCTTCGACCGCGACGACGACCAACTTCCCTACGAGATCCCCGGCTTCGACGACGGCCTCGCCGCGTACTACGACGAACGTGGCTGGAACGACGACGGCACCGTCCCCGCCGAGCGACTCGCGGAGGGGGGCGTGACCGGCACGCCGGCGGACGACTGATACGGACTGCTGTTGTCACGTCCCGCCGATCTCCGACCCGCCGCTGGTGGTCGGCGGTACATCGGCACAGCAGACTGTATGAACCGCCGGCAGTTACCGGTTCGATTCCGACGCTGGCGGTTCGACTCCGACAGCAACCGGGTGGCACATCCGCTTGGTGGAGTCAACCACCGGTTTCAGCGCGGCTGATCGCGCGTAACAGACTGTTTATTCACTATCTCGAGTCGGTATGGGGATCGTACTTATAGGCGATAGAACACATTCCCGACTCGGGATGGCAACGGATCCGGGGGTACCGACCGAGGGGAGTGGAGAGGTATCGACTACGTGGATCGATCCGAACGCGCGACTTCCGCGGGCTGGATCGAGTTCCGATACGCGCGACGAATCGACGAGCGACGATATCGATCTCGAGTTCGAGTGGTACCAACTTTGTCACGGCTGTGGCGAACGGAAGTGGTTTCGAGCGTTGATCTGCGAGGCGTGTCGGCAGCGCCACGGCCTGTAGCGACCGGTGGGGCTGGTCGGCAGCAATAGAGTACCAACTGAATCGAGTAACGCACTGATCGCACAATCATCGGTACGATCAGGTGTGCAGTGACGGCCAGTGGCTACGATAGCACTCGCTCGAGGCTCGTGACTCTCGTGGCCTGTGAGTGGGGTCGTCGTGTGAGTTACTGGTCGTCGTCCCAGTCGTCTTCGTCGACCGAGAGTCGGTCGTCACCGCGTGACGGCAACGGCGCGTCGTCGGCCCTCGAGGGGTGGATGTTGAAGTTGTTTCCCCGATAGGGGTCGGTGTCCGGGTCGTAGGAGAGTTCGCTGCGCTCGAAGAGATAGATAAAAAAGCCGAAAATCGGAATACAGAACGTGATTGCCGTCCACTTCTCCGGTGGCTCTAAGCCGACGTTCCCGGCGTCGTAGTACGTAAACACGGTGAGCCCGAGATGCCACGCGAGCGGGATGCCGACGATGATCGCCAGCAGTAGCGTGCTCATACCGGTACTATCGACCCGGAACTATCTAAAGACCCGGTCATACGGAATCGCCCGAAACGACGATCTGGTTCAGTTGACGTCGAATTCGATCGCCGCTCCCTGTCCGAACCCGATACACAGCGTCGCCAGGCCGCGGCCGCCGCCGCGTTTCTCGAGTTCGTGAATTAGCGTGACCGGCAAGCGGGCCCCCGACGCGCCGAGCGGGTGGCCCAGCGCGATCGCGCCGCCGTTGACGTTGAAGATCTCGGGGTCGATCCCGAGTTGGTCGCGCGAGTAGACCGCCTGACTGGCGAACGCCTCGTTGAGTTCGACCAGATCGTAGTCGTCGATGTCACGGCCGTTGCGCTCGAGCAGCCCCTCGGTCGCCGGCACTGGACCGATCCCCATTACGGTCGGATCGACGCCGGCGACATTGTTCATCCCGACTTCGGCCATGATCTCGAGGTCGTGCTCCTCGGCAAACGCTTTGCTCGTGATGAGCAGCGCCGATGCGCCGTCGGAGATCTGAGAGGCGTTACCGGGCGTGACGGTGCCGTCGGATTTGAAGACGGTCGGGAGTTCGCCGAGTTTTTCGGCGGTCGTTCCCGGGCGGATACCTTCGTCTTCGGAGATGGTGCCGTCCTCGGTTTCGATCGGTACGATCTCGTCGTCGAACCGGCCGCCCTCGGTTGCTTCGGTGGCACGTTGCTGGCTCCGGGCGGCGTACTCGTCCTGTTGTTCGCGGCTGACGCCGTACTCCTCGGCGACCTTTTCGGCGGTCATTCCCATCTGGAGTTCGCCGATGTTGTAGAGCTCGGCCATCCGCGGGTGGACGCTGCCCATGTTCTCGCCCATCGAAACGCGGCTCATGTTTTCGACGCCGCCGGCGATGATGGCGTCGCGGTTGCCGGCCGCGATCGCGTCGGATGCCGAGATGACGGACTGCATCGAGGAAGCACACCAGCGGTTGATCGTCGTCGCCGGCACGCTCTCACCCAGTTCCGAGAGCAAGGCGATGACGCGCGCAATATTGTTGCCCTGCTCGCTGCGTTGCTGGGCACAGCCCCACATCAGGTCGTCGATCTCCTCGCCGGAGAGGCCGGTCTCCGCGAGAATTTCGTCGATCAGCGGCACCGAGAGATCTT
This sequence comes from Natronorubrum aibiense, assembly GCF_009392895.1. Classification (GTDB taxonomy): domain Archaea; phylum Halobacteriota; class Halobacteria; order Halobacteriales; family Natrialbaceae; genus Natronorubrum; species Natronorubrum aibiense. The sequence continues at coordinate 928,640 of NZ_CP045488.1, read as the reverse complement.
CGCTGCGGACGTCGGCGAATACGCCGTCTTCTTTCCCCTGCGGAGTCCGGACTGCCTCGACTACGACTGGCGTCTGTGACATATACTACCGCATGTCCCTAACGGACTTAAATCCGGTAGAACTCACGGACACACACAAACAGTTTACAGTTGATTTTTCCTCGAATTCCCACGATCGACGGCCGACCAGTCGGTCGAAAACCTTCACAGCCTTACGTTCGACGGTCCAACACGTGCGCATGGACGAGGACGGACTGGACACTGCCCGATTCGATGCCGACTCAGATGCCACAGCCGACGCCGAGGCGGAGACGAGTACCGAGACTGCAGGAACTGACGACAGTGACGACACAGACGACACGATGCCGGGCGTTCCGGACCCCGAGCCGGCGGCGGACGAACCGCCCGAGGACGTCCAGAAGTACGCCCGGTTCAAAAAGATGGACGGTGCACAGTACGATCGGGTCAACGAGTTCCTCCGTGATCGAACGTACATCACCGCCCGCGAGTGGGCGATCGCCCGGCTCTGTTCGGATTTCCGGACTGAAACCGGCGTCGAAATGACCAAAATCGGTGAAAATCTGCCCGAACTCGTGCCCTTCATGACCGACACCTACACGCCACAGGCTGTCAACCAGGCTCGGGCCTCCTTCGAGGAGAAAGTCCGTAAAGCGGGGGCGACCTTCCTCTACGGTGCGATGTGTGATTTCTTCACGGCCGAGGAGCTCGACGACGTGATGTACGAGTCGACCGAAGTCGCCAAGTTCCTCCTCGAGGTCGAAGGCGTCGACCTCTCGGTCGAGGAGGAACTCGAGGCCGAAGAACGGATCTCGAGTGTGATGCGAGAAGTCCGTGAGGCAAGCGAGGAACTGCGAGCGCAAGACGAGGAGTAACTGTTTGCGGGACAGTCAGTACGTTGTGCACAACCAAACGGTCTTCCTGCTGCGGTAGACAGCCGTTTCAGGTGGCCAACTCGAGTTCAGTACGGCGATCCACGCTCACAGTTATTAGCCGAGATGACAGTCACGCGACGCACACTATCCCAGTACCGACAACTGTCCGTAGCGGTCGATGATAGTGCCGTTATTTTCAGGTAGCGACTTGAATACTATTACTGGTGCGTCGCTACTCCAGTTCGGATGGATACGACCACCAACTCCCGTGATGGGCACGGATCAGACGATTGCGACCGAACTGACGTGAGCGAACCGACGGCGTCCGCCAGCGTCACCAGACGACGAACGCTTCGTCTGGGCGGGCTTCTGGGTGCCGGCAGTCTGCTCGGCGTTACAGGCACGGCAGTCGACAGTGCGAGCGCGGCGTGTAACCGACCGGATGAGGTGATTCACCTCGATTACGACGACTACGAGAGCTGGACGGACATCTACTGGCTCTCGAACGGTGATCCCGACAACCTCACATTCGTCTCGAGTCCGACTAACTCCGGAGCGACGGCTCTCCAGCTGCGGATTCGTGAAGACGATCACTGGGGTGCGAGCACGCACTACCAGTTCGACGATGGGCTGTTAGAGCTCAACGGACGCGTCTCCTTTGCGCTCAACTCCAACTGGTCTATGGAGGGACGACAGCCGTCGAACTGTCGGCTCTGGAACTGTGCGATCGCGCTGGGCGACGGGAGCGCCGGCGGTGGCGTCCCCGACGGGACCAACGGCTGGAGCAATCGGCTGTACGTGACCAGTCGAGATACCGATCCGGAAGGGCCGTTCCACCTCCTCTCAAACACCTACCACGTTGACAACGGTGCAGGCGTCGGCGACCACGACTACATCATCGACGGCGAACCGCACACGCTTGCTACGCCTGAAATCGAACCGGGAGTGTGGTACGAGTTCGAGTACTACATCTGTGTGAACACGAAGACCGACGACGAGGCCAACGACGACGGCATCGTGCGATACTGGCTCGACGGCGACCCCATCTACGAACGTACGGACTTCCGGTTCACGACCGACCTCGAGGACAACATTATCGACACGACCGGCCCTGTCGGCCACTACGGCGGCCGATACGAGGCCCCGAAGAACCTCTATGCCTACTACGACGATCACTCGATGGCGCTCGACGGGACGTTCGAGTCCAGAGGTTGCGGTGGCCCATCGCAACAGCCCACGGCCCTCAGCGATCTGCTGAGTCGGCTTCGTGAGTGACCCAGCGTCGATTGGCCGCTCACGACCACCGACACACTACCGATCGCCCCAGTCTCGAACGTCGGCTTCCTCGAGAAACAGCGATGGATCGCCGTGTGAGAAGCTGATCCAGTTTTCGGGGCCGTCATCGGTCGTCGCTGCGCTGACGTGAACCAGCAGTTCCTCCTCGGCGAGCGCTGTCTCGAAGACGGCACGCGAGTCCTCGAGATCGTAGGTCAGCGGGACAAAAATCGCCGTTTCGCTCGCGTCGTCGCGCTCGATGACGAGGGCGATCCGTTCGTGCTCGTCGCGTTCCGGTGGCCGATAGTAGACGTCGGCAGCGGTGACGGTGACGTCGCCGTCCTCGACGAGCGCTTCGACGAGGTCGTACGCCTCGCTCGAGACGAGTACATCGAGTCCGGTTCGGTCCGCACGTTCGACCGGCGAGATCGCAGCCGGCTCCAGCACGATCGCGTCCCAGCCGTTCTCTCGATACTCCTCGGCGATGGCACTCGCGTCCTCGAGGAGTTCGGTCCAGCGTGTCCCTGCCCCGTCGGGCCGACCGTCGGTCATCGACCACCCTCCGCGGGCGGCCGCACTCGAGCGTGCATACTCGAGTTCGAAGACGCCGAGCGGAAAAACGTTACCTCCTCGCTACTCGCCGTCTTCGCCGACGGTCTCGACTGTTACGGCCGTTGACTCGTCGCCGACGAGCGCGTCCTCGAGCGTCGAGCGAACGACGGCGGGATCGGTGGGGCCGCCGCCGGCCGCGACGGTGCCGACTGACTCGGGATCGAACGACACCTCGAGCGCGTCGTAGACGCCATCGAGGACGGCCGCGAGCGTGTCACGGTGGTCGACGAGCGCGATGCCGGCGACGACGGCGGCGTCCTGTGTGACCCGCTGAGCGAGCCCCACGATCTTCCGTCGTCGGCCGGTCGCATCGACGACCGACAGCGAGTGGGTGCCCGGACAGAAGGAGTCGTCCGGTTCACCGGCGCCGATCTCGAGTTCGCCCTCGAGCGAACGCAGCGCCCGTTCGATGGCCTCGGTCGCTCGCTCGTACCGGGCGGTCGTCCCGCGACGGAAGTCCGCAGCCGGTTCGGCGCGGACGAACGCGAGCGTCGTCTCGCCGTCGTAGGCCACCGCCCGCCCGCCGACGTCGCGTTCGACGGGCGGGAAGCCACGCTCGCGGGCGAGGTCGGAGGCAGCGTCGTAGCCCTCGAGTCGTCGATCCCGGCGGCCGAACGCGATCTGGCGGTGGGGTGTCCAGACGCGGACCGCCGGCTCGCCGTCGGCAGCGTCCGAAAGAAGCCCACGGCTCACCTCACGGTCGGCTTCGATCGTCGTCCCACGGCCGCGGATCACACGCATCAGTCTTCGATTGTACCCGATGGACCTAAACGCTCCCGCTGCGCAGACGAACCAGACACACGATGGCCGTGACGCTTCCCGAGGCGACGCTCGCGCAGTACGAACGCTTCTCGCTGTACAACTCGCCGTATCCCGCTCACGATGAGGGGTGTGCAATCGACCTCTATCCCGGCACGCTCCGGGATGGCCGGACGACCACCGCGCCCAGCCCCGTCTCCGGAATCGTCATCGAGACCAGAGCCGTTCGCGCGCCGTCGAAACCCTACGCCCCCGAGCACGATTATCTCATCCTGCTCGAGTGTGACGGCCCAGCAGCTCTCGAGGGACTGGTCGTTCGGGTTCTCCACGTCAACCCGTCCGTCGAGGCGGGCCAGCACGTCGAGCGGGGCGAGTCGCTCGGCAACCTCGTCCGGGCCGGCTTTTTTGCCCCGTGGGTCGACAACCACCTCCACGTCGGCGTCCGCCGACCCGACCAGAACCTCCACCGGGCGGCGGGATCGCTCCCGCTCGAGGTGGGCGTCGACATTCATCCGCTCGCGTGGGACGGCACCGGAACGGTCGTCGCGACCGGCGAGACCTACGCCGTGCTCGATGCGCCGACACACCCCGCGCCGGGCGAAGCGTTCGTCGGCGTCCGTGCCGACGGCGGCGGCGTCCTCGACGGCGGATTGCCCCACTACGACGGCGGTGGCATCCACGGCCGCGGGCGCTCGTTCGCCGGTCCCGTCTCGCTCAACGGCGACCGACTCGGCGTCGCTGACGGGCGCACTATCACGTGGGACGACGTGATCGTCACGGCAAACGGCGAAGCGATCACCGGTCTGTCGCTGTTCTGCGCTCGAGATGCCGACTTCGGCGCGAAACTGATCTGTCCGGATCGAACGCTCGAGGTGGGCGAGCACATGCGGGTTCGGGTTCGCTCGAGCGACGGCCGCTGAGGCGTGCCGATCACCGCCGCTCGTCAGTCGTCCTGAAGCGTCGCGCCGTCGACGACCCGACCGACGAACAGCGGCGTCTCGGTCGGTCGATCGCGAATGTAAAAGAGGAACGGCCGATCGCCAGTCATTTTTACGTGCTCCGACGGGGCAGATTCGACCATTTCAACTGCCGTCGCTGCTGCCGCTTCGGTTCCTTCCTCGTCGACTGAGACGAAGCTCTGGTGGACGATGTCGTCGACGAACAGTCCCACGTCGTCCCCGACCATGCCGCTGAAGTCCGCCCCAGCGCCGAACGCTCGTTCCATGCCCAGCTCCTGCATGACATCGACGAGGCTGAACTTTGACTCGATCCCGAACGTCGGAAGCGTGAGGTCGACCTGTGTCTGGGACGTCTCCTTGAGCATGGTCGCTAACCGATCCACCGTAAACGCCTCCTCGAACGTCTCGAACTCGCCCTCGGCGGGGAGGATGACGATCATGCTCGTGTCGCCATTGGCGTACGGGAGTTCGACGAGTTGGTGGCCATCGACCTCGGCATAGCGCAACTCGGTGGTCTGGTGCATCAGGTCGACCTCGGTCTCGCTGCCGTCGAGGCTCGTGAACGTGTCGGGTTCGGTGTCCGCGGGATCGAAGTCGTGCTCCCAGGCGGCGAGAAAGTAGACCGCGTTCGTGAGGACGAGTCGGGTCGAGGCGTCGATCGATTCCTTCGGGAGCAACTCCTCGATCCGATCGTTCGTCTGCGATTCGACCCACGTGTTGATCTCCTGACGTTCTTCCTCGGGACTGCCCGTGAAGTCGACCAGCCGCTCGCCAGCGCCGTAGTAGGCCTCGAGCACCTCGCGGAACCCCGCCTCGAGTGAGAGCCCGTCGTCGGTCCAGACGGCGTTCGCACTCGAGAGTTCGAAGCCGAGGGCGTCTTCGTCGTCGCCGTCGGACTCGTCGGTTTCCCACGCCGGTTGCTCGACTGTCGCGCCGTCTTCGTTTCGCTGCTCGAATTCGGTCTCGAGCGCGCCGAAGGCGGCGTGAAGGTCCTCGCCCTCGAGCACGTAGCGCAGCGCGTCGGCCATCTCTACGGCCGTCTCGCCTCGAGCACCGGCGTAGGTCATCGCCAGCGCGACCGAGACGCTGTACGGCGAGAAAAACAGGTTCTCGTCCGGTTCGTCCGCGCGGAGGTGTGCGAGGAGATCGAGCGAGAAGGCGACGTTGCCGCGGATCTGGTCGGCCAGCAGGGCGGCCTCGAGGTCGGGATCAGTCACGAACTCGAGCGTCGGGAAGGAGGGGACGTCGCCGTCGAAGGGGCTCGGCGTCTCGCCGTTCGAATTCGGGCCGTCGGTCGCGTTCGGGTCGTCCGCTGGGTCAGTTATGCCCGCACAGCCGGCCAGTCCCGCAAGGAAGGCACTGGAACACGCGATCAGGGTCCGTCGATCTGTCGGCATCTGTTCGCTCCCTTCACAAGAGGTCGATAAATCTCTTCTCGAGACTGAAACGGCAATTTGAGCTTGGGAAGCGTTCAGTGCTGCTCAACGGTTACAGCAACGACGTCCGAGAGCCACACAACGATCGACAACGTGACAGCCGAGAAACGTAGCGGTAAAGAGCGTCGATAGCAGACCACAGGGCATGACCGACGACACGCAGCCCACTCCCGAGGAGTTCGCCGATCTCGAGAGCCTCCTCCAGTACTTTATCGAGGAGAATCAGGAGTTCCTCTCGTGGATCGGGACGACCGTCGAGCACATCGGTGAGGGGACGATGACGCTGTCGGTGCCGTACGACGAGAAACTGAGCAACAAGCGCCCGTCCCCGTCGGGTGACGGGCGGGCAGATCTTCACGGCGGGATCGCCGCGACGTTGATCGATACGGCCGGTGGACTCGCACTTCGGACCGCCATGGACAACCCCTTCGATGCACGAATCGCGACGATCAACCTGAACGTCAACTATCTCCGCCCTGCAGTCGGCGATCTCGTTGCGACGGCGAACGTGATCCGCGTCGGCGGCAGCGTCGGCGTCAGTGAGATCATGGTCGAAAGCACCACGCCCGACGGCGAGACGCGCGAAGTCGCGACTGGGCAGGGTGCGTTCCGTATCTTCCGATCGGAGTAACGTCCACAGTCAGGGACGCTCGTCGCTGGTCGCCGCCGTTCGATCAGACGTCACCACGCGCTGACCCCGATGGCTGAGCCAGAGCCGGCCGTGGAGATAACAGCCGACCGCGGCGATGACGCCGAAATAGAGGTAGATCGCCGCCTCGACGGGAGTCGGAACCGACTCGATCATTGGTTCGGTTTCGAGTTCCGACGGGATACGACTCCGCCTGCAGTGAGACGCGTTTTTAGTCGGTCGTGACCATCCAATAGCGCACGGCCAGATAGACCATGACGAGGCCGAACGTCCCCGCAAACAGCGGTGAGCCGTCCATGGCCGCATACACCAGTGCGACCGCGTTCAGTCCGATCCCGAGGAGGTACATCGTGCGCAGTCGACGGGAACTCATGTCGACCACCCGCGTACAGGACTGGTGAACGCCGGTTTCAGTGGCTTCGTCGGGGACGTCGTCGACGGCTCGTCCGTCGAGGGAGCCGGTCGCTCGAGGGCCGGTCGCCGCGCGGATCGATGGGTGTTCATACCCCCTCGTTGGGAGGGAACCGTTGAAAACGCTCTCACTTCGCGTCGGTCACGCGCCGTCGAACTCGAGGTCGTCGCTCGTGACGACTTCGCCGAACAACCACTCGGCGTGGTCTAAGGCGTATTCGTGGTGGTCGTCTTCGATCGCACCGATGCAGTCTTCGACCATGAGTGGCCGGAAGTCACGAATCCCTGCGCTGCCACCTGTGTGGAGGACACAGACGTTCGCGAGCGTGCCACAGATTACGAGGTCGTCGATCCCGCGGGCGTTGAGCCACCCCTCGAGTTCGGTGTTGTAGAAGGCGTCGTAGGTGTGTTTTTCGACGATCAGGTCGGCCTCGTCAGCCGGGAGTTCGTCGACGATCTCGGCCTCCCACGACCCCTCGAGGACGTGTTCACCCCACTGTTCGAACTCGTCGTAGTAGTGTGCGTCGTCGAACTGCTCCGGCGGGTGGACGTCCCGGGTGTAGATCACTTTCGCACCGGCCTCGTGAGCGCGGGAGACGAGGGCAGCGATCGGCTCGATGACCGCCTCGCTGCCCGGTGCGTACAGCGAGCCGTCCGGGTGGCAGAACCCGTTTTGCATGTCGACGACGACGACGGCCGTGCGTGCTGGCTCGAGGTGCATGCGTACGACACGCTACGTTCGCGGTGCTCAAAACGTTCGTGGCGACCAGAGCCGCAGTCCTCTCGACGCGACGCGTTCGGCGCTGGGAGACGCCATCACCCCGATCAGCGGTCTTTTCACCGTCGCCTGCTTACGGGCGTTTACCCTTTCGAATGACGGCCACACTGACGCGGACGCGACTGCTCGTCGCCTTCGTTGCGGTATCGACGCTCGTTGTGACGCTGGCCGTAGCCGGCGGGATGACGCCGGCGCTGTTGGACGACTCGCCCGACCGGGCAGACGACCCAACCACCGAAGACACCGTCGGCTACGTCAACGGCTACTGGTACGACGACGAACTCCCCGTCGACGACCGTTCGAGTGCCACCGTCGACGACGACGAACTCGAGCCGGTCGTCTACCGCTCGATGGCACGCGTCGAGCAGATCCGTGGAATGACGTTCGAGGACGACGTCGAAGTCGAGGTCATCTCCCGCGAGGAGTACCAGACCGAGCACAAAGACGTCTTCCTCGAGACGACCGAGGACGGACGACTCACGCAGAACGTCACCTACGAGGCGCTGTTCATGGTCGACCGCGACACCGACGCTGGCGACGAGTTCGAGGCGATGTACGGCGGCGCCGTCGGCGGCTACTACGATCCGGAGACTGACCGGATCATCGTCGTCTCGGACACCACGGAGACACCGGAACTGGACGAGCCCATCCTCGGACACGAACTGGTCCACGCACTTCAGGACCAGCGGTTCGATCTCTCGCAGTACGAACGCGCGACGATCGACCAGGACACCGCCACGAACGGTCTCGTCGAGGGCGATGCCGCCTGGGTCGAGGCTGAGTACGAAACTCGCTGTGGTGACGAGTGGGCGTGTGCCCAGCCCGACGAGTCGGAGCCGAACTCCGAACAGTTCTCGCAGCTCAACTGGGGGCTCTACATGACGCTCTACCAGCCCTACAACGACGGCCCGGCGTACGTCGACTCGCTGCGCGAGGCCGGCGGGTGGTCCGCGGTGAACGCGGCCTACGACGACCCGCCGACGAGTTCGTCGACGGTGATCCATCCTGACGAGGAGCACGAGCCGGTCTCGGTGACAGTCGAGGACCGCTCGAGCGATTCGTGGGCCCCTCTCAAGATCGACGGCGAACCGGCAAGACAGACGGTCGGCGAAGCCGCGATGGTGTCGATGCTCGGTGCTGACATCCACGACCGAGACCAGCCGTCGGTGATCGATTCGGAGGCGATGCTCGCGGACGGAATTTCGGGATACGACTACGATCAGCCGTACACCGACGGCTGGGCCGGCGACGAACTGGCCGTCTACGTCGACACGACTGTCGACGACCCCACGGCGGCCGACACCGGCTACGTCTGGCAAACCGAGTGGCGCTCGAGCGAGGACGCCCAGCAGTTCGTCACGGGCTATCTCGAGTTGCTCGAAATCTACGACGCCGAACCCGTCCCGGACCGACAGGACACGTACGTAATCGACGACGAGTTTCCCGGCGCGTACGCCATCGACCGCGACGGCGAGACGGTGACGATCGTCCGTGCACCGTCGGTCGACGAACTCGACAACATCGACGCCAGCGCCGCACCCGAGGGCGACGACACGCTCGAGCGCGTGCCGGTGGACACGAGCGATGACGACGACGGCAGCACGGACGATGACACTGATTCGATTCCCGGATTCGCCGTACCCGGATCGATACTCGGCCTCTCGGTCGCGATCGGTGTGAAAACGCGAGGGGAGACCGTCCGTGTCTGGCTCTCGTGCCGCCGATCGACGACTCGCGCCGACGGCTCTGAATCGCCTGCCACCGACTGCGCGGACGGTCGGCGACGCGGCGCCGCTTGAGACCGTCCACGGGCAGCGATCAGTATATGGCCCGTCCGTCGAAACGGGGTGTCAATGCAACGGGGTCGACTCGCACTGGTCGCGGTCGCGACGCTGCTCGTGCTCTCTGGCTGTACGCTCCCCCAGTCTCCGGATCAGTTCGACACCGACCGCGAACTCGGTGTCGTCGGCGACTACACCCACGACGATGCGTTCGAGTTCGACGACAGTCCGGAACTCACCGAAGCGCAACTCGAGGCCATCAAATACCGCTCGATGGCCAGAATAGAGGTCGTCCGCGGGCTGAAGTTCGAACACGACGTGCGACTCGAGGTGATCTCCAGAGACGAGTATCGCAGCCAGCGCGGTGTCCCCGACTCGGCCTCGTCGTTTACGAACGAACTCTGGCGCGGTGCGTTCATCGTCGACGGCGAGACGGACGTCAATCGGGCACGCAACGACCTCTACGGAAGCGCCGTCCAGGGCTACTACACGAACGACCGGATCGTGATCGTGACCGACGATCCGGACAGCATTCGTCTCGACCGCGAGACGCTGGTCCACGAACTGGTGCATGCGCTGCAAGACCAGCACTTCGGCCTCGAGCGCCGCGGCGAGACAATCGACGAGCGACGAGCCGAACTCGGACTGCTCGAGGGCGAGGCGACCTACGTGCCACACCTGTACGAGCAACGCTGTGGCGAGGCGTGGCAGTGTCTGGTCGAGCACGAGCGTCCGTCGACTGCCGACGCGCCGGCACCCCGTGAGTCGTTCAACGTCGGCCTCTTCCTCTCGATTTACGCGCCGTACGCGGCGGGACCGCCGTTCGTCGCGGATGTTCACGATCGCGGCGGGTGGGCGGCCGTCGACCGCGCCCACGAGACGAAGCCGGCGAGTACCAGTCAACTGATCCATCCCGAACGCTACCCAGACGATGGTCCGGTCGACGTCACGATTCCGGACCGCTCGAGCGACGACTGGGTGCCCTACAGCCGTGATGGCGAGCCCCATACGGAGACGGTCGGCGAGGCGACCCTGTTCGCGACGCTGTGGGCAAACGGCGTCGTCGACCGGCCGTTAGGCGACGGCGGCACCGACCTCTCGCCGTACAACTACTCCTATCCCGCAACCGACGGCTGGGCCGGGGACGCGTTTCAGGCCTATCAGCACACGGTCGATGAAAGCCAGACCGGCCACGTCTGGCGACTCGAGTGGGAACGCACCGACGATGCCGAAGCGTTCGCTGACGCCTACCGACGCCTGCTCGAGAATCGCGGTGGAGCGCCGGCGGCTGCGGTCGACGACGCGTATCGCATCCCCGACAGCGAGCCCTTTGGCGGGGCCTACCGAGTCACCGTCGACGGCGAGACGGTCGAAATCGTCGGCGCGCCGTTGGCGACTGATCTCGAGGAAATCCACGGGACGACAGCCAGCTCGATCGACCCCGTCGCCGCCGAACCGTCACCAGCCGCCAGCCCATCAGTGACGACGTCATCGGCGGCGGCCGCGTAGGGCCCAGAGTCGAGACTCGATCGCCGGCAGCGCCGGCAGCGCCGGCAGACGGGTAGCTTATTTGCCTCCCACGGGAAGTCGTCGGCATGTCAAACCCGTTCGGAACCGTCCCGGCGGCGGCGATCCTCGAGGGCTCCGCGACGGATGCGTACTTCGAGCGCACTCGGAGCACCCTCGAGCACGCGGGCAAAAACCCCCACGTCGTCGCCGAGGTGACCGCTGATCAGTTCCCCACCGGTTCGTTCGAGGTCTTCACCGGTATCAAAGACGTCGCCACGCTGTTCGAGGGCCGCGATGTCGATATCGACGCCTTACCCGACGGCCAACTGTTCGACGGCGGCCCGGTGATGCGAATCGAGGGCTCGTACCTCGAGTTCGCCGAACTCGAGACGTCACTCCTCGGATTCCTCTCCCAGCCCAGTGGCTTTGCGACGGCCGCCCTCGAGGCGCGGCTGGCGGCCCCTGATTCGACCGTCCTCTCGTTCGGTGCGCGTCACGTCCACCCGTCGATCGCCGCGACGGTCGAACGGGCCGCGTTGCTCGCCGGCCTTGACGGCTTCTCCCACGTCGCTGCGGGCGAGATTCTTGACCGCGAGGCGGGTGGCACGATGCCCCACGCGCTCATGTTCTGTTTCGGCGAGGGCAATCAGGCCGACGCGTGGCAGGCGTTCGACGAGGCCGTCGGCGAGGACGTCCCGCGGATCGCTCTCGCGGATACCTTCTGGGACGAGAAAAGCGAGAGTCTACTGGCCGCCGAGACGCTCGGCGACGATCTCGACGGCGTTCGGATCGACACGACGGGCTCCCGTCGCGGCGACTTCCGACACATCATCCGTGAAGTCCGCTGGGAACTCGACGCGCGCGGCCACGAGGACGTCGATATCTTCTGCAGCGGCGGCCTCGGCCCCAACGCGATCTGCGACCTGCGAGACATTGCCGACGGCTTCGGCGTCGGCAGCCACATCACGGGCGCCGACTCGATCGATTTCAGCCTCGATATCGTCGACATTGAAGGCGATCCAATCTCAAAGCGGGGCAAGCTCTCCGGCGTGAAAGAAGTGTACCGAACCGCAGACGGTGGCCACCACGTCGCGCTCGCCGACGACGATGGACCGGAAAACGGCGAAGCCCTGCTCGAGCCACTGATTCGAGACGGCGAGATCGTCCGGGAGTTCGACCTCGAGGAAGCGACCGAGCGGTGTCTCGATGACGCCGAAACGGTCGGCTTCCGGCATCCGACTGATCGCTGACTCGAGCAGCGGCTCTCGACACGATCGCCTTCAGAATACGCTGTGGAACGCCCGGTCTATAGTCTGCGCGCTCCGTCTCGACGCGAGCGATTATAATTGCTCGATGCTGCCGTCGGCTTCGCGCTCGCGGAACACCTGTCCCTCGAACAGCGTGACGATGACGTCGTCGTCCTGCCACGCACCCGGTGCGAGCTTGGCTTTTCGACACGTCCGATCGAGGTACTCGCGGGCGCTCCAGCCGTTCTCGACGGGCACCGTCGGATACAGCCAGCCACCCTCGCCGCCGTCGATCGCGACGCCGTGGGTACCGAGCTCGAGGTCAGCAAGCGGGTCGTCGGTCAGGACGACGCTTTTGACCGTACAGACCGAGACGGTGAGGTTCGGGAGTTCCGAGGGAGTCACTTCCGAGCCACACGAGTCCCCGCTTGCGGCTTCGATCGCTGCGTCGACGATGACGTGACCGAGCTGGTCGGCCGACTGATAGCCGCCGGCACAGCCGCGCAGGCTGCCCCGTCCACGTGTCGACTCGAGGCGGACGAACGCGCCGGTTCGCTCGTAGAACGCCTCGCGCATGCTGCCCGGTTGTTCTCGTTGGCCGTGTTGTACGTAGGATTCGACGGATTCACGCGCGAGTTCGACGGCGCGCGCACCGTCCTCGTAGGAAAGGTTGACGCCCTGTCGCTGGGACATACAACCGTACATGGTGGGTGGCGTCCTAAAACGCTTCCATTCCGTCTGGTCGTCGTTGCCACGGCGACCGGGGGACTTATTCGGCCGACGGTCCTACGATGACTGGGAGAGAGAGCCTGGCTGCCGCGGCGGCCGCGTCGGCGACGACGCGGCTGTCCAACGTGGGCCCGTCCCTCCGGGACGACCCACGCACATACCGTTGTGCGACCGTCGAGTCACGCAACGCGCGCGAGGAAAGTCCCCCCACCTGTTTGGGCAGGTGACCGGGCGCAAGTCCGGAGCGGGAGACCGCTGGCTCTGGAACAGAAACGACACGTCTCGGCCCGACCGATGATGCGTGCGAACCCGACCGAGAGGAAGGGGAGCTAACCCGCAGAGGGTGTGTGATCGACTGCTCACGGTTCGAACCCGTGGATCGCGGACGCGGTTCGCTCCCTCAAGCGAACCCACGAGTCGCAGCCGGCACCCGCCGGCGACACTGGCGCGATCGACCACACGCAGACGGCCGAGGATCGATGGAACGGCGAACCCTCACCGGTGCAAGTCCATGTCGTGGTAGCCCGAACGCCCCGCGGCCTCGCCGCGGACGGCACGGACGCTCAGCCGAATGCCGGGACGAACAGAAGGGGGCTTACTCCTCTCACCTACGTTTCGTACTCGAGTGACAACGCCGCTGGTCGGCGACGATTCGAGCGCCCCTCACTCGAAATCATCGACGAGCTGTGGGACACAGCCGCTGTCGGGCTTGGTGTAGTCACAGTGATCGTCGACCTCGTCGGAGACGTCCACGTCGGTGTAGGTGTCCGGCGTCGAGCCGCTGTCGTCGGTGAACCACCCACCGGTGCAGTCCGAACCGCCACAGCCGAGGGCGTTCGAGAGTGAGACGACGCCGTAGCCGTAACAGACGCTATCGTCGTTCTCGGAGTGGTAGTTGTAGACCGCTCGGGCGCCGGTGTCGATTCCGTCCGCGTACGTCTCGTCCGTACAGACCGAATCGTCGTCGGCAGCGGTCCCGACCAGTGCGACGGTTTCGACGACGTTCTCGTCGAGCGCCGTGAGCGTCTCGAGACAGACCCGGCCGCCGAGTGAGTGGCCCACCAGCCGGACGGTGGTTTCCTCGAGGTCGATGCGACCGGACTCGAACCACGACGCGAGGCGATCACCGGCCGTCTCGGCGGTGTCCTCGGCGCGCCAGTAGTTGGGCGTGTCCGCCTCCCACGACGCGGCGACCACCGACACGTCGTAGTCGTTGGCCTCGAAGGCTTGCTGGAGCGTGTACGCCTGATCGGTGCTGGTCTCGAGGCCGTACCAGCCGTGGACGAAGATGACGACCTCGTCCTCGTCCTCGAGGGCGTCGAAATTCAGCGCCGTCGGATTGCCGCTTGTGAGATCGATCTCCGGATACTCCGCCAGTGGCTCTTCCCAGTCGTCACAGCCCGTAAATCCAGACGCCGATGCTGAGCCAGTTGCTCCAGCGAGGCCTCCAGCGCCGACCGTCGTGGCGGCCGTCGTCCGGAGCACTCGACGGCGGCTGATGGGCTCGAGTCCGTGCTCCTGTCGATGTCCGTCGCTGTGATCGTCAGTCATGCATCCCTCCGATCACACCGTGTCTCGAGAATCTCGGGACCCCAGGCAGGTACCACCCCTGCCGGCACATTCCGGTACGTTTCGTCGGGTGCCGTAGATATATGGGCTCAAAAAGACGCACAGATTCCACAACGTCCTGACGGAGTCCAACGCGAACGAAGTGAGCGTTGGGCACGTCAGGACCGAACGACGAAGCGAGTGCTGAACAACGTGAAGCACTCGAAAGGAGTGAGCGTCCTGACGGAGATTTGAACACGCCCAGAGGGTCCTGCTCACCTCGCTTCGCTCGGTTGCGCGGGCTGCCACTGGTCTGCTCAAATATCCGAATATGAGTTTACACCGACGCGAGCGACTCGCCCCGCTCGTCGGTGTTGCGTCGGTGAAAACGTCCTGACGGAGATTTGAACTCCGGTCCCTGGCTCCGCAAGCCAAGAGGATAGTCCACTACCCTACCAGGACTCATCTCATCGTAACCGCGTGGACATTAAAGGCCTTTCGAAAGGAAGTCGCCGTATTCGGCCGATATCGCCCGATCATGCGTGTCTCAGACTGTCACGACATCGGGTTGACGTTGGTCATCCGACACGTGGGTTTATATACTGAGGCGGAGCCAGCAGGGGTATGCGTTCGGACGCGATCGCTGTCTGGCCGACCGGGCAAGAGCGACCTCGAGTGGGCAGTGTGCACCGATCATTTCAGATCGGTCGATGGGGGCAAACACGCCGAATGGACAATGCTTATGCGCGGGCTACCCATGCACGAGCATAGAATGAGCGACATCGAGGGCGTATATGAAGACCTCGAGGCCGACGTCTCTCTCGAGGAGTTTCGCGAGGCCGTCGAGGAGAAAGTCGAGCAGATGGGTGGACTCGCAGACGAGGAGACGGCGGCGATGCTCATCGCTCACGAGATCGGTGAGAGTGAGGTTGGCGGCATCGCCGACATCGAACCCGGGATGGAGGAGGCGAAGTTCGTCGCCAAAGTCACCAGCATTGGTGAGGTGCGGACGTTCGAACGCGACGGCGAGGACGAAGACGGCCGCGTCGTCAACGTCGACGTCGCAGACGAGACCGGCTCCGTGCGGGCGGCGTTCTGGGACGAACACGCCGAAGCCGCAATCTCCGAACTCGAGGAAGGACAGGTACTGCGGATCAAAGGCCGGCCCAAGGAGGGCTTTTCCGGTGTCGAAGTCAGCGTCGACAAGGTCGAACCCGATCCGGACACGGAGATCGACGTGCAGGTCAGCGACACCCACACCGTCGAGGCGCTCTCGCTCGGCCTTTCGAACGTCAATTTCGTCGGGCTCGTCCTCGATACCGACAGCGTTCGCACCTTCGACCGCGACGACGGCTCCGAAGGGAAAGTGTCGAACCTGACGCTCGGGGATTCGACCGGGCGCGTGCGCGTGACGCTGTGGGACGAGCAGGCCGACCTCGCGACCGAGTTCGATCCCGGCGCGACCGTCGAGGTCGTCGACGGCTACGTCAAAGAACGCGACGGCAGTCTCGAACTCCACGTCGGCAACCGCGGTGCCGTCGAGGAAGTCGATGCGGATGTCGAGTACGTCCCCGAGAGTACGCCGATCGAGGACCTCGAGATCGGCCAGACGGTCGACATCGCGGGCGTCGTTCGCTCGGCCGACCCGAAACGAACCTTCGACCGCGACGACGGCTCGGAGGGACAGGTTCGGAACATTCGCGTCCAAGATGCGACTGGCGACATCCGCGTTGCACTCTGGGGCGGCAAAGCCGACCTCGATATCGGTCCAGGTGACGAAGTCGCACTCGGCGACGTCGAGATTCAGGACGGCTGGCAGGACGATCTCGAGGCCTCGGCAGGCTGGCAGTCGACGGTCACAGTCCTCGAATCCGAGTCGGCGACGACCGACGAGAGTGACTCGAGTGACTCGAGCGACCAGAACGCCGGCCTGTCAGCGTTCGCGGGCGCTGACGGCGACGGTGAGATGGGCAGTGCCAGCGCTGCGGTCGACGACTCGACAGCGACGAGCGACGACACTGGCGACACGGGCGAACCGACGGACGGTGAGGAACTCGAGTTCACCGGCGTCGTCGTGCAGGCCGGTGATCCAGTCGTGCTCGACGACGGTGAGACGACGATGAGCGTCGAAACTGACGCCGACGTCGGGCTCGGCGAGGAACTAACTGCCAGAGGGGTCGTCCGCGACGGCCGACTCGAGGCAAACGACGTCTTCTGAGGTCACACGCAACCACATTGCACGGCTAGGAAAAGCGTTAAGGGAGTTACCTTCGCCTATCATTGTATGAACGTCGAACTCCCGTTCGCCCCGGTGGATACGATCATCCGGCGGAACGCGGGCGATCTTCGGGTGAGTGCCGACGCGTCGAAGGGACTTGCAACTCGGATTCAAGAACACGGCAGTGAGCTCGCGATCGACGCTGCCGAGCGAGCAACCGAAGACGGGCGCAAAACGCTGATGGCGACGGACTTTGGCGTCGAAACCGTCGTGGACAAAGACGACCTCGAGTTGCCGGTTGCACCCGTCGACCGTATCGCTAGACTCGAGATCGACGATGGCTATCGCGTCTCGATGGACGCCCGCGTTGCCCTCGCAGACATTCTCGAGGACTACGCGGACAACGTTGCCCGTGCGGCAGCGATCCTTGCGCGCCACGCTGACCGCCGGACAATCATCGACGAGGACATCGAGACGTACTTCTCGTTGTTCGAGTGAGATGCAGTTTGGTTACAGCGAGGTCTGTCTCGCACACGATCCCGGTCCGCGCCACCCGGAGACGCCGGACCGGCTACGAGCGATTCGGGAGCGACTGAAACGAAAACACGGCGTCGAGTACGTCGAGGCCGACCCATGTGACATAGAAACGATGGCAACCGTCCACGAACGGGAGTACCTCGAATCCGTCGAGCAGTTCTGTGCCGACGGCGGGGGGAACTGGGACCCCGACACAACGGCCGTCGAGGAAACCTGGGATGCGGTCCGCCACAGCGCGGGGCTCGCCTGCTGGGCCGTCGATGCGGCCCTCGATGGTCAGACGGGCCGGAAGACGCCGTTTTCCATCGGTCGACCGCCGGGCCACCATGCCGTCTACGACGACGCGATGGGCTTTTGTTTCGTCAACAACGTCGCCGTCGCCGCCCAGCACGCCCTCGATGCCGACGACCACGACGTCGAACGGGTCGCCATCGTCGACTGGGACGTCCACCACGGAAACGGAACACAGGACATCTTCTACGAGCGTGACGACGTCTTCTTCGTCTCGATTCACGAACAGGGGCTCTATCCCGGCACCGGAGCCGTCGACGAGACCGGCGACGGGGAAGGTGATGGAACGACGATGAACGTCCCGATGCCCGCCGGTACGGACGATCAGGACTACCTCTCGGCCGTCGAAGGGCCGATCGCGAGCGCACTCACCGAGTTCGATCCCGACTGCCTGCTGATCAGTGCCGGCTTCGACGCTCACCGTCACGATCCGATCTCGAGAATCCGTCTCTCGACGGAAGCCTACGCACTGATGACCGACCGACTGCGGACACTCGCCGACGACGTCAACGCCGCACTCGCGTTCATTCTCGAGGGCGGGTACGGACTCGATGTCCTCGCCGACAGCGTCGCGATCGTCCACGAGACGTTCGACGGCCGCGCCCCGATCGAGCCCGACTCGGACTGCAGCGACAAGGCCAAGTCGACGCTCGAGGACGTGGCGAACGAACACGGACTCGAGTTCGAACTCGACGACTGACGGCCCGTTTTCTGCAGTTGCCCGCGCTGTGTGGCGTCCCAATTGGCTCAAGGACGCGGCTCGAAATACAGCGAGAGCTGTTCCGCGAACTCCTCGAGCAACGTCGTAATCTCGTCGCCGAGCAGGACCGTGTACTCGTCTTCGAGCGCCGTTTCGATGTGGGCGCCGAGGCCGACGTCGAAGAGTCGATCACTCTCGAGAAACGCGCGCGCGGTGGTGAACTCGCGCGGTCGTTCGGTGACGTATCGACCGTCGTCGATGAATGGTCCATAGGCCTCCGGGTCGTCTGCGTAGGCCTCGTAAAAGCCGTCAGCGTGGCTCCGAACGTGGACTGGCGGCCCGTCGTGGCGCTCGACGGCGGGTCGCTCGCTGACGGCGAGTTCGACGAGGATCGCTGCGGTTTCGTCGGCCATCGCCGTCGCACGGAAGACGTCGAAGCCGCGGTCGTCGAGCCCCCTTGTGATCCCGTCGAGGGATTTCTCGAGTTGTGGATAGAGCTGGTCTTCGACGAGGTCCGGCGCGTCGAACCGGACGGCGACAGGAGTCGTGCCGCGGCGCTCGATGTGAGTGCAGAGCTCGGCTTCCGTAAGTGAGGCCGGCTCGACGGGATCGAACAGGTCGGCCCGTGGCGCATCGAGGAACCGGCGGGCGTAGTGTTGGAAGCGAGCGACGTTTTCGGCCGAACAGACCGCGGCGACGTTGCGCTGGGGGTCGGTCGGATCGATGACGACGAGCGGGTCGTCGAACGAGAGGGCGTCGCCCGTTTCGAGAGTTGCTCTGTGGCCTTCGGGATCGAGTTCGACCGGCGGCTGCCAGTCGGCCGCAGCCTCGAGCAACGGCCGGAAACCGCCGGACTCACAGACGAGCAGTTCGGTGAGATAACCGCTGAACCCGCGCGTCCGGAGATCGCTGCCGTACGCGCCGATTCCCTTCAGGAACTGCTTCGCGAGTCGGACGTCCGCCGTGAGGGCGTCGTCCAGGCGCGCCTCGAGATACTGGGTGTGAAACGGCGTGCGATCGACGGCTGACCGGATCTCGGTCGCCGACTCGAGGCGAAAACATGGGACGACATCGATGTCGAACCCCTCGACAGTGCCTTTGACGTAGGGGTGTTCGGCGTACTCCTCGTGGCCGTCGGGCAGCGTTTCGTGGCCGACCTCGAGGCCGTATCGCTCGAGGTCCTCGCGGTCGACCGCCGGTGGGAACCGAACGAAGATGTCGATATCGCGGTCGCCGCTGATCCAGGTGTCTCTGGCCGTCGAACCGACCTGTAGGACGTCGGCCTCCGGACAACGTTCTCTCGCAGCCGTCTCGGCTCTGTCAGTGAGCCGGTCGGCGACGTCACGGAGGTGGGCCCGTTCCGCTGCGTCCGGTTCGATGCGTTCGTGGACCGCGGCGACGACCGACTCGAAATCGTCGGCTCCCGTCCCAGCGGCGTCGTGCTCGTCGCGTTCGGTGTCCTCCTCGCTCATCGAGCGGTGGTACTGGAGCGGTGCGTGAAAGGGTGTCGAACACAGGGCGACGAAAACGAAAGTCCTATTAAATACACCCCGTTATCTGAAGATGAGCCGAAGTAGCTCAGATGGTAGAGCACCTCGCTGTTAACGAGGTTGTCCCAGGTTCGAGTCCTGGCTTCGGCGTCCAGCGATTTTCGACGGAATTTTCGGGCTAACTTGAACGCGGAGTGTTCCCGTCTTGCTGTTTCTCGTCACTCGGTTTGGGAGCACGATAGTGCCGTGCAGATACCAGACAAACAGCGACACGAAACGGACACGAGTCCGTTCGCCGTCTCGGTGGTGTCCATCGACTACCCGTCGAACGGCAGCCCTTCGTCGAGCACGTCGACCAGTTCTACGAGTGGTTCTCGCTCGCCGGTTTCGACGAGCACCTCGAGTGGTTCCGACAGTATCGGTTGCTCGTCGGTCTCGAGTGAGGTTTCGTCCGCAGTCGCGTCGGTGTAGACGACCCCGTTGATTTCGATGCTGTTGCCCTCGCCGCCAACGATCTGTATCGGTCCGCCATCGTTGCCTCGCGCGGTGTTGGCGCGCCCCCGGTTGAAACTCGAGTCGAGCAGGTTGAAGCCGGGACCGAGCGTGGGATCGACGTCGGGACCCTCGATCGCGCTCGCCCCGACGTTGTCGTTTGCGGTGTTGTTCGAGAGCGTGTTCCCATCGGACAGCGTGAGGATAACGCCACCATCGAGTCCGTTTTCGTTGGCCGTGTTCCCGACGAGCGTATTATTATCCGACTGCACGAGCAAGAGTCCTCCCTGTGCGTTCCCGTTAGCGGTGTTTTCCTCGAGCGTGGTCTCGTCCGAATCGACGAGAATGATACCGTAGAGATTAGTGTTCGAATTCGCGGTGTTTCCGGTGAGCGTATTCCCCCGCGAGTCGAACAAGACAATGCCGTCGAAAATGTTGTCGCTTACGCTGTTTTTCTCGAACGTATTAGCATGTGAGCCGGTGAGTTCGATCCCAGCGATGTTCCCGTCGACGTCGTTGCGGACCAGCCGGTTCTCGTCCGAGTCGACAAGGACGACGCCACCAGTTTCCGATGCGGGCATCCCGTTCCCGGTTGCGGTGTTCGCCTCCAGTAGATTCCCGTTCGCGCGCTCGAGTCGAATCCCGCTGCGGCCGCACCCAGACGTCTCGTTTCCACGGAGCATATTCTCGGCCGACCGGATCAGAGAGAGTCCGTACTGCGTGGCCGTCACGGCCGTCTCAGTGATCGCACCTCCCGTTACCGCCTCGAAGACGATGCCGGCGTCGAACCCCTCGACGGTGAGATTCCGAACCGTCACGTTCGAGATGCCGTCGGTCTGCGGCTGCGTGACGCCGGCTTTCTTCCGTTTCTCTTTCGCGGCCGTCAGCTCTGGCTGAACGAGTACGCCGCTGTTCGCCGGTTCGAACGGCTCCTCGAACGGATCGGTCGGCCCGCTGCCAGCGATCGTCCGCCCCTGTCCGTCGAGCGTGACGTCGCTCGCACGGATCTCGAGGCAGGTCTCGCCCGACTCGGCCTCGAGGTCGGCCGCCAGCGCGTACGTTCCCGGTTCGGTGATGGTCGTACACTCGGTGATCGAGTCGGCGTCCTGCGTCTCGTCGCCACCTTCGTCACCCTGCTCGTCAGTTTGATCGCCGTTCGAACGGGTATCTGTCGACTGCTGTTCGTCCGTTCCCGTGCGCACTGTTCGGTCGTCCGTCGCGCCGAGACACCCCGCGAGTCCACTCACCGTAACGGCGCTCCCGTAGAGATACGATCGACGTCTGATCCCTGATCCGTCGGGGTCTGAATCTCCCATGACAGTTCCATCTGCAACGCGTCGTCCTTGAGTATGCGCTCCCTTTGAAACCGGCGCGTCAGACACGTGTTCCGTACGATTACGGTGTTCAAGATCGGTAGGTTGCTGTACCGTGACGTACCTGCTCTGATCAGCGGTTGCGACCGGGAGCGTTGCCCTCGAGTCGCTCGGATACGTCCCTGCCGAGCGCTACAAGTCGTCGACGACTAGGTGAACGGCCGTGTTCGGTGCGGCTACCGTCACCAATCGTCCGCTTCTCGTGACGATCACGGCCCGCGTCAGTCCCACAGCTGTTCGAGCGCGCTTGGCCAGCGATGGCTGCCGACGCGGACGTTTATATCGAAAGCCGGGCCGAATCCGGGCATGCTCGACCGCACCACCTGCTACGAAAACCTCGAGGAGCCACAGAAACGCGGCCAGGCCACCGAAGCGATCATCCAGTCGGCGTTCGTGTTGCGCGACGTTCCGGTTCTCGTCCCAACCTACGGCACCGACGCGTACGATCTCGTCGTCGAAGTCGGTGGCCGGTTTCATCGCCTCGAGTGCAAGACGGCCTACCGATCCAGCGAGAGCACGGTTGCGTTCGAAACCGTAAGCAGCTGCCATCGACGGGACGATTACGGGCAACGTGGATACTCCGGTCGAGCGGCGTATTTCGCCGTCTACGATCCCGTCAACGACAATCGGTACCTGATTCCTGTTTCTGAGGTGACGGGCGACATGATGGAACTTCGCTTTCGAGCGTCGGCAGCTAGCCACCGCACCGGACTCGACCGGGTTGAGGAGTATCTGCTTGGTGATCAACTCGAGGACCTTCGTCGGTCCTGACGGCCGCGCAGGTGTCCTATAGCTGTTCGGAACCGTCGATCGGAACCAACGAATAGTCGAGGTCTCGTCGTCATCGATCGCACGCAGTTTGCTGCCGAACGCAGCAATCGCTTCGATGTCGGCCGCGAAGACGAACGGGTCGACACAGGAGTCGTCCACGTGGCTGTGATCTTCGGACGATCACGATTCATAGACAGAACACGGAATCATCTCGTTCGTCGATCAGCAGAACACACCGTTCCGCCCTGAACACATCACTGTTTTGCTCTCGGAGGATGGCCGACGACTGGGACGCATACGCCGGTCCGTTCGAACCGGAAGAACGACGTGAACTCGCGCTCGCAAACGAGTAAATGAGCGTTCCGGTCACCATCCTCTGTGGCGAACTCGGTGCTGGCAAGACGACGCTGCTGTCGCGGCTCCTCGAGGAAGACGAGCGCGAGATTGCCGTGCTGGTCAACGATGTCGGCGCGGTCAACGTCGACGCCGACCTCGTCGAAGCCCGAACCGATCTGACGACCGGCGAGGAAGTCCTCGCCCTCGAGAACGGCTGTATTTGCTGTAGTCTCGGCAGCGAACTCTCGCGGTCGGTCATCCAACTCTGGAAGGAACACGACTTCGAGTATCTGGTCGTTGAAGCCTCCGGTGTCGGCGAACCTGAACCGATCGCCCGCCAGTTCATCCGCGGGCCTGCGGGCGGGCCATACGATCTCGACGCCGTTGTCACCGTCGTCGATGCCCGACGGTTTTACGACCGGTTTGGAGACAACACTGTCGCAGCGCCGCCGGCCCAGCAGGGGGCAGACGAGACCGGCAGCCGGCCACTGGGCGACCTGCTGCTCGAACAAATCGAGTTCTGTGATCTGCTCGTCGTCAACAAATGCGATCTCGTCAGCGACGCCGAACGCGAGCAGGTCGTGGCACTGCTCGAGACCCTCCAGCCCCGCGCCGAAGTCGTGACAACCGAGTACGGCACTGTCGATCCCGCGATGTTGCTCGACAGTGGACGGTTCGACCTCGAGGCAGCATCCGACGCTGCCGGCTGGAAACAGATGATTCAGGCCGACGCGGCTCACGATGGGTCTCCGCCCGAGTCCAGCTCTGACGAGCACGACCACGGGGACAACGATCACAACCATGGTCACGATGACCACAGCCACGACCACCACGATCACGTCCACCCGCCGGAACGATACGGCATCGAGGTCGACACCTATCATCGGCGGCGTCCCTTCCACCCCGAACGTTTTTTGGCCGTGCTCGCCGACCTGCCGGCCGGCCTCGTGCGCGCGAAGGGGCTGTGTTGGATCGCCGGTCGCGAACGGCAGGCGATCACGATGAGCTACGCCGGCACGGAGACGTGCCTCGAGGTTACCGGCCGCTGGATCGCCAGTCTCTCGGACGAACGACAGGCAGCGTTCCGCGAAAGCCAGCCAGATCTCTCGTGGGACGAAAAGTGGGGCGACCGCGAGACGCGTCTCGCACTGATCGGTCGACACCTGTCGATGGACGATCTGCGTGCCCGACTCGACGACTGTCTGCTGACTGATGCCGAGATGGACGCCGAGTGGTCGTCCCTCGAGAACCCCGCACCCACGGGGATGGGCGATACGACGGTTGTTGGCGACGACGGCTCGTGACTCGCCTCGGCTGTGCCAGTCGGGGATACGTCCAGTGAACTAATCGGCGTCACCGAGACCGATGGGACCGGGTTCTGCCGAGAGGGGAGGGATTATCGCCCTTCAGCATGGATGATACAGTATGACAGCCGATAAAGACGATCGCAGAACGACGGATGATCACGGACACGACATCATCGACCCACTGTACGTCGGTATCGTCACGGTCTCGAGTTCGCGAGCACAGGCAGCCGAGAACGACCCTGACGACCCCGGTGGGGATACCATTCAGGAGTGTTTTGAGGACGCAGGCCACGAGGTACGCGAGCGACTACTGGTTCGGGATGACTATTCGGCGATCCGAACGGCCGTTCGTGGGCTCGTTGCCCGCCGGGACATCGACGTCGTCCTCACGACCGGCGGAACGGGCGTCACTGCCGACGATGTCTCACCGGAGGCAGCCGAGTCGCTGTTCGAGCGCGAGCTGCCCGGCTTCGGCGAGCTGTTCCGTTCGCTGTCTTGGGACGAAGTCGGCACCCGCGCAATGGCCTCTCGAGCCACGGCCGGCATCGCCGTCGAGACGCCAGTGTTCTGTCTCCCCGGGAGCACGAACGCCTGTCGGACCGCCTGTGAGAAGCTCATCGTCCCCGAAACGCCCCACCTCGCGGGACTCGCGACGGCCCATCGCGTCGACGCGACCGACCAGTCACTCGCTGAGTACGGGGCCAACGACGAGTAGCGACTAGTCGCTTTTGGTCACGGAGAGTGCGAGGATCGAACCCGACCATGCACGTTCTGTTTTTAGATACAGTGAGAAAATCTATCCTATTGGACGTTTGACGAACCATCCCGAACGGATTTATGACTCTCGGTATCGTATGCTATCAGATTGACGTGGAGATCGAACTTGACCTCCAAGCAGGAGACCGACCTCGAGACGAACTCGAATCGGAACTGGATAAAGAGGTGTTCGTAGCGCTCGCATAAGCCGCTCGAGACGGAGCGTTTTTTGGGAAAATCGGACAGCAAGGATTAACTATCGCGCACGTTTTCCCTCGAGTGGAGGGCCCTTAGCTCAGTCTGGTTAGAGCGCTCGGCTCATAACCGAGTGGTCGATGGTTCGAATCCGTCAGGGCCCATTCGAACCTGTTGCTGATGAGATCCGCGTGAGATGACGCTTGTGCCTCAGATCAGAGAGGACATGTTTCTGCATTGGGGATCGTTCCTATCCGCTCCACTCTCTTTTCTCGGTGCGCTCCAGTGCCCGTTTGGGTACTTCCTTGAGCGAGCACGATTTCGAGGATGAGTTTGCAGAACGTACACTGAACACGTTACAAGTAGACGATAATTCGGTTCGGATACCCGCTTGGGACTGACTATCTTTGAAGTTACGGTTCGAAGGCCTTATGTATGAACCGGGGGTTATCGGTATAATACGCAGAAGATGAGGACCTCACCCCTGTGGTCCGCCATACAGAGGGGGTCTGATGTTAGCCTTGGTAGTTCGGTGTCGCCTGATCGGTCGACGATCTAGGGTCACCGAACGTGGACCCATTTATGTGTGAGTGTGTATCTTAACATTCACCGCCAAGAACCCTCCCGACAATGGTCGGGAGTATATAGCATTCCGGTTGATCCTGCCGGAGGTCATTGCTATTGGAGTCCGATTTAGCCATGCTAGTTGTACGAGTTTGGACTCGTAGCAGATAGCTCAGTAACACGTGGTCAAACTACCCTATGGATCCGGATACCCTCGGGAAACTGAGACTAATCCGGAATACGATTCTCAGGCTGGAACTGCAGAGAATCAGAAACGCTCCGGCGCCATAGGATGTGGCTGCGGCCGATTAGGTAGACGGTGGGGTAACGGCCCACCGTGCCAATAATCGGTACGGGTTGTGAGAGCAAGAGCCTGGAGACGGTATCTGAGACAAGATACCGGGCCCTACGGGGCGCAGCAGGCGCGAAACCTTTACACTGCACGCCAGTGCGATAAGGGGACTCCGAGTGCGAGGGCATATAGTCCTCGCTTTTTGTAACCGTAGGAAGGTTACAGAATAAGTGCTGGGCAAGACCGGTGCCAGCCGCCGCGGTAATACCGGCAGCACGAGTGATGACCGCTATTATTGGGCCTAAAGCGTCCGTAGCTGGCCGCGCAAGTCTATCGGGAAATCCGCACGCCTAACGTGCGGGCGTCCGGTGGAAACTGCGCGGCTTGGGACCGGAAGACCAGAGGGGTACGTCTGGGGTAGGAGTGAAATCCCGTAATCCTGGACGGACCGCCGGTGGCGAAAGCGCCTCTGGAAGACGGATCCGACGGTGAGGGACGAAAGCTCGGGTCACGAACCGGATTAGATACCCGGGTAGTCCGAGCTGTAAACGATGTCTGCTAGGTGTGTGTGTGTCACAAACTACGAGTTTGTGATGTGCCGTAGGGAAGCCGTGAAGCAGACCGCCTGGGAAGTACGTCCGCAAGGATGAAACTTAAAGGAATTGGCGGGGGAGCACTACAACCGGAGGAGCCTGCGGTTTAATTGGACTCAACGCCGGACATCTCACCAGCATCGACAATGTGCAGTGACGGTCAGTGTGATGAGCTTACCTGAGCCATGAGAGGAGGTGCATGGCCGCCGTCAGCTCGTACCGTGAGGCGTCCTGTTAAGTCAGGCAACGAGCGAGACCCGCATGCCTAATTGCCAGCAGTACCCTTGTGGTAGCTGGGTACATTAGGGAGACTGCCAGTGCCAAACTGGAGGAAGGAACGGGCAACGGTAGGTCAGTATGCCCCGAATGTGCTGGGCGACACGCGGGCTACAATGGCCAAGACAGTGGGATGCAACCCCGAAAGGGGACGCTAATCTCCGAAACTTGGTCGTAGTTCGGATTGAGGGCTGAAACTCGCCCTCATGAAGCTGGATTCGGTAGTAATCGCGCCTCAGAAGGGCGCGGTGAATACGTCCCTGCTCCTTGCACACACCGCCCGTCAAAGCACCCGAGTGAGGTCCGGATGAGGCCCGGTTCCCGGGTCGAATCTGGGCTTCGCAAGGGGGCTTAAGTCGTAACAAGGTAGCCGTAGGGGAATCTGCGGCTGGATCACCTCCACAGACCGGGATCAGGACGCTGTCCTGACCCACCAGCGGTTTTCACGTTCGATCTCGACCCATCGCGCGGCCGATCGGGCACCTCAGAACTACCGAGGCTAACACATATGTCTCTGTCCGCCCGTCTGGGCGGACGTGGGCCCATAGCTCAGTGGTAGAGTGCCTCCTTTGCAAGGAGGATGCCCAGGGTTCGAATCCCTGTGGGTCCATGACTCGTACCAATCACGAATCCTCCCTTAAGTGGGCGACGGGACTGTGATTGAGTACGACTGAACTGATGCACCACTCCGCGCAAGTGTGAGTGGGAAGGGTCAATGCAGGCCGGCCGTCTACCGGCGTGCAGATGCGACCGTGTGTACGTGTAGTCCAGGCGTCCACTGGACCCGTTCCCGGGTCACGATGTTGCGACTCTGTCGCAACGCCGATCCGATGAACGTGGCTACTGTGCCAGCTGGTGGATCGCTCGGCTTGAGAGCTGAAGACGGACGTGCCAAGCTGCGATAAGCCTATGGGAGCCGCACGGAGGCGAAGAACATAGGATCTCCGAATGGGAATCCCCACCGCAATTGCTTCGCGCAATGGGGAACGTCGAGAATTGAAACATCTTAGTATCGACAGGAAAAGAAAACGTAATCGTGATGTCGTAAGTAATGGCGAATGAACGCGACGCAGTCCAAACCGAAGCCCTTACGGGCAATGTGGTGTTCGGACTGACGATCACTTCCCGAAAAACGACACGAAGTCTCTTGGAATAGAGCACGAGACAGGGTGACAGTCCCGTAAGGTCGTCGAGTACGGAACGAGTCAGTTCCAGAGTATCGGGGGTTGGATATCCCTCGTGAAGATCGCGGGCATCGACCGCGAAGACTAAACACTCCTCAAGACCGATAGCGAACAAGTAGTGTGAACGAACGCTGAAAAGCACCCCACAAAGGGAGGTGCAATAGGGCGTGAAATCAGTTGGCGATAGAGCGACAGGGCACGAAAGGTCCCGTATCGAATGAATCAGGCGCGAGCCTGTAGTAAGCCATACGGGAAGCCGGTGTTCTGTCGTACGTTTTGAAAAACGAACCAGGGAGTGTGCCTGTTTGACGAGTCTAACCCGATCATCGGGGAAGGCGCAGGGAAACCGATACGACCGCAGTCTTACGACGAGGGTCACCGTGTTCAAGCGCGGGGAGTCAAACGGGCACGACCCGAAACCGGACGATCTAGGCGTGGACAAGGTGAAGCGTGCCGAAAGGCACGTGGAGGCCTGTTAGAGTTGGTGTCCTACAATACCCTCTCGTGATCTACGTCTAGGGGTGAAAGGCCCATCGAGTCCGGAAACAGCTGGTTCCAACCGAAACATGTCGAAGCATGACCTCTGCCGAGGTAGTTCGTGGGGTAGAGCAACGGATTGGGGGACCGCACTCCGAGAGGAGTGCGCCCCCCTGTCCAACTCCAAACCTACGAACGTCGTTTGACGCAGGGAGTCCGGTGCGCGGGGTAAGCCTGTGTACCGTGAGGGAGACAACCCAGAGCTGGGTTAAGGTCCCCAAGTGTGGACTAAGTGCGATCGAAGGTGGTCTCAAGCCCTAGACAGCCGGGAGGTGAGCTTAGAAGCAGCTACCCTCTAAGAAAAGCGTAACAGCTTACCGGCCGAGGTTTGAGGCGCCCAAAATGATCGGGGCTCAAGTCCACCACCGAGACCTAGCGGCATCCGTAAGAGGATGATTCCGTAGGTTGGCGTGCTGTTCGGGCGGAAGCATGGTCGAGAGATCATGTGGACCGTGCAGTAACGAAAATCCTGGTCATAGTAGCAGCGTTAGTCGGGTTAGAACCCCGACGGCCGAACGAGTAAGGGTTCCTCAGCAATGCTGATCAGCTGAGGGTTAGCCGGTCCTAAGTCAGCCCGTAAGTCGAAGCTGACAACAGGGAAATAGGTTAATATTCCTATGCCAGTGTGCATCAAAGCCGACGCTTTGGGCCGCCTGAGCCGGGCTTTCGCCCGTCGAACTGTCGAAGTTCGTGGAAGCCGTAATGGCACGAAGCGACCGAATGACAGGATAGCGCAAGTCAGGTCAACCTAGAGCCCGTGAAAAGGTGAGCACACTGTCCGTACCGAGATCCGACACAGGTACTCGTGGCGGCGAAAGCCAAGGTCTGTCGGGAGCAACCGACGTTAGGGAATTCGGCAAGTTAGTCCCGTACGTTCGCAATAAGGGATGCCTGCCTCGCGAAGAGGCAGGTCGCAGTGACTCGGGCGCTCCGACTGTCTAGTAACAACATAGGTGACCGCAAATCCGTAAGGACTCGTACGGTCACTGAATCCTGCCCAGTGCGGGTATCTGAACACCCCTTACAAGGGGACGAAGGACCCGTTAACGGCGGGGGTAACTATGACCCTCTTAAGGTAGCGTAGTACCTTGCCGCTTTAGTAGCGGCTTGCATGAATGGATCAACGAGAGCGCCACTGTCCCAACGTTGGGCCCGGTGAACTGTACGTTCCAGTGCGGAGTCTGGAGACCCCCAAGGGGAAGCGAAGACCCTATAGAGCTTTACTGCAGGCTGTCACTGAGACGTGGTCGCCATTGTGCAGCATAGGTAGGAGGCGTTACACAGGTACCCGCGCTAGCGGGCCACCGAGCCAGCATTGAAATACTACCCGATGGTGACTGCGACTCTCACTCCTGGCGGAGGACACTGGTAGCCGGGCAGTTTGACTGGGGCGGTACGCGCTTGAAAAGATATCGAGCGCGCCCCAAGATTTCCTCACTCGGGTCGGAGACCCGAGGAAGAGCGCAAGAGCAAAAGGAAGTCTGACAGTGTCCGGCACAACGACGGACGCTGACGCGAAAGCGTGGTCTAGCGAACCAATTCGGCTGCTTGATGCGGCCAATTGCTGACAGAAAAGCTACCTTAGGGATAACAGAGTCGTCACCCGCAAGAGCACATATCGACCGGGTGGCTTGCTACCTCGATGTCGGTTCCCTCCATCCTGCCCGTGCAGAAGCGGGCAAGGGTGAGGTTGTTCGCCTATTAAAGGAGGTCGTGAGCTGGGTTTAGACCGTCGTGAGACAGGTCGGCTGCTATCTATTGGGGGTGTGCGGTATCTGACGAGAACGTTCGTATAGTACGAGAGGAACTACGAATGGGTGCCACTGGTGTACCGGTTGTTCGAAAGAGCACGTGCCGGGCAGCCACGCACCACGGGGTAAGAGCTGAACGCATCTAAGCTCGAAACCCACTTGGAAAAGAGATACCATCAAGGCCACTCGTAGAAGACGAGATCGATAGACTCGGGATGTACGCGCCAAGGCAACGAGGCGTTGAGTCCGCGAGCACTAATCGGCCAAGCCACACAATCATATTACATCGCATTGGATCCGTGACGCGTGAACGGGTCCGGACGCAAACTGGACTACACGTACATACGGTCAGAGAGACCACCGATACTGGTGTGACGACGGTTCGATTCCGTTGATCGGCGTTACGGCGGCCACAGCGGCGGGGTTCCTCCCGTACCCATCCCGAACACGGAAGATAAGCCCGCCTGCGTTACGGTGAGTACTGGAGTGCGCGAGCCTCTGGGAAACTCGTTTCGCCGCCTCCATTCATACTTCATTTACCCCAACGAGCCACAGCTATGGCTGGTTGAGGTTTTTGTATTTGTACAGTCTATTCTTTGCTTGTGTCATTATTCCCTCGAGTAATGTCGAAGATCTGGTTGTACTGAAAGGCCGGTGTCGGCCCAATAAGCAGTCTTTGGTTACCGTTCGTAAGAGGTGAATACGTGAACGGCAATTACGTATTACCCCGATTCCGAAATCAGTATGCTGGTTTATTGTTCGAACAATCGACTCTGAGAGAAAGTGGTCTAATTCAATCACACGACGGTCTCTTGTACCTCAAAATTCTGTCGCATTCTCCACTATCTAGCTCAACCCCCAAAACGAACTCTCGCGGAAGTCGTTTCGAACTTTCCACTCGCGAGACGCAGTTTCGAAACTGTTCTGCTGACAGCTGACGTTCGACCGGCAAAGAAGGTGAAATTATTGGGCATACTTATTTTGGGTTACAGCAGTACGGGTGTAAGACAACGTGCAATATTTTCACAACTTTGTTGCCAGTACTCGAGTCGAGTCAGGCAAATATGCCCGTACGAAGTGTCTAAAGCAGTGACGAAAGAATTGTATATTCGGGTGCACTATCCCATCCTAGACCAGCCATGGCGGATAACCAGACCGAAGCCGCACTCGAGGATTTGCCGCCGAGTTCAAAGTTCATCTATAAGACGCTCGAGGATAGCGGGCCGATGACGCTCAAGGGATTGACTGAGGAGACGATGCTTTCCTCGCGGACGGCTCGGTATGGATTGGACCAACTCGATGAGGCTGGACTGATCGCGTCATCGCCTGCACTCCACGATGGGCGACAGACGTGTTACAAGCTTGCAACTGATTCGTGTGGAGATCGAAGTGAGGCAGGATCCTCGGTCGTCGTCTCACCTGAATGGGTTGAACAACAACTGTCGGAGTTTGAGCGAGATGATCCGGAACTTCGCCTCGTCGAGGCAGACGACGAGTACGGACAGGCGCATATCCCGGGAGCAGTCCAAATCGATGTGCTCGGAGACCTCGTCGACGTCAACGGCTGTGGGATCGCTGACAAACGCTGTTTCGAAGAGTACGTGGGGGCCCGCGGAATTTCGAACGAGAGTACGGTGGTGATCTACAGTACGCACCACAACCAGTATGCGGCGTATCTCTACTGGCTGTTCAAATATTATCGCCACACTGATGTCAAACTGCTCGATGGCGGAAAGAAGCGGTGGACAGAACTCGGCTATCCGACGACTGCCGACAGTCCTGAGCTCACCCCACAGGAGTACGACGCGCACACTCCTGACGAGCGGATTCGCGCGTACCGAACCGACGTCGAAGCGGCGCTTGCACAGGATGTTACGATCGTTGACGTTCGATCATCACCGGAATATAACGGAGATCTGACGCAGCCACCGAACAAGGATCTCCCCGAGGCTCGCACCGCTGGTCACATTCCTGGAACGGTCCATATCACCTGGTCAGAAGTCGTCGACGAAAATGGAACGTTCAAAGACCGAGCGGAGTTGGAACAGCTGTTCCGGAGTCACGATAGCGATCCCGAACGGGAGACGATCGTCTACTGCCACGTCGGGGAGCGATCGTCGATCGTCTGGTTCGTGCTCTCGGAACTGCTCGAGTACCAACACGTCTCTAACTACGACGGGTCGTGGATCGAGTGGGGGAACTCGATCAATGCGCCGGTCGAATCGGACGTTGAGGAGCCCTAAACAGGCTGAAATAGATATTCTGGTGGCGATTGATCTCGAGAGTGGACCGCTCGAGAGCGACGGCACCGTCGATGCCGATGAAGCACGCAATATTTTCTCTATCCGCACTATGGTTTCCTCTCTCACACAATTGTTTCTGAAAGACGTGTGTTTAGATGGATCAGCCTACGATATCTAGTCGTACATGACGAGAATAGCGATACTGGGTGCCGGCTCTGGCGGAGCGATGACAGCAAACATTCTCCGGCGTAAACTGGACGGTGACGAAGCGGAAATCACGGTTGTCGACAAGAGTACCGACCACTTCTACCAACCCTCGTTTTATCTCGTTCCGTTCGGGTATCTCGAGCCCGAGCAGTCACGGGATATCAAGACCCTGCTTAAGCCGGGTGTCGAGTTCATCCACGACGCCGTGACCGGTGTTGATCCCGATGCTGGGATCGTCGAACTCGAGGACAGCGATGATCTCGAGTACGACTACCTCGTGGTTGCGACTGGCCATCGACTCGATCCGAGCGCGATGCCCGGCCTGACTGAGGCGTGGGAAGACCACGACGACGTCTACCCGTTCTACCACTACGAGGCCGCCCTCGAAATGCGTGAGGCCCTCGAGGAGTTCGACGGAGGAACGTTCCTCGTCACTCAGCCCGACACGCCGATCAAGTGTCCTGGCGCGCCGCTGAAGATGACGATGCTCGCGGAGGACTACTTCCAGCGACAGGGCATCCGCGACGATGTCGAGGTCATCATGACGCGAAACGCCGAACACCACTTCGGCGTCCAGCCGTATCGCGACAAACTCTACGAGATCTGGAACGACCGTGATATCGAGTTCAAGGAGAACTTCTCGGTCGAAAAGGTTGACCCCGACGCGGGCGTCGTCTACGGTGCGGACGGTGAGGAAATCGAGTACGATCTCTACGCACCAGTTACCCCGCAGTTCGGTCAGGAACCGATCACCGACAACTCACCGCTGACCGAGGGCTCTGAGGATGGCGAGTACGTCACCATCGACAAGCACACGTGCCAGCACGATGCGTACGACAACGTCTTCGCGCTGGGTGACTGTGAGAACGCACCACACTCGAAGACGGCCGCAGCCGCCCGTAAACAGGCCCACGTCGTCAGCAAGAACCTCACGTCGGCTATCCGTGACATGCCCCTGCGCGCGGAATACGATGGCTACGCTGCTTGTCCACTACTGACAAAGAAAGGGAAAGCCCTGATTGCCGAATTCGACTACGAGGGCCCCATCTCTGCGCCTGTCGAGAGCAAGATGAACTGGATCATGGACGTCAACGTCCTTCCATCCGTCTACTGGGATGCCTGGATGAAAGGCTACGACCCCCTTCCGTAAACAATGGCACAGAAAGATCAATCGGTCGACGGCGACTTCGACGGCACTGCCTTCGAGTCCGCCGAAGTAAACAAACTCGCTCGGACGCTCGAGGAAAACGACGAGGAACTCGCGGAACTACTCGAACTCCTTGTCGTCGTCCAGAAACTCTCCGAGGATCTCGCACCCGAACTTCGCGAGGCCGCACACGACTCTCGGGAGCCGATCGCGGAGTTGCGTATGGCTCTGGAGAGCGAGGACACGCTCGTCCTCGTCCAGCGTGTCGGTGAAAACGCTGACATGCTCGTCGAACTCCTCGAAACGCTCGAGGTTGCAGACGATCTCGTGCGCGATTTGGTTCCGGAACTTCAGACGATCGTTCGCGAGAACCGCGAGACGCTCGCCCGACTGCGAGTTGCCTTAGAGCGCGAGGAGACGCTCGTTTTGCTCGAGCGACTCGGTGAGAACACCGACACGCTCATCGAGTTGCTCGAGTTGCTCGAGGTCACGTACGACCTCGCCGAGGACATCATTCCGGAAGCCGTCAACGTCGCCCGCGAGAACAGAAAACCGATCGCGGAGCTGCGAATGATGGTCGCTGGGGCGAGTGCCACCTACGCCGAGGCCGATGTCGAACCGTACCAGCTTGGACAGAACCTCGGTAATATGCTTGTCCTCGGCTATCGACTCGGCGACGAAGAGCTCGTCGACACCGTTGAGTCAGGACTGGGCGCATTCACCGAAGAGGAGCCACCGGAAAAAGTCGGTTTGTTGGGGATGCTCGGTGCGCTTCGTGATGACGACGTCCGGCAGGGGCTCGGTATCCTCATCGAGTTCCTTCGACGGATGGGGGCCTCGAAATCGAAGTAGTTACGGATTCACCCCTCTCAAAACGGATCGAACACGACGAATCGTCCTTCGACTCCTCCGCATTTTTTGTCAGTGATCGTGGTGTGTGTATGCTACTATCTGGTATGGGACGTCTGGCAGGTAGAGCAATTATTTCACGATCAACAACTCTCTCATTCGGAATCAGAGAAAATATCTTTTTGAAAAGGGATTATATTTGCTAGGATCCTAACCCCACATGCAATGTCCGAAGACGAAAGCGACGCAAGTGGTTTCCCGCTCATCGGGGATCGGTTCCCCGAACTCGAGGTAGAGACGACGCACGGACCCAAGAGTATCCCTGAGGACTACGAGGGACAGTGGTTCGTCCTCTTCAGCCACCCAGGTGACTTCACGCCGGTCTGTACGACCGAGTTCGTCGGCTTCGAGCAGCGCCGCGAGGAGTTCGAGGAACTCAACGCCGAACTGATCGGACTATCGATCGACCGCGTTCACTCGCACATCAAGTGGACGGAGTGGATCGACGAGGAAATCGGCGAGGATATCGCTTTCCCGATCATCGCGGACGAAAGCGGCGATGTCGCCGACGCGCTCGGAATGGTCCATCCCGGTCAGGGGACCTCGACCGTTCGGGCGGTCTTCATCGTCGACCCCGAGGGAATCACCCGGCAGGTCCTTTACTACCCCAAAGAGATCGGCCGCAACATCGACGAAGTCCTGCGCTCGCTCGAGGCGCTCCAGACCTCCGACGAGGAAGGCGTTGCGCTGCCAGCGAACTGGCCGGAGAACGAGAACTTCGGCGACAAGGCGCTGCTCTCGCCACCTGGCACGGTTCAGGACGCAGAGGCACGCACCGCAGAAGCAGAGCAAGCGGGCTATGAATCCTACGACTGGTGGTTCACCCTGAAAGAGCTCTAGACGCTCGAGTTCGCCACGTCACACGCACTTCGTAGGGGAGACCGTTCTGCCGTCCCGTTCGCTGGACGGCTCGAGAACGCCGCTCATCCGTTCTCGGATCTCTGTGCTCGACCGCGCCATCGCGGACTCGAGCAGTGTCAGCAGGCACACGCCGTAGACGACTTCTCGACACTCACTGGCCATTTCTTTGTGCGGATCCTATGGGCTGTTCTTATATTAACAAAATCGGCCCGAACGCGGTCCAATCCATTCTTGCTGCCGAGTCGAAAATCAGGCAGCCGTCCGATCTGTGACAGACTCGAGAGCGGCCTCCACGTCGTCATCGCTCCGTCCTGTTGCCGTCATGACCAGTGTCGCTCCGGCTGGGGTGACGCCGGCTTCATCGAGCGCGAGCGCCTCGGCTTCGGCATCCGAGAACCCGTTCTCGTAGTAGAGTTCGTTGATCCGATCGTGGTGTGTCCGAACGAGTTCGAGTGCGAGCTGTTTGGTCGCATCGTCGGTCTCGTCACCGTCAGCTGCCAGTCGGTTGATTCGTTCGGGAAGCGCGCGGGAACCCTCGCTATCGGAAGCGTCCGTCATATCCGAAACTCGGCGTGGAAGGTACTTATATGCTTCCGACGGTTCTCAGATCGATAGAGATGAATGGTATTCGAAGACACAGCTCTAGACGACGTTTCGCACCCGTTCTGTTCGCCGTTTTTCACTCGAGGACACTGCTATTGAGCGTCTAGACACCCGCTGAGAACACATTTTTATCTCCAGAACGACAGCCACTACGTACGAATGTATACGGACAACGGATTCGACTACGACGTTGCGGTCGTCGGCGGCGGGCCGGCCGGACTGACGAGTGCGCTCTACACGACGCGACTGGGTCTCGATACGATCGTTATCGACCGCGGCGGGGGTCGCGCGGCGATGATGCGCGAGACGCACAACGTCATCGGAATCGGTGAGGAGACGTCGGGAAACGAGCTGTTGCAGGCCGCTCGAGAACAGATTCAGGGCTACGGCGCGGAGTACCAGCGCGACCTCGTCGAGGACGTGACGCCCCTCGGCGACGATGCAGACGACGGCTTCCGTGTTTCGACGGGTGACGAGTCCTATCAAGTCTGTCGTGTCGTCCTCGCGATGGGCTTTACCGACAACCGCCCAGAGCCGCCGCTTCCGCCGACTGGTCGAGGGCTGCACTACTGTCTCCACTGTGATGCCTACATGTTCGTCGACGAACCCGTCTACGTGATGGGGACTGGCGAGGCCGCCGCCTACGTCGCGATGATCATGCTGAACTACACCGACGACGTGGATCTGCTCACTCGGGGCGAGGAACCCGAATGGAGCGACGAGACGGCAACGATGCTCGAGGCCCACCCTGTCGACGTCATCTCCGAGGAACTCGTCGGGATGAACAAAGGCGAGAACGGCTGGCTCGAGTCGTTCGAGTTCGCCGATGGACAGGTTCGATCCTACACTGGCGGCTTCCCGATGTACGGCTCTGATTACCACGATAACATCGTCGACGCGTTAGCACTCGAGCGAAACGACGACGGAACCGTCGCTGTCGATGACCACGGCCAGACCTCCGTCGAAGGCGTGTATGCAGTCGGCGATCTCACGCCCGGGCACAAGCAGATCCCGGTCGCGATGGGAGAAGGGGCGAACACGGGGATCGCGGTTCACAAAGACCTCCGAGCGTTCCCGCGCTCGCTCGAGGAGATCGAGTCACAGGGCGAGGTGACGGCTGCGGACGTCCCCGCGATCTCGTCGACGCTCGAGTCGACTGCTGTCGATCACGAGGGCCATGCTGGCGGTCCCGACGAGCAGTCTCTGACCGCGTCCGACGACTGAGGCGGGCTGCTGTCACGGGCCTTTGTGTATCACTTCAGTCCACAGCGTACTCAAACTGCCGACTGACTTGTTGACTCTGCCAAAATATGAATGCGAGTCATTTACATTCATTAGGTTATTACTGTGGTTGTGGAGAACAATATGAGTGTTCAAACTGAGACGGAAACCGTCTCTAGATCTGCCCGTCGTGTCGCCAGTGTCGTGCTGGGATCGTTCAGTGTCATCCTGTTGCTTTCGGCTACCGCGTACGCTGTTACTGCGAACGTCGTCAATTGGGTGACGGTGGATTTCCTCGCCTATCCTCCTCACGCGGTTGCGCCGTTCGTGGTTATCAGTGGCGCGATACTGACGATTCCAGTTATTATCCCGACTGTTCTTGTTTCCGTGAAAGTCTTGCAGTGAGGCACGAACTCGAACGCTGTCGTTTGCTACGGTGTGAGATGTGTTTCAATTTCCATTGTCAGCACTTTCTGTGAACCGCCTCGGGGTCAAGCTCCGAGGCACTTGGCCTGCTTTTTCTGTAGATTCTTTCCGGTAGACGGTTGGTCCACCTCGAAGGGGACAATTATTCTGGCTGCTCTAACCCTTAATATCAGCCCTCTCAAAGGCTCTCCCGTATGGTTGAGACGATTTCGGCAGCGGATCTTCGGGACCGAATCGAAGCGGGAACGCTGGACGTGCTCTTCGACACTCGAGCACCGGATGACTACGAGGACTGGCGGATTTCGGAGGCAGAAAACGTCGAGTACTCCGGCTCCGACGACGAACTCGTCGGCGAGTTCGATCCCAGCGAGTACGGGGCCGACGACGAAATCGTCGCCACGTGTGCGACCGGTCGTTCCGCCGGGAAGTTCGCCACGTACCTAGAGGAGGTCGAAGGCTTCGAAAACGTCGCGTACGTCGACGGTGGAATGGAAGACTGGAGTCTGGTCTACGACGTCGTTCCGATCGCGACCAAACGCGACGACCTCGAGATCCTGCAGCTCCAGCGGCGTGCGAAGGGTTGTCTCGGCTACCTCGTCGGTTCGAAGCGAACGGGCAAGGCGGCGCTCGTCGATGTCACTCGCGCGACTGCGGCGTTCGAGCGAGCTGCCGCCAACCGTGGCTACGAGATCGCACGCGTCTTCGATACGCACATTCACGCCGATCACATCTCCGCGGGCCGCGATCTCGCCGACAAGTACGGCGTCCCGTACCATCTCGGTGAGCCAGCGAACACGCGTGATCCACAGTTCGAGTTCGACGGCCTCGAGCCAAACGAGACGGTGATGGTGGGTGACGTCGCAATCAAAGCCGTTCATACGCCGGGTCACACGACCGGGATGACGTCCTATTTCGTCGAAGACGAGGCGCTGCTGACCGGCGACACGCTGTTCGTCGAATCGATCGGTCGGACCGAACTGCAGTTCGCCGGCGAGGACGCAAAAAGCGGTGCTCGCGTCCAGTACGAGACGCTCCAGCACAAGATCGCCACGATGCCCGACCACGTCAAGATCCTCCCCGGGCACTTCTCGCTGACCGACGACGGCGAATACATCGACGTCGAACCCGGCATGCCGATGTTCTCGACCGTCGGCGACATCTGGGCGAAAAACGAGATCATCTCGCTCGAGGAAGACGAGTTCGTCGAGCACATGTTCGAGAACCTGCCCTCGAAGCCGCCAAACTACGAGAAAGTTATCGAGACGAACCTCGGCGTCTACGAACCCGATGGCGAGGACGAGCGCAACGAACTCGAACTCGGACCCAACCGCTGTGCGGCGACCGAGGACAGCGCCGTCGCTGACGACTGACGACTGAGCACACACGTTCGAATCTCCATGAACACGATCCGCGTAGACGGTCGACGGACTTACTTGGACGAGTAGCTATGTATCTCCAAATCATTGACCTTTCACCGAACAGAACCGAACTATGGCAGGACTAGAAGTTCCGAGCTGGGACCCGCAGGCGGCACTCGTCATTGGTGTCGTCCTGTTCGAGGCGATCGTCCTGTACGTCGGGTACGGGGGGCTCGAGCGACTCGTCGGGTCGCGCCTGATCGACACCGTCACTGGGGGTGATGACGCTGCTTGACTCCATTCTGGGTACGATCGGTGGCTCGCCGGAGCTGTTAGCCCTGTTCGTCGGCTTCGGGCTACTCGTCGGCATCCTCTTTGGCTTCTTCGGCATGGGTGGATCGTTCCTCGTGACGCCGGCGTTACTGATGATGGGGTATCCGGCGCGGGTCGCAGTCGGCAGCGGGATGGCATTCGTCTTCGGGACGGCCGTCATCGCGACGCTGAAACACCACGACCTCGGGCAGGTCGATTACAAACTCGGCGGGCTCATGATCGCTGGGACGACGATCGGCATCGAGGTCGGCCGTGCGGCCGTCTTCTATCTCGAGGAACTCGGGCTAGCAGGTGGGATCATCAGCGTCGTGTACGTCTTGCTGCTGGGCGCGATCGGCCTCCTCGTCACGCGTGACGCGCTGAACGGTGAGGGTGGCGGTGGGGTCGACCACGACGCCGCCGACAAGGATCTCAGCGACTACGAGATTCCCGAAATCGCACAAACCATCCAACAGACCGTCCGTATCCCACCGATGGTCACGCTCCGCGGTGACGTCCGTGTCTCGGCGTGGGTCATCACGGTTGTCGCCTTTGCGACCGGCTTGCTGTCGGGCTTTCTCGGCGTCGGTGGCGGCTTCATCCGGATGCCGGCGATGATTTATGCCATCGGCGCGCCGGTCCCCGTCGCTGTCGGCACCGACCTCTTCGAGATCGTGTTCTCGGGGGCGATCGGGAGTTACCTCTACGGACAAGGTGGCGGCGTCGACCTCGGCATCGTCGTCCCGCTGTTGTTCGGAAGTGCACTCGGTGCCCGGATCGGCTCGGCTGCGACCGCCGTCGTCGATGCCGACGACATCAAAGTCTACTTCGGCGGGATGTTGCTCGCCGGGTCCGTCGCAGTCGGCATCGGCGAGGTCGGGAGCTATCTCGGGAACGAACTCCTCGAGACCGTCGGACTGGTGTTGGTCCTCGGTGCGGCGCTGGTCGTCGCATCCGCGGTTGTCTACACCAGCTTGCAGTCGCTTCGCGCAACTCGCCGTCAGCAGCCGTCGGCGGCGGACTGACGGCTCGAGCGTCGACGTTGGTGCAATATTTTCCGTCAACGATTTCGTCGGCGATCACACGCCGAAAATCGTCGTATTCGACCGTTTTAGGCACCGTGAGTACCTACCTCTACTCGAGATGGGAGCAACTGTTCCGGGAGCGACGAGACCGAACCGAGACTCGAGAGAGACACGCCACTGCCAGTTCGTACACGTGCATCTGCCACTGTACCTGGGACGATGAGCGCAACACCGGCTGACCGACTCCGCGAACTCACGTTCCGCCTCGAGTACGCTCCCGACGGTGATCGAATCACGACGATCTTGCGCCAGCACGAGACACTCGAATTCTCGACGATCGACGTCGTCCTCGGAACCGGCTCGTACACGCGACTCGTCCAGCTCACGGGCGATCCGGATGCGGCCGACCGGCTTCAGACGGCCCTCGAGGACCGCGATTACTGTCCGCGTGCAGTCGACCCCGAGGCCTGTGGAGGACAGTGGTCGTGGTATCGCCTCGAGTGTGCCCCGAGACGACGATTGATATACGTGTATGCCGACGAGATCCAGTCGTGTCCTGCCGTCGAAGCACTCGCCGCGACGAGCTTGAACTGTGGCACGATCTGTGAGAGTCGACACTGCGGCCAGACGGCGTGGTGGCGACTGCTCATGCGATCCGACGAGGCCGTGAGCACGCTCTACGATCGGCTTCACGAAGCGCTCGAGGACGAAGACGTGATACTCGAGATGGGCCATCTCGGCACGGCGACGGAGTGGCACGGCGATGGGATCGTCGACGTCGGTCTGTCGGGCCCACAGCGAGAGGCGCTCGAAGCGGCGGCCTCGCACGGGTACTACGAGCGACCGCGGGAGAGTACTCTCGAGGCGCTCGCGTCGACCCTCGACGTCCCAGAATCGACGCTGTCCTACCGGCTCCGAATGGCCGAGTCGACGCTCGTCAAGCGACACCTCGAGCGGTTTGGTGACGGTCATGACGGCTCCTCGATTTGATCAGCGCCGTCGCTCCCCTTCTGGCGGTGCTGTGAGTGCTTGCCAGCGAGTCTGGTGAACCGCCTCGGGGTCAAGTCCTGAGGCACTCAGCCTGCTTTTTCTGTAGAAGCGAGTCGCCTCGATAGCTGTCTCTTATCAGAATACAATCTAGTACAGCAGTTTTGGTTTAGCGATCGAATCTTGGCTATAGCCAAAGACTAGTTTACCGATGTGTAATCCGTACCGTCGGATAGCAGGTGTAGACAGTATGTTCCCCACTTCGGAGCTTTCGATATCGGCACTCGCATCCGCGTACGCGGGAGATGCACTGACACTGGCGTTTCTGACGCCCGAACTGGCCAGTCGCATCCAGTTCGGCTGGACGATAACGATTCACATCATCTTCGCGGCGCTCTCGGTCGGACTCGCGCCGTTTCTCGTCTACGTCACCGTCCAGGAAGTCAGAACTGGCGAAGAACGATACGCACGGCTCCGTGCGTTCTGGACGAAAATCTTCGCCGTCGGTTTCGTGATGGGGACCGTTACCGGCATTCCGATGGGATTTATGTTCGGAACGAACTTCGCCGCGTTCTCGACGACTGCCGGCGAGATGATCGGAGGTCCGCTCTCGTTCGAAGCGAAGATGGCGTTCATGCTCGAGGCAGTCGCACTTGGCGTGTTGTTGTTCGGCCGTGAGCGTGTTTCCGGCAAGATGTATGCGCTCTCGTCGGTGTTCGTCGCCCTCGGTGCGTGGCTGTCTGCGTTCTGGATTCTCGTCGTCAACTCCTGGATGCAGACGCCACGCGGGTACGAAGTCGTGATGGAGGGTGGCGTTCCGATCGCCAAACTCACCGATCCGATGGCGGCGTTTTTCAATCCCCGATTTCCGTGGATGTATGTCCACATGCAAAACGCCGCGATCATCTCCGTGACGCTCGTGATCGCGGGGATTGCCGCCTACTTCGTCTGGCAAAACCGCGACAGCGACGTCTGGCGCACCGCGCTCCGTGCCGCCGTCGTCGTCCTGTTAGTGACGTCGGCGTTTCAGGCGATCCACGGCGACATGTACGGCCGCCACGTCGCCGAAACCCAGCCACACAAGTTCGCCGCGATGGAAGCCCACTACGAGACCGGACAGGCTGATCTCCACCTTATCGCGATCCCGACTGACCTCGAGGCGATCACCGATCCACGGGCGGACAACCTCTATACGATTAGCATCCCTCAGCTCGCGTCGTTTCTCGCCAGCGGCGGTGATCCGACCGCCGAGGTAACCGGCCTCAACGACTTCGAGTACGATTCACCGCCGGTCGCGTGGGTGTTCTGGTCGTTCCGGATCATGGTCGGGCTTGGCTTCTGGTTTATCGGACTGGGTGCGTGGGGCACGTACCGCCTCTGGAGGGGCGATCTCTACGAGGATGAGCGCTATCTGCAGGCGCTGATGCTGTCATCACCGCTGGGATTTGTCGCCCTGATCACTGGCTGGTACGTCGCCGAGATCGGCCGGCAACCGTGGATTATCCAAGACGTGCTCACGACTGCAGACGGTGTCTCACCGCCGTTGTCGTCGGCGGAAGCGACGTTCACGCTGCTCGCGTTCGTGGTCGGCTACGTGTTGCTGTTCGGGGTCTTCCTCTATGTCCTCAAGCGACTCATCGACGAGGAGGCCGAGCGACACACGGTCGGTATCGAAGAAGACGATCGACCTGACTCACCGGGGGTGATCGCGGATGACTGAGCTTCTCTCGGACTCGGCGTACGTACTCGAGTCGTTACCTGAGCTCTGGTTCGGGCTCGTGATGCTCGCGCTCGGCGTGTATCTCCTGCTCGATGGCTTCGATTTTGGGCTCGGAATCTTGTTTGCCGAGGCCGACGAAACCGAACGGAAGACCATGCTCGCCGCCTTTGGCCCGCTCTGGAAGGCGAACGAAGTCTGGCTCGTCCTTTTCGGGACGGTACTGTTCGCCGGCTTTCCGGCGGTGTACGCGAACATTCTCAGTC
Source organism: Natronorubrum aibiense (assembly GCF_009392895.1). Taxonomy (GTDB): domain Archaea; phylum Halobacteriota; class Halobacteria; order Halobacteriales; family Natrialbaceae; genus Natronorubrum; species Natronorubrum aibiense. The sequence continues at coordinate 885,109 of NZ_CP045488.1, read as the reverse complement.
GTCACTACGTGCTGGTCTTTGCAATCTTGCTGGCGCTCGGGCTTCGCGGACTCGGCGTGAAACTTCGTGAGGAACGCGACGACCAGCAGTGGACGCGTTTCTGGGACGCGTGTTTCGTCGCTGGCAGTACCGCTGCCCCGCTGTTGCTCGGTGCATTCGTCGCGAGTTGGGTGCTTGGCGAACCGTCAGCGCTCGCGGGCGGCCCGATCGTCGTCGGTCTCACCGTCGTCGCGCTCTCGGTCGTCCTCGGTGCGGCGTTTCTCGCCATCAAGACCAGCGGGACGCTCCGGCGGCGGGTCGTTCGCCGAGGGCGAACGGCAACGGCGATCTACGTCGCTCTGTTCGCGCTCACCGCAGCGGTGTTGTTCGGTCGCTACCCCGAGTTGCAGTCGAGACTCTGGTCGCTTCCGACCGCAGCACTCGTTGCTGCGACGCTCGTCTTTGCAGCACTCTCTGTTGTGGCGACCTCGAGTGGGCGCTACCACGGCGCATTTCTCTCAGCAGCGGGGCTTGCAGCTACGTTCGTCTTCTTCGTCGCGTTACTCCTGTACCCTGCCGTCGATCCGGCAGCCGGCCTGTCGATTTCCGACGCCATCGTTTCGCCGCTCTCGCTCAACCTGACGGCCATTTTCGCGGCCGTGTTCCTGCCGATCATTGGTGCCTATTTCGTGGTTCTGTACTCTCTGTTCGGCGGTTCGGCAACTCCCGAGCACAGCTACCACTAGTCGCCGTTCACCGATCTCGATCCGCTGTTTTCTCTGTATCGCGCCCATTCGCTGACTCGTGTCGATCCCGTTCTGCGGTTTCACTACCGATTCAACCAGAATATTATATATATATGGTTTTGGGTAGTTATACGAAAACATCTTGTTACTGTCATCTCTATGGTCGAACTGAGATCGCTATCGCTCACCTCGAAAATCATCGATATTCTACCGATAGAGCAGCTAATAGTGGGTTTTAGCGCATTGATGTTTTGCGAGACCCTCTCGGACCGTAAATCGTCCTGGGAGTAAGTTACCAGCCTCTATAATGGACAGAAAACGCCTATAATTCGGTTCTGTGTAGGTATCTGGCGGTCACTCTTCAGCCGTCATTGTCGTCCACCAAATCTGAGTAGCTTGAGTTAGGTATGTTGACCGAGTAGTATATCGAAAAAACATATACGTTTCAGGTATCGTCATCGAGTCGAGAAATATGTCGCCGCCGACTCCTCGTGTTGTCTCTGTACTGTATATTAACTCGATGTAGAAATATACTTTCCAACCAATTCGGCCGGTGGTGGCATCCCGACACACCACGCACCACGAGTGTGCTGAAAGCAAATCCAACAAAACACCTATGAGGATTATTATTTATTGTATAGATATAATGTTCGAGCAAACGCTATTGCGGACACACGATGCGAGGGGAGCCGCGTGTCCGAACTCTCTCCAGAGGGCAGCGGGGGCAGCTCCGTATCTTGGCTGTGATCGTGGGGAGCGAACGGATTCCGATTCGATGTCACTGCACTCGAGTGCAGGACTCGGATGCGACTTCTCGTCTACCTGCCGGAGTGGGGTGTTTGCATGGACGTCTCACTGATCGTCTCGCTGCTCATCGTTTCGGGCGCGCTCGTGATGGTCGGATCGCTCGTTCACACGCGGACGCTGTTAGGACAACTCGCTGAGACGACTTATCAACGACGCTGGCGGGGCCTGTTCGCGCTGATGGCGTTTTTCTTAGTCGGATACGCCGCTGCCGTCTGGGTGTCGGTCAGCGGCTACGAAGTCGCATTTCAGATCCTTACCGGCCTCGTGTTCTTGTTCGGTGCGCTGTTCGTCTTTCTCGTGGTCAACACTGGACTGCTCACGATCAACGACCTGCAGGACAAACGTGAATCACTGCAAACTGAAATGGAAGCAGCAGAGCGCGCACGCAACGAAGCAGTTCGCTTGCAGGAGGAGACAGAACGACTTAACACCCGTCTTGAGGAGCAAGCCGACGAGTACGCCGATGTGATGCAGGCGTGTGCGGCCGGTGATCTGACCCGTCGGATGGATCCCGAGTGTGAAAACGACGCCATGGTCGAGATCGCGACCGAGTTCAACGAGATGGTCGCAACGATCGAGTCAACCGTCGAGCAACTCAAACGGTTTTCGGACGACGTCGCCGTCGCCTCGGAGCAAGCGACGGCCAGTTCCGAGGAGGTTCGGTCGGCCTCGGAGCAAGTCACGGAGTCCATTCAAGCGATCGCGAACGGCACAGAGCGTCAACACGAGCGCTTGCAGTCGGTCGACCACGAGATGGGCGGGCTCTCGAGTACGATCGAGGAAATCGCGTCCTCGTCGACTCAGGTGGCGGATATGGCAGCGCGAACGGCCGAAACGAGCGACGATGGCTACGAGAAAGCCCAGTCGACGATTGACGGAATGAACGAGATCGACACCGAATCCGAGCGGGCTCTCGAGGAAATCGAACTGCTCCAGTCCGAAATCGACCAGATCGACGAACTGGTCGACGTTATCACGGCGGTCGCAGAACAGACGAATATGCTGGCGCTCAACGCCAATATCGAGGTCGCCAGATCGGCCGAGAGTGGCGGTGACGGCTTCGGTGCGGTCGCAAACGAAGTCAAAGACCTCGCTGCCGAAACCAAAGACGCAGCTGCGGACATCGAACGACTCATTGAGGACGTGAAAGGACAGACGGACCGGGCGGCTTCCCGCGTTCGGGCGACTCGCGAGACGATCGACGATCACTGCGAGTCAGTCGAGCACGTCGCGACAGCCCTCGAAGCGATTGCAACTGACGCACGAACCACGAACAACGGCGTGCAGGACATTTCTGCGGCGACCGAACAGCAGGCAGCCTCGACCCAACAGGTCGTGGCGATGGTCGATGAGGCGACCGCGATTTCGGAGACGACCACTACCGAGGCCGAAACTGTCGCCGCTGCCGCCGAAGAGCAGACAGGTGCGCTCTCGGAAATGTCACAGACCATCAGTAACCTCGCCCAGCAGGCATCGCAACTCTCAGACGAACTCGAGACGTTTGCGACCGACACCAACACGACTGCGACACCGAACGCGAAGAACGCAATCTGAAACGGGCGTCTGACGGACTCCAAACGGATTTTTAGAGGGTTTCGTTCTCGAGCCGTCGACGGGTACTTCGACGGTTGTCGAAAACCTGATCGAAAGAATATGAGTTATCTGTTTCGAGTGCACTGGTCGAAATAGCTACCCGAAAAACAACAATGTCTGGTAAATATGACCTCGTCATCGTCGGTGGCGGTATCAGTGGCGCGTCTCTGTTATACACGACCGCCAAGTTCACCGATATCGACTCCATCGCGCTGATCGAGAAGGAATCCGAGATCGCAGCGATCAACTCCCACTGTACGAACAACTCCCAGACGCTCCACTTCGGAGACATCGAGACCAACTATACCCTCGATAAGGCCGAAGAGGTCAAAGAGGGGGCAGAGCTCCTCGCGGGCTATCTGGAGAACTACGACCCCGACCGAGAGATGCACGCCAAGCGTTCCAAGATGGTTCTCGGGGTCGGCGACGAGGAAGTCGCAGAACTCGAGCAGCGATACGAGGACGAGGGCTTCGGCGACCTCTTCCCGAAACTCAAGCCGATCGGCCGCGAAGAGATCGCCGAGCTCGAACCCAAGGTCGTCGAGGGCCGCGATCCCACCAAGGAGATGCTCGCCCTGCAGACGCCTGACGGCTACGTCGTCGACTACGGTGAGACGACGAAATCGTTCGTCGAAGAAGCGAGCGAAGAAGCGAACGTCGATGTCTACACCGGCACGGAAGTCAAAGACATCACGCCGACGCTCGACGGCTACACAATCGAGACCGACCGCGGCCGGTTCGACTGTGACGCCACCGTCGTCGCTGCTGGTTCGCACAGCCTGCAGATCGCAAAGGAACTCGGCTACGGCCAGGACAAGGTCTTACTCCCCATCGCCGGGAGCTTCTTCCTCGCGGACGACCTCCTGAACGGGAAGGTCTACACGCTCCAGATGAAGAAACTGCCGTTCGCGGCCGTCCACGGCGACGCGGACGTTCACGACAGCAGTATCACGCGCTTCGGCCCGACCGCAAAGCTCGTCCCAACGCTCGAGCGTGGCCGCATCTCGACCGTGAAAGACTTCCTCGACGTGTTCGGACTGAACGCCGCAGCGTTCCTCAGCTACGCCAACATCCTCTCGGACCGCATCCTGCTGCCGTACGTGCTCCGGAACCTCGTCTACGACCTCCCCAACGTCGGACGGAAGCAGTTCCTGCCCCACGTCCAGAAGGTCGTCCCGAGCGTCGAACTCGAGGACATCGAGCGTGCGAAAGGTTACGGTGGCGTCCGGCCACAGATCGTCGATACGAAGAACAAGTCCCTCGACATGGGGGAGGCCAAAATCGTCGGCGACGACATCATCTTCAACATTACGCCGTCGCCAGGTGCCTCGACGTGTCTCAAAAACGCCATGCGGGACACGCACACGCTGATCGACTTCCTCGGCGACGAGTACGAGTTCGACGAGGACGCGTTCCGCGAGGATACGATCGGCAACTTCCCGCGCGCCGAGTAACAGACGACGCGTCGACGGCATACGCGTTTTTACTGCTGAGTAGCGGGTGTGACTCGTGTTCTATCGTTAATTAGCGAGAGAATCCTACCGATTACGGCGTGCGTCAATCGCGGCACTGGATTACACAATCCATCGTCGGTGGCAGGCTGGATATTCCACGATTCCGAGACCGAACCGTTCGAGAACGCCATACGAATATGACTCATCGAAGGCAATAGCTTGCGGATGCGGAACGGCTACACGAGCAGCGAGCGCGTCGAACCAGAACTCGAGAGCGATTCACGATCGTCCACTCCAGGCACATATACTCGATTGAGAATTCAGAGAGAGTCTTCAGTCTATCACTATCATCCTGTCCTGAAATCCTTCTCAAGTATCGTCACTGTATTATATGGACTGCTGGTGTGCAAGCGTGTGAGTCGTTCCTAACCGCTGCTGTGGGCCACTCAGAGCGGTATGAGCCATGAGCAACGAAACACACCACACGACGCCAGAATCGGACGCCGAACCGCTGCGGGCAACGCGCCGAACTGCGCTTCGCGGAACGGGTCTCGCCAGTTTACTTGCATTAGCCGGTGGCAGCGCCACTGCCAGCCAACGGTCTTCGGAAGCGAACGCCCAACAGACGGACCTGCAGCCGTCAGCAGATGACGAGTCAGTCCCAGTGACATGGGAGAATTACCCACGCGCCAGCTGTCATACTGGATTCCAGTCAACCGTCGACGAGGGCGGGTTCGGACAGTTCTATCATATGCGGGATTTGGCCCCCATTGAGGATCAGTTCGTCCCCGGGTACAGCCGTGACTTTCTCTACTCATGGGGAGTCTTCGATCTGACCGAACCAGTCACTATCACGCTTCCAGACAGCGGAGACCGATACCAGTCGATGAATGTCCAGAATGAGGACCAATATGTGAAGCTGTCTGTTACCGACCCTGGTCAGTACACGATAACGCGAGATCTCACAGAGACTCGGTATGCTGGCGTCTTAGTTCGCACGTTCGTCGATCCGAACGATCCGGATGACGTAGCGACCGTGCATGGATTACAGGACGAACTCGAAGTGGGCCAAGACTCGGTCGGCACGTTCGAGGTTCCTGACTGGGATCAGCAATCATTCGAACAACTCGACGACGCGCTCAGAACAGTCGTAATTACGATAGACAACTGGTCGGGCGCGTACGGTGACGTCGACCAGGTCGACCCCGTGAAATTTTTTATCGCCTCTGTATCGAGGTGGACCGGCGTCCCGCAGCCGTCGGAAGCATTATTCTTCCAACAGATACCTGCCCAGAACGACGGCGAAACGTCATACGAACTCACCGTTGACGAAGACGTTCCCGTCGACGCGTTCTGGTCGGTCAGCGTCTACAACGGTGAGGGGTACTTCGAGGAGAACGAGTACGACGCGTACACGGTTAACAACGTGACCGCAGAGCGAGACGACGACGGCAGCATCACGATCCATTTCGGCGGTGACCCCAACCAGTCGAACTTCCTCTACACCCCGGAGGAGTGGAACTATATGGTCCGGCTCTACCAACCCCGCGAGGAGATTCTCGACGGGAGCTATCAGTTCCCCGAGGCCGAGCCAGTCGAGTGAAATCACCACCAACGGGAGTTATCATAGCCAAAAGGTGAGTTTAGTGTCACAGAAACACCTAAAAGAGCGAATTAACCAACGATTTTCGTCTCTCTTCCCGGTACTGGAGTGGCTTCCGCGGTACGACACGTCGTGGCTCCGTTTGGATGTGGTCGCGGGAATCACTGTCGCGGCAGCGGTCATTCCCGAAGGGTTGGCGTACGCATCGCTTGCAAACTTGCCACCAGAGACCGGCCTGTACGCCGGGTTACTGGCTGCCATCGCGTATCTCTTTCTTGGTACCTCTCGGCAAGTCATGGTGGGACCCACCTCGGCGCTTGCGATTCTGCTCGCGAGCGGTGTTGGCGCAGTCGCTGGTGGAAACAGTGCCTCGTACGCGTCACTCGTCATTGTGACGACGATCCTCGTCGGTGTCTTCGCGGTTATTGCGTGGGCGTTTCGGTTGGGGTTTCTCGTCCACTTTATCTCGGGTTCGGTACTTACGGGGTTTTCTGCTGGGGCAGCGCTGTACATCATGTCGACGCAACTCAACAAACTATTCGGCATTGAGAGTAGCGCGTCGGGCGCCTTCTTCGGGGAAACGTTCTTTGGACGGATTTGGTACACCGGCATCCATCTTACTGAGACGAACCCCGAGACACTGGCCGTTGGCGTTGCTGGCATCGTGTTGCTCATCCTTGGAGAGCGATACTTGCCGCGTGCCCCGAACGCGCTCCTCGTCGTCGTTCTCTCGATCGTGCTTATGTCGGTCACGAATCTGCAGGCCCGCGGCGTCGAGATCGTTGGATCAATCCCGAGCGGTCTCCCTTCGCTGACGGTTCCGGCGATCCCCAGTATCTCGACGTTGGGTTCTCTCGTCCCCGTCGCCGCCGCGTTGTTTCTTCTGTCGTACGTCGAAGGCATCAGCGCCGTCGAGACGTTTGCCAGACGCCACGACTACCAAACCGATGCGAATCAGGAACTGCTGGCTGATGGCGGCGCCAACCTCGCTGCAGGCTTCGGTGGTGGATTCGTCGTCGGTGGAAGTATGTCTCGGTCGGCACTCAACGACGCCGCCGGCGGCAAGACACAGCTCACGAACGCCGTTGTAGCTGTTGTTCTCGTCGTTGTCTTGCTTTTTCTCACCGACATGTTCACGAATCTCCCAGAAACGATTCTCGCAGCCATCGTTATCGTCGCCGTCACGGGTCTCATCGACACGAGTGAAATCCACCAACTGTATCGCGTGAGCAAGAGCGAGTTTGCCATCGCGATGGCGGCCTTGATCGGGGTGCTCACAGTCGGGATGCTCTGGGGCGTCTTCGTCGGCGTTGTCCTCTCATTGCTAGTCGCCATTTCTCGAGTCAGTCGTCCAGTAACACACGAACTCGGGCAGATCGCCGAAACAGACCACTTCGTCGCTCTCGACGTGTATCCGGCGGCAACGACCATCACGGATGTGTTCGTCTACCGCGTCGAAGCCGAACTGTTCTATGCGAACGCAGATACGGTTCGGACCGATCTCCTCGAACGGCTCGCAGAGCGCGAATCCGATGTCGAATTAGTCGTCTTCGACCTCACATCGTCGTCAACGGTCGACTTCGGGGCCGCACAGATGTTGGAGAAACTCGAGGAAAAACTCGACTCACGCGGAATCGACCTCCGTTTTGCAGGGGCTGAATCCGAGGTTGTACAACTGTTCGAAACGACAGGACTCGCGACGAACGTTGGCGGTGTGATACCCGAGGAATCAGTCGGCGACGTGATCGACCGCTGGAGAGCAGAACGGTCGTCCTCGTAGATGGAGTGAACCGCCTCGGGATCACGTGGTTCGAGATACCTCCGGCGTCTCGTCATCAAGCGAGCCCTTCGGTTTCGCGGACAACGAGGCCTCTTCGATCCCTCGAGCAGTCGGCACAATGCGCCACCGACATCGCGAATCTCCGGTTCGCTCAGTCACGAGAGCGCGATGCTCTCTCAGATGACTGAAGGTTTGTTATCAGATCTATACTATTCCAATCTCAATAAATTATATCATATGGATAACACTACTTTATATGGTATTTCGGTGTGGATTGTCTGAGCCGGTCCTAACCGCTGCAATGGGACACTCAGAGAGCCACGAGTCATGAGCAACGAACCACACCACCCGACGCCGGACTCGGAATCCGAATCGATGCGAGCAACACGTCGAACCGCACTTCGTGGAGCGGGCCTCGCCGGAATGCTCGCGATGGGCGGCGCCAGCGCCTGCCAAGACTCCAGTGTGCAACTCCACTGGCACCGCCGCGACCTTCGTGTGACCGACAATCCGGCGCTAGCGGGTGACGGCCGCATACTCCCGGTGTTCGTCCACGATCCCGCGATACTCACCCACGGCGCGCCGCCCGTGGTGTCGTTCCTGCTCGATGCGCTCGACTCATTGCGCGAACAGTACCGCGAGCGCGGCGGAGAACTGCTCCTCGCCCGCGGCGACCCAAGGGAGGTGCTTCCCGATCTCGCCGCGGCCTGTGACGCTGATGCGGTCACCTGGAACCGCGACTACTCTGGACTGGCGGACGAACGCGACCGTGCGGTCGCGGCGGCGCTCTCCGATGCCGGCGTCAGCGTCGGCGTCGAGCAGTTCGGCGGCACTCTCCTCCACGAACCAGAGCATATCACGACGAACGACGGGAGTCACCACACCGTCTTCTCGGACTTCTGGCAGGAGTGGCGCAACCAGGAGAAAGCCGCCCCCGTTGCCGCGCCGGTTCGCGGTGATGTTGTCGATCCACGCGACAGCCTCGACGAGGAGTGGCTCGGCGAGGCCTCCGAGACCGCCGGCCCGCTACCGTCACTCGCTGACTTGGGGTTCGATGATCCCGAAGCCGACGTACAGCCGGCGGGCACCGATGTCGCCCATGACCTACTCGCCGACTTCCGCGAGAGTACTATCTACCGCTACGGAGACGACCACGAATACCCCGCCCAGGAGTCGACCTCGCGCCTCTCGCCGCACCTAAAGTTCGGGACAGTCGGCGTCCGGACGGTCTGGAAAGCCACTGAGGACGCGGCGGCTGCCGCCAGCGACGAGGACGCCCGGGAATCGGTCGAGGTGTTCCAGCGACGGCTCGCTTGGCGAGAGTTCTACGCGCACGTCCTCAACGCGCGTCCCGACGTAGTTATTGAGAACTATCGCGAGTATCCGAACGAAATTCAGTGGCGCAACGATCCTGAGGGGCTCCAAGCGTGGAAGGACGGTGAGACGGGATATCCGCTCGTCGATGCCGGGATGCGACAACTGCGCGATGAGGCGTGGGTTCACAATCGCGTCCGGATGGTGGCTGCCTCGTTCCTCACGAAGGACCTGCTGATCGACTGGCGCGAGGGGTACGACTGGTATCGTCAAAAGCTTGCGGACCACGACACCGCCCACGCCGCCGGCGGCTGGCAGTGGGCTGCCTCGACGGGAACGAACGCCCAGCCGTACTTCCGAGTCCTCGACCCCACGACCCAGTCCGAGGAGTACGACCCGGACGGCGAGTACGTCAGGGAACACGTCCCCGAACTCCAGGACGCGCCGACCGACGCCATCCACGAGTGGCCCACGCTGGATGCCGAGAAACGCGCCGCCATTGCGCCCGACTACCCCGCTCCCATCGTCGATCTCGGCGAGCACCGCGAGCGCGCAATAGAGGCATTCGAGGCCGCACGCGGCGACGACTGACGGCGCCGCTTCTGGCGTGCCCCGTCAGGAGCACAAGGACACGGCGTGGCTGGTTTTCGTGGGGCAGAGATACCGAACCGACGAAACTCCAACGGCAGGCCGAGTATAACAGGTACAGATAGCCGACCGAGGGTTCAGGGATAGTTATCAAATGAACACGATCATCGTGTCGTGAAATTCTTCTCGAGTATCGTCGCTGTATTAGATACCCAGCGCGAAGGTGGCACGAGATCCGCTCGATTTGCGAAAGGTGTTATCGATCGGGGCAGAACAGCGTGTTAACGGGATGCCGACTCCATGAACCGGGAATCGAAGAGTCACTACCGATACCCCGTCTTCGGCCGCTTCGTTAGTCGGGTTCAACCACGCACCGGAACCCGACGTGACTGGTCGAGGTATCGATCGGCTCAGGGTACCGAGCAGCGGGTCGGTACCGGAAACAGTAGTTCGGCGCACAGAGGTGCGACCCCCCTTTAAGCACCTTTCGAGGCATCTCGGTCGGATCACGCGGGTCGACACTCTGCGCTTCAGTGACACCGCGGGGATTCGTCGGCGTACAGCACGATGGCGACTCTGACTCACCCAACGTTGGATCGTCGCTGTACCAATCGCGGGTCCACTCCCAGACGTTTCCAGCCATATCGATGAGTCCAAACCTATTCGATGGAAACGACGCCACGGGCGACGTACGCTCATAGCCATCGAGAACCGTGTTCTCGTGCGGAAAGTCTCCCTGCCAGGTGTTGGCCATCAGCCGTCCGTCAGGGACGTGCTCGTCACCCCAGACGAATCGTTTGTGCTCCAGTCCACCGCGGGCGGCACGTTCCCATTGTGCCTCCGTCGGCAGCGTTTTGCCCGCCCACTCGGCGAATTCCTTCGCATCTTCGTAGGCGACGTGGACGACGGGATGATCAAGCTTGTTGCCAAGATCACTGTCCGGGCCGAGCGGATGTCGCCAGTCCGCGCCAGGGACGTAGTTCCACCACCGACTTGGATTCTGGAGCGGCACCGGGCCACGAGGTTGCGTGAAGACGGCAGACCCCGGGACGAGGTCGTCCGAGTTCGCGCCCGGGTAGTCCTCGGGGTCCGGGTCGCGCTCAGCGAGTGTCGTGTAGTCCGTGTCCGCGACGAAGGCGGCGAACTCCCGGTTCGTCGTGGGCGCTCGGTTCATCCAGAACCCATCGACTGTGACTGCTCGAACTGGCTTCTCTTCCGGGTAGAACTCCTCGGAGCCTATTCTGAACGTGCCGCCCGGTATCCACTCCATCTCGGGCTCGGGTGGGTCCCCTGGCGGTTCCGTCACTGGCTTCGTTCGCTCGTCTGTCGGACGTGTCATCCTGAATTCCGATGGGTTCGAGGTGTGTTTCTTTGCGTGTACATCCTCGCATCACTCCCGAGTCATGATACGTTTCACCACGGCCTCGTGGTGAACGAACGGTTCGCCGCTGACGTCGACGGTCACCTGTGTGAGGTCGCCTGTGAACGTGAACGGTTTTTCGTATTCCGTAGTTACCGCCTGTACGAAATCCTGCCCGCAACTCAGTCCCGCGTTGATGGCGATCATGATCGGAATAGTGACCGGCAGCTCACCTTTGCCGACCTGATCGTCATCGTAGTAGAGTCGAACCGTCGCTGGCGCTCCCTCTCCGTTCTGGATGTCCGGTTCACCGATCACTTCGAACTCCATGCTGAGTTCGGCTACGTCCGCCGGAATTTCATTGTCGGCCGATATCTGGTACTCCTCGATGCCACAATAGTTATGGACGTAGTGCAGTCGGTCGTCCAGGACGAATAGCGAGTAGCCACCGTTCGTGCTCCCGTGAGCGAACAAGACGCCCTCCGTCCCATCCTGCGGTATGTCGACCTCGGCTGTGATGCTGTGGTCGCGATTTAGCACCGAGACTGCGCCATTCTCTGGGACGGTCTTCCCTCCGGGATAGTAGACGTACTGGTCTCGAGGTGCGGACACCTGTGGTCGGCCTGTGGCTGCCATTCGCTCGACGGTCCGCCCGTCGAGCGGCAACACGTCGTACGTGCCAGCGGTAGCCCACCACAACTGGGCGAGTTCGAGTACCTTCTCGGGATGCTCGTCGGCGACGTCGTGCGCTTCCGAGAAGTCTTCCTGGAGATTGTACAGCTCCCAGCCAGTCTCCTCGATCGTCGTCGCCGAGAGGTCCTCGGCGGTGATCGGTTTCCCGAACTTCCATGGTTTCACCGCTCGCCAACCGTCGTGATAGATGGCCCGATACGCGAGCATCTCGAAATACTGGTCGGTGTGCTGCTCAGGGGCAGCAGGGTCGTCGAAGGTGTACGCGAAACTTGTCCCCTCGATTGGCGACTGCGAATAGCCGTCGATCTCCTCGGGTGCATCGATTCCGATCGCTTCCAGAACAGTGGGGACGACGTCGATCGCGTGGACGAATTGGTCGCGGATTTCGTCCTGTGCGTCGATACCGTCGGGCCAGTGGACGACCATGGGATCGCTTACACCCCCGCGGTAGGTTTCACGCTTCCACCGTCGGAACGGTGTATCACCGGCCCACGCCCATCCCATCGGGTAGTGGTTGTAGTACTCTGGTCCCCCGAGGGCGTCCATCGCCTCCAAGTTGTCCTCGATATCTTCCTCGATATTATTCAAAAATTGTAGCTCGTTAACCGAGCCACTCGGACCCCCTTCGGCGCTTGCACCATTATCCGAGACGGCTATCACGAGCGTGTTGTCGAGTTCGCCGATCTCCTCCAGGAACTCAAGGATGCGACCGATGTGATGGTCGGTGTGCTCGAGGAAGCCCGCGAACACCTCCATCATTCGTGCGTAGAGCGTCTGCTCGTCGTTCGAGAGGTCGTCCCAGTCTGGGATTTCGGGATCGTCCGGCGAGAGGGTTGTATCTTCGGGGACGACACCGAGGTCTTTCTGGCGCGACAGGATTTGTTCCCGTAACTCGTCCCAGCCCATATCGAAGTCACCGTCGTACTTGTTCGCCCACTTTTGTGGGACGTGATGCGGGGCGTGGCATGCACCCGTCGCAACGTACGCAAAGAACGGCTTCTCGGGGGCGACCGATTGTGTGTCTTGGATGTACTGGATGGTTCGGTCAGCGAGATCTTCTGTGAGGTGATATCCCTCCTCGGGGGTTGCGGGCGGTTCGATCTGCTCGTTTCCTTGCACCAGATTTGGATAGTACTGATGCGTGTCACCACCGAGGAAGCCGTAGTAGCGTTCGAACCCGCGACCGAGCGGCCACTCGTCGTAGGGACCGGCGGCAGTCGTCTCCTCGGCAGGAGCGAGATGCCATTTGCCAGTGGCGAACGTGTTGTACCCGTGCTCAGCCAGCATCTCCGAGAGGAAGCCGTTCTCGTGCGGAATCGAGCCGTTGTAGCCCGGGAATCCGGTCGAAGCCTCGGTGACGACACCCATGCCGTTCGAGTGGTGATTTCGCCCGGTAAGCAGGCAGCTGCGCGTTGGTGCGCAGAGTGCGGTCGTCTGGAAGTTATTGTACTGGAGCCCGTTCTCGGCGAGTCGATCGATATTCGGTGTGTCGACTGGACCGCCGTAGCAGCCGATCTGGCCGAAGCCGACATCGTCGAGAACGACCATCAATACGTTCGGTGCGTCCTCAGGAGGTCGCGTCTGTTCGGGCCACCACTCCTCGGATTCATCGTACGTACGACCGATGTGGCCGTGGAATTCCTGTTCTGTCATATCGGTTCCCTCGCGATGGAGTCCGTCCTCGATTCGTTGAAATCAGAATCGCCAACGCCACCGCCGGAGTAAATAGACCAGCGCAAATGTGGGTAAAAACGTTCTATTGTTCCACCCAAGAAATTGCATGTATACCGGGAACCAGTAGCCAACAACGCCGGTAGAAGGAACCAATTCAATTACGGTGTACTTCGGTGGTGATCCCGGCCAGCCGAACTTCATTTACCTTTTGACGGTCGTGCTGAAGACATCTTTGTATCTTGCACGACGCTTCTGACAATAGGTCGGTAGTTTGGTGAGTCTTTGCAAGATACACAGCGCGAGTGTAGCACAAATTGAAGTTTGAACAGGGGATCAGTGAGCGCTCACTACAGGTACAGATAGAATATTGATAATTCAGACAGGGATATCAAGCTCATACGATCAACATGTCATGAAATCATTCTCAAGTATCGTCGCTGCTTTATATGATATGCTAGTGTGCAGTTGTCTGAGTCGGTCCCAACTGCTGCTGTGGGCTACTCAGAGAGGCATGAACCATGAACAACGAACCACACCACAAGACAGCAAAATCGAACTTCAAACCTCTGCGAGCAACCCGCCGAACCGCACTTCATGAGACGAGTGTTCACCAGGGAACACAAGATTCAGATAGGACAACTGTCGGAGTGGGCCTGTTCCCCACTCGAACGCTGACACGCCGCGAGGCCCTCCAGAGAGGGGGAATCATCGCAGGCGGACTCACACTTGGTGGATCGACAGTGACGCAGACAGTCGCCGCTGACCGAGAGTCCGAAGCGAGCCAGGACAACGACACGGATGCCAGTGTGGCATCGATCGCAGAAGAGGCGTACTGCTACGGACTCCAGCAGGTCATCTTCTACGTGACGCGCTTCAACTACACGCAGAAGGAAGATAGCGACGTCTTCGTAGGCATCAATCGGTTGTACTATCCTAATGATGGCCGACCGATAACGGCCGACTTCACGGCTGTTGTCACTCCGAACGCCACCACCCTGTACGGACAGAGCTTCCTCGACCTGCAGGACGACCCCATCGTCATCGAGATGCCCGAAGTTACCGACCGCTACTTCTCGCTGCAGTTGATGAATCAGTACGGGATCTTTCCCCTCTACGCCGGGAATCAGTTTAACGGCACTGACGCGCGGTCGTACCTGATCCTGCCGGACGACTACGAGGGCGAGATCCCGGACGACTTCGCCGCGACAGACGTCGTCCAAGCGGGCACGAAGACCCTGGCAATGCTCGTCCGGTACGCGCTGCGCGATCCCACGGATGAATCCGAAATCTCGTACGTCAACGACATGCAGGCCCAGACGACCATCACCCCGCTCAGTGAGTGGCTCGAAAACGACCGCTCGGGCGTGCCACGGGCGGAGCAGTCGGTCGTCCCCGGCGACTACGAGACGATCCCGCGAATGACCGAACTCACGGAGCAGCAGGTCGAAAATCAGACCGCAGCGGACTTCTTCACCCTCCTCAACCTCGTTCTGAACGACTCGAGCATGTCGCTCATCGACGACTCCCGCCAGGAGGCTGCGATGCTCGAGCGGCTAGAGCAGGTCGGAATCGGCCCGGGACTGGAGTTCGACTGGTCCGCCCTCGAGACCGACGTCCAGGAGGCCCTGACCAGCGGATTCGAGAGCGGATTCGAGCGCGTCAGAGCCACCGTCGTGGAGAGCAACAGCGACGTCGTGGTAGACATGAACGGCTGGAACGTCGTTCAGAACACAGGGGACTTCAGAACCGACTGGTTGACCCGGGCCGCCGTGGCCGACTTCGGCTTCGCGGGGCCCGATTCGCCCGCGTCTCACGTTGCTGGGTTCAAATTCACCGACGCGAACGGCGAGCAACTGGACGGGTCGAACCGGTACACCATCACGTTCGACCTCGAGGACCTGCCGCCGGTCACCGAGTTTTGGGAGATTCCGATCTACGACGCGCAGGGCTACTTCGTCGAGAACGAACTCGACCGCTACAGCATTAACAGCTACATGCTCGAAGAAGGGCTGTTACACACCGACGGTAACGAACTCGTCATCTACGTGCAGAATGAGGAACCGGACGATCCCGAGCAGGCGACGAATTGGCTGCCTGCTCCCGAGGGAGATATGCGATTCGCGGCGCGGTTCTACGGTCCCCGTTGGTCGGTGGTCGACGGCTCCTACGACATGCCCGAAGTCGTCCCTGTAGAAGAGTGACACCTTCTACCGTCATCTCCAACCAGACAGTTGGCTTGCGTTTTCTGCGTCCAGTACGCCGTTTTTGACAGCGACTCGGGAGTTCGATCAGAGTCTGCTGAATGGAAGGCGCGAATGCAGCACGAACTGATGTTTATGATCTCTCACTACAGGTATAAATAGTCGATCGAGAGCTCAGAGATGGTCATCCATCTACCACTATCATCATGACATGAAACTATTCCCCAGTATCGACACTAAATTATATGGACTGCTGGAGTGCGAACGTGTGAGTCGGCCTCAACCGCTGCTGTGGGCCACTCAGAGAGATACGAGTCATGAGCAAAGAGACAAACCACACGACGCCAGAATCGAGTTCCGAACTGCTGCGGGCAACGCGCCGAAACGCACTTCGCGGGGCGGGTCTCGCCGGAATGCTCGCGCTGGGTGGTGGCAGCGCCACTGCCAGCCAAACCGCCTCGGTGGCGAACACCCAGCAGGCTGAAAGCGAGACGTCAGCGGATGACGAACCAATCCCAGTGACGTGGGAGAACTTCCTACGCGCCCAAGCAGATGACTACTTCGAATCACATGTCGAAATCGACGGATTTGGCGAGTTCAAGCACTACCGAGATATTCCCCCCATAGAGGAGCAGGTCAACCAACCAAAGGCACCAAATCATGAGGTGCTTTACTCGTGGGGAATATTCGACCTAACCGAGCCGGTTACCATCACGAAACCGGACACCGGTGACCGATACCAGTCGATAGTTCTTACCAACCAAGATCAGTACGTGAAAGGGGTTCTCTCTGATCCCGGCGAGTACACGTTGACGCAGGATGAGATCGGAACGCAGTATGTCAGTGCCCTCATGCGCACGTTTGTCGACCTGAATGATTCAGATGATGTGAACGAAGTTCATAGACTACAGGACGAAACGACGGTACGTCAACAATCGTCGGGATCGTTCGAGATTCCCAACTGGGATCAAGAATCGTTCGAAGAACTCCAGGCGGCGCTCATCACGGTCGGAGAGACAATGGACGACTTAGGAGGCGTCTATGGCGATGTCGACGAAGTTGACCCCGTCAAGCATTACATCGGCTCCGCGGCGTTCGGGGTTGGCGGACTTCCTGAGTGGGAGTCGTTACTAGTGATGCGGTATCCCGAACAGAACGACGGCGAAACACCGTACACACTCACCGTCGACGAACCGGATACTGTCCCCGTTGACGCGTTCTGGTCGGTCACCGTCTACAGCAGCGACTGGTTGCTCGAGGAGAACGAGTACGACGCGTACTCGGTTAACAACGTGACCGCAGAACGGGACGATGACGGTACTGTCACGGTACACCTCGGCGGTGACCCCGATCAACCGAACTTCCTCTACACTCCGGAAGGATGGCGCTATATCGTCCGACTCTACCGACCACGTGAGGAGGTTCTCGATGGAAGCTATCAGTTCCCCGAAGCCGAGCCACTCGAGTGAGACAGGAGCGCGGATTCGACTGTGTTGGCCAGTACAACCGAGTCGGCGCGCTATCGACCGTGGTCTTGACTTCCGTTTTGTGCTGACGGGCGTGCTGAACGTATGCGCTGTGTCTAACAGGCCAGTCTCGACACCGATCCCGTTCGAACCATAGTCGAAGACCCTCTGCTCCTTCGCTTGCGCCACCAGCCTTATTCACTGCGGGTGGGTCTGTCCGTGGACCTGATCGTGCACTCACCATGGGGTGACCCGTCGTTCGGCGTCAGCATCCGGACTTCAGGGTGCGGTGACGAGCGCTGCCTCGCACTATAACTTGTTAGCACTCGTTTTACCAGTATGGCGAACGGTAGCGTGACGGTCGACCGGGCCGAAGACTGGCAGACCCTTCAGCGACTCCTCTACGAGGGGTTGCCCGAGGAATCAAGCAGCCAGTATCATACGTCGGAGGTATTCCGTGGGCACTCCAACGAGGCATACACGCTCCAGACCTCTCTCCAACGATTCGTCGGCACCACTGGCGAGTGGCAACTGGAGATCCACCTCTTGCGAGCGTTCAACAAGTATGCCCAACAGTTCATCGACGAACCGGAATCGTTCCCTCGTCTTCAGTCGCTCGCACAACACCACGGGCTTCCGACGCGGCTCCTCGACTGGACGTATTCGCCACTGGTAGCGACGTACTTCGCGACAGGTGGTGATCCCGACGTCGATGGGGAAGTGCTCGTCGTGGACTACGCAGCTGCTCACGAACACCTGCCGGACAGTCTACAGGACGTCTGTGAGCTGGCAGAGACCGAGATGCTCGACATCGATCTGCTGGAAGCAGGGATCGAAATGATACTCGAGGGGAGCGGTGAGGAGACGGCACAGGCTCACGTGCGCACTGGGTCGGCAAGCCTGTTAGAGATCAACGCAATCGTGACGGAATTCATCAACCAGCACCCAGAGCC
This sequence comes from Natronorubrum aibiense, assembly GCF_009392895.1. GTDB lineage: Archaea > Halobacteriota > Halobacteria > Halobacteriales > Natrialbaceae > Natronorubrum > Natronorubrum aibiense. Next base: position 866,898 of record NZ_CP045488.1, on the reverse strand, counting down.
GTATGCAGTGTTCTTCGAACCACCACCGATCGACCAGCGGATTGCCAACCAAGGAGCACTCTTTTCGAGTTGGTTTCCGGCCGACCCTCAGCAGCCGATGGACAAATGGCTCGAGACCCACCCGGAGTTCTTCCGGAGAGTCATCATCCCGGCCGAGAAAAAACGGACGTTCCGGGAGAAACTCACCCAGTCGAACGTCAACCACCGGACGCTCTTCCCTGGCCTCGACGGGCTGGCGGCATGGTTAGTCGAGTCCTTCGACCCGACAACGAACGGAGATTCGTAACCGGGTCGATCACTCACTCACCGACAGTGGCCCTCTCGGACTGGATACCGACTCGATTAACACATCACCTCGATACACTCATCTTGTCATGACATTATTTCTAATAATCGTCACTGTATTATATGGAACGCTGGAGTGGGAGTGTCTGAGTCGGCTCCCACCGTTCCTGTGAGCTACTCAGAAAGATACGGCATGAGCAACGAACCACACCACACGACGCCAGAGTCAGACTCCGAACCGCTGCAAGCAACCCGTCGCACCGCGCTTTACGGAGCGGGTCTTGCCGGCGTACTCGCGATGGGCGGCGGCAGCGCAACTGCCAGCCAACACTCCCCGGAGGTAAATACCCACCAGACTGAAAACGAGACAGACGAGCCAGTCCCGGTCACGTGGGAGAACTACCCGCGCGCAGAGTCCGACACGTACCTCGCGCGATACGCCGAACTGGGCGGGTTCGGCGAATTCTATCACATCCGAGAGCTAGTCCCCATCGACGAGCAGGACGTCATCCAGATGAATCGTGATACGCTTTACTCGGCTGGTGTCTTCGACCTGACCGAGCCGGTCACCGTCACCCAACCGGACACCGGTGACCGCTATCAGTTGCTGATCATCATCAATCAAAATAACTACTTGCGAGGATCGTCCACGACCGCCGGCGAATACACGCTGACACAGGACGAAGTCGGGACGCGGTACTGTCTGGTTCTGGTCCGCACGTTATTCGATCCGAACGATCCGGACGACATCGAAACCGTTCACGCCATCCAAGACGAGATTACGGCGAGTCAGGAATCGACCGGAACGTTCGAGATCCCCAACTGGGATCAGGACTCACTCGAGGAAATCCGCAATGCGCTTATCACGGTCGGGGAGACGATGGATGACTCCCGGGGCGTGTGGGGCGACGCCGACGAGGTCGATCCCGTCAAGCACCTCCTCGGTACCGCGGTTGCCTGGGGCGGCAGTCCGGAGACGGACGAGTTCGTCCTCTGGCGAACGCCCGAGGGCAACGACGGCGACACGCCATATACGCTCACCGTCGAGGACGTCCCCGTCGACGGGTACTGGTCGGTCACCGTCTACAACAGCGACTGGTACCTCGAGGAAAACGAATACGATGCGTACGCGATCAACAACGTGACTGCAGAGTCAGCCGATGACGGCAGTGTCACGATTCACTTCGGCGGTGACCCCGACCAGCCGAATTATCTTTATACGCCGGAGGAATGGAACTACACCGTTCGACTCTACGAGCCGCGCGAGGAGATCCTCGACGGGAGCTATCAGTTCCCCGATGCCCAGCCAGTGGAGTGAGTTCTGCACAATGACTCTGCTCGATGTGACTGTCCGTTATTGTTCTTCGAGCAGATCGTCGACGTACTGATCCTCCCAGTTTCGTCGGTCCTCGATCTCGCGCGTTCCCCGGCGGGTAACCGTGTAGAAATTGGTTCGACGGTCTTTGCTGCCTTTCTCGAGCAGACCTTTGTCGACGAGCGTATCGAGGTTCGGATAGAGGCGGCCGTGATGGATCTCCGACTCGTAGTAGTCCTCGAGTTCCTCTTCGATCGCGAGTCCGTGGGGATTATCCAGTCCGGCAGCGACGTAGAGCAGGTCGCGCTGGAAGCCGGTCAGATCGTACATAGTTGCTTGTTACGTTGTCGAATACATTAAATTCACTGGTGGCTTAGTATTCAGTCATTTAGCAAGTGTGGGAACGTATTGGAAATTACCATACGAATCAAGACTCGAGTGAACTGCTGCAGACCGGTTGCGTGCATCTTAGTTCGGACGAAGAACGCTGAGCGGCCAGAACACCTCTGCAGTATCTGTTTGAGTGCAACGACTATATTATCAATACATTTCCATATGGGTGTGAGCGAGAACCCAAAACTGTATGTTGCTCTTACCGCCTCAACTGTAATAGGATGACAGATGTGAGCGTCATCGGGTGCGGAAACATGGGGAGTGCCCTGTTGAAAGGGCTCTCGAAGGCCGGTAGTCACACGCTGACGGCGTGTGACCTGGACCCAGACGCGCTCGAGTCGGTAGCCGAGTACAGTTCGACGACGACGTCGGATCCCGCCGTCGCAGCGGAAGCTGATGTGGTTATCGTCGCGGTGAAACCAGATATCGTCATGCACGTCGTCGACGACATCGATCTCTCGGCGGACCAGACGCTGGTCACACTCGCTGCGGGGGTCTCGACGGACGTAATCGAGCCACACACTGACGCGACGGTCGTTCGGATCATGCCGAACCTCGCGGCTGAGACGGGGAACATGGCAGCGGCCGTGACCCAACACAGCGTCACCGACGACGTCAGAGAACTCCTTGACGACGTCGGGGAGTTCGTCGAGATCGACGAACAGCAGATGGACATCGCGACGGCCGTCAATGGAAGTGGGCCGGCGTTCGTGTTCTATCTCCTGAATGCGATGAAACAGGCGGGCGTCGAGGGCGGCCTCGATGATGACGAGGCCAAAACGCTCGCCGCACAGACGTTCAAAGGCGCCGCGGAAACCGTTTTGCAGTCCGACCAGAGTATCGACGACCTGATCGATGCGGTCTGTTCGCCCAACGGAACGACCATCGAAGGCATGGAAGTGCTGTGGGACAGTAACGCCGACGAGGCGGTTGTCGACGCAGTCAGTGCGGCCGAACGGCGATCCAAAGAACTCGCAATGGAGTCCGAAGATGAGTAAGGGGACCGAAATCGACGCCGGAGAAGTCGATCAGGCGCGACAACTCGCGGCCGACGCCGACCGCGTGATCGTCAAAGCCGGGACCAACTCTCTTACCGATGAGGAGTCGAACCTCGACGACGAGAAACTCGATAAACTCGTCGACGACCTCGCTGACCTCCTTGAGCGGGGGAAGGAAGTGATCCTCGTCTCCTCAGGTGCAGTTGGTGCAGGCGTGGGACGGATCGGCTACACCGGCGAGACCGTCGAGGAGTCGCAGGCGCTGGCGACCGTCGGTCAGAGCCACCTCATGCGACGCTATACGGAGAGTTTCGAGCGCTACGACCGGAAAGTCGCCCAGCTCTTGCTCACCCAACACGACCTTGAGAACCCCGAGCGGTTTACGAACGTCCACAACACGATTGAAACCCTCCTCGAGTGGGGTGTCGTCCCGATTATCAACGAGAACGACGCGGTCGCAACGCAGGAGATTCGGATCGGCGACAACGATATGCTCTCGTCGTCGGTCGCGCTCGGCGTCGATGTCGACCTGCTAGTTACGCTCACCGACGTCGGCGGCGTCTACACCGGGAATCCGAAAGAAGATCCCGACGCGGAACGCATCGAGGCCGTCGGTCGGAACTACGACGAAGTACAGTCGATCATCGACGAGAGTTCGAGTTCCCAGTTCGGCGGCATCCAGACGAAGGTCAAAGGCGCACGAGACGTTAGCGAGCACGGCATTCCAGCCATTATCGCCAGGTCGACCGAGGAAGACGTCCTCGAGAAAATCGCTGCTGCCAAGCCCGTGGGGACGTTATTCCTTCCCATCAACGGTGTCATCGATGACTGAGAAGACAACGGAAACCAAAGTTCAGGAGGCACAGACCGCCGCCCTCGAGTTGGCGAAACTCGACGACGACGAACGAAGTGCGGGCCTGCGAGCGATCGCCGATGCGATCGACGAACGCCACGAGGAGATCCTCGAGGCCAACGAGAAAGACGTCGCGGAAGCCGAGAAGCTGCTCGAGGAAGGCGAGTACAGTCAGGCGCTCGTCGATCGCCTGAAGCTGTCGGAATCGAAACTCGAATCCATCACCGAGATGGTCAGAAGTGTCGCCGACCAAGACGACCCACTCGGGAAAACACTCACCTCGCGACGCCTCGACGACAACCTCGAACTGTACAAGGTCGCCGTCCCGATCGGCGTCATCGGGACCGTCTTCGAGTCCCGGCCCGATGCTCTGGTCCAGATTGCTGCGCTCAGCCTCAAATCCGGCAACGCCGTCATGCTGAAAGGCGGCAGCGAAGCTAGCCACTCGAACCGGGTGCTCTACGACATCATCGCGGAGGCCACGTCCGACAAGCCCGACGGCTGGGCCCAACTCATCGAAGCCCGAGAAGACGTCAACGCCATGCTCGAGATGGACGACTCGATCGACCTGCTCATGCCACGTGGCAGCTCCGAGTTCGTCCGCTACATCCAGGACAACACGAGCATTCCCGTGCTCGGCCATACCGAAGGCGTCTGTCACGTCTTCGTCGACGACGATGCCGACCTCGAGATGGCCGTCGACATCGCCTACGACGCGAAAGTCCAGTATCCGGCCGTCTGTAACGCCGTCGAGACGCTGCTGATCCACGCGGACGTCGCCGAGGAGTTCCTCCCCGAAATCGTCGCCCGCTACGAGGACGCTGACGTCGAACTGCGTGGCGACGAAGCGTCGCGTGCGATCGTCGAGATGGAGGCAGCGACCGAGGAGGACTGGTCGACCGAGTACGGCGATCTCATCCTCTCGATCAAAGTCGTCGACTCGCTCGAGGACGCCATCGATCACATCACCGAGTACAGTTCCAAGCACACGGAGTCGATCGTGACCGAGGACGCCGACCGAGCCAGCACCTTCATGCGAAGTCTCGATTCGGCGAGCGTTTTCCACAACGCCTCGACGCGCTTTAGCGACGGCTTCCGATTCGGTCTCGGTGCAGAGGTTGGCATCAGCACCGGCAAGATCCACGCTCGTGGTCCAGTCGGTCTCGAGGGTCTGACGACGTACAAGTATCACCTCGAGGGTGATGGCCAGATCGTCGGGACGTATGCTGGAGAGGATGCAAAGCCGTTCCGTCACGAGGAGTTCGACGGCGACTGGACGCCGGGGCGACTCTCTCAAGAGTAACGCGGATCGGTGTTTTGCGTGGTACTTGCCGTGGACTCGCTGACCGACGGGAGGTAGTGCATTGGACACCACCCCGTTGGCGGGTAGGCGCGCTATCGTTCGATTAGATCAGTCGCCAATCGACGCAGTTCGTCGGCTTCGTCGATCGCTGTTCGCCATCGCTCAGGCAGTGCACCCGCTCCGAACCGGGCACCTGCAACTGCGCCGGTGACGGCACCGATCGTATCCGTATCGCCACCCATCATCACTGCGTCGACGATCGCGTCTTCAGCAGTCTCGGCGGTCAGTCCGTGATACAGGCCTGTTTGGAGCGTCGTGACGACATATCCTGAGTTCTCGAGAGAGATGTCCACTGGTTCGCCGCGGCGAGCGGCGGTGACTGGTTCAACGACGTTCCGAACGTCGTCGGGGAGTTTCGATCCAATATCATCCAGGACTGTTTCGAGCGGCCGTTCGACATCAGTCATAAGATTCGCGAGCGTCCGGTTGAAGAGCGCACAACTCCATTGACACCGCAGATCAGCGTGGGTGATCGCCGACGACTGCCGGCTGATCTCGACGAGTTCAGCAGGGTCGTTTCGATACGCGATGGCGTACGGCGCACACCGCATCAGGCTGCCGTTGCCGGCGTTACTCCCCTCCATGCTCGCTTCCCATTCACGCTGGCCGGCTTCGTCCCACGACTCGCCGTTCTGGATTCGTTGGAGTGCACTCGAGGTCATAATCCCGATGTCGAACGGTCCAGATTGCTTCCAGTCAACGAATCGGGCAGCGACGTCTTCTGGCTCAAATGTATCGTATTCTGCCAGACTTCGGGCGATACAAAGAGCCATCTCCGTATCATCGGTGATCGTCCCTGCAGGCTGCCCATGAGTCCCGTGAGCGAGCATTTCAGTAACCCGACCGTGTGTTCGTTCAATTCGCTCTGGCCCTTGGAATTCTACTGGGCGTCCGAGCGCGTCCCCACATGCGAGTCCCAGCAAGATTCCTCGTGCTCGTGAATGACAGTCGCTCCCCATACGTGATACTCACTCGTCTGGTTGCTAACTATTGTGGTCGAAAGTATCAATTCACAGTGGTTCGGCAGGGCGTCCAGAAGACACTCCGGTCCGTTCTGGGTCGAGGAACTCTTTCGTTTCTTGGTTGCACTTGTACGGGTGAGAGAGCTAAATTCGATCAATACTGATTTTGCACTTTATCTATTTTGCATTGAACACATAAGTCGTCAGCAAAACACGAAATGCTATCGTAGGGACAGTCGTACTCGTCTACGTTGACAGACTGACGGAGTCTCTCCTGTCGCCAGACACTTTCCCAGTCATCGATGTCCATATCAGTGGACGTGAATACGATATTATTATCTCGATCTTCGATCTTTGCAGCTGTGACCGAATACTGGTTCGCTTTGACGACCTCAATCGCTTCTTCGTACGAGGAGCAGTTGACGTTCTCCGTTCCAGTGTGGTCATCTAAGAGTCGAACAGTGATCGAACCGTCGTATTCCTCCGTCGGATCCAGCCCTGAGGTCATGGAGGATAAACTCGCAATACGATGTAAAGTCTTGGGGTGAGCTTTTCTTCGCCATAAACAGAGAGGGATCAAAGATCTCTCAGACAGTCGGACGGAGCCCGACAACGTCGTTCGAAGTGGGTTTTCGCACTCGAGTGAAGAAATGGTAATGGATGAGATGTGTACTACGCTCAGTAGGTATGGACGACACGCACGACTTCGATGACATTCTGGTTCCGACCGACGGAAGCAAATCCGCCCGTAACGTGCGAAACAGGCCATCAAGTTCGCACAGCGAAACGATGCGACCTTGCACGTACTCTACGTGGTCGAATGGGTGACGGCGACTTGAGTGGTCGGCGCTATGTTTGAATCTACAGGACCCATACGCGCCTACCACTCGAGTCTGACGACCGCGTTTGCGTCTCTGTCTGTTTCGAATCCACATGCTGGACACGAGTGGTCACGAACCTATAGTAACCGTTAGAACTATTTGCTCATAAAGTCATACAACAGACAGTGGATCATCTCGACGAGATCTCAGTCGAAGAGTTGCAAGATGCTCTCGACAACGTGGACGGGAAGAAGTCGACACAACGGCTCTTAGCCGCAATAGCGTACAAAAACGGCGTCACGCAGACTGAACTAGCCGGGTGGTACGGCGTGCAGCGACGGACGATCTATAGTTGGCTCAAGCGGCTCGATACTGATGAGTCGCTTGAGCAGGCTGTTTTTGATGCTCATCGATCTGGGAGAAAGCGAAAGCTCTCGGAAAAAGAGCAAGAACAGTTTGAAGCAACTGTCCACGAATCTCCTGAGGAAGTTGAGCTCGACGCGCCGGCGTGGACGCCGGCGCTCGTCCAGCAGTATCTTGACGAGACATACGATGTCGAGTACTCAATCCCGAGTTGCCGGCGGTTGCTCAAAGAAGCAGGATTGAGCTATCAAAAACCACGCCGCACAGCCGCTGAATCCGATGTCGACGAGCAAGAAACGTTCCGCGAGGAATTCAAAAAAAGCGGCGGGATATGGACGCCACAGTAGTCTGTATCGATCAGACCAAGAAATCCGTGCAAGTCGAGCCGCGTGCCGCGAGGAAACCACGCGGCACGCGGCCGCTGTTGAACTATCCGGCCAACGCGACTGGACGTGTCTGTTGGGCGCGATCACCGAAGACGGCGATCGCTTTTTCGCTCGATTCAAAGAGTACGTAACCGCCGAACACGCCAAACATTTCATTCTCATATTATGCAAAGAATTCGAAGATGACTTGCTTATCGTGCTGGATGGTGTGCCGTATTTTCAGACGTCGGCCGTCACGGACCTGGCGACCCGTGACGACCTCGACTTTGTCACGTTACCGGCATACTTGCCAGAGCTAAATCCTGTCGAAGAGTGCTGGAGACAACTCCGAGGCGCTCTCAGCAACCGCTTCTTTAAGTCACTCGACGATCTTACAACGGTGATTGATACAGCTCTTAACCAGCTCTCTATACCAAAAATGAGTAATTATTTCTAATTTCTACTATAGATAGGCTTCGCCGCCTCCACACCACACCGATCGCACTCCTTCGTGGTTCCTTGTGCTGCAACCTTCCCGACGTACGTACCGTACAGGAATGGAGACACGTAGCGCCGAGTCATTAAAATACGGCGCCGTATTAACCATCTTGTCAATGGCCAACTCGAGGAATATCGTCGTTCTTGGCTATCTCTTGCTGATTGTCGCAGCGATTCATTCTGTCTACAAAGTCGTTACCGGTGGCCTCGTTTTGAACGCCGTCTTCGACTTTCTGCTGATCGGATTCTCGGGGCTACTGACTGTGTACGTCGGCTCTTGGGTAACGAGCAGTGAAATCGATGCGGCGTTCTACCCGCGGGTCATCAGATGGAGTCTTGGCGGTGTTGGCGTGATGCTCGTCTTTTTATTCATTCGTGCCCTCCATCCCGGGATCAGCAACCCGTTTTCTCACTCGACGAGAGCAATCGCCCTTGCTATCGCCTCGGTTGCAGGCCTCGGGATCGGCATTCACGACGCCCGCGCGCTTACCCGTGAGCACGAACTGCAGCGAGAGCACGATCGATTCCGGGCGGTGTTCGACCGTTCGTTCGACGCGATGGTCATCGCCGACGACAGTGGGCGTTATATTGATATCAACGAGAGCGCATCCAAGCTCTTCGGCCACTCAGCCGACGAGTTACGCGGTCGTACGATCGACGAATTCGCGCCCCAGGGGTACGATTTCGAAGAAGAGTGGCAGGATTTTCAGACGTCGACAAACGAACGCGGAACCTTTCCGCTCGTTCGATCGGATGGAACGACCAGACACGTCGAGTACGCTGCCTCACGAGATATCTCCGCTGGACAACATCTCTCGATCCTTCGAGACATCACGACACGCGTCGAGTATCAGCGCAAACTCGAGGAATCAAACGAACGCTTAGAGCAGTTCGCGTACGCTGCGTCCCACGACCTGCAAGAGCCGCTGCGGATGATTACGAGCTACTTGCAACTGCTCGAGGAGCGATACGGCGACGACCTCGATACAGACGGGGAAGAGTTCATCGAGTTTGCCGTCGACGGTGCCGAACGGATGCGCGAGATGATCGACGGCCTGCTCACGTACTCTCGCGTCGAGACGCAGGGAGACCCCTTCGAACCGGTTGAGCTAGCACAGATCGTCGCTGACGTCCGAACTGATCTGCAACTTCGGATCGAAGACACCGATGCGAAGATCACGATCGGTGAACTCCCTCAGGTCTACGGTGACGACGGACAGTTGCGACACGTGTTCCAGAACCTGTTGAGCAACGCGATCGAATACAGCGGCGAAGGGCCTCCCCGCGTTCATATCACTGCCGAACGTGACGGGCGAGAGTGGCGAATTTCGATTCGCGACGAGGGTATCGGTATCGACCCCGACGACACTGGGCGTATTTTCGAGGTGTTTCAGCGCCTCCACAGCTCCGAGGAGTACGAGGGAACCGGAATTGGACTCGCCCTGTGCAAACGGATCGTCGAACGCCACGGCGGCGAAATTAGGGTTGACTCGGAGCCGGGTGTTGGATCGACGTTCTCGATTACGTTGCCGGCAGTACCCGACAGCTGAGCCGCTCTCGTGACGGGAGCCGACTTGCGACTCGAGTCGATGACCGGTGATCTCTCCGATTTCGGTGGTCGTTTTTTCGACGATCACTGACTGATCGTTGTTGTCCCGCTAGAACTCGTCGATATCGATATCGTACGTGTCGACCACATCAGTCCAGAACTCGTGGAACGCCGTTTCCTCGAGTTGCCGGATATCGCTCTCGCCTGCGTCGACACGCTCGAGTCGCGCATCGACGGTTTCGAGCAGTCGGTCGGCATCGTCCCTGTCGACAACACCTGCTTTGATCGCGTTCATGACCGCCTCTTTCTCGCTCTCGAGAATGCGTCGCTCCCCTTCGAGTTCCGCTCGGCGACGAACCGATGGGTATCGCTCGAGGAGCTGTGAAATCGCCGTCTCGAGGCGGTATTTCTCCCAGCCGTACTCCTCGCAGAACTCGAGGTAGAGGTCTCTCGGAAGCTCTTCGCTTCGATGCAGTGCACTTGCACTCGCAATCGCGGCGTCGACTCCTCGCAGACGGGTGGTCAGGAGTCGATAGGCTTCTTCCGCTGACGACCGGCGGGTGATGTCGAGTCGCTCGAGCAGCGGACCGATCGTAAGGCCTTGGACGAGGAGACTGAGTGCGGCCACACCGAAGACCAGTGTCTGCAGCTCCTCTCGAAGTGCAACCGGGAGTTCGGACGGTAATCCGAGTACCAGCGCGATGGGAATCGACGCGTGCAAGCCGCTCCAAGTGACGATATGCTGGGCCGGTCGCGAGAGCGGTGCTGTGAGCCAGCGGTTGGCGACCGTCACGAGCGGATAGACGACGACGGACCGAGCGGCTACGACGAGGACGAACGCGATCACGACGAGTTCGGCGTTGTCGGCGAAGTTCCCGATCGGCGTCTCGAGGCCGATGAGAACGAACAGGAGCGTGTTGAGCAGGAAAGCGACGGCATCCCAGGTCGTCGCGACCGTCACCCGCGTTCGCGACTCGAGCGCTTCGGTCTCGCCGCGATCACCGATGAGCAGTCCAGCGACGACGGCGGCGATCGCACCGCTTGCGCCAAGCGCGTCGGCGATAAAGTACGATCCATACGCCAAGCCGACGGTGAGTGTGACGCCGAGCATCGCGTCGTTTGCGACGATCATCGCCCGATAGACGAGATGCCCGGCCACGACGCCGACCAGCAATCCGCCGAGGCTTGCCACGAGCAGTTCGACCGCGACGGTCTGGGCCAGTTCCGACCCTGACGTCACAGCTGCCGGTGAGATCCCGCGTTGAACGGCCTCGAGAACGACCGCAAGCAGTGACGTGTAGAGGGCTACGCCGACGCCGTCGTTGAGCAGACTCTCGCTTTCGATGATCGTCGCGAGCTGCTCTGGTGCCCCGATATCTTCGAACACGGCGACCACCGAGACCGCATCCGTCGGCAGGATCATCGCCGCGAACAGCAGGGCGACGAGCAACGAGTAGCCGAATGCATACCGTCCGACGATACCGAGGAGGAGTATCGAAAGCACGAGGCCGGGGCCGGCCAAAAGAACCACCGCTGGAAGATTCTCGCGAAGGCGCTGCAGGTCGACGTTCGAGCCACCCTGAAACAACAACGCGGGAAGGACGACGAGCAGAATGATCTCCTCGGTGAGCCTGATCGTGTATGGAACCCCGAACGCCGATGCGCCGACGCCGACGAGTAGCAACGCGATGGTGTACGGAATGTCCGCGACCCGTGCGAGGGCGACACCGACCGTCGCCGCGATCAGCAAGATGACGACGAGTTCGACGAGAACCGTCTCGAGGACGCTCATCACAGATTGTACGATGTACGGACAGTTAACGGTACCACAGACAGTGGTGGACTGTGTAGCGTTTTGTCGGCTTCCTCACGACTAAAGTCGTGGGCTTCCGCCTCTTACCTCTGTGACTGATAAAAAGTCACGTCCCGACTTTGGTAGGTGTCGAAGGAAGCCAGCGAACGAACCGTTCAGTGGCAGGTTTGCCATGTCATGTTCTCGAGTCGACGGACAGTACTCCAGTTGGTACACCGATACGGTTCGCCGGCGACTCTCGAGAGCGGTCGTTGTGGACATATTTCGCCTACGAATACGTCTTACCAAAATTCTTTTAATATACCGGTTGTACGGTATTGTTACAAATCGAAATATTGCTGGTGTAGATCGCCGAATCGCCGAATAGGGAGGCGAATCGTTTTAGGCCTCGTTTACGTACCCAGTATATGGGCTATGATAACATACCTCAACAAAATGCGGACTCGCCAATCGGTGATATCGCGTATCTCGCGCGGTCTGACCACCGCGTCCCGGCACTTGTCGCGCTGACAGAGCGTCCTCGGAGCCGCTCTGAGCTCTGCGAGTTGACCGGTGTTTCGTCGTCCACGATACGGCGAACGTTGGACGAGTTTGAAGACCGAATCTGGATCCGCAAAGACGGATACCAGTATGCAGCAACACGGTTAGGTGAGGTTGTCGCTTCAGGAATGGAAGAGTTGGTCGAACAGGTCGAAACGGAGCGACAATTGCGCGATGTCTGGCACTGGCTCCCTGACGAGATCAGCGACTTCTCCGTCGAGACGTGGGCAGCGATGACCGTCACCGTCGCCGGACCCGATGCACCATACCGCCCAGTTAACCGATTCGAATCACTGCTCGAGGAGACGGCTGAATTTCGATTTGTCCACCCCAAGATTGCTTTGATGGAACCCTGTCTTGACGTCCTTCTGCAATTGCTTGACGAGGGAGTCGACATCGTTCTGATCGACCAGCCGGATAGCCATACATACTTTATAACAACGTACCCGGAGCGTAGTGCAGAGATGATGCAACGGAATAATTTCACGGTTCTGGAGTACGACAGCCTTCCTCCCTATGGACTGGGTCTCCTTGACGATCGCGTCGCCATCAGTTGTTACGAGCAAGAAAGCGGGACGGTTCAGGCACTGGTCGATACCGATGTAGCGGCGGTTCGCGAATGGGCGGAGTCGACGTACGAAACGTACAGATCCGATGCGCTGCCGGTGGAACCAGAACTCAACTCTTGATATCCGCTCACGGTGACTTCTTCCCCACCCTGCTCGCGCCTTCGGCGCTCGCTGAGGAAGGGGCATTAGCGCCTCAATTCAGGTAAATCGTTCCAGTTGTCACTAGAGCGGCTCGTCGCCAGATTGCAGGAACTGCTCTGGTTTCAGAAACTGCAGGGACAGCAGTTCCTGCCGAAATGTCACAGAGTAGCTACAGTATCTCCAGCACCGTAGCGTCTCTTGTAGGGAGGCGACTCAAATGACTGACAATCAGCAAACCGCACACGGCATCGACCTCGAGACACTTGAGGGGTTCGCCCAACACGCAGCCGAAAATCCCGAAGCAGTCCAGCTTGGGCTCGGGGCCACCGCAACCTACGAGGGGACGGCCGCTCACAGTCTGGCGAAAATCGATAGCTACGAACTCGGGGGCGACACGATCGTCCGCGAAACGCGCGAGTACACCCTTCCGTACGGCGGATGGAAGGAAGTCCTGGATGCTGGTGGGTGGATTGGTGCGACCGACCGAATCGAGCCGGTCGAAGCAGCGCTCTCAGCGCTGGCTGCCTGTATCAACGTCGGCATTAGTATCAATGCTGCTGCCAACGGCGTCGACATTGACCACCTCCAGACGCGCGTCCGGACCGATTTCGATCCAGCGGTCCTCTTCGGTCTCGAGGAACTCAAAGAGGCCGACTCGGTCTTCGAGAACGTGACCGCCGAAATCGAACTCGACGGCGAAAACCTCGATCAGGATCTGATCGACGAATGGGCACGACGGGCACCCGTCTACACGCTTGTCTCGCTCGCTCAGGACATCGATATGACTGTCGACACTCCGATTGAAGTGGCCGGCGACGACTGACCGAAAACCACTGACGGGTTAGTCGGTATCGCGTTAACTGTCCAGCTTATATTTTATAATGTGTACACAACTATACACTATTGTGGGGTTATATATGATCTTTCTGCCATGTGAACCATCCCGATTGGAACCGAACGATGACTCGAGCACGGACAATCCATCTCCTGTTCGAGCAACTCTCCCGGCACTATACTGGTAGTTCACAGCGCGCACCCGCGGGGTCTTGTCAAAGAGTGTCACAAATTCGCAACCCAAATGTGAATTCCGTATCGAGAGTCCTCTTGGAGTCACCACGGCGGTTTGATGAGCTGTCACGACTACTGTTCCGAATCGACTGCAGAGCAGATAGAGCTAAATGCTCGCCCTACACAATGTGATGTGATGACGACTAGCGCAATTTCGATCGAGTCAGTGACTAAATCGTTTCGTGAGGAAACGGTGCTTCGAGATATCGAACTCGAGGTCGAGGACGGGGAATTCTGCGTCGTCCTTGGACCGAGCGGCTGTGGAAAGAGTACGCTGCTCAAGTGCATCGCTGGATTGATCGAGTCCGATGACGGTAGGATCTCACTCGACGGTCGTGATGCGTCCGAGCTGTCGGTACAGGAGCGCGAACTCGGCTACGTGTTTCAGGAGTTCGAAGAGACGCTGTTTCCGCACAAAACCGTCGCCGAGAACATCGCGTTCGGTCTCGAGCAGGGAAGCCGTGAGCGTTCCACAGCGGAGATCGAAGCCACGATCGACGAGATGCTCGAGTTACTCGCGATCGAGGAGACCAAAGACGACCTGCCGGGTGCGCTCTCGGGCGGGCAACAACAGCGCGTGGAGTTGGCGCGACAGTTGAGCCGCGAGTGTTCGGTCATGCTGTTCGACGATCCGCTCGCCGACCTCGACTACAAGCTTCAAAAGCGGATGGAACTCGAGATGCGGAGTCTCCACTCGACGCTCGGGAGCACGTTCCTCTACATCACGCACAATCAAGATCAGGCGCTCAAACTCGCCGACAAAGTTGTCGTGATGAACCACGGGATGATCGAACAGATCGGCTCCCCCGAGACGGTGTATCACGATCCGAAGACGGCGTTCGTCTGCCGGTTCGTTGGTGACTCGAACGTGCTGATGGCGGATGGCGCTCCGACCAATGTCGACGGCGAGACCGTCGACGTCGAGACCGAAATCGGATCGATTACGGCGACTGCTCAGAACGGTTCCGAGAAGAGTACAGGTGTCGTGATCATCCGTCCAGAAGCCGTCTCGCTCGAGACGGACGACTGCGATGTAACGCTCACTGGAACCCTCGAAGGACGGACATACACCGGCGAAACGACCGAATTCGCGGTCTCGCTCGATGGACTCGACCGCGATTTCCACGTCGTCGTCCCGAACAGTCCGGATACCGGCACAGTCGGCGATCCGATCGTGCTCGGGTGGAACGCCGACGATGCGCTTTACTTCGACGAGCTCAGCGTGACCGATGCAGTGACCGCTGCCGAACTCATCGACAACTGACCATGTCTGATACAGACCACTCCGGGGCGGACGTCTCGCCGACCGAACCGACACTCGACGAACCGATTGATGACCTCGCACTCGAGGTGTGCGGACTGACGAAGATCTATCCCGACGGAACGCTCGCTGTCGACGACATCGACTTCAGTATCACGGACGGCGACTTCTGCGTCTTGATCGGTCCTAGCGGCTGTGGGAAGTCGACGACGCTGCACTCGCTCGTCGGGAAAATACCGGTCACCGAAGGGGAGATCCGACTCGGTGGGAAAAACGTGACCGATGCACCCACATACGAACGCGATATCGGGCTCGTATTTCAGGACTTTCAGCTGTTTCCACATCTGACCGTCGAGGAAAACATCGCCTACGGGTTAGAACGCCTCGGCGTCGAGAAAGACGAACGAACGACCCGCGTCAACGATATCGTCGAGATGATGCGACTCGGCGACCTCATCGAGCGCCAGCCCGAAGAGCTCTCCGCCGGGCAAAAACAGCGCGTCGCGCTCGCTCGGAGTATGGTCCTCGAACCGAGACTCCTCTTGCTCGACGAACCGCTCGGGGACATGGACTACAAGCTCCAGAAACACATGGAGCGGGAACTGCTTCGACTCCACCGCGAACTCGATACGACGTTCGTCTACGTCACGCACGACCAGACACAAGCGATGCGCCTCGCCGACCAGATCGTCGTCATGAACGATGGCAAAGTCGAACAATCCGACACCGTCGAGCGCGTCTACAACGAGCCCGCGACGGCGTTCGTCTCGGCGTTCGTCGGCGACTCGAATATCTTTACAGGCGAGTTGACCGACGTCACCGACGACGGCAACCACGCGCATATCGAGACACCGCTCGGAACGTTTCTCGCGACCACGTCGAACCTCCGCTCCGAACCGGCGCTGCTCATCGGCGAGCAAGTCCCCTTTTCCGTTCGGCCGCAGTATCTCGAGGTCTCCGATGAGCTCGACAACAGCGTCAGCTGCCGGGTCGATGACGTTATCCACCAACCCGGTTCGGGAACGCACGTGATCCTCGAGGCGACGACAACCGACGGCGACGCACACGAACTCCAGCTGAAATCGTTCGAGCGTATCGATCCAGCCGAAACCGTCACCATCGGCTGGAGCGCAGACCATGCGACCCTCCTCGAGCGGACGAGCGTCGTCGACGGCATCGACCTCGAGACGGACATTCTGGGTGAATAAGTAGAGCAATCCGGGATCGCGGTCGATTCCTATTGTCTCAGTCTTCGGTTGACTCGCGGATTGCTACTGTAACCGGCTGCACGCCGTCTCTGAGCGTGTGCTCTTCCAGTGCGGTGAGTTCGTCACGCGTTGCCTCGAGCGTCGCGACGTGGTTGCCGGCGAGTTCACCCGCCGGACTTTTGAAACACGTCGGCCCGCATGCGACCAGAATCTCCTGTTCGTTCTTGTAGCCGGGGTAGAGCAGAACGTCGCCACGAGAGGGGTAGACGGTGTGGTTCTCCCGCGGCAGGTCCGGCAACTCGATCTCGTCGATATTGATCCACGTCGCGTGGCCACTCCAGCGGACGTGCATCAGCTCCGATTCCAGTGGCAGGAACGATTTCAGCGCACGTACCGACTCGGGCGCTTCGTCCTCGAGCAGCGGTGCGACGTACGTCTTTTCGCCAACGGTGAGGTGGAGTTCGCTCACGCGAATCACCACGCCGTCCAGCCGCCGTCGACGCGCAGGACGTGGCCGGTGACGAACTCGCTCTCGTCGCTCGCCAGAAACAGGGCCGCATCGGCGACGTCTTCAGGCGTTCCGAAGCGCGGCCACGGCGTCGAGGCCTGCCAGTCGGCGAGCAGTTCCTCGTCGGTTTCGCGCCACTCGGCATTCTGAGCGGTCTCGATGATGCCCGGAGCCAGCGCGTTGACGTTGATCTCGTCGCTCGCGTAATCGAGCGCCAACTGTCGGGTCAGATTGGAGACGCCTCCTTTCGACGCGCAGTAGGCGGCGCTGTTCGGTCCGCCAACCAGCCCATAGATCGACGAGAGATTGATGATCTTTCCGTGATCGCTCACTTTCAGCGACTCGAGCGCGTGTTTACTCGCGAGGAACACGCCCCGAAGGTTGACGTCCATGATCGCGTCGTACTCGTCGATCGGCGTCTCGTGGGCTTGATTCTGGAAGTAGATCCCCGCGTTGTTCACGAGGATATCCAGCCCGCCGAACTCGGCTTGTGCCGTCTCGAGTGCGTCGATGATCGCGTCTTCGTCCGTGACGTCCATCTCGACGAACTCGTAGTCGGCGCCGACGGCGTCGAGCCGATCGAAGACGGATTGTTCGTCCTCGAGTTTCGGCTCGCGTCTGATGTCGGCGACGACGACGCTGGCCCCTTCGGCCCCGAATTTCGCTGCAATCGCGTTTCCGATACCCGAACTCGCACCCGTAACGAGTGCGACACGTCCCGCTAGGCGTTTGTCTGACATTCGGTACCACCAACCGCACTCGAGGGCAAATAGCTATCGTTCGAGTTCCTCGCCGGCGAACAGCTGTCGTCGCTCCTCGAGATCGTCGGTGACGGCACAGACGACTGCGAGTTTGATTCGCGCTTTCTGAGCCGGGAGATCGGCGCCGAAGATCGCCCCGTGTGAGCGCAACGTTTCCCCGCCACCGCCACCGCCGTACACAGGTTCCGTCGTTCCGGCCGGACATCGCGAGGTGACGACGACAGGTGTCTCCGTGGCAACGGCGTCGGCGATCGCGTCTCCGAGTTCGCTCGTCGTATTCCCGAGCCCCGTCCCGTCGACGACGATGCCATCGACGTCGTCCTCGAGCGCATGATCGATCTGTCGACGACCCATGTCTGCGCCGCTGGCGACGATCACGATGTCGCTCGTCACGTCTCGAACGTCGAATGTCGCCGAGTAGCTTCGCGGCTCACGGACGATCCGAACGGCAGCGCGCGTCACCGAGGCGATCGGTCCCGTACTCGGCGAGTCGAAGGTCTCGAGTGCGCTAGTGTGAGTTTTCGTCACGTCGCGTGCGGCGTGGACCTCGTCGTTTGCAGCGACGTAGACGCCATCGTGGAAATCAGTGTGCGTTGCAGCCCGAATTGCCGTGAGCAGGTTTGCCGGACCGTCCGGGCTGACCTCGTCGGGACGGCGCTGTGCGCCGGTGAAAACGACCGGAATCGCACACTCGAGCGTGAGGTCGAGGAAGTACGCGGATTCTTCGATTGTATCGGTGCCGTGGGTGACGACGACGCCGTCCGCGCCGTCAGCCGCGACGCGCCGCACGGCTGCGGCGAGTTCCGTCATGGTGTCGAACGTCATATCGTAGCTCGGCACCTGTGCGAGCTCTTCGACCGTGAGGTCGGCGTACTCCTCGAGTTCTGGGACGGCGTCGACCAGTTCTGCACCCCGTTTGCTCGGCGTCGCACCGCCGTCGGCGCCGGTACTTGCGATTGTGCCGCCCGTGCTGAGGATCACGACTGATAGTGGCATACCTGTTGATCAGTCTCTCGGTGGATATCTCTTTTGTACATGCGGCCGATACTTAGGAATATTCAACTCATAGTCGTTGTTATGTGAAAAATCCCCGATTTACGTTCTCCTAAGAGGAACGTTTAATACGGCTCAGGGTATGTGACTGCTTGTAATGCCAGACGGTATCAGTAGGCGAAACTTTGTAGCGTACGGTGGAGCAGCAGCGGGCGCCGCGCTCGCCGGGTGTGTCGGCGGCGACGACGGCCCAGCACGACCAATGGAGTGGATCGGCCCGGACTGGGCGGTCAGTGACGAGCAGGCTGCCAAAATGGAGGAGATGTCGGGCGTCGAGGTGAACACGACGATTGCGACGATCGGTGACACGCAGGCCCAACTCCTCGGTGGCGGCTCACAGAACACGGACGTGTTCACCTCGGACACGACAGGTGCTGGGGCACTCACTCGAGATAACCCGTCGACGATTCCGATGCCAGTCGACGACTTAGAAAACTGGGACGAAGAGCAGATTTCCGATCTGTTCACCAATCCGGCCGAGCGGCTCAGTCACCTCGGTGAGCAAGTCGAGACGGTCAATCAGGAACTATGGGTCGACGGCGACACCCGCGACGAGATTCTGTTCTCGCCGTACGCGTACAACTTCGACGCGATGGGGTACAACCCGTCGTTCGTCGACGACGTCTCCCTGTGGAGTACCCAGTTCGACGAACAGTACGAGGGAGAGGTGATCGTCGGAGAAACGGCAGCGATCACCATTCCGCAGGCGATCATGCACCTGTTGGACAACGACATGATCGATGGCGACATCGGCCAATTGAACAACCCGACGCAGGACCAACTCGATACGGCGATCGATTACCTCATCGAGCAGAAAGAAGCCGGGCAGTTCCGTTCGACCTGGGAAGCTTACGGCGAGTCCGTGACGCTGATGGCCGGCGAAGAGGCGGTTATCGGCGACGTCTGGCAGCCGGCAGCGATGGACGTCCGCCGAGAGGGGACGCCGTGCACCTACGCCACGATGAGTGAGGGCATTCAGGGCTACCGCTACTGGTACGGCGGGATGGCGACTCTCGAGGGTGCACGGGAGCGCCAGAACGTCGAGCAGGTCACGTTCCTGTACGATCAGGTCCACCTCGGTGCGTGGTTCCCCGGATTCGTTCAGGGACGTGGCTACTCCGTGCCTCACTACGAAAACGAAGAACTCGTCCGCGACGGCTCGGATGACTCCGGCGACGGCATGGGGCCGGAGTACTACGACTGGGCGTACCGCGGCGAAGCGACGTACGAGTCGATCGACGAACCGGCGCTGTTCGATCCGCTCGACTACGACTGGTCGATGGAGGAAGGCTCGCCCGATTCGAACGGCGGCACCCGCGACAGTGGTCCGATCGAAGAACGGATCGACCGTATCGGCTTCTTCCAGATCTGGCCCAGTGAGGCTGACTACATGATCTCACGCTGGGAGGACTTCCTCTCGGCCTAACTCGAGTATGGTTACGATCATCTTACCACAACCGGAGACACAATCACATGAGTTCTGAACCCAAAACCGGCATCTCGGGTCTACTTGCAACCGACAGGGACGACTTGATAAACGAAGTAACCGGGCTAATAGCGCCGACAGTGCTGTGGTTCGCTGTCTTCTTACTGCTACCGTTGCTCGTTATTTTCTACTACAGCTTCCTCACCTATCAGTCGTTCAACGTGATCAACGAGTTTACGCTCACGGCGTGGGTTGATGGCGTGTTCGGTTCCGGTGCAGTCCGTGGTGCGTTCGTCCGAACGATCGGCGTCGGTGTCGTCGTGACGCTTATCACGCTCGTGTTCGGCTACCCGCTTGCGTACTACCTTCGATTCTACACCACGCCGATGGTGGGACTCGTCTTGCTGTTGTTCCTCGTCATCCCGTTCTGGACGTCGGAGCTGATCCGAACGTTCGGCTGGTTCCCAATTCTGGGACGAAACGGGATCATCAACGGCCTATTGATGAACGTCGGGCTCACTAGTAGTCCGGTCAGTTGGCTGCTGTTCTCGTCGTTCTCACAGGCTGTTGGCTATCTCCAGAACTACGTCGTGTTCATGGCGGCACCGATCTACATCTCGCTGTCGCAGATCGACGAAGGACTGCTCGACGCCTCCGAAACGCTGCGCGGTGATCCAGTCGAGACGTTCAAGAACGTTACGTGGCCGCTGAGCCTTCCCGGCGTCGCGATCGGCTGTATGTTCACCTTCGTGCTGACGATCGGGAACTTCACTGTGCCGTCGTTTCTCAGCGGCGGGTCGAACACCGTTCCAACGCTGATCTACAGCCGCTACGGTCAGGGGCTCAACTACCCCTCGGCTGCTGCGCTCTCGATTACGCTACTCGTGGTCATCTTCGCGTTCGTGTTCCTGCTGTTCAGAGTCGTCGACATCACCGAGATCGCGAGTCAAGACTAACTCCGAACACGCGACACACCGTTTTTTCACCCAAAAAGTTCACACGACATTTGGAGCCGACGCGCTCGCCGCTACTGGTGCCAGATCGTCTCGTCCTGTTCGTCGAGATACTCCTGATGGAGTTCCGCGTGCTCGTCGTAGATCGCATCACCCGGTTCCGTCGGCTCGTCGGTAAACGTCGCATCGATCGCGTCGTCAACGCGAAGGATGAGCACGGCGACGTCGACGGCGTGTCGGTAACACCGTAGCCGGATCCCCGTCGGGTCGAGCAGCCCTGCCTTGAGGACGTCGCCGACGCGTTTCTCTGGCAAGACGAGTCCCGGACTGGTCCCGTTCGTCGCGTTCGTCGTCGCCTCCCGAAGGTTCGTCAGCGTCGTGAGCGTGTCCATCCCCGCGTTCCGAGCGAGCGTCGACACGAACTGCTCCGTCGCATCGGCGAAGGCCTCGAGGACGAGCTGTTTCCGGCCGTCGACGTCGAGAGCGTCGCGACGGAGCGACTGCGCGACCGCGAGTTCCGTTGCGCCGCCACCGGGGAGGACGCCCGCCGGCCCGGTCGTCTGGCCGGTCGCCGTCGCAACCGCCGCGACGGCTTTTCTGATCTCCGTCGCGGCTTGTTCGCCGAGTTGACCGTGAGCGCCGTGGAGGAGGAACGTCACCGACTCCGGATCCGAACAGTCGTCGAAGACGACCATGCGCCGGCGCTTTCGACGGCCCTGTCGCTGGTCGATAACCTGCTGTTCGACGAGGCCCGCGGAGCCGAGATCGGCTGGCGTTACATCGGTCGGGTCGACGACTGGCGTCGCACCCGTTGCCTGCGCCAGCTGTGTGAGTTTGAGCCGGTTGACACCGCGGATACCCACGATGCCGTGTTCGACGAGCAAGTCCTGATACGCATCGTTGATTCCGGTTCTGGTCACGACGACGTCGACACCGGCGTCGACGAGACCGGCGACGACCTGTTCGCGGCGGCGGACGAACACCTCGTCGAACTCGGCGATCTCGTCCGGCGAATCGACGACGATCCGCTCACCATCTTGCTGGAAGTCGGGATCCTGCAACCCGCCCGTTTTGCCGTCGTTTGCCTTCCCGCGTTTGAACCCGCTGAGTACCAGCACGTTCGCGTCCTCGATTCGACGGGGCATCCGGTCGTCGCAGATCTCGTTTCGATCGAGGACCGTTCCGGAGACGAGCCGTGAGTCGGCGATCGATCCCGATCGAATCTGGCGGATCGCAAGCGTCTCCTCGTCCGGCATCCCCACCTGCCTCGCCGCTTCGACAGCACCCGCCGCCCACACGTCCCGTGCGTTTCCGATGTCGTTACCTGTCATCGCCGAGCGTGCGACCATCTCGGCGGCAGCAGTCGGATCGTCGAACTCCTCGAGCGGCCTCGAAAGCGACTGGAGCGTTCGTTCGACCCGCTCGAGGCCCAGGCTGTACCCCTCCTCGATGGTCGTCGGATGCAATCCCTGCTCGAGCAGGCGCTCACCCTCCGCTAACAGCGCACCCAGTAACACCACGGTCGTTCCGACACCATCGGGCACGAGTTCGCCGACGACGTCTGTCGTTCCCGGTCGCTCCGGCGCGACGAGCCGCCGAATAATCGGGCCCATCGGGTGTTCGATCGGGAGCTCCTCGAGAATCGTCGCGCCGTCGCTGCTGATCGTATCAGTCAGGGTTTCGGGTTCGCCCGGTTCCCGGTCTCCGGGCGGACGGCCCGTGATCAGTGTGTCGTGAGAGAGCGGCCCGACCGAACTCTCGAGGACACCAGTGACCGCTCGAGCGGCGACGATGTTTGCGTGTGGAAACTGGATTTCCCCACCTGTTTCGGCTCCGTCTTCCATGTGTAACACTGTCATTCCGACGGCCAGCGGATAAAAACCTATCCACGAATGGCCGGATCTGTCCGATTCCTATGGCTCGTTGACAGAAATCCTGCGCAGTATCTTTATATGATATGCCACCAGTACTCAGGGTAGATGGCAACAAAGCACTCTTCGGTCGATGCCGAGTTGAAACAACCTGCACTGACGCGGCTCGTACAGTGGTTCAATATGAAACGGCTGCTGGCAACGTATTTCATCCTGATCTCGCTGTACATCTACGCGCCGATGATCGCGCTGATCGGGTTCTCGTTCAACGCGGGCGGAATCTCACCGCCGTATCAAGGATTTACGTTGGCGTGGTACAGTGAATTACTCGCGAATCAGGGGATCATCTCTTCGGTCATGCGATCGGTCCAACTCGCGCTCGTTGTCACGGTGATCACGACGGTACTCGGCACTGCCGCAGCACTCGCGTACCGCTTTGATTTCCGTGGCCGGAAGCTGTTCCTGTACCTGATCGTGCTCGGGATCATCACGCCGGGGATCGCCTTCAGCGTCGGTTCGACGCTGTTTCTGAACGAGGTTCTCGGCCTCTCCCGGTCGATGTGGCTCGCGCTGCCGGCACACGTCGTCTGGACGGTCCCGTTTGCCGTCATC
The DNA here is from genome assembly GCF_009392895.1 of Natronorubrum aibiense. Taxonomy (GTDB): domain Archaea; phylum Halobacteriota; class Halobacteria; order Halobacteriales; family Natrialbaceae; genus Natronorubrum; species Natronorubrum aibiense. Next base: position 843,349 of record NZ_CP045488.1, on the reverse strand, counting down.
GTCTTGCTCGCCGGCTTCCCGCCGAACTTGGCACAGAACGAAGAGGCCGCTCGAGTGATGGGCGCGAGTCGCCTAACGACGTTCCGTGAAATCGTGTTGCCACAGATCGCACCGACTGTCCTCGGTGCGGCCGTCTTCGCGTTTACGCTCTCGTACAACGAGGCCGAACGTGGTTTGCTCCTCGTCGGCCGCGACCGAACCATGCCGATGGAAGTGTTCAGTATCGCCTCCGCCGAGCGTGCAACCCCCGAACTGTTCGCCCTCGGGAGCGTGACCACAGTGTTTTCCACCCTGTTGCTCCTCGTCGCCGGTGGACTCGTCGTCTACGGTTCTAGACAGTCCTGACGCCGCCTTGGAATTCGGTGATTCGTTTCCGCGGCCGGATCATGCGTGGTACTATCAACCAAACATAAGAAAAGGCTTTTAAGATACCTCTCGAACTCGAATTCGCAATGACGTCCAAAGTATGCCTTACGTACGACTTTGACGCGGTATCGACGTGGCTATGGTCATATGACTCATGGGATATGCCAACACGACATTCTCGAGGCGTCTATGGCGCCAACGTCGGTGCGCCGCGCCTGCTCGACCTCCACGACAAACACGACATTCCTGCGACGTGGTTTATCCCCGGTCACACGATCGACAGCTTCCCGGAGATCAGTGCTGAGGTGTGGGACCGTGGCTACGATATCCAGCATCACGGCTGGAGTCACACCGGACCCGCAACGTACGAAACCAAAGAAGATGAGATGGCAGACGTCGAACGAGCGATCGACTCGATCGTCGATCTCACCGGTCGCAAACCAACCGGCTACCGCTCGCCAGCGTGGGACTACTCGGCGAACACGCTCGACATCTTAGACGAAGTCGGCATCGAATGGGACTCGAGCAAGATGGCATCCGACTTCGAGCCCCACTGGCTGTACGGCAACTGGAGCGCGCCCGAGGATGGCCCGTACGACCGCGGCGAACCAACCGATCTCGTCGAACTCCCCGTTTCGTGGCAGCGCGACGACTGGCCCGCCCTGACGTTCACCTGGGCGCGCCCACACCGCATGGGGTACGTGAGCGAGGATTCGCTGTTCCAGCGCTACTACGACCAGTTCGATTGGATGCACGAGAACGTCGACGACGGCGTGTTCATCTTGACGCTGCACCCGCAGGTCATCGGACAGGCCCACCGCATCTCGCGACTCGAGGAACTGATCGAACACATGAAAAGCCACGACGACGTCGAGTTCGAAGAGATGGACACCGTCGCCACCGAGTTCCGCGAGAACAACTGATCGACCGGCCACATCCGATTAGATCCGATCCAGCAACTCCCGTTTTTTGGCCTCGAACTCTCTCTCCGTGAGATGTCCCTGTTCGAACAGGGTTGCGAGTCGCTCGAGACGCTCGAGTGGATCGTCATCCGACTGTTCGGCAGCCGACGTGGCGTCTGTCGACTGTTCGGCAGTCAGCTGGATGTCGAGCCGCTTGCGAAGCTGTGCGTACGCAGCGCTGGCGACGTCGGTGGGGCTTCGTCCAACGTCGATATAGTACCGGGTGGCCCCCCGAATCACCAGCCGCTGATTGCCGTTTGCCGTCTCGAGTGACACAGCTGTGATGTCGTCATCGGCGATCGATCGGTACTCGTGATCGTCGGGTGACTGTCGCTGTACCACGACTAGCAGCCGCCGAGTTGTCACGACCGTCAGCAGGTCACGACCGTGACTTGCCATCTTGCGGGTGCGGCTCTCTTCACGACGCTCGCGGTCCGGATCGTCCGTCTCGTAATCCATGAGCCGCCCGCGAAGGACGTGTTGAATCTGTTCGTCGACATCTAGCCGCTCGAGGAGGGCACGCCGATCCGCTTCGTCGAGGTCGATGCATTCGATTGCGTCGGCAGCCTGCTCGGCGAGCACGTCGTCGCCGGCTTCAGGGGCGTCCCGGCCGTCGGTCCGGTCGTCGGTTGGCATACATACAGCAGAGGACTAGGAGACGTATATACGTTCTCGCGTGGCGACCCACAGACCGCTGATCACGGGCCGTGGCCGGTATTCGACGAACGCGTGTTCCAGATATCAGCAGTAACAGCTATACCGATTCGACGAGAACGAGTATCACTCCCACGACACGGAGTAACGCAATCGACGAGACTGTCGGACAGCCAGCGACAGCGCAGAGACGACCGGCAGAGAGCCGGCGGTTTCGCCCACGTTCGAGTTACCGGCTGCTCGAGAGCACGTCGAAAATCCAGAGAAAGCTATGACAACAGACGAACCAACGGACGGCGAGAAGCACATTGTCGAGGGGTGGCACGGCCGCTACTACGAGGATTTCGAAGTCGGCGACGTCTACAAACACCCGTTCGGACGCACCGTCACCGAGACGGATAACGTCTGGATGACGAATGTCACGATGAACCTCAATCCGATGCACTTCAACGAGGCCTACGCGGCCGAAACGGAGTTCGGCGAACGGCTCGTCGACGGGACGTTCGTCATTGCACTCGCAGTCGGAATGAGCGTCATCGACATCTCGGTCAACGCCACGGCCAATCTCGGCTACGACGACATTCGCCACCACAATCCCGTCTATCACGGCGATACGATCTTCGCCGAAAGCGAGGTCTTGCATAAACGCGAACTCGAGTCCCGCGACCACGTCGGGATCGTCACGACCGAACTCCGAGCGTACAACCAGGACAACGACCTCGTCCTTTCGCTCGAGCGCACCCCGATGGTCCTCAAACGCAGTCACGCCGACCCCTCGGCCGCACAGCCACCGGGCTGGCCCGAAGGCATCGGCACGCAGCCGGAGCCCGATCGATGAACAACCGACTCGAGGGCGCGATCGAACCGGTCGACGCCGAGACGGCCGCCGCCCACGTCGACAGCGATGCGGTCGTTGCCGTCAGCGGGTTCGGCGCGGTCGGCTACCCGAAGGCGCTGCCGTTGGCACTCGCCGAAGCCGATCGGGACCTCGAACTGACAGTCGTCAGCGGCGGCAGCGTCGGCAAGGAGATCGATACGGCGCTCGTCGAGACAGGGGCAGTCGCCCGTCGCTACCCCTATCAGTCGCGCCCTGCGGCGCGGGAGGCGGTCAACGACGGGACGATCGCCTATCAGGATCGGTTCATTTCGGCGGTTGGTGACGAAGTCTCGCTGGGACATATCCCGACGCCCGACGTCGCGATCGTCGAAGCGGTGGCCGTCGGCGAGGACTGGTTCGTCCCATCGCTGTCGATCGGCCACACGGCGGCCTACGTGCGGGCCGCACCGAAACTGATCATCGAAGTCAACGGCTCGATCCCACGTGAGATCGGCCAGTTCCACGACGTCTACGAACGCGAACTGCCACCGAACCGAAAGCCCATTCCCCTCGAGCATCCAGCCGATCGGATCGGCGAGTCGAAGATTCGGTTCGATCCGGATACTCTCCTTGCCGTCGTCGAGACCGAAACGCCCGACGATCCCTACAGCTTCCGCGAACCATCGGCGACCGACCGAGAGATCGCAACCAATCTCGCGACGTTTCTCGAGGCCGAACTCGAGCGCTGTTCGATCTTCGACGACCGGATCGCGCTGCAGTTCGGCGTTGGCAGCCTCGGCAACGCGCTCATGGGCGCACTGTCGGACATTGACTTCGGCGATCGAGACGTCTACTACTACGGCGAGGTGTTTCAAGATGGTCTCCTCGAGATGATCGAGAACGGGACGCTCACCGGTGCCAGCGCGACGTCGTTTGCGCTCTCCGTGGAGGGGCAACGGCGACTGTTCGACGACATCGATCGATACAGCGAGTCAGTCATCCTCCGGACGGCATCGCTCTCGAACAGCCCGGCGCTGATCGACCGCTTCGGCGTCGTCGGGATCAACAGCGCCGTCGAAGTCGACCTCTACGGGCACGTCAACTCGACGCACGTCGGCGGCTCGCGCGTCCTGAACGGGGTCGGTGGCAGCGGCGATTTCAACCGCAATTCTCCGCTCACGATTACGACGTTGCCCTCGAGACACGGCACGGAGACATCCTGTCTCGTCCCGATGTGTCCGCACGTCGATCACACGGAACACGACATCTCGGTCGTGATCACCGAGCAGGGCGTCGCCGACCTTCGAGGGAGTTGTCCGCGCGAGCGTAGCCAGCTGCTCATCGAGAGGTGCGCCCACCCGCAGTTCGTCGACGACCTCGAGGCGTACGTCGAACGCAGCGAGAGCGCCGGTGGACACGCTCCCCACGACCTCGAGTCGGCATTCGCCTGGCGCTCCTGACTGCTCGCCGTCACGTTCGCCCGACTCGACCGGAGAAACAGCTTTGCTCGCTCCCGAGAACCTCTTGTCGTGGCGTACGCCCATGAAAATCAAAGCTATCAATCCGAACACCACCCTCGAGATGACCGAGAACATCGGGACGGTTGCGAACAAATATACGAGCGACGAAACCGAGGTCGTCGCCGTCTCGCCCGAGCGTGGACCGATCAGTATCGAATCGTACTACGACGACTACCTCGCCGTGCCCGGTCTTCTCGACGAAATCCTCAAAGACGAGGACGACGAGTACGACGCATTCGTTAATTCGTGCTGGGGCGACCCAGGGCTTGACGCGTGTCGGGAGGTCACCGACAAACCGGTTGTCGGCATCGCCGAGGGCTCGATGTACGTCGCGAACATGCTGGGCGCGAACTTCTCGGTGGCGACGATCCTCCCTCGAGCGCGCGATTTCATCGAGGAAGCCGTCCGAAAGACGGGACTCGAGGATCACTGCGCATCGGTTCGCTGTACCGAGTTGACCGTCGTCGAGACCGAAAACACTCGCGATGCGGCAGCCGACGCGCTCCTCGAGGCGAGCTGGCAGGCGATCGAGGAAGACGGTGCCGAAGTGATCTGTCTCGGCTGTGCCGGCATGGGCGGTCTCGACGAACCGCTCGAGGCGGCGTTGCCGGTCCCCGTCATCGACAGCGTCGGCGCGGGTGCGGTCCTCGCAGAAGCGCTCGTCAAACTGGGCAAGCAAACGAGTTCGATTCGGACGTACAAGCCGCCGGAATCGAAGGAGATCGTCGGCTACCCCGACCGCTACCAGCTGTAGTCGCAGCCCCGAGCGGAGACCTGTTCTCGTTTTTTCACCCATGAGCGACCGCGTTCCGAACGGAACGAATAGACAGTCAAGGAGTGTGGATTGGTAACGTGTGTCCGGTATCGCCGGATTATATATCTTACACCCACAGACCGCCCGTTTCGAGCGGTTCAGCGTGACGGATACAGGATCGATCACAGAACAATTACAATCATACGCCTGTAACTGATCTTGCATCGAACGGAACACTTGCTACTCGAGAGTATGCGATTCGTGATCACAATGCGTGGATTACAAAAGTACAAATGTAATTAATGAATACGGATGCGTTCTACGCTCGAACTTTCGATCTGATTGCGATGAATCGCTCGAGCGTCACACCGGCTCGCAGTCGTGCAGTTTCGACGATACCAACATACCCGATTTCGTCCGGTAATACCGCACTTTATTATCGACGAGCGCGGCCAAATGTTCTCGTTCTCGAGATCGTCCGGATTCTGGAGCTGATTTTCATCTTTGTACACTTATACGTGGATATAGGTGGATTCCTCACCCAAACTGATCAATAGATGTATGTATACATTATCTATTCGATTTCAAATTAAAAACGAAATTTTTTCACCTGCAACATCGTGTGTTTGTACAGTGTCAACAATAACCAACTTGCGTGCTACTACTCCGAATACACGTCCACCTCGATCGAGAACCTGTCAGTAAAATCACCGCTGTTTCGGTGATACCGAATTTTAAATAGGTCTTGCTCGAGTTCGCCGGCAGACGAGTGGACACAGGATACGAGCGGACGATCGCAACGAGAAACGGGAGTCAACAGTTCGGATGGTCGAACGCTGAGACTGATACTGCCGGACGAAACGATTCACGCACCGATCGCACGCGAACGGTCGTCACCGGAATCGACAAGCCGTGAGACGCGATCGGACGTTCACTGACTGTTGTCGGGCAGTATGACGACCGACTTGCTGGTCAGTACGACCGCGGCAGTCCCAGCACGTTCTCCCCGATGTAGTTGAGGACGAGTTCCTGTGTGATCGGGACGAGTCGTGTGAGTCGCGCTTCTCTGAAGTATCGCTCGACATCGTACTCACGTGCGACACCGAATCCGCCATGGGCCTGAACAGCGGCGTCGGCAGCCGTAAAGGCAGCTTCAGCGGACAGATACTTCGCCATGTTCGCCTGTGCACCGACGGCCGCGCCCGACTCCCCCTCGACGACAGTCGCGGCGTTGTACGTCAGTTGCTTTGCGGCCTGAATCTCGGCGTAGGCTTTCGCCAGCGGGTGTTGAATCGCCTGATTCTGACCGATCGGCCGGTTGAACACTTCGCGCTCGTTGGCGTAGTCGACCCCTTTCTGAACCGCCAGTTCACCGAGGCCGAGACACTCGGCGGCGATTACCAGTCGTTCCTCGTTGAGCCCATCCAGCAGGTGATAAAAGCCGTTTCCACGCTCGCCGATGAGATTGTCGGCGGGGACCCGAAGATCGTCTAACCAAAGTTCGTAGGCGTGAACGGCACTGCTCGCCGTCTTCGGGATCGATTTCATCTCGAGTGTCCCGGCATCGAGTGCGTCGTGGACGTTGACGAGGAACATCGAAATCCCTCGCGTTCGTTTCTCAACCTCTGATTTCGGCGTCGTTCGAGCAACGACGAGCAGATAATCGCTCGCATCGACTCGAGACGTCCAGATTTTCTGCCCGTTGATGACGTACTCGCCGTCGCGTTGTTCAGCGACGGTTTCGATCGACGTCGAGTCTGAACCCGCGTTCGGTTCGGTCAGCCCGAGCGACTGGATCGCCACGTCGCCGGCGGCAACATCCGGGAGAAGTCGCTCTTTCAGTTCGTCGCTGCCGTGGCGAACGATCGGCACGGAGTTGTAGATGCCGCCATGGATCGCCTGTGCTGCCGCAAACCCACCGCCGCTGGCTGCAATCTCCTCCATCATCACGACGACCTCGGCGGTTCCCATGCCTGCGCCGCCGTACTCTTCGGGAACGAGTACCCCCAGCCATCCGTGCTCGCCGAGCGTCGTAACGAACTCGTCGGGGTATTCGCTGGCGCGGTCTTTTTCTCGCCAGTACTCGTCGTCGAACTCACTACAGATGTCTCGGATGTTCTCTCTGACGAGTTGTTGCTGTTCTGATAGCTCTATGGTATCCGTCGCTACTGTGGCCATCACTGTCCTTTCTGGGGTAGGTGAGATAAAGTTACGCATTGTCAATTATGTATCATCCACCAGTGATGAATCACTCACGCAACAGGGGAAAGGGTTAACTCCTCTACCAGAGAGATACTGGTTGTGTATGGCTAGCAAGAGTACGGATAGCAGTAGTGAGACCCGTGTCGGCGTCGACGTCGGTGGCACGAACACGGACGTCATTCTCGTCACCGAGGACGACGAGTTCACGTTCAAAACACCCTCGACGGCGGACCCGTCGCAGTCGACGCTCACCGGGATCGTCGAAGTCTGTCAACTCGCCGGGATCGAACCCGCCGACGTCGATCAGATCCTCCACGGGACGACGGTCGCGACGAATGCGCTTATCGAACACGAGGGCGCGAAAACGGGCTTGCTTACGACGGACGGGTTCCGTGACGTGTTGCATATCGGCCGTCACCGAAAACCTCACAGTTTCTCTCTCCAGCAGACAGTTTCGTGGCAAGAACAGCCGGTCGTCAAGCGACGACATCGAAAAGAAATCTCGGAGCGGATTTTCCCACCTGGCGACGTTATCACTCCGTTGGATGAAGACGCAGTACTGGAGCAAACTGGCGATCTCGTCGCTGATGGCGTTGAATCGATCGCTGTCTGTTATCTCCACTCCTATCTCAATCGCGAGCACGAAGACCGAACGAAAGAACTCATTCACGAGAAGTTCCCCGACGTCAGCGTCTCGACCTCGAGCGAGGTCGTCGCCCAGTTCCGGGAGTTCGAGCGGTTCACGACGACGGCGATCAACGCCCGCCTCGAGCCCGTAATGTCGACGTATCTGACGAGACTCAGCGACGGACTCACCGACGAGGGCTTCGACGCCGAAGTGCTCATCATGCAGTCCAACGGCGGCATGGCAAGCGTCCAGAACGTCGCCGAACAACCGGTCACGACGCTCGTCTCCGGGCCAGCCGCGGGCGTGCTCTCGGCGGCGTTCGAAGGGGAGAACGTCGACGAGCCGAACCTCGTCATGCTGGATATGGGTGGTACCAGTGCGGACATCTCCGTGATACCCGGGCGCGTCCTCGAGCGCGACCCGCGAGACAGTACTGTCGGCGGCTATCCGACGATCACGCCTATGCTCGACATCGAAACGATCGGTGCGGGTGGCGGCTCGATCGCCTGGTTCGACGACGCGATGGGCTTCAACGTCGGCCCGAAAAGCGCTGGCGCGAATCCGGGGCCGGCCTGTTATGCTCGCGGCAACGACCAGCCGACGACGACCGACGCACAGGTCGTCCTCGGTCGGATCGATCCCGACAGCTTCCTCGGCGGTGACCTCGACCTCGAGCCCGAACGCTCCCGAGAGGCGTTACAGACGCAGTTGTGTGATCGCACCGATCAGGCGCAGTTCGAGACGCCGGAACAGGCCGCACTCGCCACGCTCGAAGTCGCGAACACGAACATGTACCGGGCGATTCGCGAACAGACCGTCCAGCGGGGCTACGATCCACGCGAGTATACGATGGTCGCCTTCGGCGGGGCCGGGCCGATGCACGGCGCGAGCATCGCCGAGAAACTGGAGGTCTCGACGGTGCTGGTGCCGCCGTCGCCGGGGATCGCCTCGGCTCGCGGGCTTCTGACGGGGAACGTGAAATACGACTACCAGCAGACGATCAGCAGCCCACTCGAGGAAGTCGACGGTGAATTTATCGAAGACACATTCGAGCGACTCGAGGCGCGGGGTCGTGAGCAACTCGAGCGCGACGAGATCGATCCCTCGCGGTGGACGTTCAGATCGTCGGTCGACTGCCTGTACGACGGGCAGGGCTACGAGTTGAACATCGACTTCGACGGAACCGACGGCGACTGGCACGCCAGACTCCGCGAACGCTTCGAGGAGCGACACGAAGCCGAGTACGGCCACTACTTCGAGGCGGACCCGGTCGAACTGCTCAACGTCCGCGTGACTGCGATCGGCGACGTGGAATCGTACGCCCCACCCGAGATCGCAGCCGACGGTGCGCTCGAGGCAGCCAAGACGACGGAGTCGACGGTCGTCTTCGGCACCCCGGACGCCCCCGAGGAGCAGACTGTCCCGCGATACGAGCGCGCGAAGCTGGCGGCCGGCACCGAGATCGACGGGCCGGCGATCATCGACGAGTTCGACAGCACGGTCGTCGTCAACCCTGACTGGACGGCGACGGTCGAAGCGAACGGATCGATCATACTGACGACGGAGGAACGATGACGACACATCCAGACAAAACGGACCAGACGGCACCGGACGACGAACACGACGACACGACGGCGGCGGACGTCCTCCGCGAACGGGATATCGATCCGGTGACGATGCAGGTCATCGGCGGCGAACTCGATACGATCGCCCAAGAGATGGGGTACAAACTCATTCGCTCGTCGTACTCCTCGATTATTCGCGAGAGCGAGGACATGGGGGCGGGGATCTTCACCACGGACTGTCGCGAACTGTGCGAAAGCGACTCGACGCCGATGCACGTCGGCTCGCTGATCGGCTACCTCGACGGCATGTACAAGACGTTCGAGGAGCGCGGCGTCGACCGCGAGGAGATCATCAACGAGGGCGACGTCTTCATCCACAACCACCCTCACTACGGCGCAAGCCACTCGCCTGACATCGCCGTCGCCGTGCCCATTTTCTACGAGGGCGAACACATCGCCTGGGCGGCGAACACGGCCCACCACCTCGACATCGGCTCGGCGACGCCCGGCCTCGCCATCGACCTCGAGGACATGTACGCGGAAGGGAGCCTGTTCCGAGCGACGAAAGTCTACGATCAGGGCGAGCGAGTCGACGGCATCTGGGACTTCATCGAGGACAACGTCCGGACGCCGCGGGAGGTCATCGGTGACCTGCAGGCCCAGATTTCCTCGTGTCACGTCGGCGAGGAACGGTATCTCGACCTCGTCGAAAAGTACGGACTCGAGGAGATCCAGCAGGCTGGCGAGGCGCTGATGGATTACGCCGAAGCGCTCCTGCGAAACGAGATCCGGACGATCCCCGACGGGACGTACTACGCCGAGGATTATCTCGACGACGACGGGCGCAACCGCGATCAGCGCCTGAAGATCGCCGCGGAGGTGACCGTCGACGGCAGCGACATCACCGTCGACATGAGCAAGTCGGCCGACCAGACGCCGACCGGCTACAACATTCCGTTCCACGGCTCGACCGACGTCTGTATCTACTTCACGATCCGGTCGATCCTGATGGACACCTTCGTCCGCGACGAGTATCTGCCCCAGAACTCGGGGACGTTCGCCCCCGTTCATCCGAAGGCGCGACCGGGCTGTATGTTCAACCCGACGCCGCCGACGTCGGCGTTCGCCCGTATCAATCAGGTCGACAAGATGAGCGACCTCATCATCGAGGCGCTCGCCGAAGCCATCCCCGAGAAGGTCTGTGCGGGCACCTGCGGACAGGTGTACTTCGTGAGCTACGGCGGGACGAACGACGACGGCGAGTACTGGGTCTACCTCGAGGTCAACGAGGGTTCCTACGGTGGCCGGCCCGAAGCCGACGGCCTCGACGCGGTCGACGCGCTCGTCCACAACACGAAGAATCGGCCCGTCGAGGACATCGAACTCTCCCACCCGATGCGGGTCGAACGCTACGGGCTCCGGGAGGACGGCCACGGTGCCGGCCGGACTCGAGGCGGCCACGGGATCGTCCGCGAGTCACAGTTCCTCACGGACGCCGTAATGACGATGGAAGGCGACGGGAACACGTACCGCCCGCACGGCCTCTTCGGCGGCGGCGAGGGGACTCACGGCGACCTGAAACACATTAAAGCCGACGGCGAGGTGCTGGATCTCCACTCGAAGGAGTCCGGCTACAAGTTCGAAGCCAACGACCGTGTACTCATCAAAACGGCGAGCGGCGGCGGCTACGGCGATCCACACGAGCGACCGGCCGACACCGTCTACGAGGACTACCTCGACGGGCTGGTTTCGGAGACCGCCGCCCGCGAGGAGTACGGCGTCGTCATCGAGGACGGAACGCTCGATACGGCGGCGACGGAGGAACTTCGGAACGAGTAGTCGCCAATTATTTTTTACGATCGGGGTAGGGAGCGCTCGAGCGACGAACCAGCTCAGTCGGCCACGCGCTCGAGTGCGCGTGCCACACGAAGCGCCCGGCCGTCCTCGAACTGCGGGGCGACCGCCTGTGCACTCACCGGCAGCCCATCGAGCGACGTTACGGGCACGGTGACGGCCGGCGTGCCGGCGATGTTGAACGGGGCCGTGTTGCCGAGGATCGGGATGAGATCCGCACGCGTCGTGACCGTCTCGACGGCCGGTGGCCGAACGCGAAGCGTCGGCATGACGAGCGCGTCGACGGATTCGAACGCTGCCTCGAGTCGGGTGGTGAACTCGATACCTTCGGCTCGAGCGGCGGCGTAGGTCGCTCCACCGCTGGTCATGTCGAGGAACGCGGGCGGCAGAATCCGTCTCGCGACGTGCTCGCCGAGGCCGTCTTCGCGGGCAGCCGCGAACGCCTGCCGCAGTTCTTCGTCGTAGCCCGTTCCTTGCCCTCTGGTGACGCCGTTGCCGGAGATGAGCCATGAGAACTCCGCTGCGCCGATGTTCAGGTAGGCCGCTTCGGTGTCGCCGAGATCCAGTTCGACGGGGACGGTCTCGATGCCGAGCGTCGAGAGCCGGTCGGTAATCGTCCGAACGGCATTGGCGATCTCGTCCGAAGACCGCTCGAACGGCGTCTCCGGGATGCCGACGGTCAACCCGTCGGCGTCGTCGAGGTCCTCAAGCGTCTCGAACTCGAGTGGCCGATCGGCCGACGTTGGATCGTGGGGGTCCGGACCGGCCATGGCCGCGAGCGCGCTCGCCGCCGTCGAGACGTCTCGAGTCATCGGGCCAATCGTATCGAGCGAGGGCGCGAAGTCGACGAAGCCGTTCCGTGGGACGAGTCGATGTGAGGACTTGACACCGACGATACCACAGCAGGCCGCCGGAATGCGGACGCTGCCGCCCGTGTCGGTGCCGAGTGCGACGTCGACGCTACCGGCTGCGACGGCAGCAGCGCTGCCACTCGAGGAGCCGCCGGCGACGATATCGGGGTCGAGCGGGTTCGTGACATGGCCGAAGTCGCTGAACTCGCCGGTCGGCCCCATCGCGAACGGCTCCATGTTGGCCTTGCCGACGAGTTCGATACCCGCATCGAGGAGCCGATCGACCGACGGAGCAGTCTCCGAGGGAACGACGGAGTAGGCCGTCGAACCGCAGGTCATCTTGAGGTCGGCGACAGCGATGTTGTCTTTGACCGCGAGGGTCGTCCCCGCGAGCGGTCCCGAATCAGTGCGCACGCGCGGCTCGTCGAAGACGGCAAGCAAGGCGTTTTCGTTGTCGTTGGCACGGTGGCCGATGCCCTCCTCTGAGAGTGTCGCCGTCCCCGTCGCAGCTGTCTCGGCAGCGGTCGCCGTCTCGAGGATCTCCTCAAGCAGCGACTCGGAGAGGTCGAAGCCGAGGCGTTCGGCCTGAGTCTGCATCTCAGCGAGGTCGGAGTCGGTCATCGTTGGATGCCTCCGTCGGGCACTTGTTCTCGGCGCTGTCCGGACTGTCGGCGGTCGCTGACACGTCGGGTCATGCGCTCGAATGACACTCAATGTGCTTAGTCGTATCGACAGCCGTGGAGACAGCGATTCCGGCGAGTAAAACGTTATATACTCCTTCCGTGTTCTACAGCGTGAGATGGTACCATGACTCGAGCCGGTATCGATATCGGCGGGACGTTTACGGACCTGATCGTCTTCGACGAGAAAACGGGGAGTATCGAGATCACGAAAACACCGTCCACGCCAGACAACTCCGCGGAAGGGGTGATCAACGGACTGACGAAAGCGGAGACGGCGATCAGCGATCTGGACTTCTTCTCGCACGGGTCGACGGTCGGGACCAACGCCCTGATCGAGCGCGACCTGCCGCGAACGGGTCTGATCACGACGGAGGGCTTCCGAGACGTCCACGAGATCCGTGACGCCACGAAAGAGGACGTCTGGGACGCCTACACCGACGTCGCAGACCCCTACGTGAAACGGCGGGATCGACTCGAGGTAACGGAACGAATCGATTACACCGGAGATGTCGTGACGCCGCTCGACGAAGACGACGTTCGGAAGGTCGTGCAGGTGTTCAAAAAGCGAGGCATCGACACGATCGCGATCTCGCTGATCAACGCCTACGTCAACGGCGACCACGAACGGCGGGTTCAAGAGATCGTCGAGGACGAACACCCCGACGCGTTCGTCTGTTGCTCACACGAGATCCTCCCGGAGATGTTCGAACACGAGCGGACGAGCACGACGATCGTCAACGCGGCGCTGGTGCCGGTCGTCAAGGAATATCTGACCGATCTCGCCGACCAGCTCGAGTCCCGTGGCTACGAAAACGACGTGCTCGCGATGCACTCCGGTGGCGGGATGATGACCACCGAAGCGATCGCCTACTACGCGGCCCGGATCGCCAACTCCGGCCCGACGGCGGGAGCGATCGCCGGCCAGTACATCGCCGAGCAGTGCGGGTTCGACAACGCGATCGGCTTCGACATGGGTGGCACTAGCGTCGACGTCTCGCTCACTTACGGCGGCGACATCGAGATGACCGACGAGTGGGCCGTCGAGTACGGCTACCCGATCATGTTTCCCTCGACGGACATCAAGACGATCGGCGCAGGCGGCGGCTCGATCGCCTGGATCGACGAGGGTGGCTCGCTCCGTGTCGGGCCACGCAGCCAAGGGGCAGACCCCGGCCCCGCTTGCTACATGCGCGGCGGGGACAAGCCGACGATCACCGACGCGAACGTATTGCTCGGCTGGGTCGACCCCGACAAGTTCCTCGGGGGCGAGATGGACGCGACAGCTGGTCCGTCTCGAGACGTAATCGAACGCGACGTCGCCGACCCGCTCGATCTCGACGTCACCGAGGCGGCCTCCGCGATCGAGCAGATCGCCATCGCGAACATGTGCAACGCCGTCAGACTCGTCTCGACGAGCAAAGGGTACGATCCCCGTGACTTCGCCATCGTCGCCTTCGGCGGCGCCGGCCCGATGCACGCGGCTCACGTCGCCCGTGAGATGAACATTCCGAACGTTATCGTCCCACCGTACCCCGGCATTAACTCCGCGCTGGGCTGTCTGCTCGTCGACGTCGAACACGACCTCTCGAAGACGTTCGTCGCCAACGCGACCGAAGAGATCGCCGACGAGCTGGAAGCGACCCTCGCCGAGGTCGAATCGGAGATCCTCGAGCGACTGCGCGCCGAAGAGATCGAAGACGACCAGATCCGCCTCGAACACGAAGTGAAGATGCGCTATGCAGGCCAGTGGCGGTCGCTCGCCGTGCCGTGTTCGCTGCCGATCGAGAGCGTTGATGAGATCCGCGAGCGCTTCCACGAGGAACACGAGCGCGTCTACGCCTACTCGGACCGCGACGCGACCGTCGAAATCTACGGGATTCGCGTCACGGGACGCGGCCTCGTCGAGAAACCCTCGTTCCCCGAAATCGAGTCGGGCAGCGTCGACGACGCCCACCTCGGCACTCGAGAGGTGTACTTCGAGGATGCAGGCGGATTCGTCGAGACGGATCTCTACCAGCGCGAGCAACTGGGTGCCGGGGCAACGTTCAGCGGCCCCGCGATTGTCGAACAGATGGACTCCACCGTGGTCGTTCCCCCCGAGGCCAGCGTGGAAGTCGAGCAGACGGGGAACCTGATCATCGAAATCTAACCATGTCACAGACAGACGTACACACGGATATCGACCTCGATCCAGTCACGTTCGAAGTCCTGCGGAGTTCGTTTACGAACCTCGTCGACCGGATGGCCGAACAGATCCAGCGAACGTGTTACTCGTTCGTGATCTACAATCGCGACTTCAGTAACTGCCTGAACGACGCAGAAGGAAATACGGTGATGCAGGGCTCACAGGACATCGCCGTCCACGTCGGCACGCTCCACTACACCTGCAAGGAGACCCTCGAGTACTTCGAGGGGAACATCAACCCGGGCGACGTCTACATCGTCAACGACCCGTATCTTGGGGCGACGCACATCAACGACGTCCGGATCATGCGGCCGGTGTTCTACGACGACGAACTGATCGCTGTCACGCAGTCGAACGGTCACTGGGCCGACGTCGGTGGCCCGTCGCCGGGCTCGTTCAACATCGAGGCGAACAGCCACTTCGCGGAGGGGCTGCGCATTCCGCCGCTGAAAATCTGGGACCGCGGCGAGTTTCAGGACGACGTCGCCAACCTGTTAGTGACGAACATGCGCCTCTCGGAGGACCGCATGGGTGACCTGCGTGCCCAGACCGAAGCGACCAGAATCGCCGAGGAGCGCCTCCTCGAGCTCGTCGACAAGTACGGGATCGACACCGTCAAAACGGCGTTCGACGAGTCGAAAAACTACGTCGAACGGATCATGCGCGAACGGATTCGCGAGCTGCCAAACGGCACGTGGCGAACGCAAGATTACATCGACGGCGACCCGGCGAAAGAAGAGGGTTTCGTCACGATCGACGTCGAGATGACGATCGACGACGACGAGGTTCACTACGACCTCTCGGGGTCGGACGAATACATCGGCAACTTCCTGAACTCCACGTACGGCACGTCGTTTTCGGCGGTGATCGCCGGGACGAAGATGTTCTTCCCGGACGTCCCGCTCAACTCGGGAATGTACCGGGTCGTCGACGCGACGCTTCCCGAAGGAACGGTGGTTAACGCACCGGAGCCTGTCCCTGTCACGGGGTCGGTCGCCGGCGCGTACGAGAAGGTGATGAACGCCATCTTCGAGATGTGGTCGGAGGTGCTTCCAGAACGGGCGATGGCCTGTGCCTTCAACCTCGAGTATCTGCTCTCGGGTGGAACGGATCGCCGCCCCGACCGTGACGGCACGGAGTTCATGTGGTACGACTGGATGGCCGGCGGCTGGGGTGGTCGCGACGGCTTAGACGGCGCGAACGCGACCGCGCCGGTTTTCGGTGCCGGACTGGCCGTCCAGTCGCTCGAGGGCCAAGAGCGCGACACGCCGCTGTTGACGAGCCAACACTCGATCGTCACAGATTCGGCTGGCCCCGGGGAGTTCCGTGGCGGCTGTGGCGTCGAGAAGGGCGGACGCTTGCTCGAGTGTGAAAACAGCGTCATCTCCTACTGTTCCGACCGGGCGTACTCGGTCACGTGGGGGTTGGATGGCGGCCTGCCGGGTGTCCCTCACGGCGTCACCCTCACGCGTGCAGACGACGACCCCAAAGACCTCGGGACGGTGTTCTCGAACAAGCCGATCGAGACCGGCGACCGGTTCACCCGACCGTCCTCCGGCGGTGGCGGGTTCGGCGATCCGCTCGAGCGCGACCCCGACGCGGTTCGCGAGGACGTCATCGACGAGTACGTCTCGATCGAACGCGCCGAGCGTGATTACGGCGTGGTGATCGATGCGATCGATCCGGAGCTGTGTGAGTACGAGATCGATCACGAAGCGACGGCGGCGAAACGCGACCATATCCGCGAGCATCGCGAGGGCTGGCTCGAGGAAGACCCCGAATCGGTCGCCGAACGCTACCGCGAGGGCGACCTCGATCAGCTGGATCTCGTCCGGCGGTACGGCGTGATCCTCGAGTGGGAGTCCGGCGAGTTACTCGAGCGCACGACGGCCCAGTTCCGCGAGATGCTCGAGCGGCGAGCAGCGGCCGAGTGGCGCTGAGACGGCGCCACCGTCGTCCTGTTGATGGCTCGACGAAACGTTTTTTATGATAGGCTGTCTCAATCACGCTGCTATCGATCATCTGTCGTCGCCGATCGACCAGCGGCCAGTCAGCAGACGGCAGGGACTCGAGGCGAGATACAGATGCGCACCACAACCACCATCACGCAGCTATCGACCGATGCCGAACGACGCGCGGCGTTTCCGATCCTCAACGAACTGCGGACCCACTTGGACGAGGAGTCGTTCGCCGAGCAGTACGAACAGATGCACGAGGAGGGATATCGGCTGTTCGGTCTCTACGACGGTGACGAACTCGTCGCCGTCACTGGCGTCAAAACGGCGACCAACTTCTACCTCGGCAAACATGCCTACGTATACGATCTCGTGACGACCGAGTCCCGGCGCTCGGAGGGGTTCGGGGCGGAACTGCTCGAATTCGTCCACGACTGGGCGGTGGGTGAAGGCTGTGAGGCCGTCGAACTCGAGTCGGGGCTCTGGCGCGACGACGCACACCGGTTTTACACCGACAGACTCGGCTACGAGAAGTACTGTTACTCGTTTACGTACGACCTCACTAACGACGGCGACGGCGAGTAATCGAGCGCAGCGACGACCTCACTCCGTCCCGTCGACGACGTTCTCGATCATCTCCGTGGACATGTTCGCGACCGTCTTTGGGTTCGTCTGCAACTCTTTCATCACGAACGTCGAAGCGGTCTCGTTGACGCCATCGATCGTCACGATCTCGTCGATGAGGTCGTTCATCTGCTCGCGGTTTTGGACGCGAGAGTGAACGATGAAATCGACGTCGCCCATCGTATAGTAGACCTGAAACACGCCGTCGATCTCGGCGAGTGCGTGGCCAATTTCGTCGGCGTAGCCGCTCTCGTGGGCGACCGACACTTCCGTGATAACCACCATCTCGAGGCCGAGTGCAAGCGGATCGACGTCCGCCGAGATCGAGGTGATGACGTCTTCGTCTTTGAGTTTGGTCAGCCGGTAGTGAACCGCCGACTTCGAGAGCTCGAGTTCCGCAGCCAGATCCGCGAGGTTGACATCGGCATCGCGCTCGACGCGCTTGAGGATCGCGACGTCCGTTTCGTCGATGTCGGGTCGGTCGTTGTGGTCCATACCGGTTCGTTCGTCGGGGGAGAGGGTTAAGTGCGCGATTCGAAGCGAGCCGTCGTGATCGCTCGAGCTACGCTGTTTTGAACTCGGCGAAGACGTCGATTACGTCCCGAACGTTCGGGCCGAGCGAGTACAGCGACGGTTCGGTACAGCCGGCGGTACAGTAGTCGGCGACCTTCTGGACGCAGTCCTCGGGCGTGCCAGCAGCGACGATGTTCGTGACGACCTCGTCGGGCACCAGTCGGCTGGCGCGCTCGATGTCCTCGGCCGAGGCGGGCCAGCCGCCGAGTTCCTCGCCGACCTGTTCGCCCACTTCGGGGTCGATTCCCGACGCTTTCGTGATGTGGGGCTGTTGTCCGATGTACTGGGTGACCAGCCCGCGGGCGTTGTCGATGGCGACGTCTGCGTCCTCGTCCATCGAGACCGCGATGAGCTGTGGCCGGTCGACGTCGTCGATCGTCCCGCCCTGTTTCTCGACGCCCTCGGTGAGCTTCTCCATCGCCCGCTCGTTGTGTGACGGCGGGATCAGGTAGTTCATGTAGACGCCGTCGATGGTGCCGTTGCCGACGAGTTCGCCGGCCATCTTGTTCATCGTCAGCCCGGTCGCCCCGATGTAGATCGGGACCGTTCGTGGCTCGGCGTTGGCTCGCACCAGATCGAGTTCGATGTCCTCGACCTGAATGTACTGCCCGTCGTAGGTGACGGTCTCGAGGTCGAGCAGTTTCTTGAGGACGGTACAGTACTCCCACATGTACCGAAGCGGATTCTGGCGGTCGATCCCTACCTTGCTCGCAAGCGGGTCCCACCACGCGCCGATGCCGAGCATCGCCCGACCGCCCGACAGTTCGTCGAGCGTCGAGAACGTCTGGGCCATCAGGGCGACGTTTCGCGTGTAGCAGTTGGTCACGCCCGGCCCAAACTTGACCGAGTCGGTCACCTGTGTGTAGGCCCCCATGATTGTCATGGCGTCGCGAACCAGTCGTGACTCACCTTGCCAGACCGAGTCGAATCCCTTGGACTCGGCGTACTTCGCGTCCTCAATCTCGTCGGAGACGTTCTCGCGTTCCCAGTTCCAGATGCCGAGGCGGTCGAACGTGGGGTCACTCATTGCGCACCTCCAGCGAGGTCGACCGCAGCGTTCGCAAGCGTCGATGCCGCTGCATAACAGTCGTCCCAGCTGGTGTACTCCGACTCGTTGTGGCTCTTGCCGTTCTCGCTCACCGCGAACACCATTCCCGTATCGCAGATGCTGTGCATATGTGTCGCGTCGTGTCCCGCGCCGCTGAAAATTTGCATGCTATCGTAGCCGAGTTCGTCCGCAGCCGTCTGGACCGCATCGACACACCCCTCGGCGAACTCGACTGCCGGGGCACGCATACGGTCTTCATACTCCCACTCGAGGCCCTCCCGCTCGGCGGCCCACTCAGCTTCCTCGAGGACGCGCCGACGAGCCTCGTCGATCACGTCGTCGGAGGGATCACGGAACCCCCATGTGAACGTGACTTCCTCGGGGATGATGTTGATCGAGTTCGGCTTGGCGTCGATGTACCCCGTGGTTCCGACGGTGCGCTCGCCGAGCGTGCTCGGAATACGCCGGATCTGGGTGATGACGTCGGCCGCAGCGACCAGCGCATCCTGTCGGTAATGCATCGGCGTCGGACCGGAGTGGTCGGCCTCGCCGTAGAACGTAATCGCCCCCCACGTGAAGCCGACGATTCCCGTGACGACGCCGACGTCTTTCCCGTTTTCCTCGAGGTAGGGCCCCTGCTCGACGTGGAGCTCGAGATACGCCTCGTACTCTTCGGGGGGCTCACAGGGCTCGTCGCCTTTGTAGCCGATGCGCTCGAGTTCGTCTTTGAACACGGTGCCGTCGACGTCGGTCTTCGCGTACTCTTCCTCGAGGTCGTGCGCGCCGGCCCAGACGCCGCTTCCCTGCATCGCCGGCTGGAACCGCGACCCCTCCTCGTTGGTCCAGTTGACGATCTCGATCGGGTGTTCGGTCTCGATCTCGTTGTCGTTGAGCGTCCGGATCAGCTCCAGAGCAGCGATCACACCGAGTGCACCGTCGTATATGCCGCCGTAGGGCTGGGAATCGAGATGGGAGCCGACCAACACTGGCTTTGCGTCGGGATCAGTGCCCGCACGGCGTCCAAACATGTTTCCGAACTCGTCGACCCGGACCGAGAGGTCGGCCGCAGTCATCTGCTCCATGAACCAGTCGCGGATTTCCTTGTCGTCGTCGGAGAGCGTGAGTCTGTGTAAGCCACCGTCGGCGGTCCCACCAATTTCGGCCTGCTCTTTCATCGTCGATACGAAGCGCTCTCGCTGTAACGCAATGGGCATACAGCTACCTCTCGGGAATCGTAGATAAGCCTTTGTGTGTGAACAACACGCATGTTCATTAACGAACGTAAACGTCGCCGCTACGAAAACGTGATATCGAGCTCGAGTTCGTTGACCGTACCCAGCAGCATCGACGGCACTTCATCGGTGAACCACTCACCCTGCATCCGATACGTCGGCCCGGAGAGACTGATTGCACCGAGGACCGCCCCCGACTGTTCGAGTACCGGCACGCCGACAGCGGTCAACCCCTTCGTGTACTCCTCCTCGTTGAATACGTAATTCTGTTCCCGCGCAATCTGCAGTTCCGCCCGCAGTTCGTCGACGTCCGTGACCGTATACTCGGTGAACCGCTCGAGTTCGAGTTCTGCGAGCAGCGCCTCCATGTACGGAACGGGAAGTGCGCTGAGGATCGCCTTCCCCGCGGCAGTCGCGTGTAAGGGAACGCGTTCGCCGATGTCCGAGTTGGTTTTCACGCCGTACTCGCCCGTTTCGCGGTGAATGTAGACCCCCTTCCCGTGTTCTTCGATGATGAACTGGGCGCGCTCGCCGGTCCGTTCGGCCAGTCGGCTCACCTTTTCGTACGTGAGTCGATACGCCTCCTTTCGCCACCGAGCGTGCTCGCCGAGTCGAAGGAACTGGAGACTGAGGTAGTACTCGTTGCCCTCTTTGACGACGTACTCGTGCTGGTACATCGTCGAGAGATGGTCGTGGACGGTGCTCTTTGGCATGTCGAGTCGGGTCGCAACCTCGGTCACGCGTGCGCCGTTGAGTTCGTCCAGAATGCGGATGATCTCGAACAGCCGATCAACCGACTTTACCGACGAGCCAGGGGCGACGTTTGCCATGTTATGTGATACAATACCACTCCAGCTAAATCACCGTTTCGCTGTGTTAAACGGTAGTATTGGGGATTTCCTTATATAATTGGAACAGAAGATGCAGCAACCAGTACGGACCGAACTGGACGATCTACTGATTTCCGAATACCACGACGACGCGAAGCTTTTTGCCGCCTTCAAGCGACGTCGTGGTATCCATTCGCGAACCGACGTGCGACTCGTTCGCGATGGACCACTCTACAGGCGGTTCACCATGCCAGCAGACACACCGGACGTTTACGACCGTGCAGGACTGGACAACGAAATCGGCTACGGAGACACGCCCGCACTGATCGTCGTCGATCTGCAACAGGGCTTCACCGATCCCTCGTGCTCGCTTGGCGGCGATCTCACAGCCGTCGTCGAACGAACGAATGCACTCCTCGAGGCCGCCCACGACACCGACTGTCCCGTCGTGGCAACCCGCATTATCACTACCCACCCGGAGGCAGCTGATCTCGGGATGTGGGTCAAAAAGATCCCGACGCTCGAGGTGCTGTCCGTGGACTCGGAGTGGGTCAAATTCGACGACCGACTCGAGCTTCAAGCCGACGACCACCGGCTGGACAAACGACAGGCGAGCTCGTTCCACGAGACGGAACTCCACTCGATGCTATCTGCGTGGGGCGTCGATACGCTCGTCGTCGCCGGCTGTACGACCAGCGGCTGTGTCCGTGCCACAGCCGTCGACGGCTGTGCCCACGGCTTTCGCGTGATCGTCCCCGAGGGGAGCGTCGGTGACCGACTCGAGGAGCCACATGCGGCGAACCTCTTCGATATCCACGCGAAGTACGGCGACGTCAAACCGGTCGAGGAGGTGTGTGAGTATCTACGCGACACCTGAAACCCGAGCTAATGCATTGCATCCCCGCCGTCAGGGCTGAGCGTCTGTCCCGTATAATAGCTGCTCTCCTCGGAGGCGAGGAAGACGACAGTCGGAACGATATCCTCGACCTCGCCGAGTCGATCCATCGGGAGCTGTGCCGCTTTCGCCTCGCGCCATTCCTCGCTGATGTCGTCCAACAGCTCGGTCTGAACTGGCCCCGGCGCGACGGCGTTGACCCGGACCGTCGGCGACACCTCGCGGGCGAGCGCTCGCGTCATCGCGATCACGCCACCTTTGGCAGCCGAGTAGTGGACTAACTCCTCACCGCCGAGGATGCCCAGCTGTGAGGCCACGTTGATGATCGAGCCGCCGCCCGACTCGAGCATCTTTGGAAGGGCGAAACGGGTCGGGAGGAACGTCCCGCGAAGGTCCACCGCGATCGTTTCGTCCCACATCTCGACGGGCATCTCCGCGAGCGGTGACTGAGTAAGGATCCCCGCGTTGTTGACGAGGACGTCGATTGTCCCGAACGCGTCGTCGAACGCATCGAGCATTGACTCAACGTCGGCTGCGTCGCTGACGTCGGCTTCGAACGCGCGTGCGGTTCCTCCACTGGCTTCGATCGTCTCGACGACGTCATCGGCGTGTGCTGTGTCTTCCTGTGGGGGATAGTTGACGCCAACGGTCGCTCCCTCGGTGGCCAACCCCTCGGCGATTCCGCGCCCGATACCCTTGCTCGCTCCTGTTACTAACGCCTGCGTGCCGTCTAGTCGAACCATGTACACCAATACCACACTCATGGTATAACTGTTCACGTCGGTTGAGTGCCGCTTCGCTGTCACACCACCGATACGCCGGTACTGTCTGTAGAGTTGTATTTTCCTGTAGAGTTAAGCCCTCGCTCGCTCTGTGTGTGGTATGGTAGAAGCTACCAGTAGAGTCGTTAACGCACGTGTCGTCACACCATCCGGAACGATCCACGGCGGAATGGCCGCCAAAGACGGGAAAATCGTCGCCATCGGATCGGATAGTTCGCTGCCCGAAGCCGACGAGACGATCGACGCGGATGGGAATTACCTCATTCCGGGCATCATCTGTCCACACAACCACATGGGTATCTCTCGGTACGAACACGACTATCACACCCAGTACGAACTCGATATGGAAACTGAGACGAAAGCCTGTCTCGCCGGCGGCGTGACGTCGTTCTTCACGTTCCTCCTTCAGGAGGAGCCGTACGTCCCCGACATGGATTTTTTCGTCGAGACGGGTGAACAACAGTCCTACATCGACTTCGGTTTCCACGCGATCGTCCATCAGGACCACCACGTCGACGAGATCGACGCTCTCGCCGAGGAAGGGGTCCGATCGTTTAAACTGTTTTTCAACATGTACAAGACGTCGGCTCCGGAGTTGGGAATCGGCCACTCCGACGCCGGTCGCGTCTACACAGTCTTGAAAAAGACGGCCGAGATGGAGAACGCGGTCGTCATGTTCCACGCCGAAAACGACGACCTCGGGCCGGTGAAAATCGATGAAATCAAGGGGGAGGGTCGGGACGACCTGAGCGCGTGGGCCGACGCTTCACCGGGGATCAGTCAGGCGATGCAGATCGAACAGATCGGTATGCTCACCGAACACACCGGCGCGACGACGTACGTCGTCCACAACAGCATGGAAGAAACCGTCGACGCACTCGGACGGTACAACGAACGTGGCGTCAGCATCCACGGCGAAACCTTGCCGAGTTTCCTCGCCAACCACTGCGAAGACGAGGACGTCGGCCTCTGGGGAAAGATTTCGCCCCCGATCGGGTACAAAAGGGATCAGGAGGCGCTCTGGAAGGCCCTCCGAAACGGCACGTTCGACCACGTCGGCACCGACCACTGCCCGTACCAACTCGAGTTCAAAGGCCCCCGCGACGGCAGCGTCTGGGAAGCACCGCCGGGTGATCAGGGCCTCCAGACGTTCCTTCCGCTCATGCTTAGCGAAGGTGTGAACAAAAACCGGATCTCGATGGAGCGGATGGTCGAAGTCTGCTCGACGAACAACGCGAAACGGTTCGGTATCTATCCGCGGAAAGGTGCACTCGTCGAAGGCGCAGACGCCGATGCCGTGATCGTCGACCTGAAAAAGGAGTTTACCGTCGACGAGGACTTCCTCTACGGGCTGGACAACCGCTGGTGTTCGGCGTTCGGCCGCGAACTGACCGGCGCACCGACACACACGATCAAAGGCGGTGAACTCGTCGTCGAACACAACGACGTCCTCACGGAAGGCGGGATCGGCTCGTACCTGCCACGCTATGAAGACGGCGTTGCCTCTGCAGAGTGAGAGTTTCCCGGCGGTAGACAGCGAGTCCTTCCGCTGCGAATGAGCGACGCGAGTGAACGAAGAAGAGGGACAGCATCCCGAGAGTAATACTCTCGTGCCGCCTACCAGAAACCCACCCGTTCCTCGAGCAGTCAGTTCCTGATTGGTGGTTACCGATCAGTCTCGAGCCGACGAGCGCGGCGGGAAGGAATCCACCGGTGATTCGACGGACAATCCGGTCTCCTCAAGCTTCGTCTCGATCAGCGATGGTATCTGGACCGCGGTGCGGACGAAGCGCGGATCGACGGGTGCATCGTCGATGCGGAGTTCGACCAGTTTTGCCATGCCGTTGCGGGCGGCGATACCGAACTCGAACAGTCGACCATGCTCGTCTACGGCGCTGATTCGAAGCTTTGAGAGTCCGTTTGCACTTTTCCACGTCGATTGATCGAAGATCGCCAGAGAACCCGCCGGTGGAACCAACGACGAGCGACACGCTGGACAGCGCGCAGGATGCGGGTCATCGCCGATGTAGCCGTGCCCGCACTCGAAACATCGCAACATCCGTATGCTCACGGGCAATCACCTCTGAACGCACCGTTTTGGGTCCGAACGACGATCGATTGCTGGCGAGAGTGGTTCATTGGCTCGACAGGTTATCCGAGGCTTCCTTCCATCTCGAGTTCGATCAGCCGGTTCAACTCGACGGCGTACTCGATCGGCAACTCCTCGGTGATCGGTTTGATGAAACCGGCGACGATCATCTTTTTGGCGTCGTCGTCGTCCAGTCCACGCGACTGGAGGTAGAAGATGTCCTCATCGCCGATCTTGCCGACGGTCGCCTCGTGAGCGACGTCGACTTTCGACTCCTCGATCTCCATGTACGGCATCGTGTCGGAGGTGGACTCGTTGTCGAACATCAACGCGTCACACTCCACTGCAGTCGAGGAGTTCTCGGCACCGTCGGCGATGTGAACGAGGCCGCGGTAGTTGGTGCGGCCGCCATCTTTACTGATGGATTTCGACTCGACTGTCGACTTCGTGTTTGGCGCGTTGTGGTAGACCTTCGCACCAGTGTCGATGTTCTGGCCTTCGCCGGCGAAGGCGATCGTGATGTGGGTGTCCGTCGCACCAGGTTCCTTTAGAATTGTCGAGGGATAGAGCATGGTCGCTTTCGAACCCATCGAACCCGAGATCCATTCCATCGTAGCGTCCCGTTCGGCGATGGCACGTTTCGTGTTGAGGTTGTAGGTGTTTTTCGACCAGTTCTGGACCGTCGAGTACTGGACGTGAGCTCCCTCTTTGACGAACACCTCGACACCTCCCGAATGGAGATTGAATGCCGAATACTTCGGGGCGGAACAGCCCTCAATGTAGTGAACCTCACTGCCGGGTTCGGCGATGATCAGTGTGTGCTCGAACTGGCCCATCCCTTCGGAGTTCATCCGGAAATACGCCTGGACAGGCATCTCGACGGTGACGTCTTCGGGAACGTAGACGAACGAGCCACCGGACCAGATAGCGCCGTGGAGCGCGGCGAACTTGTTATCACTTGGAGGCACACACGTCGTCATGAAGTACTCTTTGACGATCTCAGGATGCTCCTGGACCGCCCGGTCCATGTTCATGAAGATGACGCCTTTCTCCTCCCACTGCTCCTGCATGTTCTGGTAGACGACTTCCGATTCGTACTGGGCGCCGACGCCGGAGAGGGCGTTCTTCTCGGCTTCCGGAATGCCCAGTTTGTCGAAGGTATCTTTGATTTCGTCTGGCAGTTCCGTCCAGTCGTCGACGCCTTCACGCGTGTCGACATCTGGACGGATGTAGGGGACAATCTCTTCGATGTCCAGTTCGGAGAGGTCCGGCTGGCCGGGCCAGTCTGTCGGCATCGGCATGTTCTGGTACTGCTTGAGCGCACGCAGGCGGCGCTCGAGCATCCACTCCGGCTCGTCTTTATCTTCGGAAATGAGACGAATCGTCTCCTCGGTCAGGCCCTTATCGGTTTTGAACGCGGCCGTCTCTTCCTTTTTGAAGTCGAACCGTTCCTCGGTGTCCGTTTCGCGGAGGTGATCTTGATCGGAACTCATCACCACAGCCTACGTTTCAGTAAAGAAAAGGCTATTGTATAAAAATTCACCAGTTAACCTATTTCAGTTTCTCTAACCGCACAAATATTCTGACGTAAACCAAACAAGGTTTCGTGAATGGGG
The DNA here is from genome assembly GCF_009392895.1 of Natronorubrum aibiense. GTDB lineage: Archaea > Halobacteriota > Halobacteria > Halobacteriales > Natrialbaceae > Natronorubrum > Natronorubrum aibiense. The sequence goes on along the minus strand of NZ_CP045488.1, from coordinate 816,664 downwards.
CGTACTGTGCCGGGAGTTCCCGCAAAGCGCGTTCATTAACGTCCGCGAATCTGATCAGGTGGCAGGTGTGGCCTGACACCACCGGAAGTTCTTCGTGCGGCGATTCCACCGTATTCGAATCATTTAATTTCATGTGACCGCGACTGAGTTAAGCCACTGATCAGTAGTTGTTGCTTGTGCGTTCCGAAAGTAGTTTGAGAATGAAGAAGTCCGATATTTTATCTCTTTCAATATATGTTCAATACTGTTCCGATTGGCATGCGTTCGTATCTGAGATTGAAGTTGTATCGGTGACCAGCGTCATTCAGTTATTTGTCGTAATCAATGAAAAACATGGCATCTTCGACTGTATGTTTCTCGTGTGGTTCGGTAAAGAACGCGCTAGCGATAGCCTTCATTCTGGTCGACTCGAGCCGTGTATGCAGGTTTCTATTCGAGTCAGGATCGACTGCTACGCACAGCCAACACTGCTTGTTATTAAGTCAGACCACGATCTTATCAATCGCGACGTGATCCGGGTTCTGACTAGATTTTGGCTGTAGATCAGTTTCGTGAATCCGGTTATGAACCGTGGACTGAGCCTACTCAACGCCGAATATATCGAGAACTCGAACAGTATCTGAAGGCGAGAGCCCAGCAGGGTAGAGCTGAATGCCGAACTTCATTACCAAGTGCGGTGTTGCTTTTCGCTCCACACGCCTGTGTTGAAATTGTCAGAGAGTGATAGGTTCAGTAACTCCTGCAGCAAGTACGGCAACCCCCGGCAAAACCCGTTGATGCCAAAAGGCTGCCGTCCGACAACCAGCGGTATTGGGTCCAAGATGGCCACATATACGAGTCTAGTTGCTACCAAAGCATACCGATGGAGATCAGCTACACACCAATCGGACGCGTTCGATCGCCATACGACACCCCCGAAGACGTCATCCACGATGAGGTCTCCGAAACGGGCGGTGAAGTCGTCCTCGAGGAGGAGTACGAGGCCGGTCTCGAGGGGATCGATGGGTTCTCTCACATTGTTGTCTTCGCCCATCTCGACGAAATCAACGAATCCCAACTGACTGCGCGGCCGCCACACGTCGACGACCTCGAGGTCGGCGTGTTCGCAACGCGGAGCCCACACCGGCCGACGCCGCTCGCCCAGACTGTCGTCGAGTTGCTCGAGCGCGACGGGACGACACTTCGTGTCCGCGGCCTCGACCTCGTCGACGGGACGCCGATACTCGACGTGAAACCGTACGTCCCGTTGGTCGACGAGGAAGACGTCTCAGTCGGATGGTTCGAGGATCGCTAAGAATTTCGTTAATCAGCGGTGAACGCACGTCCACGAGCCACGAGTCGCCAGGTTTGGCCCGCTGTAATCGTCCAGACAACCAAGAGCAGCGCCGTCACACCGATCAGAACGAAGCCGAAGGCCGCAACGTCGAGAAGATTGGCGAGCACGTCAGTCGAGACGGCGAACGCACCGATCGGGAAGGTGTAGGCCCACCACGTAAAGAAAAACGGGTGTGTCCGGCGTGTAATATAGTAGGCAACGAGCGCACCCGTCAGAACGAACCACCAGGCCGAAAAGCCCCACAGCAACAGCGCGAGCAGCTTCAACAGCGGCTCGAGCGGTGCGAGCGAAATGTCAACGCCGACGCCAGCTTGCAACGCGTACGTGAGACGGGCGATATCGATGACGAGCACGGATGTCGGAGCGAGCCCGATGGCGAACGTCGGGGCGAGTTTCTCGTGTGGGAGCGTCGCGTAGGCGTACCGATACAAAACGATCGAGCCGAAAAACAGGAACATGAACGTCCCGACGCCGAGTGCGATCACCGACACGACGAAAATGATCTGCCCTGTGAGCGTGCCGGCGTAGTAGTCGCTAACGAGCAAGAAACCGAGGAGCGGGATCACGAGGTGGGACACAGGCGGGATGTACCACGCGAAGACGCCGTCGTCAGGACCAATCCGGTCGTTGGTGAACATGAGCGTCACGAGCAACAGCCCGAAGCCGAAGATCCCCACGCTTCCAACGACGAAAAACAGCGTGAGGAGAGACTGTAGCGTCGCATCGGAGAGAAGATGGCCCATCGTCTGGTCGATACCGACGCCGAGGACGAGCAGCGTGATCGGCATCGTCGGGAAGAATTGGCTTCGGACCGGATGGATCAGGTCGGTCCGCACCCGATCTGGGTAGTAGCCGATCCGCAACAGCCATGGAACGAGGAACGCGACCGTCGCAACCAGCGTCAGACTGACGAAAGCTGTGGCGAGCATCGCGACGGACTCGAGGTGACTTCGTGTCGCGACCAGCGACAAGGCGATACCGAGTACACCAGTGCCCATTGTCGAGCCGAACCACTGTGGCCCGAAGAACTCGATCGTGGTTGCGACACGCGAGTGCACACCTGTTGTGGCCTGTTCAGTTTCGCCCATAGTATTGTTCGATATAGTAGTAACTACTCAGCGTAGTATTTGAACGTGCCGACTGGACACTATCATCACAGTTCTAATAATCTAGAACGTATTCACCGCTACAGTCACATAGAACGACGATTAGTTGCTGATTCGTGCCTGAAATAGTGTCGAGTCTTAATCGTATCCACGCCGTATTTATACTCGAGCGAGTCACAAGCCATTTCATGATATGGTGTGAATTACACAATACAGAAATGGACGATATTGCCCTGACGACGACCAGCGAGGACGGATACGAAACGCAAAGCGACGTCGGCGACTTCACACTCGAGATCGACCCGATGGAACAGACGGGACCGAACCCGAACGCGGTGCTCGTCGCCGACTACGCGTCGTGTTTCCTCCCTGCCGTCCGCCTCGGTGCACGGAAAGCCGGCTACGACGACCTCGGTCGAATGACGATCGACGCGGAGGCAACGCTGGACGACGAAGACCACCTCGAGGCGATCGAATTCGTGCTCTCCATCGAAGCGGACGTTGAGGAGCCCGACGAGCTAATCGCACGCGGCGAAGAGCTCTGTCACGTTCACGCAGCGCTTCGTGAGGGGCTCCACGCCGACATTACCGTCGAGACTGACGCGTTCTAGCGTTCGTTCGGAAACGGAGAACGACGTCACACGTCCACCCCGAAAAGCAGTCCGATGAGGCCGATACCGAACGCGTAGATCGGAATGAGATAGCGCCAAACCGAATTCGGAACGACTCGAACCGCGTAGGGGCCAACGATCGCCGCGAGAAAGCCACCAGCGAAAATAGAAGGCAACAGCTGGAGGTCGACCGGGACGCCGTACGAAAAGAGGATAAAGAACGTGGCGATCCCGGTGATCGAGACTATTCCCTCCGCGAGCGTCGTGATCGCAACGGCGCTTTTTTCGTACACGCCGGAGAGGATCTGTCCCAGCGTGACGACGGGGCCGTAGCCGCCGCCACCGATACCCTTGTTCACCCCGGCCAGCAGCGCGAACGCGGCGAGCCGTCGTGGTCGGTATTCGATTCTCGTCCGCAGTCTCGCGCGCAGCAGTCCCACGACCCCCATTGTCAACACGAGGAACGAAACGTACGACTCGATGATCACGTCGGAGAGTTCGAGCGTGAAATACGTGAGCACGACCGAGCCGAGGACGGCGACGGAACCGATCCCGACGAGCAAGAACAGCAGTTTCGTCTCGTCATTGAGCGGCCGGAGCGAAAACGTGACGTTGTCGATGTCGTGATGGACGGCGCCGGCAACGAGGCCCATGAGCGTCTGGGACAGCAACAACACGGGGACGATTTGCAGCGGCTCGTAGCCGAGGACGAACAACAGCGGAGCCAGTCCCGTTCCGAACCCCATCCCAGCCGCCGAATCCGCCGTCTGGAAGGCGAACGCAAGTACTACGACGACCGGCACGAGCGAGAGTCGTCGCGGTCCGCTGTCAAATGTGAGTGCCAACCCGCCCACTAGCACGACATATAGTACTCCGAGCAGTGCAAAACGCCGAAGCACCGGTCTCGGCAACCGCATCCGTTCGAGTGCCGTCTGCTTGCGATCCAGTGCTTCCGCTTCGATACCGATCTGGCGAGGTGGCGCTTCGGGCGGGATCTGCGTGGCCTTTGGTCCCGTATCCGGTTCGTCTACTGGTTGGTCCACGGCTCCGAATGTCGTGTTGACAGTATTTTCAGATGCGTTCGTGCCGTGATCTGGAGGACAGTGCCGTCACCGTTTGCGTCGGGACGGCCTGCAAGACTACTACCCGAGTCGTCGCGTGAGAGGCCACGTTGCATGGTGTCGTTACAACAGCATTTGTTGACCGCCCTGATAAACAGTATAGGACTACGCAGGTTTCCAGCCGAGATATACGAAATGCTCTCGTCAAAATCCTCAAATGGTGATAGATCTCAGCGGTCGTGCTGAATACGCAGCGTGAATGTAGTACGGATTCTTTCTCGATACCTGATAGGGTAGCTCGGTCAGTACGGATTGACATCCTCCACACGACTGAAGTCGTGGGCTTTCTCCTCGGTGAACGATGACGATACCTCCCCGGAGGTGGGTTACAAAACATCGAGCCGCACCGTCAGACTGGCAGTAATTAATCCGACAATATCGTCATAGTATTATATAGGGGGTTGCCGTGCGTCAGTGTGAGCCGATTGTGACTGTCCCGCTATCACGGCTCGAGAGGTGTTCGTATGAGTAACTGGATCAAAACCAAAGCGAAAGGATCGGATTCCGAGACGATGCAAGAACCGCCCCGAACCACGATTTCAGAGCCATCTCGACTGGAACCAAATGCGTTCGGGTTGGCGTGTGGAATATTCTGGGCTGGCGCAGTGGCGGCAATCGGTCTCACTGCTCGGGTGGGATGGGGAAAACGGTGGGAACAGCTACTCGCAGACATGTACCGCGGCTTCAATGAGAGCCGGTCCGGGCTCATCATCGGTGCCGGCTGGGCGTTTATGGACGGATTTACCAGTGGATATCTCCTCGCTTCGTTGTACAATCGCATCCTGCGGGATTAACGATCGGAATCCGCGTACCGTTTCGTTTTCCAGCGCACACAGAAGGAACGGTTTGAGTCGTCAGGATGCTTAAGTGCCAAATAGGTCGGCTAGCTGGTTCGAAACGTCCGTGAGGTAGGCGGTTCCGAGAACGGAGACGAGCAGGGCACCGAGCAGGTCGTACGTGAGATCGAGAACGGTGTCTTCGAGACCGTACTGCGTGAGAATTCCGGGTATACCGAGGAGTTGCGCTGCGATGGTGACGTAGAACTCGTAGAGCTCCCAGATGACACCGAACGCCATCATGAAGATGAGAAGGTACACGAACAGAAATTTCGGCGGAAAATTGACGGCGTCGGTGTGTATGTCCAGTGCTCGAGCGGTCGCGTAACCGACGCCTGCCACGAGCGAGGAAGAGAACGCGTGGGTCAGGTGGTCCCACCACCAGACGGCTTGGTACGGCGTCAGAAAGCCGAGCCCGGGCAACGGTACTGTCCCGAGCGCGTGGAGGACCATCGGGACCGTGATCCAGAGGACGAGTCCGACGTTCATCGTGAACCCGTAACGGCGCCTGAAGAGGGCGGGGAGTTGTGAGACGAGAAGACCGAGAGACGCATTGACCACTATACCCAAACTCCCAAACCAAAATCCAGTCACGAGAATTGCGATCATGAGAAGTTGGAGTAGGCGGACGAGTAGGGCATCCCGTTTGCCGATGGGTCTCAACCGCTCGCGGATCGTCACGTCGGTTCCACCTCTCGTGAGGGAGACTGTTCGCGTCGGAGTCGCCACCGGAAGTACAGCCAGAAGGAGAGGCCCGAAACGAGTCCCGCGACGAGCGCGACACTGAAGACCAGCATGAGTTCATCGTTCGTCTTGACGAACGTGCCGCCGAGATAGGCCGCACTGAACGCCGAGCCGACCGACCAGAATCCGGCGACGGCGAGCGTGGTGAGACAGACGAAGAACACGGCGAAGGCGGGCGTCATCCGAATCATCGTCGTGAGTTGGAGCGTGCTGACGACGAGCATGCTGAGCACCGCGACGCCGACACCGATGAAAAACTGGCCGAGGAACGCTGGCTGGAGTGGTCCGAGGACGAGCGGAAGCGACGCGACGGCGAGGAGTGGCCACGGAAGCGTGTGCGACCACGAACGGGCAACCAGCGGTGGCACGACCGCGGTCACCGTCGCGATAGCTGCGAACGCGGCCCCGAGAACGTAGCCGACGAAGAGGTTCGCAACGACTGTGATCGTGAGGAGTGCGACGAGTATCCACGTAATCACGGCATTGTTCCGCGTGTCAATGGCGAACCACGCCTCGGGTAGTGCCTGACTCATACTTGTCTCATACCTATCGACGACCGTCAGATGGTCCCATCCGTCGAGGTCGAGCCCCGGAACAACTCATCGTGCGTCCCAGTTCGGCATTGGATAGATGGAGTTGGCTTCACTGACCTGTTCCGGCCACACGAGCTGTCTGCCCGCCTCTGGCTGCCACTGATAGACGACCATGTCTCTCAGGATGGCGCCGTCCTCGTCGAATTGGACGGGGCCGTAAAGGCTGTCGAACTGGACACCACGGATGGCGTTGCGCACGGTTCCCGGCGTCAGCTCGTCGACGGCCGTGAACGCGCGCTGGAACGTCTGGACGACGGCGCTGGCGGCCGCACTGTGGTAGTCGGGTTCGTACCCGTACTCGTTCTCGATGGCCGAAATAAACTCGCTCGTCGATCCAAAGACGTCGTCCGCGGAGTCGACAGTGGTCGCCCACGGCGACGGGCCGTACCAGTAGTCGCCGTTCTCCCCGGTCTGTTCTCTGAACGAGTCAGTGAGGTTGGTGCCCGGCGCCCACGCCATATCGACGTCAACGTTCTCGCTCGCTAATTGTTCGGCCGCGATCACCGCATCTTCTTGATAGCCGTTCAGAAGGAGGACATCCGCGTCGGCATCCTCAACGAGCGCGAGGGACGTCGATAGGTCGGTCGTCTCAGCAGTGATCGTCTCGTCGACGACGACGTTGATTCCCGCCGACTGCAAGATTCCGCGCGCTCCCTCCGCAGTGTCTTGGTTGAACGGATCCGCTTTGGCCAAGATCGCCGCCGAGGATGGTGGATCTGGCTGTGCCATCGTCATCTCGATGCTCGTGGTGGCGTACGTGTCGGCTGCCGGTAACAGGCTGACAATCCACTCGTTGTCGCGCTCGAAGATCTGGCTGCTGGCGCCGCCACCCGCGACCATCGGCCGCTCGGCGTTCGCCGCAACGTCACTGGTCGACAGTGTAATCGCACTCGAGTACGGCCCTACCAGATAGTCGATCCCCGCCTGATCGACGAGGTTCTGGTAGATGACTTCGCTCCTCGAGGGGTCGCTCTCGTCGTCTCGCAGGACTAGCTCTAGCTCGTAGGGGATACCGTCGCCAGCTTCGACGCCGCCAGCGTCGTTAATACGGCCGACGGTCAGTTCGTATGCGTCCGCGTACAGCCGTCCGATATCGGAGCGGTCACCGGAGAGACTCATCGAGCCGCCGAGCGTGATCGTGTCCGTCGACGGCTCGTCACCTCCATCGTCTTCGTCGCTGCTATCGCTCGCTTCGGAAGCGGTGGCGGTTACCGTCGACTCGCCACCCAGACAGCCCGCTAGGCCGGCGACGCCCGCTCCCCCAACCGCTTTCAAAAACCGTCGGCGATTCGTGTTACTTCGCTCCCGTCTACTCGCGTGTGACCTTCGCGACATCCTCCATCTCAACTCCCTCCAAGGCTCCTAAAGTAGCTTTCCGGTGGTCAGGGAGAGTGTCATCGCCCTGAATCAGTACACAGGAAAGTATCGTCTCAAGGAGTAAGAACCCCGACAAAGCCAACGAGGAGAACAGTCGACAGAGAGCCACCGCAAAAGCCCAACTCACTGAAGAACGTCGTCGGCATCGACGTGGGCATCCTGAAGTATGCACACGACACCGACGAACACGCGATTGAATCGGTTGACCTCTCGGACGAACGCGACCAACTCGAGCGTGAGCAACGAAAACTCTCGCGCAAAAAGCACGGATCGAACAACTACGAGAAGCAACGCCGTCGGGTTGCCGAGTGCCACGCCGACCTGAAGAATAAGCGCCGAGATTTCTTGCACAAACTCTCGAACTTCTACGCTCGAGAGTACGATCTCGTCGCGGTCGAAGACCTTGACGCGAAAGGTCTCGTCGAACTTGACGGGAACTCTCGGAACCGTGCCGGAGCAGCGTGGGGAACGTTCCTCAGAATGCTCGAGTACAAGTGCGAGCGCGAGGGAACGCACTTCGTCGCCGTCGATCCGGCTGGAACGACCAAAGAGTGTGCGGCGTGCGGTGTCTCGACCGACAAACCGCTGTGGGTCCGGGAACACTCCTGTCCCTCCTGTGGCTTCACGGCAGACCGGGACTGGAACGCGGCATGGAACATTCTTTCTCGCGGTATCAAGCAGGTAGGAGCGGGACGCTCCGAATCAATGCCTGTGGAGACTGTGCTCCCTACAGGAACCACTTCGGTTCCTGCAAAGCGCGTCATGGAAGCAGGAAGCCCCACCCTCAAGGAGCGAGCGCAAGCGAGCGAGTAGGGTGGGGTAGTTCACCGTGTACCGCTCGAGAATATCCGGACTAGCCGGAGAGGTCACGGCGCTCGAAGAACTCGCTGCAGATGACGAGAAGGACGACGACAGCGATCAGGAGCACCGAAAGATCCGTCCACGCGATGTCGCCGTCGACGAGAATCGCACCGGGATCGAAATACCGCGAGAACGCAACGTCCCCGAGGTAGTCGTAGTCGGTATCGAACGTGAACGTATCGAGCAAGAACAAACCGAAGACAGCACCAGCACCGACGGTCTGTGCCCGACGGACGGAGTCGAACGCGACGGAAGCGAGCAGCCCGATTCCAGCACAGGCCAGCAAGTACGCGATCGAGTAGGCGTGGACCGCAAACAGATCCGCGACATCGATCGATTCGCCGACGGCTTCGACGCCGATCAAAACCGCAACGAACGTGATCGCGTTGACGAGAACGACGCCGGGAACGAGCGACAGAAACTTGCCAACGACGAATCGAGTGCGGGAGATCGGCAACGTCAGGGTCATGTCGATCGTCCCGCGTTCGACCTCTCCGGCGATCGTCGACGCGGCAGCGTACGCGTAGTAGATCGCGAGCAACAACACCCAGCCGAACTGGTACAGTTGCGAGACGAGATAACCCTCGATCGTCGTCAGCGTGGTCACGTTGCCGACGAACGCACGTGCCGCTTCGGGCGGGAGCGACTCGAGGTAGGCGTCGAGGTCGGCACCGGTCTCCTGAATCGATGGGAACAGCGCAATCGTGAGGACGATCAAGGCGATCAACGCACCGGACAGTAACAGCGAGCCACGGAGTCGGCGACCGGCCTCGAACGACGTAATATCGAGCATGGACCTCAGAGGATGTATCGGCTAACGAGAGCCCGCACCTTGTATATTAGCGCACGAGACGAACGCGGTCGGTATCGGACGTCGAACCGCATCTCTGACCGCCCACAGGGCTGCCGGCGTGCGATACTCGAGACAAAAAGCGGATGTAACGATCACTTACGTTGATACGAATCCGGTAACTCGGTCGTTCGTCCGTGCAACGGATTGTGTGATTTATCCACCGCTCGTTCATTTCACCACTGAATGACGAGGGAGGGTGCCACCCCGCAGCAGCGTCGGCGACACCGAATCGCTGTTGGCTGCCTCGTGCTCGTCCTCGTCGGATTCTGCGGCGTCGCGACACCCGTTGCAGCTGCGAGCAGTGACACGGCCACGGCTGGGTATCTACAGGTTCAAGAAGACCAACCCGGAAACGAGACGGAAGTGAACGACTCGGCCGCCGCAGGCGACGACGGGGCGTTGCCCCCTGAGCAACGTCCCGAAAACGAATCCCCGACGCCATTGCCCACCGAAGACGTCCCGGAGGAGTTCCCCCAAGCGCCCTCGACGATCGATTCGTTTCCGGTGCAAGGACCCGAAGGTGACGTCATCGTCGAAATTGACGACGATCAATCCGTCCGAGCGGGCGATACGACGACGATCGACCTTGAGGTGACGAACGACGGCGACGAAGACGTGACTGACGTCGTCGTGACGTTCCAAGCGCCGGACGGGTCGGTGACGCTTGGCTCGCCCACCGCGCCGCAGGCGACGCAGTCGGTCTATTTCGAAGAACTGCAGGACGGTGAGACGGAGCAGTTCGACATCGACGTCACGGCTTCCAGAGTCGATTCAGGGACGTACCCGCTGTTCGCGACCGTCCAGTACCGCGTCGACGACGATGATGACGATGACAATGGCGACGATGAACCCGCCGAAACCAGTGGCCCATCAGTGCTCGGGATCGACGTTGACGACGCCCACCCGCTCGAGATCACGCCAGTCGAGACCGACGTGCCGGTCGACAGCGACGCCGTCTACGAAGCACGGGTGACGAACGACGGAAACGAAACGATCACGGGTATCGTTGCTACGCTGGAGGTCGGGCCACCTCTGTCGAGCGAATCACCGACGGCGTACGTCGGGACGCTCGAGTCGGGCGAGTCAACAGCGGTTCGGTTTGGTCTCGAGTCGTCGTCCGACGCGATCGAGACGTCGACTAACGTTGCGATTTCGCTCACGTACGACACCGGTTCCGGCGAGCGAACGAGCACAACCCCGTCACCGTATCCAGTCTCGATTACCGACACCGACGAGGAGACCGACGTCGATTCTATCGGCCCGTTCGTCGCCGTCGCGGTCGTGTTCGTACTCGCGGCGATCTGGTGGCTCCGCAGGCGGTGAGTTGCATCCGAAGCTGGTGCGTCGCTGAGCCGCTACGATCAGGACTCGCTCGAATGCGCTGACGTCTCTATGGATTCGCCATCGTCAGCATCGCCGTAGAAGTGCATGAATACGTCCTCGATCGACGCTTCTCGAACCTCCAGATCGAGCACTGTGTACTCGTGCAATCGATCGATCAGCGGATCGAACTCCCGTGAGAGAACGAGCCGATACGCGTCATCGATCCGTTCGGCGTGGCCGGTGCCCGGCACCTCGAGCGCTGACACCGGCGGCTCTTCGGCCAAGCGCACCGTAACGACCGTTCCGCCCGCTTCGAGGATGTTCGTGACAGTGTCGAGTTCGATCAGCTGTCCGTCTCTAATGATTCCGACGCGGTCACAGACACGGCGAACCTCACTCAAGACGTGTGAGGAAAAGAAACTCGTCTGGCCCCGCTCCTGGCGCTCCTCGAGTAAGGCGTAGAACTCGTTTTGCACGAGCGGGTCCAGTCCCGACGTCGGCTCGTCCATGATCGCCAGCTCGGGGTCGTGCATGAACGTCGCGACGATGGCGAGTTTCTGTCTGTTCCCACTCGAGTAGGCCTTGACGTTCCGATCGAGAGGGACGGGAAATCGCTCGAGGAGTTCCGTTCGGCGCTGCTCACCACGAATGCGTCCGAAGTAATCGAGAACCGTCGCTCCCGTGACGCGATCGTAGAAGGAAACGTCACTCGGTAGATACCCCAACTGCTGCTTTGCATTACGTAGTTCGTTCCGGTCGGTGACGTCACGACCCAGTATCCGGGCCTGCCCGTCGGTGGGCTTTAACAGGCCAAGCAGGACGCGAATCGCCGTTGACTTGCCAGCGCCGTTCGGCCCGAGAAAACCAAAGATCTCTCCAGACTCGACGCTAAACGTGAGATCTTCGACGCCCCGAACGTCGCCGTAATACTTCGTCAGGCCGTCGACTTCCACCGGTGGTGGAGCACTGGTCACATCCCTCACAACGGGAGCGGACCCCTTAGCAGTAGAGAGTAGCGAGATTTCTTTATTCAGAATCGTACCTGAAACTGAACCAGGCAGTTCGATCACTATCCGTGCGAATGGAACACCGGAAGTATTATTCGCGGAGTTGACACGGGTAGCGTATGACAGACGAGATTTCACTGGATGGACGGACACTTGCTGGCGTTACAAATGATGAAGGCGGAGAAGTGGGGGCAGATACCGTCTTTCACTTCGAGCAGAACGGCGAACGAATATACGCGAACTATTCTGGTGGCAGTGTTGTGGACGGACATTTGGTTGGAACCTTCGACGGGGAACAGTGGGACATCCGATACACCCAAATAAATGTAGAAAACGAAACCGCTACCGGCCACTCCATCGGTGACGTCGAACTTCTCGACGACGGACGTATTAGAGCCGAAGATGAGTGGGAATGGGAATCGAAGCCCGGGAAGGGTGAATCGGTGCACGAAGAAGTTGACCAGACTCTTTGAGCGACCGGCACAACTTCCCCAATGAAGCGGGAGATTTGGGCCATGGACAACTCGACTCTCCTGCTTCAACACCTTTGATTTAGCGACCTCTCCCGCCGTCGTCTAGTGATTCAACACAGCTGCTTTGAGAGGTCCTCAATGAGGAGTGACTGTGTTGGTTCGTCAACTGTGGTCAGTACGGTTTGCCTATCGGCTACCGATCTGGAGATCCGGCAAATAGTCAACAGATCTATACGAAATACTGTTCCATGTTCTATATGGTCTTCGGACTCTCCGGAAGTCAGGTGTTCGGCGGTGGTCTCGCTGTTGTCGGGGCAGTCGTCCTCGCATTCAGTGGACGGTATGTCTGGCGTGCGACCAGCATCTATAGAGCAGAGCCTATCTCAACACTCAACGAAACAGCGTCTGGGGTACTTGTGCGTGTCTCCGGAACAGCCCAACAGGGCGACGCCGATCTCCTGACCGCTCCCTTTAGTGGAAACGACTGTCTGGCCCTCCGATACGCTGTTGAAGAACGCCGACTGAGTCCGTACTTGCTTCCGTGGTTCGTAACGATACACGAGTTGGCGGGTTCGGACACGTTCCGTGTCCGTACACCCGAGGCTACAGTTGACATCGTTGAGCCAGCACACACAGTAACACTCAAACGCACTACTGTCGCGACCGTTCCGTCGAACGATAAACCTCCGGAGCGGATCGCACGGTTTGAGCAGAACACCGCAGCAGTCCCGGTGGCGACTCACTGGCGGTCACCACCATCCCCCTTTCGGCCGATTACGAGGGCTCTGTCGCTTGGGACCCGCCGCTACAGCGAACAGTGTGTGATGCCCGGTGATAACGTCACTATCGTCGGCCGGATTACCGAGACAGGGAACGGCGTCGACCCACTTGTCGTCTCGGATCTTTCGGCTGGTCAGACGCTCCTTCGAATGGCCAAGACTTCACTTATCGGACTCAGTATTGGTGTATTCGTTGTTCTACTCGGTCTCGTGCTTGTATTACTCTAATCTTCGATCGTCGTGTGAATCTCTCGGATCTCATCCCGGATCCGCTGCCACTGAGTCAAATTGCCAGGAATATCCGACTCTTGCCCATCGTTCCCACCAAGTCCGTCGGTGTTCGATGCTGCTCGATCGACGAGTGACCGAATTTCACGGGGTTCGTCTATCGCCTGAAATGAGAGGTCATTCCCACCAGCGATCTCGAACTCGACGGAGCCGTACCCGAACATCGATCCTGTAATATCTTGGCTATAGGCACTGTTCTGGACCGTTTCGAGGGTGGCCTGTGTAACATGTCGGGACATTACCCCACGTTTCACGTAGAGTGCGTGGTCCGTTATCACGTACTGCGTGCCCTGTATAGCTAGATACTTCCAGAGGGGGATTGCTACGCCGATTGGAACGACTGCGAGAAAGAGTAGCGTCTCATCCAACAGACTGCTGACGGCCCCGAAGGCGATGACCAGCAATCCAGTTGTGACTGCTGGAAGTGCGGTCGTAATCCGCGGACGACCGGTCCACGTGACTGACTCGTGGCTGTCGAGTGGGACAGCTGGGTCAATCGATTCCGTCATTGTTGTCTACCGTTCATCGGTTTGATCCTTGGTCGGTTTCGGAGGCCTCAGTAGCTTGTTCGGTACCCTCAGACTCGTTCAATTCGGAGTCATTCTCGCTAGTCGAATGCCGCTTTTCTGAATTACCGATATTGGACAGTGTGGCCGAGGTGTCGCCCACAGTCTCCTGTTGTGCCTCGAGAGTAGAGTGAATCTCCTTGAGTTCGATAAGAATCTCATCAAGCACATCACGCTTGGTTTCGCTGGATTCCGTGGATTTACCACGACTAGCTTTCACGCGCTTGTTGATGAGTTCCTGAACCTCACGTGGTTCAGGCACCGACTGGAACTGCATCTCGATACCGGACCCGCCAGCAGTCGAGATATCGACGTTTCCGTAGCCGAACTGGGAGCCGAAAAACCCTTGACTGTAAGAGGTGTTCTGGACCTTGCCGAAATCGATGCGCTGGACATCACGAGAGAGAATTCCCGTCTTCTTATACAGTCCATCGGTCGTCACAACGTACTGCGTATTCTCACGGTGAAGATAGGCCCCCGCGATGATGAATAACCCAACGAGGACGAGGGCTAAAGGCAGACCAATGATGAGTGCGGGGATCAGACTACTCTCATGAAGTTTCCCGGACCAGATAATCTCCTCGTCCTGATCAAGGGTTAACCAGTCGTCAGTTTCAGGGTCGATAACAGAGGTATCGGACATACGTAACTATTCAACAATTAGGTGTATTAAACTCTCGACAGACCAAGCTACATCCACCACGCGTTTCGGTCACACGACTATGGGCTAACTTCAGAGTGAAGCTGAGAGACAGATCTGCCGAGTTAGAGCGTTTCAAATGAGTTGATTACATCACTCGTCGAGTACGTCTCGACTAGGTTCTGTTCGTTGAAGTCAGAATCGTCACTCCAGATAGCAGCATCACTGGCGATCGCACATGCGAGGTACAACACATCGTCAGGATCAGTATCACTGATTTTCGCTTCTGCTGTTTCGATAGCCGGATAGAAGTCGTCGGCAGGAACGACCTCAATGTACTGGAACAAGAGGTCGATGAACTGTGCTACTCGATCCGGCTTCATTCCAGATTTGTCCACGATCAGCCCTTCATAATTCTCGATTTCGTCATAAACAAAGGCGGGTGTCAAGAGCTCTGGTTCGAGTGTGACGATGAGTTCCCTTGTTTTCGAATTAGCAATGAGTGCAGATATAACGACGTTAGCGTCAATGACCAGCTTCATTCGTCGAGTCTACGCTGACTCTTCTTCGACGCGCTTACGCCCTTGTTCGTTAATCTTATTGGCAATTTCCTGAACGTCGCGCTCGGTGAGCTTACTTTCACTAGTGAGTTCGTCCATCATTTCGAGTGCCTCAATTTTCTCTTGAATGGCTTGGCGCGTAACCTCACTCCAGTTGATCTCCGGATGATTTTCCATTCGCTCTTTGAGCTCGTTATCTACGTTGACCGTGATACTGGGCATACAGGTTCCTATGGGTACACAGAATAATGTGTTTTCCGGTGAAATCATATCCTTGTACGCAGGCGTCTTACGCCGCCAAGTTGGTCCATTAGTCGTTGAAGAGCCGTGACGAACGACTGCGACGCACCACGACACACTCAAAGCGCCCGATACAGATCCGCCCCTGTGGCTATTTCTTCCTCGCAGTCGTTCGGCAGTATATGACATTGAGCATACTCGTTCCGACCGAGGGCTCACCGCTTTCGACGAAAGCACTGGAGGTGGCGTTAACGGATTATCCCGACGCGTCCATCACGGTCTTACACGTCATGGATCCTATCGGATCGGGACTCGGCATCATCGACGTGATGCGCCCGCAGTTTCACGACGGCGCACCACCCGGTACGGTGTCGATCGAATACTGGCGCGAGTGGCACGAACAGGCCGAGGAAAACGCCGAGGAAGTCTTCGACGAGGCTCGCGAACTCGCGGCCGACTCCGACACCGAGATCGAAACCGTCCTCGAGTTCGGAAAGCCGGCGGACGTGATCCTCGAGTACAGTGACGAACACGACGTCGACAGAATCGTGATGGGTAGTCACTGTCGATCGGGAGCGGAACGATTCCTGCTGGGCAGCGTCGCGGAAACCGTCGTCAAGCGAGCCTCGACACCCGTCATGATCGTCAGATGAGATCCCGTTCAAAACGATTCGAACAGAGCGAACCACGTACTTGACCGCGCAGGTGTGACGTCCCTCGGGGGCAAGCCCCGAAAGGTGCTCGCCCTGGTCAGAGTCCTTCTTTGCCGCCCTGTGAGAGGAGTACGAGCAGGGAAAGCCCGGAGACGACGAGCAACAACAGTGCGGGAATCACGGCGTACTGGAAGAACGCTTCGCCTTGAGCGCGCCAGATGATCGTAACAAGGGTTTCGAACCCGGTCGGCCGCAGGAGCAAGGTCGCTGGAAGCTCCTTCATCGTCGTCAGGAAGACGAGGGCTGCACCGGCGGTGACACCCGGTGCGATCAGCGGGAGCGTCACCTTTCGGAACGCACGAAGCGGCGTCTCGCCGAGCGTGTGGGCGGCTTCGACCAACTTCGAGTCGACCTGCAGTGTCGTGGTTCGGATCGAGCCGACCGCTTGGGGCATAAAGCGGACGACGTACGCGAATATCAGCAACGGAATGGTATGGTAGAGTGCCGGCAGGATGGTGAGGTCGTACGTCTGGCGGACGGTCTCGTAGGCCGTCGCGAACGAGACGAGCGCGAGGCCGAGAACGATGCCCGGGACGGCAAAGCCGACGTACGTCGATCGCTCGAAAATCGTCGACAGCGGCGACTCGTGTCTGGCCGCGAGGTATGCGACCGGAAGCGCGACGAGCACAGCCACGAGTGCAGCTGCGCCGGCAACCATCACCGAGTTGAGGGCGTACTCGAGTTCGAACGCGAGTTCCGGTCGCGCGTCCGGATCGGCGGTCACGAGCCAGAGTCCGAGAATCCACAGCGGGACCAGCAGCGCGATTCCGGTCACACCGGCAGGCAGTATCGTTGCTGGCCATCGCCAGCGACCGAGGTCGACGACGGGGTCACTCGCCCCCTCTGAGCCGTCGCCCTGAAGTGTCTGATCGGGTCGGATCCACCACTCGAGGACGAGAACGACGAGGACGATGAGGAGCAGTTGCAGCGAGAGGAATGCCGCGTAGTCCCGGCCGAAAGAGCGGTATTCGACGTAGATCTGTTGGGTGAAAACCGGCAAGCGCATGATCGCCGGGGTCCCGAAGTCGGAAATGGCGTAGAGTGCTGCGAGTAATCCGCCAGCGACGACGGCGGGCCGGATCTGTGGGAACGTCACGCGACGGAAGGCCATCCACGTGTTGTGGTTCAGAGTTCGAGCGGCATCAAGCAGCGTCGTGTCGAACGACAGTAGGCCGGCCCGCACGGTCAGATAGACGTACGGATAGGTATAGAGCGTAATGACGAGTATGGCGCCGGGGAGTCCGTAAATCTCCGGCAGTTGTTGGATGCCGAGAGGTTCGAGGATCGACTGGAACTCGCCTTGGGGGCCAAATGCAGAGACGAAGGCGAACGCACCGATGTAACTCGGAACGACCAGCGGCAGGGCGACGATAACGGACCAAAACCGGCGGAACGGAAGGTTCGTCTGGACGGTAAGCCACGCCAACGGGACGCCGATCAGCACCGAGAGGACGGTGACGCCGATCATTAGCAGGAGGCTGTTCGTAACGATGGTCGCGGTTTGCGGTCGGACGAGCATCGCCCAGAGCCGGGCCATGTCGACGGTCGTCGCTTTGAAGACGAGGTACGTGAGCGGGAACAGGACGGTCACGGCGATAGCTCCAGACAAGAGCAGTAGTCCGAGCGGCGATCCATCGGTCATTTCGCGCCGTCGTGAGAGGAGCGATTTCATAGGGGGGTCACGGTAATGTGCGGTAGTTGGGTGCGGTCGATAGCGACTGTTGCGATAGTCGGACCGACATCAGGGAATAAGTGACGGTTCGCGGCCGACTGTTCGCGTCCGTAGCACGGACATCGGACCGAACGCCAGCGGTCTCGGCGTGCGGGATCAGTCGTCGCCGTCACACCACGTTCCAACGAATATATGTTTTAGGTCTACCTAATCCCTTCGCATGGAGCTGACCAGACGGGATGCGGTCGCCGCGCTGGCCACCCTCGGCGCTGGCGGGACGCTGGCGGGTTGTGCGGCGCCGACAGCGACCGGTCCCGATGAGGACGACCACGACGTCGACACCGAACGGATTCGCGAGGCGCTGGTCGCGGCTGCCGAAGTCGTATATCCCAGCGAAATAACCGGTACAGCGACGTTCGTCGAGACGTTCCTCGAAGGACGACTCGAGAACCGCGCCCACGCTGTCGAACTCGAGGCGACGATTGCGACACTTGACGAACTCGCTACGGCGTGGTACGGCGACGGCTTCGCAGCGCTGTCCGTACAGGATTGCGACCAGTTCCTCCGGGAAATCGGTTCGGACGCCGCCGCGGAGGAACCGGCGGGGACGACTGCCCAGCGGGTGCGGTACTACGTCGTCAACGAACTCCTACTGGCGCTGTACGCCTCGCCGACGGGCGGAGAACTCGTCGGTATCGAGAATCCGCAGGGCCACGCGGGCGGACTCGACACCTATCACCGGGGGCCAGACGCGTGAGTTGGGACCGTCCTCCCGCCGAATCAGCGGGGGCCGAATCCGAGTCAGACGCTGATCGCACGCCCGTCGTGGACGCCGAAGTCTGTGTGATTGGAGCAGGCCCGGCGGGCGGGATCGTCGCGGACCGACTCGCCGAGGCCGGCCGTGCGGTCGTCGTCCTCGAGGCCGGGCCGCGGTTCGATCCGGCAGATAGGCTCGCCAGACAGGAACGAGCGATCCGCCCCGCCTACGACCGGCCGGCTGTCTGGGACGGTGATCCGGAGCGGGACGCGCACGCGGCATCGGGCGACTGGTTCTACCCACTGAACCACGCCCGTGTCAAGGGTGTCGGCGGTTCGACGCTCCACTGGCAGGGGATGGTGATGCGGCTCCACGAAGACGATTTCGCCTCCGAGAGCGTCCGTGGAGTTGGCACAGACTGGCCGATCGACTATGCGGACTTGCAGCCGTACTACGCCGCGGCGGAGCGAGAACTGGGCGTCGCCGGGGACGATGACAATCCGTTCGCGCCGCCCCGCGAGGAGCCTCATCCGATGCCGGCCTTTCGCCCCTCCTACAGCGACGGCCTATTCGCCGAGGCTTGCGACGAACTCGAGATCGCGATGCACTCCGTTCCGAACGCCCGGAACTCCGAAGCCTACGACGACCGGAGCGCCTGTGTGGGCTACGGAACCTGCCAGCCGGTCTGTCCTTCCGGTGCGAAGTACGACGCGACTGTCCACATCGAGCGTGCCGAACGACACGGCGCAACAGTGATCGACCGCGCGCCAGTCCAACGGCTCGAACACGACGCCGATTCGATCGAGGCTGCCGTCTACGCAACGCCCGATGGCGAAGAGCACCGGCAGGAAGCCGACGCCTTCGTGATCGCCTGCGGCGGCGTCGAGACGCCGCGTCTCCTCTTGCTCTCCGAGTCGGATCAGTACCCTGACGGGCTAGCCAACTCGAGCGGCCTCGTCGGGAAGTTCTTCATGGATCACCTCTTTGCGGGGACGGGCGGCGTCCTCGACGAGCCGACCCGGCAGAACCACGTCGGCTTCCTGACCAGCGAGTCCCACCAGTTCTACGACGACGCCGACGAGGAGTACGCGCCGTTCAAACTCGAGTTCTTCAACTACGACGGCCCCTCGCCGGTCGAGCTGGCACTGACCGGTGATGACTGGGGCGACGAGTTGCTCGAACGACTCCGCTCCGAGTACGGCACCCACATCGGGATGGGCGGACTGGTCGAACAACTCCCACAGGAAGACAGCTACGTCGGACTCAATTTCGACACGACCGACGATCGGGGGAATCCGGTCCCGGACGTCCACTGGACAGTCGACGACCGCGCACTCCGGACGATCGAACGCGTCAACGAGATTCAAGAGCGAGTCCTCGAGGAACTCGGCGCGGACCTCACCTGGCAGGTCGGTCCCGACGAGACGGGGCCGGCCTACCACCACATGGGGACGACCCGGATGGGCGACGATCCCGCCGAGAGCGTCGTTGGCCCCAACCTGCGGACCCACGACATAGAGAACTGCTGGATAGCCTCGAGCAGCGTCTTCCCAACTGGCGGGGCGATGAATCCAACGCTGACGATCGCCGCACTCGCGCTGAAGACTGCCGAGCACGTCCACGAAACGCTGTAGCGGCCGTCATTTCTCTATCCAAACCAGCCCCGTGTTTTAGGCAAACCTAAAAATATAAATACTGTCGGAAGCGAGTACCGCCAATGAGCAGTGGGGATCAGCCCGAGATGACGGCAACAACCGACGAAACAGACAGGACCAGCGAGGACGACCGGTACACCTTTGAGGACGTCAGCGTCGTCATGGGGACCTACAACGAGGAGGAAGCGATCGGCAAGGTGCTCTCGGACATCGAGGACGTCACCGACGGCAAGGCCGAGATCGTCTGCGTCGACGGTTCTTCGGACCGCACACCCGAAATCGCTCGCGAGCACGGCGCGACCGTCATCGAACAGCAACCGCAGGGCTACGGTGTCGCCGTTCGCGCGGCGATCTTAGCGCCCGACCGGCCGATCGTCGTCACCACCGACTGTGACGACACGTACCCGATGGAGCAGTTACCCGAGTTCCTCTCGTTGATCAACGACGGCTACGACGTCGTCAGCGGCGACCGCCTCTACCACGGGGCCGACGCGATGCCGGCGTTCAACCGCTTCGGGAACCACGCGTTCGCCGCGGTCGCGAGCGTTCTGATGGGCACCCGCGTTCACGATACGACGACCGGGATGCGCGCCTACCGTCGCGAAGTCGTCGAATCGATCGAGTGGACCGAAAACACCGGCCTCTCCGCGGAACTGCTGATTCGTCCGCTGATGCGGAACTACGACGTTCGCGAGCACCCGATCGCGTACCGCGAGCGTGCCGGGCAGACGAAACTGGACCCGCTGAAAGGTGGCCTCGAGATCGCACGATCCATCGTCAAAGTCTCGCTCGAGGAACGGCTTCGAGAACTGCCGCATCGACCGAAACAGTAACCGGTTTTTTGGCTCTGGTCAACTACCCCACCCTACTCGCTCGCGCTGACGCGCTCGCTTCGTTGAGGGTGGGGCTTGTCCGTGGACTCGGCCTCTGACTCGTCAGAGTACGGGGTGTATCCCCGACTCGGCGTCACCGTCCCGGACTTCAGGGCGTATTGACTGACGCCCCTCCCACGCGAGGACTGTTGCTCGCGTCGGAGATACACGTCTGCCACGTTCTTGGCAGCGTTGTAGTCGGCGTGATTCTGATTCCCGCACTGCTGGCACTCAAACCTATCTCGACTTTGGCGATTATCATCGTGGATGAACCCACACTCGGCACACCGCTTGCTGGTGTCTGCTCTCCTATCCACTCATTCGTGTAGTTGCGAGTTCTTCGAACATCGCAAACGTATCGTGTTTGCTCATATGTTCGGCTGTACCTGCGTGAAAACACTCACTACCACA
The DNA here is from genome assembly GCF_009392895.1 of Natronorubrum aibiense. Classification (GTDB taxonomy): domain Archaea; phylum Halobacteriota; class Halobacteria; order Halobacteriales; family Natrialbaceae; genus Natronorubrum; species Natronorubrum aibiense. The sequence continues at coordinate 795,270 of NZ_CP045488.1, read as the reverse complement.
TGGCAGCGAGAATTTTCCACGACGGGCAGCCGGCAGTATCACGTAGCTTTCTTGTCCTCGAATTTCTCCTCCTTTTCAGACTCTTTCTCGGGTTCGTCTTCTTTCGGCTCCTCTTCGTCCGGAAGGGAATCCTCCGTGAGGAGTATCTCGAACGGCTCATCGGCGGGTGCTCTCTCCGGCTCGAGATAGCCAATCGCGAACGCGGAGTAGACGGTTCCTCCGGCGAGGGAAACGTCGATTTCGAAGACGCTGGTCTCTCGGTCACCCGCAGGATAGATGACGAGTGGATACTCGCCCTCCGGGACCTCGGTGTAGCTGGATTCGCCGAACCCGACGTTCTCGAACAGCGCGTCCCCGTTTTCACCGGTAACGACGTCCACCGCAGGCGCGTCAGGTGAGGCGTGGAGGACGCGAACGCGAGCGGTACCCGAATCGACCGGGCTGTTGTCGTCATCGAGAAACAGCGACTCGAGGGGCTGGTTTTCGGCGGCCACTTCGCCGACCACTGCGAGGAGACCGTCGAGGGTGGGGTCCACGTCGCCGGCCTCGACGGTCTCCTCGAGCACTGCTTCGGCCGGGTCTTCACCGGCGGGAACGACCTGGACCATGTACGTACCAGGCTCGAGGTCGCGGTAGTCGGTGACCGTCCCGTACGAGATGCCCTCGCGGACCCGCTCTCCGTCGACGTAGACGTCGATGTTGGGTGCATCGGGTGAGAGGTGTGCAACTCGAGTCCCGAAGCTGGTATCGGTTGGCTGGTCGTTCGTTTCGTGGTCACTCGAGGCGGCCGTAGTACCTCCAACGCCACTGACCACCACGAGGCCGCCGCCGATCTGTAGAATTCGTCGTCGGCTCACGCAACCTTTAGTCATACAAATGTCATGAACGATGAGATAGGTAATGGTGCTAACACTTGCAGGCACAGGCCGATGCAATTCCGAAGTTCGATATCCAACGCTTTGGGCCATCCGAGCGAACCACCCGATATGGAATAATCCGGATGCGCCCACGCCCTGCCCGTCGCCGTCGAGACGGAACGTGGCCTCGTTCTGGTCGACGTCGGACCCGAGGGGATTGTCGACGCCCTCGAGGTCCACCTCTCGGATCTGGGCTATGGACTTGAGGACAATTTCCGCTCAAGCCGACTCGAGTCGTGTGTCGAACGTTTCCCAGTCGCTTCTGGTTTCCGGCCGGTCGGGAAGATACGTTCCGGCGGAACCACAGTCGGTGACGAGCGGACAGGTGGTCCGTTCGGGTGGCCAAACAGCTTCGACGCCGTCGTCGGTCGTACGGACGATGACTTCCTGTCGGTAGGTGTGTGTCGCTCCCGCCGACTGGACCTGCGTGATCGTCACCACGATCTCATCGGTTTCGTCGAACGAAATGGCCTCGTCGGAAGATTCGTTCAAGCGAGCGAGACCGCGGTCTTCGGCTCCACTCGTGTTCGCCCCGCGCTCGAGCGTCCACGCGACGGTAACGGTGTCGTCCGGATCGGCGACTGTATAGCCAGTCGTCTCACTGCCGTTCCCGAGTCTGACGTGGACGTGCTCGACTCGATTCGCGATGCCCACGGTGGTTTCCCCGCGGAGCTGTTCGCCGGATCGCACCGACAGCGGCTCGAGCGTCGCGACGAGATCGTTGCCGGGTGCTGCCGTCCACTCGCCGCGATACGTGTAGCGGTAGGGAGTTCGATCGGGGTGCGAATCGAGCACGTCGAAATCGCGGCCCGGCGGCCCGTCGAGCGCGTAGACTTCCTCGCCGTCGAGCCCGGGATCGTTTCGAAGCGCCTGAAATGGATGGCCCTGCCACTGTCCGTACGGCGTCGGCAGGAAGATCAGCGCGTTCTCGAGGTCGCGTTCTTCGAACGGTTCGTAGGCGGCCTCGAACCGTTCGGTGTGGGCGGCGTTGCGCTCGACCGGCGTCGAGAGGAGCGCAGCGTTAGCCGCGCCGGTGACGAGGGCGCTCGTCAACACTACGGCGACGAGGACGGCACGGACCGTTCGCGGCGACGTCACTGCGGCGAGTCGATCCCGGATCGCGCCGTTGCGACACCGCCGCCAGCCGGTGACGGCGCCGAACGCGGCAAAAATCGACAGCGGGACGAGGAGATCGAAGTGGTAGAACGGTCCGAACTGCGAAATCAGGCCCGTAGTCGGATCGTCGATCCCCGCGAGGATGTTGAAGTTTCCCCAGAACGCGACGTTTCCGAGCGGGACGGTGAGCAAGAGTCCGGCCAGCAACAAGCCCGCCGTTCGACCGTCATCCCGCCAATCGTCCTCGCTGTCAGGTCCGTCGAACGGGAGCCACCGCCGCAACGCGATGGCCAGCCCTGCCAACGCGGCGAGCGTTCCGAGCGGGCCAGCGGTGAACCACCGCGTAGCGAAGTACCAGAGTACGGCACCGTTCGCCTCGAGAGCGAGCGCGGGGGTGTAGTCGAGCGAGTGGCTGGTGATTTCCCGATGTCCGAACCCCGGCCCGTCGAGCGGTGCAAACGCTTCGTACGGAAAGACGAGCGCCGAACCAGTGAGACGTGCGTTGTACGCCAGCACGAGGCCAACGAAACTCAAACCGACCGTCGCCGTGACGACGTTTCGTCGAACCGGGTTCGGAAGCGGACGAAGCCCCCCGTCCTGCCGGCGCTGCCGAATCGATCGCAGCACGGTCCAGCCCGCATGACAGATAAATGGCGCGGCGAACAGGACGGCGGTGTACGGTCGGGCGAAGAAGGCGAGTCCGATCGCCGCACCGGCGAGCGCGGCGTAACGACGCCGACCGGTTCGGACGCCACGAAGGTACCACACTGCGAACGCGCCGTTCAGCAGTGTCGTCGGCGCGTACGACAGAAACACCGACGACGTCAGCAATGCCAGTGGCGACGCGGTGAAGATGGCCGCGGCGACGACGCCGACTCGACGGTCGAAAACCATCGAGCCGAGGACGTACACGAGCGCGGCGTTGCCCGCTGCGACGACGGCGAGCGTCACCCGAGGCTCGCCGAACAGCGCCATCGAGACGGCGTACATCGCGGGCACGACCGGCGAATACTTCGAGTAGAGTCGTCCGCCGTCCTCGATGAAAAACCACGGCCGGAACGCATCAACGAGGTCACCGGCGTGGAGCTCGAGTTGTCCCTCGAGGAGCATGGCAGCCTGCAGAAGATAGACGGCCTCGTCGTCGTTGTTCGAGTGGTAGGGAAACAGCTCCGTCGCAAGCACAAATACGGCGACGCCGGCGAACACGGCAATCGCAACTGCGGCTAGGTGGACGCGGTGTAGCTGGAAGCGCTTCAGGAGAGCCATTGTTACTGAGCGAACCCAACGGCGCGGATCGCGAATCACGAGATCGTAACCGCCAAATCAGACGTCGATGCCATCGACGCTACGCATGAGGTCGAGCGTCGGCTGGAGATCGGACAGTTCGGCCGGGTCGAGGTCCGGAACGTTCAGTTCCTCGGTCGTCGGCAGGTCCCCGACCGGTTCGCCCTCGGGAATCAGCGGGTATTCGAACGTCTCCACCGCGAAGTACTCCTGCACTTCCGCCGAGAGCAGGTGTCGAACGAAGTTCTCCGCCAGCTCCGGCTTGTCGGTGCCTTCGATGACGGCCGCACCCGCGACGTCGAAGGTCGCACCCGCATCGCCTTCGGTAAACACCGTCTCGAGGGGTGCGTCCGGCGATCCTTCGAGGACGCGCTGGATGTAGTAGTGATTCGTAAAGCCGGCGTCGATCTCACCGTCCGCGACGGCCTGACAGACCGCGAGTTCGTCCGGATAGGACGCGATGCCGTTGTCGACGACCCCTTCTAGCCACTCGCGGGTCGCTTCTTCGCCCTCGAGCAGGCGCATCGCAGTGACGAACGACTGACAGGAGCCGTACGTGGGCGCCCAGCCGAGGTCACCGTCGAAGTCAGTGTAGGCGTCGATACTCGTCGGCATGTCGCTCTCCGAGAACGCATCGGAGTTGTAGGGAATCGCCCGAATGCGACCGGACGTGCCGACCCACTGGTCGGTTCGGAACTCCTCTGGAACCATCTCCAGTACGTTGTCCGAGAGAGTTCGTGCCATCCCTTCGTTGGCGATCTCGCCCAGCGCGGCCGAGTCGACGGTGAAAAAGACATCCGCATCCGTCCCCGCCCCTTCCTCGGCGATTTGATTCGCCAGATCCGATGAGTCGTTGTACCGCGGCCCGGTCACCTCGAAATCGTCGTACTCGTCCTCGAGGCTGCTGATAAGCGTCCCGACGAGGAACTCGTTTCGCCCGGAGTAGATGTGGAGTTCGCCCTCGAGTGCCGGCAGATCCGCCATCGGCGTGCCACCGGGCTCGCCCCGACCTGCGCGCCCGGAGCCAATCTGATTGAACACGTTCTCGTCGTCGTCTTCTTCGTCTTCGCCACCGATAAGGCCCGTACACCCGGCCAGTGCGCCCATCCCGAGGGCAGTCGACCCCGCAAGGAATGCTCGTCGTCCGGTGGGATCGTATCGCTCTGTCATATGTTTTAGGCTGGCCTAAATGTACTTATAGGCGTCGATTCTCCACAACGGGGGCCGTTCGCTCGAGGGCCGACAGACACTCGAGCCAGTCGAGCATGTGTTCGCCGACGTAGTTGAAGAACGCGCCGTTGTTGTAGGCCGACCAGTCGCCGTCGGCGAGTTCGGCCGCCATGGCCTCGAAGACGTCGGCGTAGGAGTCGGCATCGTCGCCAACCTCGTCGATGATCCGCCAGAGGTGTTCGTTGAGTTCTAGGCCCGGAACCTCGTTGTTGAGGTCGTCGAACGTGCTCCGTGGGGCCTTGTTGTGCTCACAGAGCGGCGCACCGTTGTAGATCCGCTTGTCGAGGACGTCACAGGCCCGCTTCAGGAAGACGCCGCTCCAGATGTCGTCGAAGCGGCCGACGTCCCACTCGTTGTCGTCCATCGGTAACTGGTAGAACGCGGGGATCACCTCGCGGCGGAAGGCGAGGTTCATCGAGCAGACGGTGAGGTAGTTGTCCCGTGCGGCGACGAAGTCCTCACCGAAGTCCCTGCTGGTCGTGCGGGTCTGGGCCTGTCCCTCGAGATCGCCGTCCATGAGAATACGAACGGCATCGAGGTCGGGGACGTTCGTCCACAGCCCTTGCGAGGCGACGACCTCGCCGGTCTCGACTGCGGCCGTGTCGGTCTCGACCGTCTCGCCCATCGCCGAGTACGGGTAACCGCGCGGGTACAGCCCGTGTTCGTCTGCGTTCTGATAGAGGACGTTGACCCACTGCTCGTCCGACGAGACCTCCTCGATCCCGCCCTCGAATGCGAGGTTGTCCATGTGCGTACCGAAGAAGTCCTCGTCTTCGTGTGGGAGCGTGTCGTCGTCGATGAAAAAGCCGTACTCGAACGCTTCGTTGGCCCACATGTAGAGGAGTCCGAAACTCGTCTCGGCGTGACTCGCCGCCGGGACGATATGACCGTACTCCGCGACGTCGTGGTCAGCGTACCACTCCTCGCGTCGCGTGCCGTCGAACACTTCCCCCGAGACGTCCTCGTCCTCGAGCATCGCTTCCATCGCCTCGGTCTCACAGAAGTCCTCGGTGACGAGTACGACGTGGAGCCGCGAGAGATCGAAATCGTGGGCGCGGGCGTTCGCAAAGTACGATCGCATACACTCGTATTCCCGGATCGTCGGGACGATAACGCAGATATCTCGTTCCATTGCCTCGCTATTTTTTAGGCTCACCTAAAAAATTACCGTTCTTCCGCGTCGCTTCCTGCCCCGCTGCATCCGAAAGCGAAACCCCGAGCAAGGCGACCGCACCACTACCGCCGACTAACGTCACGCCGTTTTTCAGCGCGTGGTCGACGATCGCAGCGGCCAGTGCCGTGCTCGCACCGACGGGCGTGAGAGCGACGACGAGCGCCGTAAAGGCTGCTTCGTAGAGGCCGACACCGCCCTGTGACAGCGGCAGTACTTTCGCGAGGTTGCCGACACTGACCGCCAGCGTTCCGACCACCAACAGTGGGCCGAACGCGAGGCCGCTCCCGAGCGATGCGAGGACGAGAACGGCGGTGATCACGTCGAGCAGCCACACCAGTAGACTCGTCCCGCCGATCGCCGCCAGCGCTCGCGGTTGACGGGCGACGACCTGCACGCTCCCTGCGAACCCGAGCGCGGCCTCGAGGCCTGCCTCGAGTCGCGGCCAGTTTTCGGCCCGTGCCAGAAGCCGCCTCCCGAGGCCGTGATCCGTTCGAGCCGAAGTAACGACGACGGCCCCGGCACCGACTGTCGCCATACTCACAGCCGCTGCGGCCAGCAGGGCGGTCCGTGCGCCGCCGCTCTCCGCGACGATTTCGAGCGGGCCAGCCTCGCTGCCAAGCACGAGCCACGCCGTCGCGAGTCCGGCAAGCACGGTGATCGTCGCCAGATCGAACACCCGCTCGACGGCCAGTGAGGCGAATCCTGCAGTGTACGGGACGTCGCGTTCGTTGATGACGTACGCACGTACGGCGTCGCCAGCGCGTGCGGGAATCGCGAGGTTGGCCGTCTGGCTGATGAAGATCGCCATCGTGAGAAACGTCGTCGACTGCCGGTGGCCGATTGCAGCCAGAACGTCTCCGTATCGGCGGCCGCGAAGCGGCCACGAAACGGCGTAGATGGTGACAGCAGCCCCAAGCAGGAGTGGATCGGCGCTCGTAATTTCGGCGGTAACGGTCCTGACGTCGATTTCGCGAACGGCGATGAACAGGCCGAGTATCACGATTACCGTCCCGGCGATCGTCAGCCGTCGGCGAGTCAGTGTCCCGAGGAGTCCGTTACTCGCCGAGCCAGATCGCTCCCCCCCATCGTTCATACGAGGAACCTCTGGAACGCAGATATTTAAGTCCACCTAAAACTCTATTTGGTGGGACTTCTAGACGTTCACGAGCCCGTTTTAGTCGGGTTGCTTCGGGAAGCGCTCCGTTGGTCAGCGGAGTTCAGTGAGCAGTTCTCGGGTCGCCTGTCGCACCGCTTCGTCGCTCGACAGGGTCGGCTCCCAGCCGAGGGCCGACAGCTTCTCGATCGAGAGGCGCATCTTCGGCACGTCGCCGGTCCAGCCCCGCTCGCCACCGGTGTACTCACGGGCGGGATCGACGTCTAACTCCTCGGCGACGATCGACGCGATCCGATCGACCGACGTCGTCGTTCGTGTACCGAGATTATAGGTGTTCATCGCGCCGTCGGCGTGTTCGATGGTGTGACAGATCGCGTCGAGGCAGTCTTCGACGTGCAGATACGACTTTTCCTGCCGGCCGTCGCCGAGGATCGTCAGCGTCTCGGGATTCTCTCGCAGTTTCTCGATGAAATCAGGGATCACCGCGCCGCGGAGTCGCGATCCGACCACGTTCGCAAAGCGAAAGTTCCAGACTGTCAGGTCGTGGCTGTGGGCCCGCGCCGAGAGCAGTCCCTCGTCGGCCAGTTTGCTCGCCCCGTAGGCGCTGATCGGCTCGAGCGGCGCGTAGTCTTCGGGTGTCGGTCGCGGGGCGTCGCCGTAGACCGTCGACGAAGACGTGTAGGCGATTTCGGTGACGTCGGCTTCGGCCATCGCCTCGAGAACGGTTCGCGTCATCCGCGTGTTCTCGTCGAACTGGGCGTGTGGCCGATCCGTGTCGACGTGTTTCGAGGCGGCCAGATGAGCGACCAGATCGATGTCGTCGAGATGTCTCTCGAGAGCGTCTGGGTTCGTCAAGTCGGCTTCGACGAACGTCGCTCCCTCGGGAACACGGTCGAGTGCACCGTTCGACAGGTCGTCGACGACCGTTACATCGGCTCCGTCCGTAAGCAACCGTTCGGTGAGATGCGAACCGATGAACCCGGCCCCACCCGTCACGAGCACGCGGCGATTCGAGAGCGTCATATGCGACGATTTGCGGTCTGTAGGTTAACCCTGTTGGCTCTCGTTTGAATCGACACGTCGCGGAAGAGGTGAGTCGTCCCCGCGTGACCACGTCTGTGGCTCCTCGAGACAGCCCACGAGCGAATCGTGCGACGGATTGTCGACAAATATTGCCCGAATTACGAACGCCGATCTCGCAGTGATCGACGGATTAAGAACAGGTTCCGACCCGGTATGAGGTCAGCGGCGATCGATGGCAGGAGAAACTACGAACAAGCCCTGCTATCGATTCGGGAGTGATGTGCCCTAATCGTCAGATGGGATCGGCGTTCCATCCGCCCGCGCGGGTGCTGGACTTTCGTCGAGATCGTCCTCTTCGGCGTAGGGGTACCAGGTCCGCTTCGTGTTGTGCATGTACGGATCGTCGTAGTCCGTCTCCTCCGGTTCAATCAGGTCGGCGAGTTCGTCGTCGTCTCGAGCGGCGACGAACTCACGGAAGCTTTCAGTTCCGTCGCGTGCCTCGGCGAAGTTCTCGATCAGATTCGCGATTGCTCCGGGAACTTCGTCTGCCGGGATGCGTTCGGCGACCCAAGAGGCAAACTGCGGGTTCTCCCCGAGTCCGCCACCGAGTCCGATGTCGAGTGCTTCGACCGGCTCGCCGTTTTTGCGCGTTTTCATCCCTCGAAGGGAGACGTCGGCGATCTGTGGCTGGGCACACGAAGCCGTACATCCCGAGAGGTGAATGTGGAAGTTCTCGACTCCTTCGGGGAGGGAAACGTTGTCCGTAAGCCAGCGGCCGAACCGAACCTGCCGGTTTTTCGTCTCGACGATCGACAGCGAGCAGAACTCGGTCCCCGTACAGGCGATCGAGCCACGCTGGAACGGATGCGGATCGGGACTGTAGTCTTCGAGCACCGACTCCGAACGCAGGTCGTCGAGGTTCTTCGCGGGGACGTCGGTGAAGATGATGTTCTGGCGCTGCGTTAGTCGCACTTCACCCGAACCGTGAGCATCAGCTGCGTCGGCGAGTTCGTAGGCGTCGTCGACGCCGATTCGCCCAACAAGGACGTTCAGCCCGACGTAGTAGTTGCCGTCGTCCTGCTCGTGGACACCGACGTGGTCGTGTTTCCCGTCGGCTTCACCGGCGTTGTACGAGTACGAGTCTCGAAGGTCTTCGCCAGCCGTCTCGAGTTCGAAGTCGACGTAGTCCTCTTGCAGCGTTTCGCGGACCTTTTCGGGCCCCCACTCGTCGACGAGGAACTTCATGCGGGCGTTGTAGCGGTTCTCGCGGTCTCCGTGATCGCGGAACAGTCCGGATATCCCGCCCGCGACGTCGACGGCTTGCTCCGGCGTCACGAAGACGTCGATGTTACGAGCGAAGCGCGGTTCATTGCGCGAGAGTCCACCGCCGACGCGAACGTTGTATCCCGTCACGGTCTCGCCGTCGATCTCCTTCTGGGCAGGCTCAAACGCCAAGTCGTTGATGTCGCCTTGCCCACAGCCTTCGTCACAGCCTGTTACCGAGACCTTCCACTTCCGCGGCAGATTCGAGTACGCATCGTTGCGCTTGAACGTGTCGTGAAGTTCCGTGGCGAGCGCGTCGGCGTCGACGTGTTCGTGTTTGTCCTTGCCGGCAACCGGACAGCCTACGATGTTCCGCCAGGAGTCACCACAGGCTTGGACCGTCGAGAGCCCAACCTCCTCGAGTCGATCGAAGATTTCGGGAACGTCCTCGAGTCGAATCCAATGGAGCTGAATCGCCTGTCTGGTCGTCACGTCGATCCAGCCGTTTCCGAACTCGGGATTTTCGGCGGGACCGCGGGAGAAGTCGTCCGCGATTTCGACGAGCTGTCGGAACTGCCCCGGCTCGAGGACGCCGCCCGGCGGACCGATCCGCATCATAAAATACGACTCCTGCCCCGCTCGCTGGTGATACAGACCGTACCATTTGAACCGCTCGAACCACGCATCGTGCTCGTCATCGGGAATCGCTTCCCAGCCTTCCTCGGCGAATCGCTCTATCTCTGCACGGATATCCGTCCCGTAGAGTTCGTCCTTCCACTTCTCAACGTCGCTGACCATTACTACCCGTTCTATGACGGGGGCAACATAACCCTCTCTCTGTCCCGTCAGTTCTCCCCGCATCTCACCTCTTTCGGCAGTTTTCCCTGCTATTTGGAATAGGCGGTGATTTTTGCGAGAATCACTTGGACTGCTTACAAGTGATTGGGAACAGTAGTTGGCAATACGGTTTCTTTATTCAAAGTTGTCTGTGAAACTTGCGTTCAGTATAGGTAGTACAGTTATCGAGGTAGGACTCTGTTTCTCAGGATGTTGTCAGGATTGGTTTGTTGAATATCTAAACAAGGACCAGAGGATGCATCCAGTACATCGTTGTTGTTACTTCGATTATGTCTCTTTCTATGTCAATATAACAGTCATAGCAGGAAACGGACACCTACGGTAGGGGAAATTATGATTATTTGACTGTATTGGACACATAGAGAACGTTATTCTGGTCGGAGGTGTGTAATTGACATGGACGAGACATCCGATCGACTCGATACTCAAGATGAAGAGGTTGCGACCAATGCTGGCACTGATTCGGAGGAGTTCCTTTCGCTCCTCCCGCACTTTTATCGAGGTAGTGTGAGTCAGACGGTAAGCGCGCAGGATCGGCTCGACCGAACAACCGACTGGGCAATCACCCTGATCGCCGCCTTGCTCTCGATAGTGTTTGCAAGCAAGGATATGCCGGCGTACCTCTTGTTGATCGGACTGGTACTGCTGGGTATGTTCCTCTTTTTCGAAGTCCGACGCTATCGGTTCTACGACGTATGGCGGTCTCAAGTCCGGTTCGTTGAGGAGAACATCTTCGCGAACGCCTTCAATCCCGCAGGCGCCGAATATCATCCGAATTGGAGAGAAGAGATCAGCGACGATCTCCGTCAGCCGACATTCAAGGTTTCATACCTCGAAGCCCTGTCTCGTCGGGTCCGTCGGGTGTACGCGTTACTGTTTGTTGTCGTCGGGATCGCCTGGGTCTCTAAGATCACCCTCTTTAGCCCCGAAACACAGTGGACTGAGGCCGCGGAGCTCCCAGGGGTCCCTGGCTTGGTCGTCGCAACAGCGCTGGCTGTGTTCTATATCGTAGTCTTTCTGATTGCGTTCTGGCCGAGCGAACGCGAGGCAAAAGGAGAAATTCATGACGTTGAACCCGGCCATTGGAAGGAAGCGAACGATGAACGTCATTAACCCGTTCCGATTGCGAATACTATCGAGGATGGCGGGCGTGCATCTCCCTCATGACTCTGACATCCTCCACACGGCTAAAGCCGTGGGGTTCTCCCACTGGGGGTTGAATCCACGAGTAGCGGGAGGTTCGCAGGTTCGTTGCCACGGTTGACGATGACCTGCGTTTCGGGCCGTGCCAATACGGCCCCCGACTCAGACAGCGGTTTCGAGAACTTGCCCAAGGCTCGTTTGCCGATGTTCAACGCGCCGTTTTTGTCTGCGTTGTCGTCCAGCCCACATTCTGGGCACTCAAAGCGTCCCTGCGTCTCTCGGACACCTTCTGACCCACACCGGTTGCACGTCTTCGATGTGTCGTATTCGTCGACCAGCTGCACGTCGATGCCCGCGTCGTGAGCCTTGTACTCGATGTAGTTCAGCAGGCGGGCGAACGGCATCAGGTCCGCGTTTGGCCGCTGTATGCGTTCCCGTAGACGACCCCTCCTCAAAGTGGCCAGTGCCATCGGCCTCGGCGGTGCCGGCGTCGCCTACTGGCAGCGGCGGCCGATCCGGCGCTGGGACGACATCGACGCGATCGAGACAGCACTTGCTATCCCGGTCCCAACGATTCCTAATCCAGTTACGGTCACCGCCGACCACCTCGAAGCCTCCTATTCACGGGCCCGCGAGCACGTCGAAACGACCGAACAGGTACTTCCTGATCCCGATGCGCAGGAATCGGGACACCTCGAGAACGCGAACAAATCTCTTGCGGACCATCCACCCGACTCGATCGACGATGACGACGAGCGACACGAAGCGCTCGATAACTACCTGCTCGCGATCTCGGCAAGTGCAGCGGCCCGCGGTCGGTACATAGAGACCGACAACGGACAGCCGAGTGACGAACTGCAGACTGCCCACGAGACGCTCGGTAACAAACTCGATGCCTTTGAAGCTATGTACGCGGGAGAGTCACTTGCCCACACCATCGTTCAGGCTAGTCACGCTGAATCGCTCGCTGGGACCGCCGCGTCACGTTACTCACGAGCAACTGACTTCATGATAGACAGCCAGTACAATAACTCAGTCGTCTGGGAGACAGTCGAAACTGGTCGGCACAGTCTGCACGACGCCGAGTGGTTTCTCGAGGTGCTCGAGACCGACGACACCGTCGACTGGGCGACCGATATTGAGGACCTATACGAGCGCCTAGCGGATCGAATCAAGACGGCAACCGATGAAGTCGAGTGGGAATACGAATCCGATGTCCCGTCCTACTCCCACGATCGGTGGCTCGACATTCAGCTAGATCACCTCTCCGAACCCGAGCGTTCCAGAGATGCCGGTCACCTTGCCCAGGCCCTGCTGATCCAGGCCGAACTCGCCACGGTTGCCTCGACACTGTCCGCGTTCGAAGATGTTCCCGGACGGGACGAACTCGACGATATCGAGGTTGAACTGATCGAGGATGCGAACGAACTTGTCGACGAGAAACGAACTGCACGCGAGCAACTCGAGACGACAGCAGACGCAGTCGAGTCAGACCCGCTCGGGAAACACCTGCTTTGTCAGGTAACACGACGCATCGACCAAGCAGAGCTAACTCTCGAACGACTTCGTGATGATGTTAAATCCTACGACAGCGCAGAGTGGCAGTTCGAACTCGACTACGTGGCGCTGCGTTACCGCGGTGGAGCCGCGGACGCTGGCTCGATTCCAGATATCGTCGAACTCGTCGCTGACAAGGAATAACGAACCAGTACTCCTATCTCTGATTACGACTCCGGCTCGAGTACCGACTGAACCGCTTCGGGATTATAGGGTTCGAATTCACCATCAACAATTTTCCCGACGGGCAACCGTGCGATCGAATCTCGTGTGCCGCATTCGAGACACTGTCCGACTGCCTCCGCAACCACGATCGAACCGTTGATACGAACATCGAGGAACGCCTCGAGCAGAACGTACGCAGGTTTACAGTCACAAAACACTCCTCGAGAAAGTGTCCAGACGTCACTGACGCTCACCTGACGAGAATCGTTGACGCTGATCCATGCGCCATCGTCTAACGTCCGCAGTGCGATCGGCATATGCAGTGTACACCCGCCAGTGGTCTTCCTCCATCGCCCTGTGCAACGCTTACCCATTCAAACAGACTCCGGAAATAAATGCCACTATCATGATTTCGATAATAGACAGGCCACATACAGGGATCAAGTTAGTACTTAATACAAATAATATATATGAGGTATTAGTGCTATACGGAAATGCGAAAATCCCAACCAGCCACAGCTGTGGCTGTCTGAGATAAATGAAGTATGAATGGAAGCGGCGAAACGAATTTCCCAGAGGCTCGCGCACTCCAGTACTCACCGTAACGCAGGCGAGCTTATCTTCCGTGTTCGGGATGGGTACGGGAGGCACCTCGCCGCTATGGCCGCTGTAATGCCGACCGGCGGAATCGAACCGCCGTCAGACCACTGTCGGTCTCGTATGTGATATGAGTGGAGGCGGCGAAACGAGTTTCCCAGAGGCTCGCGCACTCCAGTACTCACCGTAACGCAGGCGGGCTTATCTTCCGTGTTCGGGATGGGTACGGGAGGAACCCCGCCGCTGTGGCCGCCGTAACGCCGATCAACGGAATCGAACCGTCGTCACACCAGTATCGGTGGTCTCTCTGACCGTGTGTATGTGTAGTCCAGTTTGCGTCCGGACCCGTTCACGCGTCACGGATCCAATGCGATGTAATATGATTGTGTGGCTCGATCGATTAGTGCTCGCGGACTCAACGCCTCGTTGCCTTGGCGCGTACATCCCGAGTCTATCGAACTCGTCTTCTACGAGTGATCTCAGTGGTATCTCTTTTCCAGGTGGGTTTCGAGCTTAGATGCGTTCAGCTCTTACCCCGTGGTGCGTGGCTGCCCGGCACGTGCTCTTTCGAACAACCGGTACACCAGTGGCACCCATTCGTAGTTCCTCTCGTACTATACGAACGTTCCCGTCAGATACCAAAACACCCCCAATAGATAGCAGCCGACCTGTCTCACGACGGTCTAAACCCAGCTCACGACCTCCTTTAATAGGCGAACAACCTCACCCTTGCCCGCTTCTGCACGGGCAGGATGGAGGGAACCGACATCGAGGTAGCAAGCCACCCGGTCGATATGTGCTCTTGCGGGTGACGACTCTGTTATCCCTAAGGTAGCTTTTCTGTCAGCAATTGGCCGCATCAAGCAGCCGAATTGGTTCGCTAGACCACGCTTTCGCGTCAGCGTCCGTCGTTGTGCCGGACACTGTCAGACTTCCTTTTGCTCTTGCGCTCTTCCTCGGGTCTCCGACCCGAGTGAGGAAATCTTGGGGCGCGCTCGATATCTTTTCAAGCGCGTACCGCCCCAGTCAAACTGCCCGGCTACCAGTGTCCTCCGCCAGGAGTGAGAGTCGCAGTCACCATCGGGTAGTATTTCAATGCTGGCTCGGTGGCCCGCTAGCGCGGGTACCTGTGTAGCGCCTCCTACCTATGCTGCACAATGGCGACCACGTCTCAGTGACAGCCTGCAGTAAAGCTCTATAGGGTCTTCGCTTCCCCTTGGGGGTCTCCAGACTCCGCACTGGAACGTACAGTTCACCGGGCCCAACGTTGGGACAGTGGCGCTCTCGTTGATCCATTCATGCAAGCCGCTACTAAAGCGGCAAGGTACTACGCTACCTTAAGAGGGTCATAGTTACCCCCGCCGTTAACGGGTCCTTCGTCCCCTTGTAAGGGGTGTTCAGATACCCGCACTGGGCAGGATTCAGTGACCGTACGAGTCCTTACGGATTTGCGGTCACCTATGTTGTTACTAGACAGTCGGAGCGCCCGAGTCACTGCGACCTGCCTCTTCGCGAGGCAGGCATCCCTTATTGCGAACGTACGGGACTAACTTGCCGAATTCCCTAACGTCGGTTGCTCCCGACAGACCTTGGCTTTCGCCGCCACGAGTACCTGTGTCGGATCTCGGTACGGACAGTGTGCTCACCTTTTCACGGGCTCTAGGTTGACCTGACTTGCGCTATCCTGTCATTCGGTCGCTTCGTGCCATTACGGCTTCCACGAACTTCGACAGTTCGACTGGGCGAAAGCCCAGCTCAGGCGGCCCCAAAGCGTCGGCTTTGAGTGCACACTGGCATAGGAATATTAACCTATTTCCCTGTTGTCAGCTTCGACTTACGGGCTGACTTAGGACCGGCTAACCCTCAGCTGATCAGCATTGCTGAGGAACCCTTACTCGTTCGGCCGTCGGGGTTCTAACCCGACTAACGCTGCTACTATGACCAGGATTTTCGTTACTGCACGGTCCACATGATCTCTCGACCATGCTTCCGCCCGAACAGCACGCCAACCTACGGAATCATCCTCTTACGGATGCCGCTAGGTCTCGGTGGTGGACTTGAGCCCCGATCATTTTGGGCGCCTCAAACCTCGGCCGGTAAGCTGTTACGCTTTTCTTAGAGGGTAGCTGCTTCTAAGCTCACCTCCCGGCTGTCTAGGGCTTGAGACCACCTTCGATCGCACTTAGTCCACACTTGGGGACCTTAACCCAGCTCTGGGTTGTCTCCCTCACGGTACACAGGCTTACCCCGCGCACCGGACTCCCTGCGTCAAACGACGTTCGTAGGTTTGGAGTTGGACAGGGGGGCGCACTCCTCTCGGAGTGCGGTCCCCCAATCCGTTGCTCTACCCCACGAACTACCTCGGCAGAGGTCATGCTTCGACATGTTTCGGTTGGAACCAGCTGTTTCCGGACTCGATGGGCCTTTCACCCCTAGACGTAGATCACGAGAGGGTATTGTAGGACACCAACTCTAACAGGCCTCCACGTGCCTTTCGGCACGCTTCACCTTGTCCACGCCTAGATCGTCCGGTTTCGGGTCGTGCCCGTTTGACTCCCCGCGCTTGAACACGGTGACCCTCGTCGTAAGACTGCGGTCGTATCGGTTTCCCTGCGCCTTCCCCGATGATCGGGTTAGACTCGTCAAACAGGCACACTCCCTGGTTCGTTTTTCAAAACGTACGACAGAACACCGGCTTCCCGTATGGCTTACTACAGGCTCGCGCCTGATTCATTCGATACGGGACCTTTCGTGCCCTGTCGCTCTATCGCCAACTGATTTCACGCCCTATTGCACCTCCCTTTGTGGGGTGCTTTTCAGCGTTCGTTCACACTACTTGTTCGCTATCGGTCTTGAGGAGTGTTTAGTCTTCGCGGTCGATGCCCGCGATCTTCACGAGGGATATCCAACCCCCGATACTCTGGAACTGACTCGTTCCGTACTCGACGACCTTACGGGACTGTCACCCTGTCTCGTGCTCTATTCCAAGAGACTTCGTGTCGTTTTTCGGGAAGTGATCGTCAGTCCGAACACCACATTGCCCGTAAGGGCTTCGGTTTGGACTGCGTCGCGTTCATTCGCCATTACTTACGACATCACGATTACGTTTTCTTTTCCTGTCGATACTAAGATGTTTCAATTCTCGACGTTCCCCATTGCGCGAAGCAATTGCGGTGGGGATTCCCATTCGGAGATCCTATGTTCTTCGCCTCCGTGCGGCTCCCATAGGCTTATCGCAGCTTGGCACGTCCGTCTTCAGCTCTCAAGCCGAGCGATCCACCAGCTGGCACAGTAGCCACGTTCATCGGATCGGCGTTGCGACAGAGTCGCAACATCGTGACCCGGGAACGGGTCCAGTGGACGCCTGGACTACACGTACACACGGTCGCATCTGCACGCCGGTAGACGGCCGGCCTGCATTGACCCTTCCCACTCACACTTGCGCGGAGTGGTGCATCAGTTCAGTCGTACTCAATCACAGTCCCGTCGCCCACTTAAGGGGAGCGATTCGATGATTGGTACGAGTCATGGACCCACAGGGATTCGAACCCTGGGCATCCTCCTTGCAAAGGAGGCACTCTACCACTGAGCTATGGGCCCACGTCCGCCCAGATGGGCGGACAGAGACATATGTGTTAGCCTCGGTAGTTCTGAGGTGCCCGATCGGCCGCGCGATGGGTCGATCGAACGTGAAAACCGCTGGTGGGTCAGGACAGCGTCCTGATCCCGGTCTGTGGAGGTGATCCAGCCGCAGATTCCCCTACGGCTACCTTGTTACGACTTAAGCCCCCTTGCGAAGCCCAGATTCGACCCGGGAACCGGGCCTCATCCGGACCTCACTCGGGTGCTTTGACGGGCGGTGTGTGCAAGGAGCAGGGACGTATTCACCGCGCCCTTCTGAGGCGCGATTACTACCGAATCCAGCTTCATGAGGGCGAGTTTCAGCCCTCAATCCGAACTACGACCAAGTTTCGGAGATTAGCGTCCCCTTTCGGGGTTGCATCCCACTGTCTTGGCCATTGTAGCCCGCGTGTCGCCCAGCACATTCGGGGCATACTGACCTACCGTTGCCCGTTCCTTCCTCCAGTTTGGCACTGGCAGTCTCCCTAATGTACCCAGCTACCACAAGGGTACTGCTGGCAATTAGGCATGCGGGTCTCGCTCGTTGCCTGACTTAACAGGACGCCTCACGGTACGAGCTGACGGCGGCCATGCACCTCCTCTCAGTGGCTCAGGTAAGCTCATCACACTGACCGTCACTGCACACTGTCGATGCTGGTGAGATGTCCGGCGTTGAGTCCAATTAAACCGCAGGCTCCTCCGGTTGTAGTGCTCCCCCGCCAATTCCTTTAAGTTTCATCCTTGCGGACGTACTTCCCAGGCGGTCTGCTTCACGGCTTCCCTACGGCACACCACAAACTCGTAGTTTGTGGCACACCTAGCAGACATCGTTTACAGCTCGGACTACCCGGGTATCTAATCCGGTTCGTGACCCGAGCTTTCGTCCCTCACCGTCGGATCCGTCTTCCAGAGGCGCTTTCGCTACCGGCGGTCCGTCCAGGATTACGGGATTTCACTCCTACCCCAGACGTACCCCTCTGGTCTTCCGGTCCCAAGCCGTGCAGTTTCCACCGGACGCCCGCACGTTAGGCGTGCGGATTTCCCGATAGACTTGCGCGGCCAGCTACGGACGCTTTAGGCCCAATAATAGCGGTCATCACTCGTGCTGCCGGTATTACCGCGGCGGCTGGCACCGGTCTTGCCCAGCACTTATTCTGTAACCTTCCTACGGTTACAAAAAGCGAGGACTATATGCCCTCGCACTCGGAGTCCCCTTATCGCACTGGCGTGCAGTGTAAAGGTTTCGCGCCTGCTGCGCCCCGTAGGGCCCGGTATCTTGTCTCAGATACCGTCTCCGGGCTCTTGCTCTCACAACCCGTACCGATTATTGGCACGGTGGGCCGTTACCCCACCGTCTACCTAATCGGCCGCAGCCACATCCTATGGCGCCGGAGCGTTTCTGATTCCCCGCACTTCCAGCGTGGGAATCGTATTCCGGATTAGTCTCAGTTTCCCGAGGGTATCCGGATCCATAGGGTAGTTTGGCCACGTGTTACTGAGCTATCTGCTACGAGTACAAACTCGTACAACTAGCATGGCTAAATCGGACTCCAATAGCAATGACCTCCGGCAGGATCAACCGGAATGCTATATACTCCCGACCATTGTCGGGAGGGTTCTTGGCGGTGAATGTTAAGATACACACTCACACATAAATGGGTCCACGTTCGGTGACCCCGGATCGTCGACCGATCAGGCGACACCGAACTACCAAGGCTAACATCAGACCCCCTCTGTATGGCGGACCACAGGGGTGAGGTCCTCATCTTCTGCGTATTATTCGATAATCCCCGGTTCATACATAAGGCCTTCGAACCACTCCCCTCAACGAGTGTGACTACCTACCTCGATTATATGGCTATAGAGAGAGATCTACGGCACCAATAAGTGCATTCGAACGCTCTATCTGGCCAGATAGATGGCAGACCGATTGATGAAAGTCAACGCGTATACGACGCTCGATCTCGTCGATGCCGTGGCGAAGGGACACGACTTCGAAACAGAAGCGTTCGCCGTTGTAAACGCAACGGCAGACAAAAAGAACCCGGACTGTGTAGAGTTGCAATTCGAACTCGACAATATGATGGAAGAACACCTGCCTGCGCATATGGAAGAGATTCAATTAACGCCCGCGCAGGCGCGCGAGATCGCAGCTGATCTCGAGAAACACGCGAAACGGGTCGAGGAAGCAGCTGAGAGTGGTGAAAAAACAGAGTAACAGTTACCTGGCCGATCGTATTGGCTGCCGAACCGTCAGTTCAGGACAACTGAGCGGCGACGTCGGTCGAAGAGACCATCCCAATATAATCATCACCATCGGTGACGGGAAGGTGTTTAATGCCGAAATTAGTCATCATCGCAGCAACCTGCTGCAGGTAGAGATCTGGCGGAACAGTCTCAACTGACTTGGTCATCACGTCAGAGACTTGAAGATCAGTCGGTGCATGCCCGTCAGCAGCAGCAGCAACAATATCGGTACTCGTGATGATCGATGGTGGATCAGTCGAGACGACCAGAGCACTGATCTCACTGTCGGTCATTAGTGTTGCAGCCTCCTCGAGTGTCGCATCTTTGGAGACCATCTCCAACGGTGTCGACATCACGTCGTTCACAGTTTTGTTCGTGGAAGTCACGCATCCCTATACGAAAGCCATAGTCATGTTTTTTCCGAATGGAACAACTGTTCTGTTGAGATACTTCCCCATCATCACTCGACTTTTGGAGTATTGTTGATGGAAACAGCAGATAATCAAAGAAGGGTGGTTAAATAGCAGAATATTTTCGATATCGAAAGTAATAGAGTGATTTCTGATGGGTGAGTGGTTGTATTCAACGAACGTAGCGTGTCCCTCAACTTGTTCTTTATTACGGTACTGAGCTACCTCACCCTATTCGCGCGCCGCTCACTGCGTTGCTCCTTGGATGGGACTTAGCTACAGAATTGAATGAGAACAACCACCATCGCCCGGATGGGCTCGGGTGCTAGCCGCCGGGCGAGGTGTAGCAAGGTGGGTGGACGGTCAGATTGGATCGGTGCATGTCGCGCAGGGCAACGCGACAGAGGTGATATTCGTCTCGTTTGTTATCAACTTCTTCCCGATTCCGAGTGAGTTAGAATCGTTCTCTGACCATTGTATTCTCTCCTTTGTCCGGTGTTTCGTAAAATAGGGACCTACTGGTGGTGTGGTTTCGGTGCATCGAGCTCTTAGTCGGTACCCTCGAGTGCTCACTCAAGAGCCATCTGCCTGAGCCTGTTTTACAAATAGGTGCCTTAGTTTCAATAGGTAGCTATTGCTAGAGTGGAACCTCCAAGGCCGGTTCGGGAGCTCGTAGTTGGCCTCCCTCTGAAGAGTTCGTACACCGGTCATCGGCTACGTCGTGTGAATTAGTCTGACAATACGATAAGGTGGATTCTATGCAGTTTGACCAGAAGCTACTGATACTGCCCCCAATCTGTTGGCTTCACGTTTTGATTCTGCCGAAAGATATTCTCCGGGTCGTACTCGTTTTTCAGTTCGACGAGTCGGTCGTAGTTCCCGCTGTACGCGTTCTGCTCACGGCCTTCCCGATCGCCCTCGAAGTTGACGTATGTCCCGCCCGTTGCGACTTCAGCGAGCGCGTCGTGACACTTTCGCACCCACGCGATGCACTCGTCGTCTTTCGCCGGATCCTCCCAGCGTGCGCCGACGGTTACGATGTACTCCGTGTCCCTGTGTGGGTATGCGGTCGCATCCGACGCGACATCGTTGACGGCCCCGCCGACCTGGTGGATGAGTACCTCAGATTGCGGGGTTGGGGACTGGTTGGCGTATTCGATTATGCTGTCGATCGTCTCTTCGGAGAGGGCCGTGAAATTGGGCGCCTTCCAGTAGTTTCGGGCACCCTCAGCGTACAGCTCGTCCAGCAGACTCTGGACCTCGGTATACCGCATCGGTTCGACGGCGTCGGCGATGGGATCGCCGTACTCGCGGAGCGGTTCGAGCACCGCCTCGCCCTCTTCGAGGTCGCCGGCGTAGAAGCCCATCAGTATGAGAACCGTAGTTCCGTGGATCGCTTCGGGAAGGAATGGAAGCGGCGGCGCCGCGACGCTGTTCGCCCAGACGGTGCACTCCCGCGGCGCGCCTCGAGTGAACTCCTCGTAGCGGGTGAGCACGTCGGCTGCGTCCTCGTACGGGTAGACGATCGGCCCGAAGAGCACTTCGGGGCCGACTTCGTGGAGATCGAATTCGAACGACGTAATGATCCCGAAGTTGCCGCTCCCGCCGCGAATCGCCCAGAAGAGGTCCTGGTTCTCGTCTTCGGTTGCGGTTACGAGCTCCCCATCTGCAGTAACAACATCGACCGAACGAAGGTTGTCGATTGAGAGGCCGTATTTCCGACTGAGCCATCCGATCCCGCCGCCGAGTGTGACTCCAGCGACGCCGGTCGTCGAGATGACACCGCCGGGCGTCGCGAGACCGAACGCCTGTGTCTCATGGTCAAGATCGGCCATCGTCGCCCCGGGTCCGACGCGGGCAGTCTGGCTTGTTGGATCGACTCGCACCGATGACATCGAAGACAGATCGATCGTAATACCGTCGTCACAGATGGCGTTACCAGCAACGTTATGACCGCCACCTTTTACAGAGAGCAAGAGGTCGCGATCACGGGCAAACGCCACTGCGGTCATCACGTCGGCTGCCCCGGCGGGGCGGACGATGACGGCTGGTTCCTTATTGATCATCGCGTTCCAGATCGATCGGGCCTCGTCGTAGTCGTCGTCTCCGGGCCGGAGCACCTTGCCGTGAGTATCTTGAGCAAGCGTTTCGTATTCGGGTTCGTCGATTGGAGCGGTGATCGTCATTGCCAGATCCCCTCAGCCGAGGTACGATCACACGGAATAGATAGGCATCTAGTGCCAATTGGGCAGCCACTGCTGGGCGTGCAACCGCTGCACGGATGTCCCGCGGTACACCTCGAGGCACTCCGGCTGATTCACTCGAGTCGGACCGGTCGCACACAGTCGAGGACCATACCTGTCCCACCCGACTCAATCTGCTCAGCGACGGTGACAGGTTCGACCGCGCGGATCCATTCTTCGAAGGCATCCATCCCGTCGTTGTACTCGATCACTGGTGGATGGAAGAGGAACGGTGCACTGTCGGCCTCAGCTTCTGTTCGCAACGTCTCCATCGTCTCAGAAGGGCTGTGTTCTTCCATAAGTTCCGTGTCGAACGGGATCACTGGCGGTGTGATCTCGATGACGTCGGGTTCGTTGTCAGTCATTCCGAGTACCCATTCGAAGCCTACCTCCTCGATTGCCTGAACTGTCCCGTCGCTGAGTTTCAAGAATGGCGCAAAGAAGCCATCCGGAGCGAGCCCCGTTGCATCCTCGATAGCTGCCAACCCGGTCGTGATGGCGTCGTAAGCGTCGTCGTAGGAGAGATCGTCGTACGCATGGTGGCGATGCGAATGAAACGCGATTTCGTGGCCGTCGGCAGCAAGCATTTCCATGATTTCGGCTTGTTCCTCAGCGTCACGTCCGAGAAATACGAAGCTCCCTGAGGCGTCGTTGTCTCGGAGGAGCGCTGAGACGTCCTCGAAATCCGGCTGTTCGTATTCGGCAACGCAGAACCACGCTTTCCACTTGTGTCGCTCTGGGAGATCGCCATCGGTGAGCAAACTCAACCACGTCTCGAACTCCCTGAGTTTTTCCTCGTCAACTGGTCGCATACTGATCCGTCTGTTGGTCACTGATTAAGTCTTTGCCCGGTGACCAATACGGGGAGTGTCTGTGTATGGGAAGTAGCGGATTCGCCTGCAACATCGACTCGAGCGGTCCGTGAAAAGGAGCAGCTATCGACTCGTGCTAGCGTCGGCGACGTTGAGATTGAGTTCGTCGAACTCGAGTGCTTTCAGTCAACCGATGGTGAGTACCTTCTCGGCGTCCTCGACGATTCGGAGGTAGTCATCCATCGTCGAACGTGGCCTGAGATCGTCCGCTTCGAGATCGCGGGAATCGAGACACGTCCCACAGGCGAAGAGTTCGCCACCATTCTGAGTATATTTGAGCATAACTCCGTGCGGATTGAATTTCTCGTGCTCGAGGTCTGGTGCCTCAACACCGTCTCCGAGGAGGAAGACTTCAACCGTATGGTCCGCATCGAGTGCTGTGTTTGCCAGCCGGAACGCATTCCAGACACGCTCAGGGTCATTGGTCTCGAGAATGATTCCAAGGTCCATACGGGCGCTTGGATGGCAGCTCAGTTGAAGCTTGGTGGTAGTTCCCAGTGAGTAGAATCGTCCCACAAGTTGTGGCAGCGAGTCCAATTCGCCCCCGCAGTCTCTCACAGAGTGACTTGCTCTCCGTCTTCGGGAACGTGGATGTCTTCCGTCTCCGACCGCACCTCGTCGCGTGTGAGGAGACAATGGTTGATCGCTTCCATATGAACGACGACGACCGTGGCGTCGGTCGCATCGCGGACAGCGGCGATGTCCTCGACACCCATCGTGATGGGGTCGCCTTGATTAAACTGTGCTTCGCCGCCGTTGAGAACGACCATATCGGGATCAAATCGGTCGAATGTCTGTTCGACCTCGTCGTACCAGATCGTGTCGCCAGCGAGATACAGCGTCTCGTCGGCTTCGAAGACGAATCCAGAGACCGGCCCCATCTCCTCGGCTAACTGTCCGTGCCCGTGGCGTCCGGGTGTCCGGTGGATGGTGATATCGTCGAACCCAGCTTCGTCGTCGACAGGTCGCACATCCGTGAAGCCCTCGTCGATGAACGCGTTCACTTCTTCAGGCTGGCAGAACAACGGGATGTCTGCCTCGAGTGCTTCTTTTGCCGCCTCGTCGAAGTGGTCCGGATGACGATGGGTGACGACCACAACGTCGTAGGACAGTTCAATGTCAGGCATCGGAACGAGTGGGTTCGTACGGTCGTTCGGCGTATCCGGGATCGGCGGCAGCTCACCACGAGGCGCGAATAGCGGGTCGACGAGGAACGTCGTCTCCTCGAGAGTCACAAGCATAGTGGCGTTCCGGACGAGGCGAACGGCGGCGGAATGTGTCGACATACGAGAGAACCTTCGAGGAGCGGTGGGTTAGGGTTTGCTCCGAACTACTTATATGCGGAGCAGGCGCAATACCACGTCGTTTACGGCGTGGATACGTGTCATTGGACGATTTCCACCGATGAGAGCATAGTCTGAGTTACCAGTCCATATTTTCAAGTGCCACGAACCACTATACGATGGGAAGGCCAGGTCGGAACGGAGCGGATTCCGAACGGCCTTCGGAGGTCGTTCGAGAGAGTGTCGCTCTCTCGTGATGACGAAAATCTTTGATTTTCGAACCACGGCCTGTCCGCCACTCAATGAGACAGTATCCGAAACGCCGACACGGTGAACACGAATCCTCGAAGGGTTCGTCCCGTGCCCGTCGGCTTGAGCAAGCCTGAAGATAACTCCGAATCCGTCGAAGTCTGACGGACTCTCCGTGGCAAAAACAACACGGTGGGTCCGAACATGATGGAGGATAGGAGTACCGGCGGTTTGGCACCGCCAGTCAGCCACCGACCACGACGACTGGGTTAGACGAGTTCCCGCAAAGTGGCGGCGTCCATGGTTGCGAACCTGACACTCCCACCGCTCGGGATTCCTCCGTGTTCACGCGGAGGAGGATGTCAAGGTTTCCATGGAATACTCGTTCTTCCGTTAGTGCGCATAACTTCTCTATTGCGATCAGGCCAGGCCAATAACCGGTGACGAAGCAAGTCACCGTCAGCTGTCTCCGGATCGTATCCCGCCAACTTGGCGGTAATCGTCAGGACAAGCCAGCCCCCGTATCCAAGAACGACGGTCACGAACGTCAGGACGACGATCGAGACAACTACCCTCATGAGCCGCGTTCTGAACGGCACCTCTAAAATATCCGACTTGTCAGATACTGTCATACCACTAACTTCTTGAACCGGTGTCAAAAGGTTATTGTCAATGCCAGAATAGTATATAGGCTCATATGAACACTCACCACCGATTTGGTTTAACAGTCGGGTTTGTCGTCCTCTCTGGCATCGTGAGTCTCCTTACTGCGCCTGAACTACCCGCAAAAATCGTCTCAAACTGGAACGCGGCAGGCGAACCGAACGGAACGATGCCCAAGACACTCGCTCTCTGGTTGTTTCCGACACTGACAGCGGGCTTACTTCTTTTATTCGCGCTTATCCCCCGAATTGACCCATTTCAAGCGAACATCGCTGAGTTCCGCCCCTATTACGACTGGTTTATCATCGTCTTTACGGGATATATGCTCCTCCTCCACGTCGGGATTATCGCCTTCAATCTCGGCTACGAATTCGACTTCACATATCTCGTACTCGTCGGATCTGCGGGTCTCTTCTACTACTGCGGTATCCTGCTCACACGAGCTAAACGCAATTGGTTTGTTGGCATCCGGACGCCGTGGACACTCAGTAACGAAGATGTCTGGAACCGGACGCACGCACTCGGAGGAACACTCTTTAAGTTGACCGCAATACTGACACTGATCGGACTCCTCTTCGGTAAATACGCGCTCTACTTTCTTGTGGTTCCCGCTCTCTTAACTGCTGCTGTGACTGTTGCATACTCATATTATCTGTACAACCGACTCGAGCAAAGTGAGGAATCGTCTCCAGATTTTGAGATATGATACGACAAGGTCGTGAAACGTTATTCGTATCTGTTCGCTTGCTATTTTCCCCTCGTTACGGAGGTTCTGAGGCCATATCGGGATATAACAAAAATACAAAATATGTGTCCATAGTATAGTACGGAGTTTTATAAGTACTAAATACGTCTTTTTACTAACTCATGGCGGACCCAAAGGACTCCATCAATATCGAAAACGTCGTCGCGTCGACTGGCATCGGACAGGAACTTGATCTTCAGAGTGTCGCGATGGACCTCGAGGGGGCTGATTACGACCCTGAGCAGTTCCCTGGGCTCGTCTACCGTACCCAGAACCCCAAGTCTGCTGCACTGATCTTCCGGTCAGGAAAAATCGTCTGTACTGGCGCAAAAAGCACTGATGATGTTCACGAAAGTCTGGAGATCGTCTTCGATGAGCTCCGCGAACTCCATATTCAAGTTGAGGAGGAGCCAGAGATTATCGTCCAGAACATCGTCAGCAGTGCCGACCTTAGCCGCAATCTCAACCTGAATGCGATCGCGATTGGGCTCGGCCTCGAGAATATCGAGTACGAACCAGAGCAGTTCCCTGGACTCGTCTATCGACTTGACGATCCAGAGGTCGTCGCCCTCCTCTTTGGCTCCGGAAAGCTGGTCGTCACTGGAGGGAAGAAGGTAGATGACGCCAGGCAGGCCGTCGACGTGATCGTCAAACGTCTCGAGGATCTCGGCCTACTCGAGTAACGACGATTGGATCTTGTGAGCCTTGGTGCTACGGTTATGCAGCACTGCAAGATAGCCGACATCAACACCCCGCGATTCCGCTGTATCTCTGTTAACAACCTGTGGAAAGAGTTTAATTAAATAATTTGAAATGCGTATCGCTATCGAACGTGGATTGTACCAGAGTTGTCGGATTCACGCTCGTCCTTGGAACGCTTCGCATTCTGATGTGCAAACGAGACGCTTTGCATCACGTCAACGCCGTGAACAGCGGGATTCTCTCCTCGAAGAAAGACAGAGATACACAAATTTGAAGATGGTTCGGTTATCACAATCAGTATATTAGAAAATATCCCTCAAGAATATTGAAAGCAAACACACATACTATCGAACGTGACATGTAGTGGAAAACGATCAACTGTCACGGCATATGTGTCCTAGATTTAAAATGGAAAAAGACTCAAATGAATTGAACAGTTTGGCAAGCAGACGTACCGTTCTCGCAGCGGGATGTGGCGGAATTGTTAGCTCGCTTGCCGGTTGTACGAACGGGAAACAAGGCATTATTGATGGATCCAATAATCAACTCTCGGTCACGATCTTAACGCACCCCACGGACAGTGATCGACAGAGCATACAAATCACTCGCCAACTCGAAAAAAACCTCAAAGCAGTCGGAATTAATACTAGAATCGAACCACGGACCGATTCCGAACTATGGCGCAAGATCTTGCTGGATCGCGATTACGATTGTTATGTCAGTCATTATCCGGGCAGGGCTGACCCATACTACCTGTACGGACTGTTCCACTCGAAGTATGCTCCCGAATCCGGCTGGCAGAACCCCTTTGGATTCGCGGATGCCGAAATGGATGAACTACTTGAACAGCAGCGTTCGGCAACCGGCAAGAAACGAAAGGAAGCTATTGATAAAGTACTACATCACGTAGCGCAAACGCATCCGATTGTTCCAATCTGTATCCCCCCTGAACGTCGTCTTGTCAGAACGGACCGGTTCAAAGGTTGGACTGATTATCGCCTTGGAACGAGGCTCGGCTTCCTTGATCTTGAGCCGAATATTAACGCATTCGAAGGAGATACGGTATTAACCGCTGTCACAACTGACTCTCAATCGTCTCAAAATATTAATCCATTGTCTGCGGCGTATCGAACCCGAGACATGTTTGTAGGAATCCTGTATGACTCGCTGGTGGTTGAAGATGGAGATGAAATCCGTCCGTGGCTCGCAGAGTCGGTGGAGTGGGACAGTTCGGTTGCAACGATTACTCTCCGTCCTGACTGTCGATTCCATGATGACAAACTGGTTACCGCCGAAGATGTCGCGTTCACCTATGAATTTCTGTCTGATACTTCTCTTGGAGAGCGTGATACTCCGTCTCCGACGCCGAGGTACCGTGAGCTGGTGGATGCCGTTGAAGCAGTCGAGGTTCTCGATCCACAGACCGTCCGAATTCGAGTCGGAACGTCGGTTGATGTCGGGAAGCAGTTGTTTATGATTCCGATTCTTCCGAAACACGTCTGGGAAGCAGCGGTCAAAGAGCGCCTTGAGAATAATGAAGAGCCAACGCAAGGAACGTGGGATATTGTCACCGCAGCTTCCGTGCCGAAAATCGGTAGCGGTCCGTACGCATTCGTCGACCAAGAATCGCGTTCTCAACTTCGATTCGAGCGATTCGATGATCACTTCACCCTACGAAAACATGTCGACCTTCCAGCACCGACCGCGGATAAACTTAATTTCTCGGTCGTACCAAACAGCGACTTGGCTGTCGATCAACTCTCGGCAGGAAACGTGGATATGACGGCATCAACTCTAAGACCAGAAACAGTCAGTGACATCTTAGATAATTCCAATCTCGAACTCCTCGAGACACCATCGTGGAGTTTCTACCACATTGGATTCAACGTCCGGAACGCTCCGTTTAGCAATCCACATTTCCGAGAGAATGTTGCGAGGCTAATCAATAGAGAAGCGATCGTCGACGAAATCTTTAATGGGCAGGCGACGCCGACCGTCGCACCCGTCGTCTCGGAGTGGATACCGGACGATCTGATGTGGGACGGAGAAGCGCAATACGCTCCCTTTTTCGGCAATGATAATGAAACAACGACCAATGAAGAGACAGGAACCCTCAACGTGGACTTGGCGAAACGAGCGTTCGAACGAGACGGTTTCCAGTACAACGACGACCGTGAGCGTCTAATGGATTACTGATGCTTGGAAGGTTACTGGTTGAAGTAGCATCCGTTGTCTCGATTCTACTCGCTGTTTTTATACCTCTGTGTATCGGTCGAAACCGATTACGGACGACATGGAAGGAATGGCGGGTCCGATTATATAAGAGTGCTCCTGTCGCAGCCGTAGTGATAGTCGCATTGCTCATAAACCGAGTCGCTCGGCAACATCTACCAGATTTCTCATGGGCAATTGGGTGGAATCTGACACCGACATTCTATGCCATCGAAGGCGAGGCAATTATCTGGTTCCAATCATTTGCTAATCCGGCAATCACACAGTATTTTTCGTTCATTTATGTCTATGGGTACGCTTTTATGCTAATTTTCCCCGTGATTGCGTACTTTGCGTTGTCTGATACGCGGCCGCTCAGAGAGCTACTGTCTGCATATGCATTCAATTATTTGATCGGATTAGTCCTCTATCTACTGGTGATTGCCTACGGGCCTCGAAACGTCATACCGGATATGATCCAAACCGTCCTATACGACTTCCAACCTCAGTACCAGTCTCTCACCCGTGAGGTTAATCACAACACTAACGTCTTTCCATCGTTGCACACATCGCTTTCAGCGACGGTCGCGTTATTTGCCTACCGGACCAGACAAGAATACCCAATCTGGTTCGGTGTCGCAGTCCTGCTGGCAGTGAGTGTCGCCATCTCAACGATGTATCTCGGGATCCACTGGGCAATCGATGTCTCTGCAGGTGTTGCGTTAGCGATTCTCTCCGTGGTCGCGTCTGATCGCCTTGTCGGTCACCCAATATTCTCTGAGATAATTGACGAGTACGTGACTCAATTTCGTACCGTCATGGATACCTTTGCCGACGAAACCGCGAAACGAAAAAAATGACACGTATGTGTTTAGTCCGAGTTGATTTCGGTACTGTCTCGTAGGATCTGGTGAATCGCTAGCCGGCAGCGACCTCCGGTGAGAACTCACCTCGCTCAAGGCGTCACGCTGGAACGAAATTGCCTGTGACGTCAAGGATTCCAGCAGTGACGAAGCGGGCGGACGCTCTCACGACTCCATCGAACCACTGGAACCCGACGCCGTATGTCGATTCACCAGAGCCTCGGGTTCATTTGAATAATAAGATGCTAACAACAACTGCGCCACGAAAGACACTAGCTGAACTAGAAAAGGGCATCACAAAACGGATTGCAGACTCTTCCCATGACTACCCGATGAACGGTAAGTACAGTGGACACACATACCGACAAGAATACTTATCTATCCGGTTTTGTCAGGAATGATATTCGAAATATAAGGATGAGCTCAGCACGATACCAGACTTCGTGAACAGAAAATATTTGAAAATTAACTAGAAATAGGGGCTATGGTCTCCGAAAACTACTCGTCTGGGCCGGTTCTCCAAACTCTCGAATCCATCGCTGCTCGCACTGACAAATGGTGGTATTTACCGACACTGTCTGGCGTCAGTGCTTTGTTTTTGTCAGGTACTACTTTTTTTACTAGTGCTCCAGAATGGGCATTGGAGACATTTGTCGTCTTGTTTATTTTGCCTACAACTGTTCTCGCCGTTCCTGCTGTCGTTTTCGACATACTCAATAAATACGAAGACGTTCCACCACCGGGTTTGTTCCTTTATCCGCCTGCTTTCATGATAGCTCTCTTCATTGGCACATTCGCACTCATTACTGTCGTCTTAGTTTATTTCTTTATATGGGTATGGCCTAACGGAAACAATACTCGATAAACTCCGTAACTGACAAATAAGAAACTGGGGCAGTGTCTAGTTGAGCCAGTTTGAGAAGTGACCAGGTCGTTGAGTGAATTGGTTAGAATGCTCGCAGACCTGCTCAGCGAGAGCTACGACGAGGATTTAGAAGAAGTTTGGGAGAACGAGCGGACGGCGATGCCCGTCAGGGCGTTCGCCGTCCGCCTCCATCAGACCGGTTGTGTCCGAGTGTCGATTCGGTAGGAGTGGGACACACCAAACCGCCTGTAAAGGGAAATCGCCTGCAGAGTCTGGAACCGCTGTGGGACCTGTTCCTGCAAGTTCCGACACAGACACAGGAAGCCCCGACCTCAACGCGGTAGGTCGGGATAGTTCACATGGTAAGTCAGAGTGGTAGCCTGAATACCGACCGGCTGTATTCAGTCACCTCCGCGAAGATATCGAGTTCCTCGAGGAGCACTTCGACGAGGCATATGAGCTTGCAACCAAAACTGTCTGCGAGAATCGTGATCCTGATGAGTAACCAGCCGCTATTGTCGGATCTCGAGGTTCGCGAACAGTCGCTTGCCCAAGTCTGCGATGCACTTGCCGCACTCCAGCAGGTGCCGGCGGCTGGACTCAACGAAGCGAAACATGAGATGGTCACCGGTATGGTCGACGATGCCCGCTCGCTCGAACGATCGCTGTCGAACGAGATCGACCAGATGCGAGGAGATTCCGATGAGTAGCGCTCACGTCGATGGCAACACCCGACTCGAGTTGTCGCCCGAACTCGAGCGGCTGAAAGAGGCTGCGGGGGTGAGCGGAGAAGAATGAGTAACGATGCTGTGACGAAACTCGAGACATCGGCAGCCAATTGGGTGGGGAATCGAATCTATGAGCTTTCAGAGATCCCTGAACCCGGCAGGGAGTGGACCAGCAGCGAGGCGAATATCGACGACCGGATCTTGACGTCACTGATGAATCGCGGGTTGGTGAACCGAGTGGCAGGCAAGCGGGATGACAGCGGCCGCCGATACTACGAAACCAAACCGAAGCTGTACGACGCAATCCAGACGTACAAAGAGCAGCACAAAGAGACCGACCGCCTGCTTCCGTGCGACGACCCTGAGTGTCCGGGGAGCGGCTTCCGCAATATCGGAGACGGTCAGCTTGAGTGCCGCTACTGTGAACAAGTTCACGACCAAGAAGATGTGCAGTAATCCGAATTTCGATTAAGATCACTACTCTCGAAATCTTCCTGTCTGTTCGCGAGGTTCCGTTGGGCAGTTGATGTCCAAGATCCCATATCAAACCCCTTTTGTTAGTAGGATATCGTATATTTTATCTCACTCTCCAGAGATTGACTTCCTCTGATGGCCAATAGACTTAATTTGGATTGCTCGAATTGTCCAACTGGCAGGATGATGGGTACTGTCGCTGCTGACATTTCCATCGACATGAAACATCAGATCACCGCCAGTGAAGAGATCATTCCACTGTCAATAGCCATCAACGTGTGATCTCTGATCATCCATTCGATTGACACACCACCATTGGATGGGGAGCACCGACGTTGGCTTCTGGCCGGCGTTTTTTGTGCTGCATTTTAAATACAAAGCTGCGGCCAGATACCTTGATATCTACAGAACAACGCCAAGAAGATCACCTGATTGGCGTCATACTGACTGAGTTCTCCGTTCGTGACGAGGACATCGATCCCCAACTTGCTGAGCGTGCGTGGAAGCTGGCCGCCAACCGCTCCTGGAGTACGAGGTCAGACCAAAGGAAACCGTCGATACACTCAAGGACCAATAACTGCGACTTGAGAGATACTTCCCGGATGGGCGGTGTGGCCGCCGGGAGTGGATAGATGGTGGTTGGTTGACTCAGATGAGAGAGGATGTCGTGTGATGCAGCGCGACACAAAAATCACATGACTTATTCATTATCAATTTTATCCTGATTCTGAGCAAGTCAGAACTGTCTGTTGACTCTGGTAATATTCATATTCACTGAATATTTCTCGAACGTCTATACATCGCATATTGTGTAGCCGCTGCCCCCGTGCTTGCCGAACATGCGTGACAGTTACCGCCAACCGCTCCTGGAACACGACGTCAAACCTCACAAAGCAATCGACGCACTCGAAATGGCAATCACTGGCAATAGCTGAAAAACACATCACCCAGATGCCTGTCGGATTGATATTAATTGACGGAAGGCATTTCTTGAGAGTGTTGGCAGATTATCAACTATTCTAGCAGCTTGTACCAGTAACAACTCTAGTAAGTCATAAAAACCGACGGTTCAAAATATGGGTAAAACATTTCCAGAGTATCGCCTCAAGCCGTCCAATCTCACCCCGAAGACCAGTGTTATCTAGTGATTCTTCAGATCCATATAGTTCAAAACGGTCATTACTAACCTCTACCTAGCCCCAATAATGGCCAGTCGGATCTACAGTATCGATGCAATGAGAATTATTGCGATAGTATTCGTCGTGCTAATACACACCGATCCGTTTCAGAGAATTAATGCTTATGGAAATATGATAAACTTCGGAACTAAGACAATCTCACGGTTCGCCGTTCCCTTCTTCTTTCTTACATCGGGATACTTTTTTGCGCCCAAAACTGCCCACCACAATCCCATTAAGTACCTCCCCGAGCGAATTGTCAAACTTACCTCTCTCTACCTCTTTGGACTCGTACTCGCCGCTCCGACGTTTCTCGGAGGTCAGCTAGTTCAAGCGAAGTTTGCCGATCAGTCGCTTCGAGCTACCACCGTCAGCAGCATTACCGAGTTCCTTGACCCAGTCGAATTACTATACTACGGCACGTCGGTTTCCGAGATTCTTTGGTTTCTTCCCGCCCTACTCTTTTCACTCCTCTTCGTTTCCTTCGTCACTGTGATTGGAAAACCGAGTTACGTGTTACCAGTTGCGCTGTGCTTTCATCTTGTTGGGCTCCTCGGTGCGACTTACACGATGTTCGTGGACATCCCATTTGAAATTCGAGACGCCCTCTTCTTCGGCTTTTTTTACACCAGTTTGGGTTATACTATTTGCGTACGAAGCTGGGAACCATCCAAGAAAAAAGGCCGACTCCTTCTTGGTTTTGTTAGCTTATTCATCGTATTACAATTTATTGAGTTCTATGCCCTAGGCTATCTCCTCCGTGGCGAACCATTCGGCTCATACGTCTATGCACCAAGTTACGGGATTTCCACCGCGCTGCTAAGCACTTCGCTGTTCCTGTTTCTACTTTCACGACCGACGCTTTTTGCCGATACGTCGCTTCCTACTTGGGGGACTTATGCGGTAGGAATCTACGTTACCCATCCAACAGTATTTGCAATCCTTCAAGACTTCCGTGAGACACTGGAATCGATGGGCTACGCGGTTGATTCTATGATCATCTGGCATCTCGCCACGACTCCTGCGACCATCATTGGCGCACTAACAATCTATTTACTTGCTCATAAACTCCGTGTAATTGAGATTGGTGGCAGTCATTTACCCGGAGAACCATGGCTCAAAACTCGCAGATCAAAGTAACACTATTTACTGTCGGATGATACGGCTATGACTTCACGGGCACCCGATAGACTGTCGGGTCGGTGAACTGGCGAAGATCGGAGTTTCTCGAGGGTCGGTCGTCTGTGGCCGTTGGTTGATGGCTGGTCTGATCGGTTGTGATCGGTGCGAGTTTGAATCGGATCCCTTCGCGAGCGTTGCCCTCCGAATCGGGGATTTCCTCGAAAAAGTGGCCGGCATACATGAACTGGCCAACATACTGCACACCCTCGGTTTCCATCGTGAAGAAGTGCAGTTCCCGTCCGTGCTCGAGGTGGCTTCGAATTGCGCGGTTCCCGCGTTTCATTTCCATGTCGCCGACCTGCCCTTCTCCGGTGTAGATCACGGTCCCGTCCGGGCGGATCTCGTCCTAATAGCCGTGTGCTTCTCCGGTGCCACCAGTGAAGAGAAAGACGACGGGTTCGTCTCTCGAGGGCGCGATTCCGCCCTGGATGCTGCCGCCGTATTCTGTGTGGAGGGTCTGACGGTGGTAGGTTGAGCCGGGCTCTAGCTCTACAGCAGAGAGCCCATGGAGTTGTTCGGCAACTGCCTCACCGGCTTCAGTGAGATGGTTGTGATCGTCTGTCCGCTCCACGTAGCCGATCATCTGCAACCACTTGCGATGGCGTGTCACCACGCCTGGCGTCTCCATCTGACACTCTTCGAACTCGCCAACGAGCAGTTCCATGAGGTCCTCGTCGGTTCTGGGCTCGAGAGCTAACGCACGGAGGATTGTATCGAAGCCCTTGATGCTCGTGCGAAGCGCGTTGTACAGGACGATCGGATCTCGCTCCCTGAGATAGCAGCGACCGGTTCGTGTACAGGAGTATGTGCCGTCTTGGTCCTCGATGAGGCCGAGTTCCTCGATGAAATTCAAGCGATCCGCAACCGAATCAGGATTCTTTGCATTTGTGTTGGCGATTATCCAGTCAACGACCTCGTGTCGTGGTACTCCTTCGTCGTTCTCGGTAGATTGTACGAGGTGCGAGAGTAGATCCGTGAAAATATCCAAGCGCTCCTCAATCCCTCCGTAGAACCGAACGGTAGACATTCGGCGCTCGTTTGTCATTCTTTTGTAACACGAGACAGCAGTTTATCATAAATCCTGTTAAACAACCGATCAAAAGAACAAACATCAAACTGCTTTGACAGATAGTCAAACAGTGTCAGGCTCTCGTGTTTCAAGGGTGTTGTGAGAGTGTCTATCCGCTTCGTCACTGCCAGAATCTTCGAGGTTGGAGTCAACATTGTTCCAGCGTGACGACTCGGGAAATGTGAGTACTCTCCGAAGGTCGCTGTCATCTAGCAATTCACCAGAGCCCAATAAATGAAAGTGTATGAATTTGATCTGTTGTCCTCATTCAATCTATAGAAAAGTGTATAAGAAGACTGATATAAGTGCCGATATTAGATATCCTATCCAGATTGCCTGTCCTTGCATCGTTTTGCGGATGGAACCCAGTGTATACTAGTTGGTTTCGGACCATATTTTTGCGTGGACAGCGTTCCAGTCATGCGATTTTGCATGGACACTCCTGTCCATGCAATTTTCGTGGATACCCGATCTGCGTGGACAAATGACAAAAATAGATATTTTGACGATATGAACGCCTATACCAGGCAGTATTGCAATCTGGTCTCCACTGGGAGAAGATTCCGACAGAGACGCGACAAAATTATATCAAATTTTATATAATTCATAGATCAAGAAGTGTGTTCACCTCTTGTGTAAGGTAGAATTGTCCGGGAGACCACTCCTCGATACCGTCGTCAAGTTCGTCTCTGTCCTCAAATCTTGCCAGCATTCGCGCGCCGGCACTGGGTGCAATTAGGATCATTGGCCACGAGGGCCTGTCTCTCGAGGTCCTCAGACGAGCGACGCTGCCGTACTCGTTCGAACTCGGCCGGTACGATGGTACGCCAATAGAAGCTAAGTCCTCTATGTCTGCGGGATCGCTCCACTCCAATTCGCGGGCATCGAATTCCCACACCGTCGGTGCGGAAGAGACTACCGTTCAACGAGTGGTACAGCGTCGGCGAGTCGGTGACAGCCCTGCGTAACGGTGGTTCAGCATCGGATATAGACTGTCTGACCAGAGACAATCTGCTATCCCGCCACTCGAGTAAGCACACGAGCGCCCCTGTCGGTGGGTTCCGGTCCGATTCCAGAGTCACGGTACCAATCGCGGATCAGGGAGCGTGCCGTCATACGCATGCGCTCCTGTTTTTCATGCCGTTATAGGACATTCCATGATGGACGACAACGAACACGAACAAACCGTTCCGCGACGGCAGGCGTTGCGTGTCAGCGGCGCGACGCTGTTCGGAATGGCGGGACTCTCAGGCGGGACCGGAATCAGAGTGGCCGCACTTCAGCAGACCGCACAGGAGGACGACGAGGACACACAGGAACAACCGTTAGTCGCCTCCAGCGCGGAGATCGATGTCGGGATGGACGAGAGCCTCGAGACGTGGGTGTACGACGAGCAATTCCCCGGCCCGGAGCTCCGAGTCAGCGAAGGGGAGACGCTGCGCGTCTCGCTCGAGAACCAGTTGCCCGAGGAGACGACGATTCACTGGCACGGCGTTCCTGTTCCAAACTCGATGGATGGCGTTCCGGACGTCACGCAAGAACCCATCTCGGCGGACGAGACGTTCGAGTATGAATACGAGGCGTCACCGGCAGGGACATACGTCTACCACAGCCACGTCGGGTTGCAACTCGACAGGGGACTCTACGGCCCCCTAATTGTCGAGGAAGAGTCGCCACACGTTGAGTTCGACCGCGAATACACGTTGCAGTTCGACGACCATCTTACGGAGGAGCCGGCACTGGACTCGATCGAAGCGCCACTGGGCAGTGACGGAATAGGTCCCAGCGGCGGACCAAGCGGAGATGGTGACGGAACGGGTCCCGGAAGCGGCATGGGACCAAGCAACAGACCAAACGGAAACGACGGTGGCATGGGGCCCGGTAGTGGTGGACCTGGGGGCGGTCGCGGACCGGGTGATGGTATGGGACCCGGAAGTCAAATGACGGGTCAGCGACCGCCGTACGAGGGACTGCTCGTTAACGGTCAGCTCCCGTCGGACCCACCGGTGTTCGACGTCGAAGAAGGCGAACGCGTTCGTCTGCGGTTCATCAATCCAAGCAGCGCCACGACCTATCGCGTCGGCATCGGCGGCCACTCACTGTCCGTCACACACGCTGACGGGCGACCGGTCGAACCCGTCGACGTAGATTCATTCGTCATGAGCATGGGCGAGCGCTACGACGCAATCCTCGAGGCCGACTCACCCGGTGAGTGGGCCATCGTCGCAGAACCTGTCGTCGGCTCCGAGGCCCCCGCGGAAGCGAGACTGCGCTACGAAGACGGATCCGACGACGGCTCCGCCGAGCGACCGCAGTTCGATGGCCGAGAACTCGAGTACAGCGATCTCGAGGCCCTCGAACCGCTTGATCTCAGCGACAGTCCGGATCGGACGTTCGATCTCACGCTGTCGGGCGGAATGATGGGTGGCACTGACGCCGGCGCGTGGACCATCGATGGCGAGCCGTATCCTGATGCCGACCCGTTCGAAATCAGTGAAGGAGAGCACGTGCGAGTGCAGATGGTAAACCGCAGTCCAGCGATCCATCCGATGCACCTGCACGGTCACTTCTTCCAGGTGGGCGACGCGGTCAAGGACACCGTTCTCGTCGCACCTCACGGCGATCAGGTGACGTTCGATTTCGTGGCGGACAACCCTGGAGACTGGCTGTTCCATTGTCATAACGTCTATCACTTGGAACGGGGGATGGCCCGCGTGTTCGAATACGAGTAGAACATATTGATAGCGTGATCGTCTCCATCGAGTTCTGCCAAGATATGATCGTCACGTCGAGTCGACTGTGGTATCGCCGACAGAGTGACACTAACATTAACAGTCGAAAAATGATATACAGCGGATAGCTCATCGTTTTTGCACTCACTGATGGGTCGTCTGAGTGACTCTGCCTTGAGGCTGTCATCAGTCTCGTCACCATCCCCGGACCTCGTCGATGGTGGGTGTACTCGAGGTCAGCGATCACGCTGCGTCGACTCGAGGCAGACAGCCTCACAGTCTTGGATATCTCGATTGGCGAGTTGATCGGACCCATACACGATGACCAAGAGAATCGTGACGAGCACGAGCGGAGCGGCGCCCGTCAGTTCCGCCAACAGGCTAGTTCACAGTCGAACCACGCATACAGGTCAGAGATAGTTATATGATTAGTGACAGTATGTCGCCGACTCTACTCAAAGATTTTGAGTGGAGTACGGAATCCTCAGCCACACGACCCTGACATCGTAAGAAGAGAGAGTACAAGAGCGGCAGACCAGCGAAAGACGGTAGAAGTACAACAGGTAGGAGAAAGAGTGTCTAAAATCCGTGCGGACAAGTGTGCAGAGTCGAACGGAGCAGACCCTACAGTGTATATTCGTCGTTTCGAAACGCCTTTTCCCCATATTTGAAAGGTACGCCGTGAACAAGGAACGCCTGCAGTTCTGGTCGCTTTATCTTGCTCGGTTCGCAGAGGGGTTCGGTTTTGTCACGCTGATCACGCTCTTGCCGTACTATATCAATACGCTCGAGCCGACCGACACGACGATCCTGGGGTTGACGATCGGTGCCGGACTCATCGTTGGCCTCTACGCGACAGGGTTTACTTTCGCCCAGACACTCGCTGTTGTTCCTGTTGCGTGGGCCGGCGACCGATTCGACAAACGGACCGTGTTGCTCGTAATCCTTGGAATCGGTATCGTCGTCTATGCACTGTTTCCAATCGTCGATTCAAGTGCGTCGTTTATCGCGATTCGAGGGCTGCAAGGAATCGTCGTTACGGGAACCGGATTGATGACACTCTCACTCGTCGGACAGCTTGCCGACGCCGGGACTCGAGCGAACTACATCGGCAAGGCCAACGCAGCGAGCTTTGCCGCCTCCATCATCGGGAGCCTTAGCGCGGGAACGCTCTATGAGGCGTTTGGCTTCGGCCATATTTTTTCGATCATCGTCGGGATCGTGCTCGTCGCATGGGCTGGGACAGTCGTTTACCTTGAGCCGGATGAGACGCGCATCCACGGATTTCCATTTACCGGTCTGGCGCTCAACCGTCGAATACTCACACTCTCGAGTTTTCGCTTCCAGTACGCATTTTCGGTCACACTCGTGCGAACGTGGGTACCGATCTTCGCTGGTGTCTCCGCAGCCGAAGGTGGCTTGGCCTACGGTGGTCTCGCAGTTGCGCTCACCGTGGTTGCCGAGAAGTTTACCAATATGTGCTGTCAGCCCTTCACAGGACGGCTTTCGGATAGCTACGGACGAGCGGTGTTCGTCTTCGCTGGGGGAGCAGCATACGGTCTAATCGCGCTAGCTGTTCCGTTTTCACCAGCGATTGGAACCGTACTTGGCTTCCCTGCAGAGCTCTCCGTGGTCCTCCCAGCAGCGATGGCGAGTGCAACGCTTCCTGCGTGGCTGCCGCTCGAGACAGTGCCGGCTCAACTCACGTTATTCGGCAACGTTTCTCCGGCATTTCTTCCATTGGTTGCGCTCTCAGGATTGCTGGGTATCGCAGACAGTTTCCGTGAACCCGCGAGTATGGCGCTGTTTGCTGACGAAGGGACCGACGATGGTGGCGTCGCCTCGAGTTTCGGGATTCGCGAACTTATTTGGCGACCAGGAAGCGTCATCGCACCGTTAC
Source organism: Natronorubrum aibiense (assembly GCF_009392895.1). GTDB lineage: Archaea > Halobacteriota > Halobacteria > Halobacteriales > Natrialbaceae > Natronorubrum > Natronorubrum aibiense. The sequence continues at coordinate 755,592 of NZ_CP045488.1, read as the reverse complement.
TCGGTGGTTGGCTCATGTACGAGGTGAGTATGGCATCAGTATTTTACATCGGTGGTGCGTTCGCGCTGACTGGTGTCACATCCTTCCTCGTGATTTTGATGTGGTTCCATGGATCCGATGCGCTCTCTGAGTGGTGAGAGAACGTCCTTGATGAGCGTAACAGATCTGCCCTTCATTAAAATCCACCGATGTTTTTAGTACAAATAAAACAGTCAAAATATGTATAATTATAAAGCGTCTTCGCGTTAGCGACGGAACCATTGCAAAAAGACAGCAATTTTTTATCGTACATTTCGAATCTACTGTTCGAAATAGTCTAATATATGTAGAGAGTAGAGAATTATATGACGTATGAACATCTCGATTCGGATCTGGTTAACGCGTTACTTGGAAATGGACGAGCGAGCCTGCGGAGTCTTGCCGAGGAACTGGATGTTTCTGTTACAACTATTTCGAACCACCTCTCCGATCTCGAGGAGGAAGGCGTAATCGAGGGATACGCACCGGTCGTTAATTACGACAAGGCGGGGTACGACGTGACGGCGATTATGCAACTCAAAGCTGAGGGGAGTGCCCTTCCCGAGATCACGGAGACACTTCAGGAACACAAACAAATGGTCTCCGTCTACGAAGTGACCGGGAACTACGACGTGATCGCCGTCGGAAAGTTCAAAGACACTGATGATATGAACGAGAAAATCAAGACACTGCTTTCCGATCCTGATATCAACCAGTCGAACACCAGCGTTGTCCTCAACAGCGTCGTTGAGAACGCGCAGTTCGAACTGGAAACCGGTGACGAGTGATACTCTGAGATCCGTTTGTAAGACACTTGTATTTGCAAACGCATCGTTGAAACGAATTGCTTTACTCTCCGAGTGAACAGTATCATCCGAGAGTGAGTCGGAGAGTTCGAAAACAGGAATATCAATGATGGGTTTCTTAGCGGTGTGACGACACCTTTATGCGAACTACCCCGAATCCGCCAGCATGAACGCCAGTGAGCAAAAGCACAGGGAGTCCGCACAGGATACGTCAGTATCGGATGACTCAGAGCAGGGCGAGTCTATCCGGGAAGCCGTCGAGCGATCACGAAGTGGCGCACCGGCCGCCGGTGCCGTTGTCCGCGATCGGTTTTCATCGGATGAGATCTTTCATCGGATCGTCGCTGCTGCAGACGAAGAAATTTCGACTGGCGCGCGAGAACTGTTTTTTAGCGCATTAGCTGCGGGCTTTGCGATCACGCTCACGTTCATGATCTACGCTTCTCTGACGGATGCAACCGGTGGTGCACCAGTTGCGAGTGCGCTACTCTATCCATTGGGCTTCATTTACATCATTCTCGGTGATTACCAACTGTATACTGAGAATACACTGCCACCAGTCGCACTCGTTCTCGAGCGATTAGCAAGCGTTCCAGCATTGCTCACCGTTTGGACGATCGTATTGATTGGAAACCTCGCTGGTGGAACACTGGGAGCGTTTATCCTCGCGTCAACGGGAGTATTCTCTCCGGAAGTGATGACAACGGCGGTTGGTATCGCTGAAAAGGGCGTTGCAACGGCGTGGTGGGACCTGTTTTTCAAAGCCGTCTTTGCTGGTTTTATCGTCGCAGGAGTAGTCTGGCTGGATTACGCGGCACAGGATACGACGTCACGGTTGTTTATGATCTATATCGCATTTCTCGCAATTCCACTTGGTAATCTCTTCCACGTCGTCGTCTCCGCTACCGAAGCGATGTTTCTGGTGTTCCAAGGAGAATTGGCACTCGCGACGGGTGCGTTCGAATTCGTGCTCCCCGTCCTTCTCGGAAACACGATCGGCGGCGTGTTGCTCGTGACGGTGGTCAATTACTTCCAGGCAGTCGAACGAACCTATCAGGAACAAAACTACCAACTCTCGCTTCGCGAGATGTTTTTCGGGAAATCCGTTGGCGGAGACTACACACCTCCAGCGAAAACGAGCGACGACTAGTTTGCATTCTCCGGCCGGTTATGACGAATGACATGATTCGACGGTTTCCAAATAGTATTACGTTATACATATACGAGACATCCGTGTCAGCAAGTGTAGTTATCGTATAATCAAATCGAGGAAATCTGCTGGAACCTTTAATGCGCGAACTGCTGTGGTACGAACTGATGCCTGAAGAAGAACTTTTCAAGACCGAAGAATCACAGACAAGAGCCGAGATCGCCGACGCGCTCGTCGCCGCTGCCGAACAGATCGAATCCGGATCGGTCCACCTAGAAAGTGCAGACACAGAACAAGAGGTTACTGTCCCCGAGAACCCAATGTTCGAAGTCGAACTGGAACGACTCACAGATTCGGAAACTGGCGAAGAACGGTACGAACTCGAGTACGAGATCAGGTGGACTCAGTGATGATTTGGATACAGGGGTTCAACTGAGTTTTTCCGAAAGGTTGCCGAACCGTATCGACAGCCGTTTCGGGACCGAACTCGCCTCGACCAGTTCAAACGGGATATAGGTCCCATAGCTATCGGGCGTTTTCAGCAATGGTAGCATCCGTTTGCTCCGCGAGAGGGAAACAAATCTGCCGTACTATTTCAGATCAATTCAGTTGAATGATGTTTCCGTTCGTGGTCGGGTGTAGATCCCGACCGAGCGTGTATCCCTGATTGGAAGCAAGGTCGACATATCCCGAAAACCCACTCAGATCCTGGTGAGCAGGGATGATGTGCTGTGGCTGGAGCGCATCGAGCATGGTATAGTGACCTTCCTGACGGAGGTGTCCGGAGACGTGGATATCGGAGTAAACACGTGCTCCTTGCATTCCGAGTAATTTTTCCGCTTGGTACCGTTGTCCTTCGTTCGTCGGTTCAGGAATCACTCGTGCGGAGAACACGACTTTGTCACCAGCATCGAGGTCGTACGGCGTTTCTCCACGAGCCATCCGTGTAAGCAGTGCTCGAGGTTCGCCCTGATGACCGGTGACGACTGGGAGGAAATTACCTTTCCCGTCGTTCATAATCCGCTCGAGTGTCTGGTCGATCGATCGACGGTAGCCAACCATCTCGACATCGGATGGGAACTCGACACCGATCTGCTTTGCAGTCCCCGAGTACGTCTCCATAGATCGACCAAGCAAGATCGGCTTCCGGCCAATTTCTCGGGCGAATTCGATAATCGATTTGACCCGCGCGATGTGGCTGGAGAACGTGGTAGCGACGATACCACCGTTGTAGTCTTCCATGCTGTAGAGCGCATCCCGAAGACTCTCACGAGCAACGTTTTCGGAGGGTGTCCGTCCCTTCTTATTCGCGTTCGTACAGTCCTCGATATAACAGAGAACACCGTTCCCCTCGCGACCGATCTCTCGGAAGCGTTTCAGATCGATCGGTTCACCGATAACCGGTGTGTGGTCAATGCGTTTATCCAGCCCATAGACGATCGCTCCTTCAGGGGTGTGAAGGACGGGGTTGATCGCCTGAATAATCGAGTGCGTGACGTTGACGAACTCGAGTTCACAGCCGTGTTCGCCGATTTGCATCGTCTCGCCCGCGTCCATCTGAATCAGCTCGTTGCTAGAGCCGAATTTCTGCTCGTCCTCGAGTTCTCCTTTCACCAGTTCGAGTGTGAATGGTGTCGCAACGATGGGGGCGTCATACCGGTGAGCGAGTTTGCTGATCGCACCGATGTGGTCGAGGTGACCATGGGTTGGAACGATTGCTCGAACATCACCTTCCAGGTCGCTCATTACCCGGTCGTCGGGGATTGCACCCATGTCGATCAGGTCGAGACTGTGCATCCCCTCTGTCCGGAGGTTGTCGTGAATAAGGACCTTTGACAGGTTCAGTCCCATGTCAAAGATCACAATGTCGTCACCGGCGCGGACAGCAGTCATCTGTCGACCGACTTCCTCGTAGCCGCCAATCGTAGCAATTTCAATTTCCATTGATGGACCCGATCATAGCAATCCGGGTGACACAGCCATACAGCCCAAAGGGCTGTTCGTGTGAGAACGAAAACGTTCGGTACCGTGAGCAAGCGATTTGATCACATCCGTGGCGGTCCCAAAATCGAACGTACGGTCCCAGCTGAGCCAAGGACAGCGCCTCTTTCGGTTACGTGAATGGCGACTTTCCAGACGTAAGTACCTCCGGATTCCGCTCCCGTGTGAGCTTGTGGTATTGGTTGTACTCCGTCTGCCGACGGTTCCGGAGGGGACGAAACCTGAAAGAAACACATCAGCCGCTCCGTTGATTCGTCGCTCACAACCGAGAATACGTGCCTCCCCCGTCCTCGAGGCCACAATCGGATGGTGTTTGTACATGTTCACATCGTGGCCGGTCCAATCACGACTCGAGTTCGTGGTACACTCAGTTTCCACGGTACTTGCACAACACTAGAGCGCTGTAGCTGTTGAGTCGTGTCTTCACTAGCCGGGTATAATTTCTATACGACTCAAAAGCTACACGATACCTGCTTTACCACCAGTTCGATCACGAATAGCACACAACCAGAGTTCTATCAACAAACAGCCATAGATGTCTCTCGTCTATCTCACTCTCGGCGTTGTCTTCCTCTTTGGTACCGTCATCGATCTCCTCTGGACGACACTTTGGGTTGAGGGTGGCGCTGGTCCACTCACGTCTCGGCTGATGGCATGGACGTGGCGATCACTCCGATGGATCGGCACCCAGAATTCACGACTACTCAGTCTCTCGGGACCGTTAATCTTCGTACTGAGCCTCGCAGTATGGATCGTGTTGCTCTGGAGCGGGTGGACGTTGATCTTCGCTGGAGCCGAGAGTGCATTCACTGATACACTCAACCGCGGCCCTGTGTCGTGGTCCGACCGGGTCTATTTCACTGGATATACGGTTTTTACGTTAGGTATCGGTGATTTTGCTCCACAGGAGGGAATCTGGCAACTCATCACGATACTCGCAGCAGGAAGCGGATTGCTCTTCGTGACACTGAGTGTTACCTATACGCTTTCAGTTCTCGATGCAGTCACCCAGAAGCGTGCGTTCGCCAACAACGTGAGCGGATTCGGCACGAACGGCGAGGAGATCGTCCAAACAGCCTGGAACGGTGAGGAGTTCCAAGAACTTGACCTGCTGTTGGATTCGTTCGTAACGCAGCTTACGCTCCTGACAGAGAACCACAACGCCTACCCCGTCCTCCATTACTTTCACAGTGCACAGCCCGATCGAGCGCCAGCCGTAGAAATCGCAGTGCTGGATGAAGCCCTGACACTCATTCGATTCGGCGTCCCGGAACGCAATCGACCAAACGAGATCGTGATTCGGAACGCTCGCAAAAGTATCGAGAACTACCTCGAAACGCTTCACGAGGCGTTTGTTGACTCTGCTGACGATCCTCCTCCGTCGCCGGATCTATGCGCTCTCAGCACAGCGGGTATTCCGACCGTATCGGACGAAGAGTTCGAAACCTCCCTCGACGAGATGGAAAAGCGCCGACGGATACTACTCGGATTTGTCCGATCCGACTCTCGAGAATGGCCGACGAGTGCAACTGAATGAGTTCCGCTGCAGTCGAAGGTCATCTACCACTACATGTTCGTGTTCCTTGAGCAGTCGTTCGATATAGCAGTGGACAGTGTAACGAGTATTTCCGATCGAGGTCTATCTTCACGATAGAAAGGATTACTCGTTTTCGAACACCGCCGTGTTGTCCTCGGCTAATTCGCTCGTTTCGATGTGAGAGTACATTTCACTTGTCGTCTGCGGATCAGCGTGGCGAAGCGTCCGCTGGGCCTGTTCGTGGCTCACTTCTCGGTACAGGAGTTCGCCGACGCCACGACGGCCTCCGTGGAGCGTGAGATACTCACCGTCCTCGAGCGCCAACCCAGGAACGTCCGCCTCTTTGCTCAGTCGTTTCAACACGGACCGGCCACCTTCGGTCGTAATTGTAGGGGGAGTAACGTCGTACTCGAGCGCGATCTCCCAGTGATGGCGCTGGGCAACCAGCCGATCGCGTTCGGCAGCGCCAAGCGCCGCCCGAATTCGCCTCGAGAGCGTCGGGACGTGCATCGAAGGGAAGACCGGCCACTCGTCGCGTGGCGGGTCGTAGGCATCACGCCAACGCTCGAGCGGTCCCACGACCTGTCCGGGAAGTTGGGCTGGCTCACGGTTCTGGTTCTTGCCGAGAATCCAGCAGACACCCTCCTCGAGATCGACGTCGTCCCATTGCAACCCTGTTCGGCGCGAGTCGGCCGGATCCTTCAGGACCTCGCCACCACGGACGCCCGAAAAGGCGATTGTGGCCACGAGTGCGCGATCGCGAAGGCGCTTGTGCAAGATCGGTTTCGGGGCGATGGGATCTCGATAGGCGCTGGCAGCACGCCGTCGGACGTACTCCAAAATCGTCTGTCGCTGTTCGGGCTGCCAGAACTGTCGGTCGTACTCGCCACTCGAGGGGCGGTCGGGCATGCTATCTCGAGCCTGTGCTTTCTCAGCTGGGTTGTCGGCGATGTAGCCCCATTTGACAGCCCACGACAGAAACGCCGAGACGTAATCGTAGTACGTCCAGGCCGTCGTCTCGGTGATCCCACCGTCGACATCGTTGGATTTGCCGGCTTCGATACGCCGTGCGAGATGGCTCGCGTAGCCAGCCATCGTTCGATCGGTGACAGCGCCGATCGTCTCGACGTCGCGGCGCTCGCAGAATCCGATCCAGTCGGTGACGACCCGCTCGAAGTTCTGGCGGTAGTTCGGCGAGAGTGTCCCTTTGTTCTCGAGACACGCTGACAACACGTCCTCGAGCGGCGTCTCCTGATGTATAGCCCCGGAATTGCTGGAATCCATCGACTCAGATGATCGTACGGTATCGGAGACAATAATGGTACTTGTAATTACTCGCCTAATCTAAAGTAGGATCTGTTTCTGCACTCCTCTGCCGAATACACTCGCCTCGAGCGTTGTAGCCATAAAACTCGATTTCAGTAGTAGTTTGTAAACTTCATAATGCTACATGAATTCGAGCCACACCCCACACAGTTTCGGAGAATGGGCTATCCTACCTGCAGTGCGGGATGCCTCGTCGTCGTCGTCGTTGGGCAGAGACCGGCTGCCTGAGGGATCTTCGATCCTTCTTCGTTTACGGCGAAGAGGATGTCACCTTGTCGAAAGAGGAAGTCACGCGGGTCAAAAAGAAACTGCTAACTGCTGGATCAATACGTCCGTGGTGGCAGCTCGAGAATCTCGAAGATCTCTCGGGCTCGATATTCGCGGTTCCGTTTCTTCCCGGTTATTTGCTCGAGTACTCCTGCATCCTCCAGTTGGTCGATCGCTCGATAGGCCGTTGGACTCGTTACGTCGAGTAGTTCCTTTGCAGCGTTCGCATTGAGATATGGCTGCTCGAAGAGTTTACACGCCAGTTCTGCATGGGCAGCGGAGATGTCGCCATACTTCGCTTTATATTCCCGCTGCAAGGAGTGAAGCTCTCGAGATCGGAGTAAGGATTCTTTCGCTTGGTGACGGATACCCGTCACGAAGATTCCACCCATACTTCCCAGTCGCCGCACTTCCGGACAGCGTTCATACGGTCGACGTACATCATCAAGACAGTCCTATTCGGCTGCAGAACGCTTATTTGAAGAAATCAACAACTGATATACAATGTCTGAAACAGCCGATCGACTTCGTCGTTATCTCGAGGACGAACTTGGCGAGTGTCGGAACGAGGATCTACAAGCACGACTCGAAGACCTCGACAGACTCGAGGAATTGCTCGATGAGGATGTCGTTTCGAACGATGTACAAACGTTGTCAGCACTCGGGAACGAAACACGGTACCAACTCGTGCGGTTGCTGGTCGAAGCTGACGAGGAACTGTGTGTCTGTGAGATCACACCCCTCGTCGATGTAAGCGACAGCGCTGTGAGCCACGCCTTCTCGAAACTCGTCGATGCCGGGCTCGTGACAAAGCGGAAAGACGGCCGATGGCGAAAGTACCGTGCAACCAATCGAGCAAGTACTCTTCTTACTGTTCTAGACGGCTCACGCTGAGATCGATACGAGTCGATCGGCATTAACGATTAATCGGCCCGTTCCTAGTGCTGGTGAGCGAAAGGGACAACATGAGTGTGGCAAGCAAAGCGAACAGCGTACACCAGAACACACCACCATGTCCGCTGTTTTTTCGTTACTCGTTGGCAAGAACAGCGGACATAGTGGTGTGGTGGACCATAGAGACACGTACTCAAACAAGGATGAAAGAGGGCAGACGATAATAGAGAGTGAGAAAGAGCAGAAGGTAGAGATGCTTATCTTTGGCTTATTGAGAGCTGTACATAGGATTTAGCCGTAGGTACTGAACGATCCAGTCTGCTACAGAGCAAGCGAGACTGCTGAAAGTGAGCGCAACAAACGAGCGTTTTCCGAGTGAAAGAGTCGCTCCACACCCTCCCCCCACTTTGTCCGCTGTTCTTGTGTGAACAGCGGTGGGGTGGTTGAGAACGTGTTTAGATTGCCGCCGTTCAATATTGATCTATTACTCTACAGCCATCAAAAATAAGATGCAGTTGCAGTACGGACTAGCTCTCGTTGTATCATACTAAAACTTTCCTCTTCTAAGAACTCTCGTACAATCTCTCACCCCACCCCACCTTTTCAGCTAGTTACTGCGGACAAAGTGGGGGGGGTGTGTTTCGGCGAATGTAATAAATAGATAGAACAGCGGACACTGCGGACACGGTGGTTTTATAAATCCTACTGCCGAACAGTCGTGTAGTGATCACGAGTGGGGTTGTTCGAGCGGGATACAGAAATCTACAACAACCGGGATGCACTGCGGGAGGATTATCAGCCTGAACAGCTCGTTGGCCGTGACGAAGAAATCCAGATGTACCAGACTGCCCTTCAGCCGGTAATCAACGGTGAGCAACCGAACAACGTCTTTCTCTACGGTAAAACCGGTGTCGGAAAGACTGCAGCAACCCGTTATCTCCTCTCTCATCTCGAGGAAGACGCAAGTCAGTACGACGATATCGACCTCCATCTTACGTTCCTAAACTGCGATGGGCTCACCTCTTCTTACCAGATCGCGACGCGCCTCGTCAACGAACTCCGGGACGAAACGAATCAGATTAGTACAACCGGGTATCCGCGGGCGACCGTCTATGAGATGTTGTGGGAGGATCTCGACGAAATCGCCGGCACCAATCTCATCGTCCTCGACGAGGTTGATCACGTTGAAGACGATTCGATCCTCTATCAACTTCCTCGCGCCCGTGCGAACAACAATCTCTCCGACGCGAAGATCGGGATTATCGGAATCTCGAACGATTTCTCATTTCGCGACGATCTTTCGCCAAAGGTCAAAAGTTCTCTGTGTGAACAGGAAATCCACTTCCCTGCCTATGATGCAGGCGACCTCCAAAAGATTCTCGAGCAGCGTGCTGCTGTTGCGTTCCACGACGATGTGCTCGACGATGCAGTTATTCCACTCTGTGCAGCCTACGGGGCGAAAGACGCCGGCGACGCCCGACAGTCGATCGATCTGTTGATGAAAGCAGGGGATCTCGCTCGAGAGGAAGAAGGGACGACCACTGTCACCGAAACTCACGTCGAATCTGGCCGTCACGACCTGGAGCGTGGCCGTATCGAAGAAGGCATTAGCGGACTCACTCAACACGGCCATCTCGTTTTGTATTCGTTGCTCACGCTTCACCTTCAGGGTGAGACGCCGATTCGATCTCGAGATGTCCGACCACGTTACACGAGTTTTGCCCAGCGTGCCGGTCGCGATCCACTCGTCCCACGTCGGATGCGTGATCATCTCTCTGAACTCGCAATGCTTGGACTCGTTTCGGTCACCGAGCGAAACGAAGGACGCCGTGGGGGAACATACCGTGAGTACACGCTTGATATGGATCTCGACCTCGTCCTCTCTGCGCTAGATGAGGTTCTTGACGATGTTGGAATTCATGATTCCCTTCAGGATCACCTCGCCGAGATTGATTCGGTTGATGAGAACACGTCGCTGACTGAGTTTTACTGACTGCTCTCGTTTCAATCCGTCCGTTCTGGAAATTGGTCTCAAGTCCCTCTTTCAAGAAGCAACAGGGAGCGAACGACGACAGTCGTGAAGCAAGTACGGTAGGATTAGTTTCTTGCCCTCGAATCGGCTCTTTCGAGCGTTTGTATGGCCACGTTGCCCAACACCACTATGTCCGCTGTTCTTGTCTGGCTGTTGGCTGTCGATTGAGAACAGCGGACATGGTGGTGTCGGTGCTGGTTCTCGGACTGTTAAGTTTTATGAATAGTTGGTAGTGGGTCTTGGATCTCGGTTTCGCTACTCCAACAGAGTTATTGAGGGTCGACCGAATTGCCTACTTGGCGAGAGGGGCGGAATTCGGTCGTTTCAGACAGAATTCGTCACGTATACGAGATCTCATCGTATTCTCGCCACTGACTGGACGTTGGTCGGTCCGGCCGACGGTTCTGGTCTCTGATCGCCCTTCGATTGACACACCACCACCGGAGGGGGCTCAGATACCGGCTCTATGCCGGTATTTTAACTGACGTAAGGCAGTGAGGGGTACGTCACGTACGCGGGCACGCTCGAGTTGATTGAAACGTTGATCAGCGACGGTAGTCGCCTTCGGTACGACCGTACAAAACTGGGTGAACGCCAGTCTCACTCAGAACTCACTACAGACTGGGATCCCCATCGTATCGTAGTCGTTCATCGCCGCCAGCGTATCCGGAACCTCCTCGATACTGATCGTTTCGGAGACAAGTTTGCTGGGATCGATTTTTCCGGTCTTGATCATATCGAGCATTTCGGGGTAGCGCGAGGGTTGCAACCCAAGCGAGCCTCGGAAATCGATTTCTTTCGCGACGAAATCGTCCGTTGGTAGCATGACTTGCCCTTCTTCTTCAGCTGTCGTCAGTCCGATTTGGACGTGGCGGCCGCCTTTTGCGAGTGAGTTGACTGCGTTTTGGCACGTAGTCGCGATTCCGAGTGCGTCAACCGAGCAGTCAGCACCACCATCCGTGATATCGCGGACTTCCTTCGCTGGATCGTCCACTTCGGAGGCGTTGACCGTCGTGACGGCACCGAGTTGTTCGGCTTTTTCGAGTTTGTCTTCGAAGAGGTCGACGCCGATTACGTTCGCACCAAGCGCATCCGCGATGTGGACCGCGGACAACCCGACCCCACCGAGCCCATGGACAACGACGTCTTCCCCGTTGCCCACATCTCCTCGGTGGGCCATCCCGTGATACGACGTCATAAATCGGCAACCGATTCCGGCGGCTGTATCCGGATCGATCTCGTCTGGGAGCGGGACTGCGTTGATATCGGCGTTTGGGACGTGGACTTCTTCTGCGAAGGCACCCGGTGCCTCGTTCATGAATCCGAGTCCGATGTGATTTTCGCAGATGTTCTCGCGGCCGTTTCGACAGAGTTCACACTTTCCGCACGCGAAATTGAACGGAATTGCGATGTGGTCTCCTTCGGAGACTGTTTCGACGTCTTCGCCGACTTCTACCACGGTTCCGCAGGGCTCGTGTCCCAGAATGTGTGGCGGATCCGGTCTGTATCCAAACCAATCCCAATCCCCCTGCCAGCAGTGCCAGTCGCTTCGACAGACACCGCAGCCGTCGACTTCGGCGACGATACCATGCGATTCGGGTTCGGGACGTTCGACGTTGTGGACTTCCAGCGGTTCCTGGAACTCTTCTAGCATTACTGCCTTCATTATCCGAGACGATCTATAACGATCTATAATATATAGTTACGGGGTGAGTTAGTTAGGGGGTACGCTCTCGTTCACGTGAACGATAAACTCTTGGGGCAATATGCCGATGCGGACGGTGCTCTCGAGCGAACGCTGCTGCCGATGAACGATCAGCAGTTCGCCCACTTTTTCTCGAGAGCGGCACCAGCTGGGGAAGCAAAACTTCCATAGCGAGCTGAAACAGGCACAATAGCTATACTCGGTACAATAGGTACCTTATCTACCTAAGGTAGTTCAACTACTAAACCTCAACTACCTATGCTACCTATTGGAGCTGAGCCACCTATTGGAGCTACCTACGGTAGAATTAAGAGTGATCGTAAAGATAGACTGAATGTCCGCTGAAGCAGGCATTCTATCTACAATAGGTGCCTATTGCTATCGCGGCGGAGGACCCCACTATGGCAACAGAAACTGAGCCACGCGCAGTAAGTGTCGTTATCCTGAAAGGCGGCGTCGGTAAATCAACGACCTCGATGAATCTCGCCCGACAGCTTGCCGAACGCGGCGAGACGTTGTTCGCAGACCTCGACCCGAACGGTCACGCGACTAACGGACTCGGCTTCGAGGATGCATACCAAGGCGAGATAAATCTCGGCGATGTCATTCTCGAGGGAACGGCGACGCCGCACGATCTCATTCAGCCGACCGAGCACGGGTTCGATCTGCTGCCGTCGTCGAACACGCTCGAGGACGTCGAGAAAGACCTCGCCGGTGCAATGCAGGGCTCGGCTCGTGTGAAATCGAAGATCGTCGATCCGCTTCTCGGCGAGCAGTACGACTACATTGTCTTCGACTGCCCTGCGTATCCGGGGATGCTCAACAACAACGCACTCGTCGCGACGGGCAACGTCATGATTCCGATCGAACCGGGATCGAGTTCGATTGGTGGGTACAAACGGACGATGGAGCGACTCATCGAACCAGCTCGTGAATACATCGACGTCGACGTTCTCGCGGTCGTCCCGAACAAACTCTCGGACCGCATCGACCAACAAACTGAGGATCGAGAGCTGCTCGAGAACCTGAACACGGCGAGCTATGAAGTGAACCCCGGCCAGCCACTCAGCGAGGCTGTTCCGTCGTTTGCCCGCATTACGGCTACCGAGTTCGAACAGATCGATGCTGGTGAGATACCGGCGCCGAAACCGGGCATTCGACGCCGCTCATCGCTTTCACGGTCACTGCAAGAAAACAAGCCGCTTCAGGAGTACGATCCCGAGAGCGACCAGATCGAACACTACGCGGAACTCGCAGCGATCGTTGCCAATGGAGGGATCGATCGATGACGAATCCGTTCGATGACCTTGGGACTGACGATGACGACTCTGCGGCCGACGAAGTCGACGATGGTGACGATATCGACGCGACCGCCGAGACACCAACCCACGCACCTGACGATGACTCGGCCCAACCGGCGTTGACGTCGACTCAAACCTCGTCCGAACAACCACGTGACGACGATGCAGTGCCTGGTCCAGCGTTCGAATACAGTGCCGTCCGCCAGCGACCATTGTATGCCCGCGGCGAGACATGGGACGAACTTGAGGATCAACTGGGGATCACGGTCACGCCCGAACTCCGGCGGATGGGTATTCGTGACGACGAAACGCGCGAAGTCCACGACGCAGTGTTGAAAGTCGCACTCGAGCATATCGACGAAGTTCCCGAGCAGATTCTCGAGACACGTCAGCAGACGTAAGTTGTGCTCGTGTGGCTCGAGTCGGGCACTTTTCTGTTGTGTTTGTAGTACTTGCTCATCTCCATCACCCTAACGCGCGTGATGAAACAATACCACGAGGCTGTTGAATCCCTGCAACTAGCTTCCACCATTCGCTGCTCAGTAGTCGTATGGAACTGAGTTCGGAAAAACACCATATATTGAACTAAAATCAAAATATCTGCAGTAAATTTCTTTACTATCCAAGTACAAGGCGGCTCATGGATCATCACGACCGGCTCCAGAACGATACTCAGGTCGAAATTCAGACCGAACGGCAGGATCCGGAGTCGATAGTGGAAACGATTCTACGGGGCTTGGCCGCACTCGAAAACGTTCCTGTCACCGAACTTGAGCCGCTGTACGAGCAGATCAATCCGGATGCGCTGATCAGTTTCCACCGTCATGCGAAGGACTTCGATACCTCGTTTACTATCGAATTTGCCGTCGATGACTACACTATTATGCTCTCTCAGACCGATACAGTATGTATCCGTGATAGTCGCACGGCTTAGGAACGGGTACTGTAGATGACGACCTAGTCGGCCGTTGGGCCCTTTTTTTTAATCTCGCTATAATCTCTCTGATACGGTTCTTGTCTGTGCGCACGCCCCGCTACGGTGACACCGGCGATCGTGACTGCCCGTTCCCAACACCACCATGTCCGCTGTTGTTCCTCTGTTTACCCTTCCCTCTTGTCGGCTACCACTTCTGACTGAGAACAGCGGACATGGTGGTGTGACATATTAGTGCATCGATTTCAAATCTCGTGGTAACGACGGACCCTTCTCAGGAATTCTCGCGCTGAATGATGATCACGCCCGCGAGGACGAGTGTTCCACCGACAACCGTCACGACCGTCACCGGCTCTTCCAATACGAGCACGCTCAACACAACCGTGACAACTGGTTCAGCAGTACTGATGATGCTTGCTCGACTCGCTCCGATCTTTGCGATCCCAGCAAAAAACGTGAGGACAGGTATCACCGTCGCGAAAATCGCGATCGCAACGGTGACACCCCAACCCGTGGCAGTTCCCGGCATCGCCAGCGTCTCCGTTCCAACGCCGAACGCGACGAAGCTTCCTGCTGCGGCGGGCAGCACGAACGCCGTCAGCACCTCGGCATCGACCGTTGTCAGCGCCCGCTGGCTCACGACGATGTACAACGAGTATGCAAGTGCCGCACCGAGAACGATCACGATTCCTCGAGGGTCGACTCCTGCGGGATCTGCGCCGGTAATGAATACGACACCACCGATACAGAGGACCAGTGCGAGCAGCAGGCGTGTATTCACACGATCCGGATTCGTAATCGCAACGATGCAGACGACGAACGCCGGATAGGTATAGAGGACGATCGCGACCATTCCAGCCGTCATGAACTCGAGACCAAAGAAGTAGAGACCACTCTGTGTGGCGTACCCGATGCCGCCGAGCGCAAGCGCGATCGCGAGCGTCCGCCCAGTAAGAAACCGAAATTGCCCTCGAAGGCGGAGGACTGTCCAGACGACGACTGTTGCGATGCTGAACCGAAGTGCGAGCACCGTTGGAATCGAAATTCCCTCCTCGGCGGCAAACACGCCGAAGATACCGAGTGTACCGAACCCGATCGCAGAGACGAGTACGAGGCCGATCCCGACCGTTTCGTCGTCCATAGTGTATGGCTGCTGCTCTTTGTGAAAAATCCTCTGCCTTGATGAATGTCCACCCAGTCGTTCAGTTTCTCTATCCGTTGGCATCCGACCGTAGTGGTTACTCCCGAGAGCAATGGTTCCAGTATAACACCTCAACATGCTACTGGTCGGTCGCAACCCGTCGTTTTCGAATGGATTCTGCGTCGTCGAACAGTATGTGAAAATCCGACAAACACCTTAGACGGTTCGGCCCGTTCTCGGTACGTGATGACTGTCGATGGACTCAGCGACTACGGCATGACTCGAATGGATGACGATGAAATCTCGGGATTTCTCTCGAGTCAGAGCGTCGGGGTACTTGGGCTTCCAACCGATGATGTCCCAGTTATGCGTCCGATGTCATTCTGGTTCGATGGGGAATCGTGTCTCTACATCGTGTACGTCCTTGGTCACAGCAGTCGGAAAGCGGAACTAACGGACCGCACCGACGTCGCTCGATTCTTGGTATATCGCGCGGATACGCCGTTTAATTGGATGAGTGTCCTTCTCACTGGAACGATCGCCGACGTTCCGGAGAGCGAACGAGATGCGATCCTCGATGAAATGGAGTTGCGGTGGCGCCCTGACGTGTTCGAACAGGCCAGCACAGAATCAAAAACCAAACTGTACCGATTCCAAATCGATGATCAGACTGGCGTCAAACATCTTGGACTTCCGCCCGGCCTCGAACCGTCCGATGAATCTTCGAACTGATTTCTCAGTAGGTCTGACTCTCGAGCTGGATCTGGCGTTAGAAAATGGGTTCGACGCTCGAGCGCTGTTTGGAAAACTTCCAGATTTCGTTTAACGTAGGGTGTGAATCCCACTCGTTGGAGAAGTGGTTCGAAGGCCTTATGTATGAACCGGGGATTATCGAATAATACGCAGAAGATGAGGACCTCACCCCTGTGGTCCGCCATACAGAGGGGGTCTGATGTTAGCCTTGGTAGTTCGGTGTCGCCTGATCGGTCGACGATCTAGGGTCACCGAACGTGGACCCATTTATGTGTGAGTGTGTATCTTAACATTCACCGCCAAGAACCCTCCCGACAATGGTCGGGAGTATATAGCATTCCGGTTGATCCTGCCGGAGGTCATTGCTATTGGAGTCCGATTTAGCCATGCTAGTTGTACGAGTTTGTACTCGTAGCAGATAGCTCAGTAACACGTGGCCAAACTACCCTATGGATCCGGATACCCTCGGGAAACTGAGACTAATCCGGAATACGATTCCCACGCTGGAAGTGCGGGGAATCAGAAACGCTCCGGCGCCATAGGATGTGGCTGCGGCCGATTAGGTAGACGGTGGGGTAACGGCCCACCGTGCCAATAATCGGTACGGGTTGTGAGAGCAAGAGCCCGGAGACGGTATCTGAGACAAGATACCGGGCCCTACGGGGCGCAGCAGGCGCGAAACCTTTACACTGCACGCCAGTGCGATAAGGGGACTCCGAGTGCGAGGGCATATAGTCCTCGCTTTTTGTAACCGTAGGAAGGTTACAGAATAAGTGCTGGGCAAGACCGGTGCCAGCCGCCGCGGTAATACCGGCAGCACGAGTGATGACCGCTATTATTGGGCCTAAAGCGTCCGTAGCTGGCCGCGCAAGTCTATCGGGAAATCCGCACGCCTAACGTGCGGGCGTCCGGTGGAAACTGCGCGGCTTGGGACCGGAAGACCAGAGGGGTACGTCTGGGGTAGGAGTGAAATCCCGTAATCCTGGACGGACCGCCGGTGGCGAAAGCGCCTCTGGAAGACGGATCCGACGGTGAGGGACGAAAGCTCGGGTCACGAACCGGATTAGATACCCGGGTAGTCCGAGCTGTAAACGATGTCTGCTAGGTGTGTCACAAACTACGAGTTTGTGATGTGCCGTAGGGAAGCCGTGAAGCAGACCGCCTGGGAAGTACGTCCGCAAGGATGAAACTTAAAGGAATTGGCGGGGGAGCACTACAACCGGAGGAGCCTGCGGTTTAATTGGACTCAACGCCGGACATCTCACCAGCATCGACAGTGTGCAGTGACGGTCAGTGTGATGAGCTTACCTGAGCCACTGAGAGGAGGTGCATGGCCGCCGTCAGCTCGTACCGTGAGGCGTCCTGTTAAGTCAGGCAACGAGCGAGACCCGCATGCCTAATTGCCAGCAGTACCCTTGTGGTAGCTGGGTACATTAGGGAGACTGCCAGTGCCAAACTGGAGGAAGGAACGGGCAACGGTAGGTCAGTATGCCCCGAATGTGCTGGGCGACACGCGGGCTACAATGGCCAAGACAGTGGGATGCAACCCCGAAAGGGGACGCTAATCTCCGAAACTTGGTCGTAGTTCGGATTGAGGGCTGAAACTCGCCCTCATGAAGCTGGATTCGGTAGTAATCGCGCCTCAGAAGGGCGCGGTGAATACGTCCCTGCTCCTTGCACACACCGCCCGTCAAAGCACCCGAGTGAGGTCCGGATGAGGCCCGGTTCCCGGGTCGAATCTGGGCTTCGCAAGGGGGCTTAAGTCGTAACAAGGTAGCCGTAGGGGAATCTGCGGCTGGATCACCTCCACAGACCGGGATCAGGACGCTGTCCTGACCCACCAGCGGTTTTCACGTTCGATCGACCCATCGCGCGGCCGATCGGGCACCTCAGAACTACCGAGGCTAACACATATGTCTCTGTCCGCCCATCTGGGCGGACGTGGGCCCATAGCTCAGTGGTAGAGTGCCTCCTTTGCAAGGAGGATGCCCAGGGTTCGAATCCCTGTGGGTCCATGACTCGTACCAATCATCGAATCGCTCCCCTTAAGTGGGCGACGGGACTGTGATTGAGTACGACTGAACTGATGCACCACTCCGCGCAAGTGTGAGTGGGAAGGGTCAATGCAGGCCGGCCGTCTACCGGCGTGCAGATGCGACCGTGTGTACGTGTAGTCCAGGCGTCCACTGGACCCGTTCCCGGGTCACGATGTTGCGACTCTGTCGCAACGCCGATCCGATGAACGTGGCTACTGTGCCAGCTGGTGGATCGCTCGGCTTGAGAGCTGAAGACGGACGTGCCAAGCTGCGATAAGCCTATGGGAGCCGCACGGAGGCGAAGAACATAGGATCTCCGAATGGGAATCCCCACCGCAATTGCTTCGCGCAATGGGGAACGTCGAGAATTGAAACATCTTAGTATCGACAGGAAAAGAAAACGTAATCGTGATGTCGTAAGTAATGGCGAATGAACGCGACGCAGTCCAAACCGAAGCCCTTACGGGCAATGTGGTGTTCGGACTGACGATCACTTCCCGAAAAACGACACGAAGTCTCTTGGAATAGAGCACGAGACAGGGTGACAGTCCCGTAAGGTCGTCGAGTACGGAACGAGTCAGTTCCAGAGTATCGGGGGTTGGATATCCCTCGTGAAGATCGCGGGCATCGACCGCGAAGACTAAACACTCCTCAAGACCGATAGCGAACAAGTAGTGTGAACGAACGCTGAAAAGCACCCCACAAAGGGAGGTGCAATAGGGCGTGAAATCAGTTGGCGATAGAGCGACAGGGCACGAAAGGTCCCGTATCGAATGAATCAGGCGCGAGCCTGTAGTAAGCCATACGGGAAGCCGGTGTTCTGTCGTACGTTTTGAAAAACGAACCAGGGAGTGTGCCTGTTTGACGAGTCTAACCCGATCATCGGGGAAGGCGCAGGGAAACCGATACGACCGCAGTCTTACGACGAGGGTCACCGTGTTCAAGCGCGGGGAGTCAAACGGGCACGACCCGAAACCGGACGATCTAGGCGTGGACAAGGTGAAGCGTGCCGAAAGGCACGTGGAGGCCTGTTAGAGTTGGTGTCCTACAATACCCTCTCGTGATCTACGTCTAGGGGTGAAAGGCCCATCGAGTCCGGAAACAGCTGGTTCCAACCGAAACATGTCGAAGCATGACCTCTGCCGAGGTAGTTCGTGGGGTAGAGCAACGGATTGGGGGACCGCACTCCGAGAGGAGTGCGCCCCCTGTCCAACTCCAAACCTACGAACGTCGTTTGACGCAGGGAGTCCGGTGCGCGGGGTAAGCCTGTGTACCGTGAGGGAGACAACCCAGAGCTGGGTTAAGGTCCCCAAGTGTGGACTAAGTGCGATCGAAGGTGGTCTCAAGCCCTAGACAGCCGGGAGGTGAGCTTAGAAGCAGCTACCCTCTAAGAAAAGCGTAACAGCTTACCGGCCGAGGTTTGAGGCGCCCAAAATGATCGGGGCTCAAGTCCACCACCGAGACCTAGCGGCATCCGTAAGAGGATGATTCCGTAGGTTGGCGTGCTGTTCGGGCGGAAGCATGGTCGAGAGATCATGTGGACCGTGCAGTAACGAAAATCCTGGTCATAGTAGCAGCGTTAGTCGGGTTAGAACCCCGACGGCCGAACGAGTAAGGGTTCCTCAGCAATGCTGATCAGCTGAGGGTTAGCCGGTCCTAAGTCAGCCCGTAAGTCGAAGCTGACAACAGGGAAATAGGTTAATATTCCTATGCCAGTGTGCACTCAAAGCCGACGCTTTGGGGCCGCCTGAGCTGGGCTTTCGCCCAGTCGAACTGTCGAAGTTCGTGGAAGCCGTAATGGCACGAAGCGACCGAATGACAGGATAGCGCAAGTCAGGTCAACCTAGAGCCCGTGAAAAGGTGAGCACACTGTCCGTACCGAGATCCGACACAGGTACTCGTGGCGGCGAAAGCCAAGGTCTGTCGGGAGCAACCGACGTTAGGGAATTCGGCAAGTTAGTCCCGTACGTTCGCAATAAGGGATGCCTGCCTCGCGAAGAGGCAGGTCGCAGTGACTCGGGCGCTCCGACTGTCTAGTAACAACATAGGTGACCGCAAATCCGTAAGGACTCGTACGGTCACTGAATCCTGCCCAGTGCGGGTATCTGAACACCCCTTACAAGGGGACGAAGGACCCGTTAACGGCGGGGGTAACTATGACCCTCTTAAGGTAGCGTAGTACCTTGCCGCTTTAGTAGCGGCTTGCATGAATGGATCAACGAGAGCGCCACTGTCCCAACGTTGGGCCCGGTGAACTGTACGTTCCAGTGCGGAGTCTGGAGACCCCCAAGGGGAAGCGAAGACCCTATAGAGCTTTACTGCAGGCTGTCACTGAGACGTGGTCGCCATTGTGCAGCATAGGTAGGAGGCGTTACACAGGTACCCGCGCTAGCGGGCCACCGAGCCAGCATTGAAATACTACCCGATGGTGACTGCGACTCTCACTCCTGGCGGAGGACACTGGTAGCCGGGCAGTTTGACTGGGGCGGTACGCGCTTGAAAAGATATCGAGCGCGCCCCAAGATTTCCTCACTCGGGTCGGAGACCCGAGGAAGAGCGCAAGAGCAAAAGGAAGTCTGACAGTGTCCGGCACAACGACGGACGCTGACGCGAAAGCGTGGTCTAGCGAACCAATTCGGCTGCTTGATGCGGCCAATTGCTGACAGAAAAGCTACCTTAGGGATAACAGAGTCGTCACCCGCAAGAGCACATATCGACCGGGTGGCTTGCTACCTCGATGTCGGTTCCCTCCATCCTGCCCGTGCAGAAGCGGGCAAGGGTGAGGTTGTTCGCCTATTAAAGGAGGTCGTGAGCTGGGTTTAGACCGTCGTGAGACAGGTCGGCTGCTATCTATTGGGGGTGTGCGGTATCTGACGAGAACGTTCGTATAGTACGAGAGGAACTACGAATGGGTGCCACTGGTGTACCGGTTGTTCGAAAGAGCACGTGCCGGGCAGCCACGCACCACGGGGTAAGAGCTGAACGCATCTAAGCTCGAAACCCACTTGAAAAAGAGATACCATCAAGGCCACTCGTAGAAGACGAGATCGATAGACTCGGGATGTACGCGCCAAGGCAACGAGGCGTTGAGTCCGCGAGCACTAATCGGCCAAGCCACACAATCATATTACATCGCATTGGATCCGTGACGCGTGAACGGGTCCGGACGCAAACTGGACTACACATACACACGGTCGGAGACCACCGATATTGGCATGACGACGGTTCGATTCCGTTGATCGGCGTTACGGCGGCCACAGCGGCGGGGTTCCTCCCGTACCCATCCCGAACACGGAAGATAAGCCCGCCTGCGTTACGGCGAGTACTGGAGTGCGCGAGCCTCTGGGAAACTCGTTTCGCCGCCTCCATTCATATCACATACGAGACCGACAGTGGTCTGACGGCGGTTCGATTCCGCCGGTCGGCATTACAGCGGCCATAGCGGCGAGGTGCCTCCCGTACCCATCCCGAACACGGAAGATAAGCTCGCCTACGTTACGGTGAGTACTGGAGTGGGCGACCCTCTGGGAAATTCGTTTCGCCGCTTCCAATCATATTAATTCACCGACACCATCGGTTTTGAAGTGGTGTAGCTTTTTGAGGATCACATTCTATAGTAACCACTGAATGTCCGTGCACATCCGATTGCACGACAGCGGTGCAGCCAGTGTGGGAAGCAATTTAATTATTTTTGCTCGAGTACTATACGGAAATATGGGTGCTAGCACGTTGTTCGAGGAAGCAAACGCATGGTGGAAGCGGCGATGTGAATGCTCCTAAACCAGATTTAATGAACACGCAAGCGATAACTGAGCGGGTGTGAAGACGATCGTGTCGCTGACGAATGTCTACTGGCAAGCCTGTGATGATTGATGTATGCGTTGGAAACGGCTAGCTGATGTACTGTCGTTCCCACTCTCGTCGAACTTCAATCTGCTCGAGGCCGCGATCACTGATGGCATAATAATTGGTTCGGCGATCGAGTTGCCCTTTTTCGACGAGCTCTTTGTTGACGAGTGTGTCGAGATTGGGATACAGTCGGCCGTGATTAATTTCACTGTCGTAGTACTGTTCGATCTCGTCTTTCACGTCTTGGCCAGACGGCTGGTCGGCGCCAGCGATCACGTACAGAAGATCACGTTGAAATCCGGTCAGATCGTCCATTGTGTAACCACACGGAGACACCAACTAGCTGACTATTTGTTATCGGTCTCGTATTACTGGGCGTGAGGACGTTTTGAGAGACTACCGGTGAGGGCAGTTCCAAGTTGGCAGCCGACGGTCGGTAAGACGGTGCTACAGGAAGCGAGAGCAGATGTGATGGACTCGGTACTGTTGATGAAACTGTGACTTCGAACCGGAGTGATGACTATCGCTTTCGAAGGTGACGTCTGAAGAATGTATAGTTACGTGTGAAACCCGGTACCGAACGTAGAGAGCCGTATTACAGGCGGGTGACGTTGGTGGCGCGGGGGCCCTTGGGGGCCTGTTCGATGTCGAATTCGATCTCTGTACCTTCTTCGAGGTCCGGACCGCCAACGTCTTCCATGTGGAAGAAAACGTCATCGTCCGCGTCGTCCGTCTCAATGAAACCGTAGCCGCCTGTGTCGTTGAAGAAATCAACGTTTCCTTTCGCCATTGCAATCAAAGAGTGTGCCCCGCCACGGATAACAGTTGTGTTATACTCGTCCTCTCGAGAGGCAGACACACACTCGATTGAAACGGCTGAAAATACGATTTTCGAACCGTATATTCTGTGTTCTATAGCAGTCATACTTCCGTCAGGATATTTCTCATAACCGTGAGAAGAGTTCGTTAAGAGGTGTTACCGTCCGGTTCCAGCGTAGACTGGATGATAGGTTTTGCTGGTAGGTTGGTTTTTCGAGCGCCGTCTCGAATCGTTTAGGTAGGTTCGATGGATATGACGTGGTCGTGACTCGATCCGAGAGAGCGTCTCGTCGTGGACCGACGGTTGCACAAGTAGCGCTTATCGGGCTCTTCGTGACGGCGCTCGTTACAGCACAGGTGACTGCATCGAAGATACTGGCGTTTTCCCTGCCGATCTCGCTACCGGTGACCGGCTCGGAACTCGTTCTGCCTGGCGCAGCGCTCGCGTACGCGCTGACCTTCGTCGCGAGCGATTGCTACACGGAACTGTACGGCCGACGGGCAGGACAGGTAGTCGTTAACGTTGCGTTTGTGATGAATTTCGTTGTACTCGCGCTCGTTTGGTCGACGATCACGGCTCCAGCGGTCGATCCCGACGCCGCGAGTCAGTTCGAGAACGTTCTCGGTGCCTCGACGAACATCGTCCTTGGGAGTTTGCTCGCTTACATTGTCAGTCAGAACTGGGACGTGATCGTCTTTCATCGGATCCGTTCGTACACCGGACGAGATCGGCTCTGGGTGCGCAACATTGCGTCGACAGCGAGTAGCCAAGCGATCGATACCGTCATTTTCGTTGTGGTCGCATTCTCGCTTGCGCCTGCTGTGTTCGGTGTCGGCCCGGTTTTGGGTCTCGCCGACCTCGCTGCGTTGATGATCGGCCAGTACCTGCTTAAGCTTGCTATTGCCGTTCTCGACACGCCGATCGTCTATGCGATCGTGTCGCTCGTCCGGTCCCGCGAGCGACACTCCGATGATCGGTCGTCCACCGTCTAACGGAGAGCGTTTAGTGGCCGCCCTCGAGAGTGCCAGACATGGACGAACGCGTTCGCGAACACGCCGAGGTACTGGTCGACTGGAGCGCTCGCGTCGAGGCAGGCGACAACGTCGTGCTTTCAGTGGGACCCGATGCGCACGAACTCGCCGTCGCGGTCGCCGAGTGTCTCGGCGAACGGGGGGCGAATCTGCTTGCCACGTACAGCTCCGGCGAAGTTACGCGCGCGTATCTTCGGGCTCACGACGGAGACTTCGACGAGGATCCGGCCCACGAACTCGCTGTCGTCGAACAGGCCGACGTGTATCTCTCGCTTGGCGGTGGACGAAATACGAGCGCGACGGCGGACGTCCCTACCGAGACTCGACAGGCCTACAACAGCGCCAGAGCCGGAATTCGTGAGACACGGCTCGGAACGCGCTGGATGTCGACGGTGCATCCGACACGGTCGCTCGCCCAGCAAGCCAACATGGCCTACGAAGCGTACCAGGAGTTCGCCTACGACGCGATCCTCCGTGACTGGGGGTCGTTGGCCGATGAAATGGACCGGTTGAAGCGAATACTCGACGCGGGATCGGAAGTCCGACTCGTCTCGATCGACACCGATCTCACCATGCGAATCGACGATCGGACGGCCGTCAACAGCGCCGCCTCAGTGGCCTACGATTCGCACAACCTCCCCAGCGGCGAGGTGTTTACCGCGCCGTATGCGACCGACGGCGAGGTGACGTTTGATGTACCGATGACCATCCGCGGTGAATCGGTCCGAAACGTTCGCCTCGAGTTTGACGAGGGCGAGGTGGTCGAGTTCGACGCCGAGCAGGGCGCGAGGGTGATCGAAGAAGTCCTCGAGACGGACGACGGGGCGCGTCGCCTCGGCGAACTCGGAATCGGGATGAACCGTGGAATCGACCGTTACACAGACAACATCCTGTTCGACGAGAAGATGGGCGAGACAGTGCACCTCGCGCTCGGGCGCGCCTACGACGCGAATCTTCCCGATGGGGAGTCTGGAAACGAGTCGGCTGTCCACGTCGACCTGATCACCGACGTCAGCGAAGGGTCACGACTCGAGGTCGACGGCGAGGTCGTCCAGCGAAACGGTCGGTTCCGCTGGGAGGACGGCTTCGAGAACGCCTAACCGTCACGAGCGGAATCCGATGGACTGTCTGACACCCGCTGTGGCGTTCGGTAGGACCTTCTTACGATTTCGTACGGGGAGAATAGCCGCCATAACGCGAGCCAGTGTATGGGAAACAACTGCATACTAATGAGGAACACCGATGCGTACTCGAGTACCGCCGTGACCGGTGGCGGCCAGTAACCGGTCAGGGGTTCGTTGCGTGCCCTTCCACAGTTGTCTGCCCGCCCTGCCGGAGGCGGCATGTATCCGGCGACCACGACGTTCTATCGCGGAGTCTCGACTCGGTCGGGACAACAGTGACTCGAGGCTCGAGTGCCTACGACGGGTATGCGCGACCAGCTTCGGGCCGGTGCTGCCATCTACAACGCAGGCTACTACCATGGCGCTCACGACGCGTGGGAAGATCGCTGGCTCGAACTCGACGAAGGGACGGACGACGAGCGACTGCTCCACGGGTTGATCCAGTGTACAGCCGCTGTCTATCACGCTCGCGACCGCAACTGGGAGGGGGCCGTCGGAGTAGCAGACAGCGCCCTCGAGTATCTCTCGGGGCTCCCCGCGACGTATCGTGGCGTCTCGCTGCCGCCGATCCGTGCGTTTCTGACGGAACTTGCAACGGACCCCGAGCGTATCGAGCGCCGACCGCCGGTTCGACTGACACACAACGGGTCGGTTCCGACGCTGTCGACGCTCGAATTCGGATCGACGGCGGTCGCGGCACCGATTCTCGCCGGCGAACTGGGATTCGACCGCGAACCGGTCGAGCAGGCCCGACGATACGCCGACACAGATCTAGCGGCCGGCGACGACGGGAGTCGGTTCATCACGTTGCTGTTCGATTTCGTCCGGGAGGACGAGCACCGCGGAATCGTCTATCAGCGACTGTGTGATCACGTCAGCCGCCGACAGGCGCGGGAAGACGACGTCGAGGGGTTGTTCTAAACAGGTGCCAGCGATTACTCGTGGCCGGTGACTGGCAACGGTTCGTACGGCTCCTCGAGGTACGCGAGTTCCGATGCCGACAGCGAAATCTCGAGCGCCTCGACGGCCTGCTCTAAGTGTTCGACGCTCGTCGTGCCGATGATGGGTGCGTCGACCCACTCCTTGTGGAGCAGCCAGGCCAGCGAAATCTGGGCCATCGTAACACCGTTCTCGGCGGCCAGTTCCTGAATCCGTTCGTTGATCTCCTCACCGCCGCCCTGCAGATACGGAATCTGTGACAGAGATTCGTCCGTTCGGCCGCGCGTGGTCGAATCGAGTTCGTCGTGGGGACGAGTGCCGACACCGCGGGCCAGCGGCGACCACGGGGTGACGCCGACGCCCTCGCGATCACAGAGAGGTAACATCTCGCGTTCTTCCTCGCGGTAGAAGACGTTGTAGTGGTTTTGCATCGTCGCGACTCGCTCGAGGCCGAGCGAGTCACACGTCTTGAGGGCCTCGGCGAACTGGTAGGCCCACATCGATGAGGCCCCGATGTACCGCGCCTTTCCGCGTCGAACGGCGTCGTCAAGCGCTCGCAGCGTCTGTTCGATCGGCGTCTCGTAATCCCACCGGTGGAGCTGATAGAGGTCGACCGTCTCCATCCCCAGTCGATCGAGACTCGCCTCGAGTTCTTGCTCGATGGCCTTTCGCGACAGGCCGCTCGCGTTCGGGTTGTCTGGGTTCATCTCGGCGTAGACCTTCGTCGCGACGACGTGTGCGTCCCGATCGTAGCCAGCGAGCGCGTCGCCGACGATCTCCTCGGACTCGCCCGTAGAGTAGACGTTCGCGGTGTCGAAGAAGTTGATTCCGAGGTCGATCGCCCGCTCGATGAGGTCGGTGCTTGCGTTGCGGTCGAGCATCCACTCCTGGCCGCTACCGAAGCTCATACAGCCCAGACCGATGCGGCTGACGGTCATCCCGGTCGAACCGAGCGTCGTATACTCCATAGCCCTACTGTGACAGCCGGCGACAAAACGTCGTGGTTGCACCTTCGGTGGTGGGGTCGGCCGACGGAAGTGGTCTCGAGTGGCCAAAAACGGCCGTTAGTCGTGGTGGGCGGAGTTATCCTGTGGGTCGTAGCCAAGTACGTCGCGGGCGCGCTCGATCGAGTAGTACTTCCGGTCGTTGTCGGAGATGCCGTAGACGATCTCGTAGTCGTAGTCGGCGCGGATGCAGCGATCGAACAGGTGTGCACAGTCGCGGTAGGAAAGCCACATCGCCTGCCCGCGTTCGTAGTCGATCGGTGGGTGTCCCTCGGTAAGATTACCGATGCGGACGTTGACGACCGAGATGCCGTACTCGTCGTGGTAGTAGCGTCCGAGCGCCTCGCCGGTGACCTTCGAGACGCCGTAGAGGTTGCCCGGGCGGGGCAATTCGGTGCCATCGAGCAGGTAGTCGTCGTCCGCCCGATACATCTCGGGGGTGCGCTCTTCGGTCTCGAACGCGCCGACGGCGTGGTTCGAGGAGGCGAACGCGACCTTTTCGACGCCGGCGTCGACGGCGGCCTCGTAGACGGTCTGAGTGCCGTCAATGTTGTTCGTCAGGACGCTGTCCCACGGGGCGGTCTTTCGGGGGTCGCCCGCGAGATGCAAGACGACATCGATGCCCTCCATCGCCTCGCGGACGGCCTCGTCGTCGGTAATGTCTGCGACGACGAACTCGCCCGGGTAATCGTCCGTCGGCGGGTCACGATCCAGTAAACGCCACTCGTGTTCGTCTGCGAGGCCGCCGAGGATGGCTGTCCCGACTCGCCCCGCAGCCCCAGTAAGCAGGACCGACTGTGCCATTCGTTCGATATGAGGCAGACCGTCGATAAGTAACGTGCGATTCCACGCTGGGGTGGCTGTCAGTCGCACTCGATCCGAGCGCGTTGATCGCTGTGGTTGAGACAAACGCCCGCTCGAGTCCATTCTTGGACCGGAATCGACTTGCCGACGGCACGCGAGGCCGCACACATGTCGACCGACACGACCCCGTCAGACGCCGAAGCTGCCTGCTTCGAGGCCGGTATCAAGTTCGGTACGCTCTATCACCAATTCGCCGGCACGCCGCTCTCACCGTCGAGTGCGTCCAGTCTCGAGACGGCGATGGAGGAGGCGATCGAAAACCAACCCCACTGTACCGACGTGACCGTCGCCGTCCAAACTGACGCGCTCGAGGCCGAGTTGGCCGAGTCGACGGCCGACTACACCGAACTGACGGGCCGGTTTCTCGAGGTCGAGATCGTCGTCGACTACGAGGGCCATGAAGTCCTGACGCGCATGGAGATGGAAGACGGCTACCCACTGATGCGACTCGAGTCGGTTCGAGGCCGGTGACGCTCGATCGCACACCGTTAGACGACCTCTCTTTCGAAATCCGGCTGCCGATTTGCCGATATTAGCCTGCTCGAGCGCGTTTTCACTTTCACTTTCGGGCTATCTTTTAAACCAAGTCCCGGTGAAAGAGCACGTATGAGCCAAGCGACATTCGGCGACGACGAGGAACTGTTCGGCGAAGCGGCCAACGAGATGCGCGAGGACGTCGAGTCGTCCCTTGAGGCGGGTTGGAGTGCGCTCCCTGCTGCCGACGACGTCTGGGAGACCGATGCCGATAACGTGTTGGGCGTTTTGAACGGCCTCAACTCCGAACTGAACGCCGGCGACGCCGAAGCCCACCTCCGGGACGCCAAGAAGTGGTTCACGATGGGCCAGCGCGCGGATGCGTTCGAAGATGCCGACGACCTCGAAGACGAGATCGCCGATCTCGAGGCAGCGATTGCGGACATCTCCGCGGCAAGCGAACAGGTCGGCGAGCTCACGTCGACGATTCCGGCGCTTCGCGGGACGCTGCAGGACGTCGGCGAGGCAGCCGCTGACGAGGCAGACGACGAGGAAGCTGATGCGCATGCCGACGACGCTGACGACGACGAGGCTGAAGAGTAGCGACCGAACCGTTCTCTCTAGGTTCGACGACAGCCGTCGCACCGAGACACGCTACCGCCGATCGGGTCGCGAAACGTCTCGCTCCGCAACGGCCTCGAGCAGGCGGGCCAGCGAATCCGCCGCTAACTCGAGCAGTTCTTCGCCTCGTGTTTCGTCGCCTGCGCCCGGGTCGCCGACGACGCCGTTGTCGGTGAACTCGGCCGAATCGTAGGCCAGATTCGCGTAGCTCACCCACTCCCCCCAGCGCTCAGCACCGCCAGTGCTCGCCTCGTCGATCCGATCTTCCCGGACGAGACCGGGCTCGCAGTGGCGAAGCAACGCGGTCTCGAGTGGGCCACCGTGGCCCATGTCGGCTGAGTGGTCGCCGACGGCCTCGAACCACGTAAAGGGGACGGCGAAGGCGTCGCCGGTCCGTGTGACCGTCGCGCCGACTTCCCGCAGCGCATCGACGTTGCCGCCGTGGCCGTTGACGATGACGATGCGGTCGAAGCCGTGGTGGGTGAGGCTCTCGACGGCCTCGCGGACGTAGTCTCGAAACGTCTCCGGAGTAACCCACATCGTTCCAGGGAACTGGCGGTGTTCCTCAGCGATGCCGACGGGAATCGCCGGCGCTCGCACGACCTCGCGGTCGACTCGCTCGAGGCCGGCGTCGGCGACCGCTTCGGCGGTCAGTACGTCCGTGCCAAGCGGCGCGTGCGGGCCGTGTTGTTCCGTGCTGCCGACGGGGACGACCGCGAGATCGGTCTCGAGATCGCGGACGTCCGTCCACGTTGCATCGGTGAGGTCCATGCGAACACACTCCCGCGGCGCGGGCATGAAACTCCCGGTGGCGCCCCGACTCCGCGGCCGATGGCGAACGCAGGGCCAACCGGTTTCCGATGCCTCGCCCATCCCTCGAGTATGAGTGACGATAGTCGCGAACTAGGCGTCGAACTCGGCGACCTGGGTGACGACCTCGAGAGCGCGGAGTATCCGATGAGCGAAGCCGAACTGTTCGATCAGCACGGCGACGAGGAGATCGAAATGGGTGACGAGACAGCGACCCTCGAGGAACTGCTCGAGCCGCTAAACGAAGACGAGTACGGGTCGGCAGACGAGATCAAACAGGCGATCATGAACATGGTCGGCGACGACGCGATCGGGCGGAAAAACTACAGCGACCGAACGCCGCCCGCGATGGGCGAAGACCGTCAAGACGAGGGTGCGCCGGACCAAGAGGGACAGCGCGAACAAGAGTCGTTTTAGGTTCGTTAGTCGTCGATTTCGACTTCTGTCCTCGCCTGACGGCGTTGCGCGCGTTCGATGAACTCCTGTGGCAGTTCGTCGATCTCGCCAGCCTGGACGCCCCAGAGGTGTGAGTAGAGCCCGTCGTTGTCGAGCAATTGCTCGTGGGTTCCGCGCTCGACGATTCGGCCGTCCTCCAAGACCAGGATCTGGTCGGCGTCTTTGATCGTCGAGAGTCGGTGGGCGATGGCGAAGGTGGTTCGATCTTCGGTCAGGTCGTCGATCGAGCGCTGAATGAGCATCTCGGTCTCGGTGTCGACGTCGCTGGTCGCCTCGTCGAGCACTAGAATATCGGGGTCTTTGAGCACTGCGCGGGCGATGGCGACGCGCTGGCGCTGGCCGCCGGAGAGTTTGACGCCGCGTTCGCCGACCATGGTGTCGTACCCATCGGGCAGGTTCTGGATGAACTCGTGGGCCTCCGCCGCTTTGGCGGCCGCAACGATTTCCTCGCGACTCGCGTCGAAGGTGCCGTAGGTAATGTTCTCCTCGACGGAGCCGTAGAACAGGAACGACTCCTGACCGACATAGCCCATCGACTGGCGGAGACTCGAGAGCGAGACGTCCCGAACGTCCTGATCGTCGATCCGGATCGCACCCTCGTCCACGTCGTACAGCCGCAACAGGAGTTTGAGGACAGTCGACTTCCCCGCTCCCGTCGGGCCGACGAGCGCGACCGTCTCGCCGCCGTCGACGTCGAACGAGATGTCGTCGATGATGCGCTCCGACTGGACGTCTCCCGTGTCAGGCTGATCGTCGCTCTCCGCGGTCGACGACGTTCCCTGGTTCTCGTATGCGAAACTCACGCTGTCGTACTCGACGGCCCCCTCGCTGACCTCGAGTGCGTTGGCTCCGTCGTCGCGTTCGATCCGGCCCTCCTCGTCCATCAGGCCGAAGATGCGCTCGCTCGAGGCCGACGCACGCTGGTACATGTTGATGACCTGCCCGAACTGGGCCATGGGCCAGACGAGTTGCTGCGTATAGAGGATGAAGGCGACGAACGTCCCGGTCTGGAGCGTGCCCGTAAACGGACCTGGGCCACTTCCGGTGAAGATCCAGTAGCCACCGACGGCAAAGGTCAGTACGAAACCAATTCCCGAGATTAGCTGGAGAGCGGGGAAAAACCGAATGCGAAGCCAAATCGCCTCCCAGTTCGTGTCGTAGTACTTCCGGGACACGTCCTCGACGCGATCCGATTCGTAGCGTTCCGTGTTCGAGGATTTGATGACGCCGATCCCGCCGAGGTTGTTCTCGAGTCTCGAGTTTACTTTCCCGACCGACGACCGGACGGCAGCGTACTTCGGCTGGATCTTCTTGACGAATACGTAGGTAAAAGCCGCAATCAACGGGACGGGCGCGAGCGAAACCAGCGCCAACTGCGGGTTGAGCCAGAACAACAAAAGTGAGATACCGACGACCATCACGACCAGTCGCGTCGCCGAGTTCATCCCTTCGTTGAGAAACCGCTCGAGTTGGTTGACGTCGTTACTTAGTACCGACATCATCTCGCCGGTCTGTTTCGAGGCGAAAAACTCCATGTCGAGTCGCTGCATCTTGTCGTAGGTCGCGGTCCGGACGTCGTGTTGGATCTCCTGTGAGAAGGAGTTAAAGCCCCAGTTTCGAAGCCAGTGAAACAGCGCGCCGAAGACGAACGACGCTGCGATGGCGGTCGCGACGAACGCGAACTGCCCTTCGGCCGTCGCCGGAAGCCACGCCTCCGGCAAGAGTACGAGCGGCACCTGGTCAGCGAAGACGGCATCGCCGAAGATGGCGTCGATCGCGACCGCAAGCATAAGCGCAGGTAAGAGATCGAGCGCCCGCGCGAGCACGCTCGAGATGAGCCCAACGGTGACCGAAACCCAGTACGGCCGGCCGTATTCGAAGAGCAGCCGCCGCATCGGACTCTCGATCCGATCTCGCTGATCCTCGAACGGGTCGTCTTTCTCCCAGTCGACGTCCTGCATTACGTGCGCCTCGGGGGTCGCTGCGGATAAGCGTTTGCGAGGGAGCGAAACGCGCCTCGGATCGTCGGCGCGTCACTCGTAGTCGATGACGACCTCGTCCCCGACTTCGATGCCGGTTTCGTCGGTGTAGCCACGTGGCACCTCGAGAACCCACTTCGCCTGCCCGCTGTACTCGAGGTCGTTGCCGTCCTCGCCGGGCTCGGGCGCGCGAGCGTGCTCGATCGCCGTGATCTCGCCGTCGGCACCGATGAAGATGATGTCGATGTCGAAGTCCATCTCGCGCATGACGTACGTGCGCTCGTCCTCGCTCGAATGGACGAACAACATTCCGTGGCCGTCCTCGAGTGACTCGTGGTCGCTCAGGCCGGTGTATCGCTCTGACGGCGTGTCGGCTACCTCGACGTCGATCGCGGCCAGCTCGTCGCCGGTGTCGCCGTCGAGGACCCGTACGTCGGCTTGTGATTCTGCCCACGGCGGGGTCACGAGCCCGAGTTGGAAGACGAGCAGGCCGATCAGTGAAACGGCGAGAACGGCCACCAGCACCGACCAGACGCGCTCGAGAGCCATGCCGACTCCTCCGACGCGAGAAAGTAAAGGTTATTCGGACGGGGGGTCTGTGTCCGAATGCGGGCTCGTGGTCTAGCTGGTCATGACGCGGCCTTTACAAGGCCGAGGTCGGTGGTTCGAACCCGCCCGAGCCCATTTCTGTGGCGAACAAACCCGTGAGCCACAGAAATGTATGCGAGTGGCGGTTCGAACCCGCCTGGGCCCTGTTTTGTGGCGAGCACGCTCATGAGCAGCCGAGCTGACCGCGCTACTGGACCGCGTACAGCTCCGCGTACGCACCGTCTTGCTCGAGCAACTGTCCGTGATTCCCTCGTTCGGCGATCGTCCCGTCTTCGAGCGCGTAGATGCGGTCGGCGTCGCGGACGGTCGAGAGTCGATGTGCGATCGCGATGATAGTGTACTCGCGGGACATCGACTCGATGCCGTCTTGAACGCGCCGTTCGATGGTCGCGTCGAGATCGCTCGTCGCTTCGTCGAGCACCAGGATATCCGCGTCCTCGAGGAGGGCTCGAGCGAGTGCGACGCGCTGGCGCTGACCGCCGGAGAGGCGAACGCCGTCGTCGCCGAGTTCGGTGTCGTAGCCGTCGGGCAGTTCGTCGAGGAATTCGGTGACTTGCGCGATGTCGCAGGCCTCCTCGACCGCCGCGCGGGTCGCGTCTGGATTGCCGACGGTGACGTTCTCGAGGAGCGTTTCGTTGAAGATGTACGGGTCCTGGCGAACGAACGCGATTCGGGATCGCCACGCTGCGGTGTCGAACTCGTCGATCGGTGTGCCATCGGCGGTAATCTCGCCGTCGTCGGGCGCGTACAGTCGGGCGAGTAGCGCCGCGATCGTCGACTTGCCTTCGCCGGACTGGCCGACGAACGCGACGAACTCCCCATCGTCGACGCGAAAGGAGAGGTTCCGTAACACCGGTTCGTCGTCCTCGTAGGCAAACGAGACGTCCTCGAATGCGATCGGCGTGGGAGTGTCCGGAACCGGTCGGTTTCCACCCTGTAAGTCCTGATTCGCCTCGAGTTCCTCGATGAACTGCTGCGTGCGAACCAGATGTGGAAGCCGTCCCTCGACCTTGTAGAAGTACTCGTTTGCGCTGCTGACGCGGGGGCCAACCTGAAACATAACGAACAGGAACGCGGCCAGCGCACCGAGCGAGAGATCGGCGAACGTGATCGAGACGTAAATCAGGCCGAACACGAGGACGGCGATCGAGAGGTTGTAGGCGGAGCTAATCGCGGCTTCGTTGCGACCAAGTTTGATCGACGAGGTGGTGAATCGCTCGAGGTGAGTCGAGAACTGGTCGTACACTGACTCGGTCATTCCGATAAGTTTCACATCCCTGATCCCCTGTGTGCCCGTCTGAACGTTCTGTTGGATGCCCTCGTTTGCCGCTGCCACCCGCTCGCCGAGGTCGTAGCCGCCCTCGAGAACGTTTCGGATGAAAACCGTCAGGACCACGATGGCAACTCCGGCGGCGACCGTCATGAGCGGTGAGATGTAGAACGCGACGGCGAGGTACACCACGATCAACAGCACCTGTTCGAAACACCTGATGAAGTCCCTGATCGCTTTCCCGGCGTACTCCGCTTGCGTGACGATCGCGTTGAGCACGTCGTCTGAGCCTTCGGCGTCGAAGTATGCGACTCGAGCGTCGAGCGCTTTTCTGAACGCGCGAGACTGTAGCTCACGGACGTAGTTCGTGCGAAGCGAGACGCGCATCCACGCGACGACGAACGACGACACGAATCGAACCGTAATGACCGCACTGACGGTCACCACGATGTAGCCGAGCGTAAACGGGATCCCGACGAGTTCGAAAGCCGTCAAGAACGCACCGACGAACGCATCGTCCTGAGCCGCGGCCTCGCCGGACGACTGGGCCAGTTCGATGATCGGGATAATGAAACTCACTCCCACCCCCTCGAGGACAGCGACGACGCCACTACAGAGGACGAGACAGAGTGTTACGAGCGGCCGATAGGTCGCGACCAGATACAACCCCCGGAGTTTTTCACGACGCGTCAGAGCCTCGGAAGACATGCATTCGACTCGAGCGATGACCCGTGCAGGTATTGTTATGGAAACGTTATGTGAGAGAAGAGGGTCACTTCTCAATGAGCGTCAGTCGCTACTGACTGTAAACGATTCTATCGCTTTTTCTACCGTACTGGACTTCGCCGCAGTAGATGGCTCTCGAAAATCGATCGTGGCTGCCGTTGCAGACGCCCGAGTTCGTCCACGCGGCGCTCCCGGTAACCGCACCAACCGCCGTAAAGAACGCGTATCACCGGCACACGGTTACGGACGACTTCGAAGGGTTCGAGTGCTCACCGGACCCGTTCGCAACGCTCACGGTCGATCCGGGTCGTATTCGAGCGTTCACGGGTCGGCCGTATCCACCGTACCACGAAAAGGCCACACAGCTCGGCACCGTCCGTGACGGTGACTGGGACCGAACCAACGACGTCGAAATCGTCGACGACGATTATCGGGAGCGATACGACCTTTACCGTGCGGACCGCTTCGAGGAGAGCGTCTTTTTCAGATCGATGCGGGCTCATTTCGTCGACGGCGTCGACTGGACCGACACGCTGTTTGTCGAACGCTGTCTCGAACTCGCCGCTGAAGACGAACCGTCCTGGCGAAGTCTCACGACCCGTGAGGCGATTCTCGAGCGCTGTGGGCTGATCGACGACCTTTACGAGCGCATTCGCCAGGACGGCTACCGATCCCAGCAGGAACTCGGCACCGACTCGGTACTCGGTGTCACCGAAGAGGTACTCGTCGATATCGGCCGTGACGGCGAACTCCTGTTCGTCAACGGCCGTCACCGACTCGCGATCGCGAAACTGCTCGGCCTCGAGTCGATCCCCGTCGGCGTGCTCGTTCGACATCGAGCGTGGATGGATCGACGAGGTCGGTACGCGAAGACCGGGTCAGTGCCGTCTCATCCGGATCTCCACGATATCGCCGACCGTTCGACCTGATCCGAACTCGAAACATCCGCGGCACTGTTCGAGCAGCCAAAACATCACGACGAGGTGAGAGTGCGGACTTTCGGGTGGTGTCTCGTCTCTGAACCGAGGTCTCGGTGTGTCGACTATCGCTTGGCGGTGAGATCCAACCACTTCGACGACCAGATCCACGCCGCCGCCGACGGCTGTTCGTCTTCCATCGCAGCGATTCGAATCCCGACGACACCGGCGCTCGAATGCGGGTGCCACTCTTCCGGGACGGGTGCCGGCCGGAACGCGTCGCTTTCTCGAGCATCGAGCATGTGTTTCATTCGAGCATGTTTCGACGGACACCGATAGTTACGGTGCCACTGAAGTACCGAAACGACTGGCTGCATGAAACGTTACGTCGGATATCGGGCCGTCTCCGACTCGTCATCGACGGCGTCATTACGGATATCTGGATGGTCGAGGTATTTTCGGGCCTGTTCGGAGAGTGCCGATCGACGGGGTGTCGCCGTAATCTCGTCCCGGATCGATTGCCACGCCGCGTGTCGTCGGCGGACCAACACTGGAATTTCTTGACAGCCGAGCAGTTTCGCGATCGCCAGCCGGTGATCGCCCCGATCACTGTGTACCAATTGTCCGTTACGGCCGATGCTGATGGTCACTTCGTCGAGTCGCGGATCGATCGTTCGATCCCATTTGTAGAAGACGGTCCGTTGATACTCGGGCTGGTCGGCCCACAACTCCGGCTGTGAGCGATAGCCGTCAGTCGCGATTCGGTCGTAGATCGTATCGAGTTCCTCGAACCGTGCCTCGAGTTCGGCTTCGGTGGCACAGCCTTTCGGCCGTTCGCCGGCTGCCAGCCGATCGCGATACTGCTCGAACTCGGTCGTCTCCGCCCAGGGTACCCCGTCCTGAAAGTGTGCCTCGACGCTTCGGAACGCGACGGTTTCATCGAACGGGACCACCGCCAGATCCCAGTCGCCGTCGGCAACTCGCCCCCAGCGTTTCGATGGCGTTCGAATCTGCGAGTCGATCCGTGCTGGATTCACCCACAGTCGAGCGAAGGGGTCCGCATCCGTTATCCTCTCGGACTGGACCCGTCGTCGGCTCTGTAAATACATTCGCGCAGCGGGAATCCCGCCCACGCGGGCCAACAGCCGTTTCCAGAGCCGATCTCGACGCCGTCTGAGATACGGAACACTTCGATAGGCCACCTCGAGGACGCCCTCCGACCGTGCCGTCGCGACCGCCCGCTCGAGGAGTTCTCGAGCGGTGTGTTCTCTGCCCATCTCCGGGCGCTATTTCGCCGCCCCTGATCAATCTATTGGCTGTGTTAGTCTGGTAGCCGTGACATACACTCACTCATGAGGTAGTTGCGAGGGGAATCGCTCATGTCTCGATCGATTCGCGACACTAACGTGGACTCATGTCAGTCAGTGCCGGTGTGCCCACAACCAGCCTGTGAATGCACGGGGACATCGGAACAGCAGCCCGTCTGAATGGGAGTCGCTCACTGGATAGTCAGTACCGAGCGCCCACAGGAGCCGAAGCGTAATAGATCAGTAAAGTGTTGACTTCTCGCCGGTAATCGGAGAATACATCGATGCTCGTTCGAACCAGAACAACCGTCTCCAGCCATCCTCGCTTGGAACGGCTGCTCATCGAGGGCGTTAGTGTTTGAGCCGAGCGACGTTCTCTCGGATTTGGCCGAGGAGGCCGTCGCCGGATTCCGTCTCGAGGGCAGTATGCAGCGTGGAGTTTTCGGGTTCGTCCTTGACGACGACGCGGAGGTAGGGCTCGAGTTGGGCGAAGTTCTCCGCGAGGACGACAGTGTGGTTGTCTTCGTCGTGGTCGACGACACCCGCATCGGCGAGCTTTGGGACGTGACACTGGACCGACGAGACGTAGACACTCTTGTACTCGTTTTTCGCGACTTCATCCGGTGGGACGTCGTGCTCCCAGCCGGCAACCTGCTCGGCCAGCGTCGACAGCTCGATCGGATCTTCTTGCCCACGAAGCGCGTAGAGGAGATATCGCCGCCGACGGTTCGCGAGCAACTCGAGGATGGTGTCGGCAGAGAGTTCTTGCACTTCTTGATTAGAGGTAAGTGCTCCCATAACACGATATTACTCGTCAGAGCGGAAAAGGGTGTCTTGAATATCTATAAATCCAACAGACCGCGGTCAATAGACTGTATACGTAAGTGTATTCTTTGCATTACTGGAAGATATCCACGCCTAACCGAGTCACACGCAGACGTCAGTCAGGCTGATGGTAACGACTCACGTAGCGCTCTCGATTCGAAATCCTTTTTTATACCATCGACAGATATGGAAATGCGCCGCCTTAGCTCAGACTGGGAGAGCACTCGACTGAAGATCGAGCTGTCCCCGGTTCAAATCCGGGAGGCGGCATCCCGATTTTAGGCGACTATCACCCGACAAGCTGCTGCTCTCGAGGTGGGACCGAGCTGTTCCCGTTCCCGCTCGCTTCGCTCACAGGTAATAGCGAACGCCGAGCGACAGTGCGGTGTTCACGTGGTTCAAATCCCGGAAGAGAAGCCTGATTGTACGCACGGCTCACTCGAGACGCCGGTCTCATACTGCCAGACAAACGTCAGTAAACGCCCGATCGCGTCTCACGGTTCGTCGCCGGCGGCGACGAGCGTTCGCGTGCGATCGGTGCGTGAATCGTTTTGTCCGGCAGTATCAGCAGGGACACAGCCAGTCGCGAATCTACAGACTGGAACGATGTCATCCGTAGGTGAACGGCCAACGATTATCTGGTTCCCTCGAGTAGCATGACCGTGAGCAGTTCGACAATCGAAAACGAAAGCGATACGTTCGAGATCGGCGAGACGACCGTTCACCGCCTCGGCTTTGGGGCGATGCGACTCTGTGGCGAGTCGATCATCGGTCCACCGGCGGACGAAGCGGCTGCCCACGAGGTTCTCGAGCACGCCGTCGAGTTCGGTGTCGACTTCATCGATACCGCCGACTCCTACGGCCCCGGCGTCAGTGAACGACTCATCGGCGAGGCGATCGGCGATCCCGAGGACGTCCTGATTGCGACGAAAGCAGGACTCCTGCGAAACCACAGCGGCGAGTGGATCGCCCACGGCGAGCCCGATTACATCCGAAATCAGGTGCTGGCTTCACTCGACCGACTGCGAACGGACAGCATCGACCTCTACCAGTTCCACCGACCTGATCCCGACACGCCGTTCGAGGAGTCCGTCCAGACGTTTGCCGAACTCAAAGACGACGGCCTCGTCGAGCAGGTCGGACTGAGCAACGTCTCCGTCGAGCAACTCGAGACGGCCCGCCAGCACGTCGACGTCGCGACCGTTCAGAACCGGTTCAATCTGGGTGATCGCTCGAACAGCGACGTGCTCGAGGCGTGTACGAACTCCGACATCGGCTTCATTCCGTGGGCACCGATCGACGGCGATGACCTTGCCGACCACGGCGACCTGCTCGATGAAATCGCCGGCGAACACGACGCCAGCCACCGACAGGTTGCGTTGGCGTGGCTCCTCGAACGATCGGACGTAATCCTCCCGATTCCGGGGACGTCGGATCCAGCCCATCTCGAGGCGAACGTCGCCGCCTCACAGCTCTCGCTTTCCGACGACGAGGTGCAACGGCTGACCGACGCAGGAGTGTGACTCGACTGCCGGCTGGCGCATCGCCTCGAGCGCGTCACGTGACGGCGTGACGGGTTACCCCTTGAGTCGGTGGGCGATCCGGTGGGAAAGATCGGTGAGATAAAACGACCCCCAAATCGCGGCGACGATCGCACCGACGGTGTCGTAGACGAGGTCGACGATCGTATCGTCGAGGCCGTGTTGGGCGACGATCGCGGTCAGTCCGAACTGCTGGGCGCTCCAGTCGATCGCAAACTCCACGAGCTCCCAGATGACGCCGAACGCCAGCACGAAGACGAGAATAAACGCGAACAGCATCCGCGAGGGGAAGTAGATCTCGTCGGTGTGCAGGTCGATCGCTCGGACGACCGCATACCCGGCTGCGGCAACGATCGACGCCGAAACCGTATGTGTCAGACTGTCCCACGGACCGACCAACCCGTACAGTCCGGCCGAGCCGAGTGCGTGGAGAAAGACGGCCGCCGTGAGCCAGAACACGAGCCCCGGCTCGAGCGGGAGCCGACGATCGTGCTCGAGGATCGCTGGGAGGAACGTGATCGAGAGCGCGATGGCGCTGTTGACGATCGTCGTCAGATCTCGGCCGACGAGTCCGTACAACAGGAGGACGACGAGGGCGACCTGCATGACGCGTGAGATCAGCCTGACGGCTCGGTCGGGTGCATCCAACTGATCGCGGAGCAGAGTCGGAACCGGGTCGGGCTCCGAATCGGGAGCGTCGTCCTGCGGCGTCGGCGTGCGTGTACGCTCGACGTCGTCGGTATACGACTGGAAGTACCGACTGAAGACGAGACCCGCGAGCAAGCCGGCCAGCGCCGCGTACGCGAATTCGACCATCAGGGTGTGGTTGGCGGCGCCCTGTGACTGTCCGGACAGGATGTACCCCGTTCCGAACGTGACGTCGGCGAACCACAGTGCAACGTTCCACGCCCCGGCGACGGCGAGCGTCGTGAGAACGACCAGCGCGACTGCGAACGGGTGGTTCATCCGAACCGCCGTGAATCGGTCGATCTCGACGGTGGCGACGAGCGCGATCGCGGCGACGGCGACGTAGGTCGCGACCGTCGTCAGCACAGACTCGCCGAGTACCGTTGCGTCGGCGACGGGCAGCAAGACGAGAACCAGCAGTTCCCAGGGCGGCAGCAGTAGCGGATCTCGGAACGCAGCGACCGGCAGCAACACGATCGCGACTGCAAATCCGGTGAAGACAAACCAGCGGTAGGAGGCAGTGAGACCGTGGTTGATCGTCAGCCCGATGAGTGTGATCGTGACGAGCCAGGACAACGCCGCGTTTCGCTGCGCCTCGTCGAACGTCTGCCCGAGCCGGCCGACATCTACCATGGGGTCACTACAGGCTGTCCTCCCTAAACGCGAGGGCCTGAATGCGCCGCTCTCGCTCGCTGAGCGCTCGAGACAGTGTCTCAGTCACCGACGTAGACCGTCTGCAACCGCGCACCGCAGTTCGGACAGCACAGCGTCTGCCACTTCTCCGGGTCTAACCCCCCCATCGTTTTCGTCCGACGGGCATCCTCGAACGCTACCGTGGTTCCACAGGCCGCACACTCGAACGGACCGTCCGTGTCTGGCATCGGTCGACCGTACGGACGGTACGATAATGGCTGTGTCTGCGGCGTGTTCGCTCGAGGTGGATCGAACTGATCAGTTCGACGGTGAAATCGTCCACCGCGCCGGCCACTGCATTCTCGAAGAGCGGCTAATGTACGTCTGTGAGCGCTTACGAACGTTTCTCGAGGACGCACTGTGAGTCAGGACTCGAGTGTAGAATATTGAAGCTCCACCGGGTGCGAGACTCGCTAGCGCTCGTCTCGCGTGGTTCGATCTCGACGGGTTCCTGCGGCTCACGAATTTGTCCGCCGCAGGAAGTCCGGGTGCGAGAATCGAACCCGCGTCTCAGCCTCCACAAGGCTGAAGGATAACCACTACCCCAACCCGGACACGCTTGCAAGACAAGATAGGAGCGGTCGGCCTAAAATACGTTACGACTCGAGTACGAGTGCGTGCGAGTACCTACCGCGACACTAACGGACGAGACCGCGACCGGGCGCGACCGGGACGTTTTTCGGCCCACGGGCGCTAAGACCACCAACGCGTGGCTATCACCGACAAAATCTACGTCAAAAATCACCGCCAGCTCAGCTCCCAGCTCGAGACGAACATCCCGAAGGGAGCGTTCAAGGGGGCGACGCTCGACATGCTCTTTCAGGGCGAGGGCCTCGAGAAACTCGACGCGGCGACCAGAGAGCGCGTGCTCGATTTCACGCAGGACTTTCTGGACTGTGGCTGTGACAACAACCCCTACTGTGGCTGTCCGGAGCGCAAATTCATCCAGTACCTCCTCGAACTCCGCGCACAGGGGCTCGGCCCGGACGCGATCGTCGACGTGATGACCGACGACTACATGGTCTATGCCTACCCCGGCGACGTGCTCTCGTTTCTCGACGACGCCGTGCGGACGCTCGAGGCGGCCGAAGCGCTCGCTCGTGTCGAAGGCGCAGACGAGCAGTACGACGAGATCCGACGCGAAAAACAGGCGCTGACGCGATAGCCTACCGAAGCTGGTACCGATCCTCGTCGTCGTCTAACTCGTCGAGCAACAGGACTTCGTCTTCTTCTTCCTCGAGTCGGTCCTGTAACTCGTTGACGTAGGCTTTGTACTCGTCGAGCTGTTCGCGCAGATGGTCGGCCTCGAGTTCGAGGCGTTCGTGTTCGCGGATGAATCGCTTCGGCACTTCGACGGTCGGCGGAAACGAGTGACCGTCGTCGCCTTTGCCCGCGTTCGACTCGAGGTCGGCTTCGGGGACGACAGCGATCTGCCCGTCGTGGTCAACGAGCTGGTCGACGTAGTCACGAAACACCGCGGACAACGAGATGTCGCGTTCGGCGGCGATGTCCTGCAGCGCCTCGAACGCGTCCTCGTTTACGCGAAACGAGATCGTCTTGTTCTTGTTGCCCATTTAGCGTCCATTCGTCGTGCATGACACTTAACCGTTCGTCAGACGAGCACGACGAGACTGCTGACGCTCTGGGCGGGCACAGACCGTCGTGTTTGTCTGGCCCGACAGGCTACGGTCCTCGAGACCTAAGAGCCGTTATGCACACCGATACGCCGGGGCTCCATCACGTGACGGGCATCGTCGGAGACGCACAGGAGGCGATCGATTTCTACACGGGTGTCCTCGGCCTCCGGCTTGTCACGCAGACGGTCAACTTCGAGGACATCCTGCAACACCACCTCTACTTCGGCGACGCGACCGGGATGCCCGGAACGGTTCTGACACTGTTTCCCGATCCCCACGGCGACGCCGGTCGCGTGGGGCCGCCACAGGTCGAATCGGTTGCGCTCGTCGTCCCGGACGACGCCCTCGAGTACTGGCAAGCGCGACTCGGCGAGCACGACATCGCAGTCGATGGGCCACGCGAGCGATTCGGCGACCGCTGTCTGCGGTTAGAAGATCCCGTCGGAACGCGCCTCGAGTTCGTGGCCG
Source organism: Natronorubrum aibiense (assembly GCF_009392895.1). GTDB lineage: Archaea > Halobacteriota > Halobacteria > Halobacteriales > Natrialbaceae > Natronorubrum > Natronorubrum aibiense. Next base: position 713,040 of record NZ_CP045488.1, on the reverse strand, counting down.
ACTCGTCGGGCACTGTCTCGCCCACTGGAATCGAACCGTGGACGGATGGCCCGGTACCGACGGAGCGGGCGATTCGCGTACTCCACGGCGTGTCGGTGCTGTCGGTCAATCCCTACGCGACGGCGAGTACGCTCGAGACGCTGGGCTTCGAGTACGAGTCGGAAGCGGGTGGGCGGGTGCGATACCGCGCACCGGGGACTCGAGCGACGGTCGTCGATATCCTCGAGCGCGACGCCGACTTCGGCCGCGAAGGACAAGGGACGTTTCACCACGTTGCGGTGCGTGTCGAGCGCGAGGACGACCTCCACGAGTGGCACGAACTGTTCGACGACCGCGGCTACGACGTCTCGCGGGTCAAGGACCGCCACTTCTTCCACTCGCTGTACGTCCGCGAACCGGGCGGCGTCCTCTTCGAACTGGCGACTGACACCGACGGCGTCGCCGCGAGTGGAGTCGACGGTCGACCCGGCGAGTCGCTGTACCTTCCCGACTGGTTCGAGCGCGACCGCGAACTGATCGAGAGCCAACTACCGACGCTGACGGTGCCAACGGCTCACACGCGCGACCGATGACTGGCTCCGATCGCTTCATGGACGCCGTCTCGGGGCCCCACACCGGCCAGCCACTGGTGACGGCTGGTGCGCCCGCGCTAGCTGCGGATGCCGCGTACATCGTCTGTCACGGCCGCGGTGCGACGGCCCAAGGCGTGATCAACCTCGTGAAGCCAGTCACCGGCCACGGCATCGCGGTCCTCGCCCCGCAGGCCGAGCGAAGCCGCTGGTATCCACGTCGGGCGAGCGCACCACGGGAAGCCAACGAACCGTGGCTCTCCTCGAGCGTTGACTGCGTCGGGGCCGCACTTGAGGCCGCCCGGGCGATCGATATCCCGCCCGAACGAACCGTCATCGGCGGCTTCTCGCAGGGGGCCTGCGTCGCCGCTGAGTTCGTTCGTCGACGGCCCACCCGCTACGGCGGGCTTGCCGTCCTCTCAGGAACGCTACCCGGTTCGAACGACGAACTCGAGGCAACGATGATCGACGGCTCGCTCGAGGGGACGCCGGTGCTCGTGGCCTACGGCGGGGCTGACCCACACGTCGACCGCGAACGCATCGCTGCGACGTGTCGTGTCTTCGACCACGCGGGCGCATCGGTCGACAAGCGGTGCGACCCCGACGCGGGCCACGAGGTTACCGACGACGGATTCGACGGCGTCGGCGCGATGCTCGAGGCCGTTATCGACAGCTGAGTCGCACTGCTCGAGTCGTAGCTTGGCACAAAAAGGGCGGAATCGGTCGTAGACCGTTCTCAGACCGTCGCTTCGGCGTCGTCTTGCTCGACGTCCTCGAGGCTCTCGAGGGCGGCGATGACGTCGTTTCGGTAGTTGACGACGGGCAAGTCGTAGCGCTCGCGAGCCATCTGGGCATACTCGTTCGTGGGTGCCGTCGAGGCGCTTTCCGGCGCTTCCTGTTCGGCTTCCCACTGCTCGTAGGCCTCGATTCGGTCGAGGGTTCGCTCGGCGGTTTCGACGACCCAGCGGTCGCGGGTGGCGTCGTCGACGACCGAGATCGACTCCGGTCGGACCGAGACGTTGACGGTGCCGTCTTCGGTCTCGTAGGTGCGTGGTTTACCGACGATGGAGACGTACGCCGGCGGTTCGGTGTCTCGAAGCGTCGACGCGGCCTCGGGCTGGTACTGGCCGGCGTAAACGAAGAACGTCCCCGTCGGATCGACGACGCGGCCGCGCCAGTACTCGCTGTCCTCGCCGACGTCTTCGGTCTCGGTCAGCGTGCCGACGATGAACACGCGATTGGCGCGGTCGCCGGTCGGGAGCAGCGCGTAGTTGGGTGCGCGCTCGTCGTCGCTTTCTTTGAAGGTGTACGTCGAGTCGTTGAATTCGGAGGCGAAGACGCGGCGGGCGACTTCGCGGGTGAGTTCTGCCTGGCTCATGTTACATCGACCTCGCTTTGATCAGCAGCTGTTCTGGATCGGCTGGCCCATCGAGTTCGGAGACGTCGTCGGCCAGCACGTAGCGGCCGAACGTCGGCCCCTCGATGCGGTAGTAGGTGCCGACGATGTCATCCGCGATTTCGTCGGCGACGACGGTTGTATCGAGCGCGTCCATCGCCATGTCCTTGGCCTCCTCTAAGCTCAGGCCAGTCAGGTCTTCGGTGGCTTCCTTGTCGAAGATGACCTCGTGAGCGTCGATCCCGTCGTCGACGACGGCCTTGATCCGGAGGTCGAACTCGCCTTCGACCTCGCCGTGTTCGTTACAGCGGCCGTTCTGGAGGACGCGCGTGCAGTCGTCCTCGGGACAGCGCTTGATGAGCCCGCTACCGCTTTGCATGTCGACGAGCGCGCCTTCGATCTCGCTCGTATCGTCGCCGACCTCGAGATCCTCGTCGAGTTCCTCGATCACCGTTGTCGAGTTGAGTTTGACTGAGTACCGGCCCTGGTACTCGTCGGTGACGACGTTCTGTAGTTTGTAGACGCCGCCTTCCTCGAGTGCGGGGAGGTCGGATTTCGCCCACTTGGTGAACTTGATCGTCCCCGTCGGATCGCCCAGCAGGCCGACCTGTGCGACGGAATCGCTACGGGGATCCCAGAGTTCGATGACCTTCGCGGTGAGGTCGATCCACTGCTCGGGTTCGTCGACGTCCTCGACGTTTGCGGCCTCGCTGCCGCCTCGGGAGATGTCCTCCCGCTCGAGGTCGGCTTCCTCGAGGTAGTGGTTCGTGACGCTCCGTCGAGCTTCGTCCATTGGGACTTTGTACTCGTCGACGAGCGTGCGCAGGCGCTCTTCGATGTCCTCGACGGCGACGTCGATGTGGTCTGAAAACTGGTCGTGGATGTCGTCCGCGTGCTGTCGTACGTCGCTCATTGTGTCACGCCTCCTCTTTCGTTTCACTGGGAGGCATACGCGGGTTCGCTCCCGATCGTATTTAAAGTGCCGGCATCGGAGCGAAAGTGATCGGTGACGGGTCGAACCAGCTGCTTGCAGCGGGGGTGGGTGGCTGTAAATCAGCCATTGGACCGGTTTCACCACCGAGCGGCGGGCAGTCGTCAGATTCGAATGCTGGGCGGGCCGCTCACCGTTCAGCGACCGGTTCTCAGCGACGGGACTATGGGGTCGGCGTTCGAACAGATGTGTAATGGCGGATCGTCGTCGACTCGAACGGTTCCTTCGCTCGAAGCTACAGGAGGCTGGCGAGCAGTACGAACAGGTCCGCGGTTCGACGACCGAGCAACTCGAGGAGGCTCGCGAGGCCTATCAGGTAGCGAAAAACGCCCGCAGCCTCCCCTCGGACGAGCAGGGTCGGGCGAAGATCGTCTGCCGACGCTACGCCGAACAACGCGCGGCCATGCTCGACGACCAGTACCGGCCGGCCTGTTTCGAGGACGGCCATCCAGACTGTGAGGGCTGTGCGGAGGACGTCCGCGAGGGACGAATCGAAACGTGGTGAGTGTCGCTCGAACGCTCACCGGGGAGTTGTGCTACTCGTCGTCCGTCGTGACGACGCACTCGACGACCGATCGCTCGCCGTCTTCGTACACGTAGGTCGTCTCCGACTCTTCGTCGTCCGTCCGTCGGTGACTGCCATCACAGAACGGAAACGATTCTGAGAGCCCGCACTGGCAGACTGCGATATTTCCTTTCTCGTCGTCGATGTCCGACGGCTCCAGTTTCCGCGGCCCGGTCGCCTCGAGTTCGACAAGTCGTGTCATGGCCGTGGGTTCGAGCGGCGGTACCGAAAAGGAACTGGTCGGGATGCGAGTGAAACGTGGCCGAAATCGTCGTGAACACAAGGTACTTGGGTCCCGTTTGTGATTTCGAACTACGAACCAGTATGAGCTTCCACGATACAGGGCTACCGGTCGCGATCCTGCTTGCCGTCGTTAAGACGCTTATCCTGCTCGTTGGAAGTCTGATCACCTTCTTCGCGTACAAGGCCTACCGCCGGACTCGACAGCCCGCGCTCGGCCTGCTCGCCGTCGGGTTCGGACTCGTCACGCTCGGGCTGGTGCTTGCCGGCTTCCTCTATGAACTCCTCGGAGTGTCGCTGATGATGGGGATTCTCCTCGAGAGCCTGCTCATGCTCGCCGGCTTTCTCATTATTGCCCGCTCGCTGTATGTCACGTAACCGTCTGTTCTCGTTCGATCGTCCTGACCGTCGATCCGACGCGCCGTTGCCGAACGTTTGGCTTTTTTGACTTGTGAGACGGGTTCCTGGTCGTCAGTTCCGGTGTGACGGCAGAACGTCGAGATATGCGTTACACCGCTATTGTCGACCGTATGCGTCTCTACGGTCGGGTAAAGATATTTAAAACGCTCGGCTCGAGAACGTGAAAAACGGAAGAAGCCTAGGCCGGGATTTGAACCCGGGCTCTCGTCCTTACCAAGGACGCGCTTTACCGCTAAGCTACCCAGGCGCGCATCTTCTCGTTGTCGCGAGTTAACTTTATGAGTTTCGATTCGCCACCGGGCGTGGGGTGGTATGCCGCACCCCAATTCCGGAGCGGCCTATCAGTGGTCTGTCGCCGACGTCGCTCGATCTGTCGTGTGGTCCTCGAGCGAGCGTTCCGACAGCGGTGGGACGGGATCATCGAGACACTCGGTTGCGGGTGGGAAGGTAGTTCCGGCGGTGTCGGCGAGTGACTCAGCGGTGGCGAGCAGGCGTGGTGAGGGAGTTGTCCCGACCGCGGCGGTTCCGGTGAGGACGGCGAGCTCGAGGATGTCGCGCTCTAGATTTGCGTCCATCGTCACCGGATCGGCGGCGGTTTCGCGACGGGTTTGATCGCGACCGAACGCCTGGACCGTCCGAACCGCCTTGCTGGCCGCGTCAGTCCGGGCGAGCAGGTAGAAGCCACGAGCGACGAGGATGTCGGCGGCGAGAATCTCGAGATCCCCGGTGTCGCCATCTCGGCCGTCGGTCTCGCTCGTCCAGGGCTCGTCGTGGGCGAGCGATCGGGTGAGACGTAGTCCCTCGTAGATGAGCTGGACGCCGGCCGCCTGCGTGGCGATCCGCTCGTGATCGGTCGGACTGTCGTCGGCTGTGCCGTGTTCGGTGTCGCGGTCGTGCTCGCGGTCCGAGACTGATCGACTGGCTGGCAACTCGGACTCGAGGTCGCGGCTCTCGTTTCCGTCGGGTGCTGCCGCTGCAGCACTCTCGAGGGTGAGAACGCCGGGAACCATCGAGGCCTCGTCGAGAGTTGCCTCGATGAAATCGTATAGCTGCGGTGGTTCCACGTCCGCGATGGCCTCGGAGGCGGCCCGCCGACAGCTGTCGGCTTGTTCCATTGGAAGGGGGTTACGACGGAGGAGGCAAAGACCTTTGGAAACGTCGGGTACACTGGCGTACATGATCGATGTCGAGACCGATGCCGACCGCACGATCCGAACCGTGACGATCGACCGCCCCGAGGCGAGAAACGCCCTGACTGTCGAGGCACTCGAGGCCCTCGAGGCGGCGATCGACGAGGCCGACGAGCCCGTCATCTACCTCCGTGGCAACGGCCCTGCGTTCTGTGCAGGTGCGGATCTCGAGACCGTCAGCGGGCTCGAGGGCGACCGCGAGCGGGCTGTCGAGTTCGCCCGACTGGGCCAACGCGTCGCCCGGACGATCGAGGACTCGCCAGCCGTCGTCGTCGCAGGAATCGATGGCCCGGCACGCGGTGGGGGTCTCGAGTTCGCGCTGGCCTGTGACGTCCGCGTGGGCACGCCCGAGTCGACCTACGGCGAACCGGGCGTCACTTTCGGGCTGTTCGGTGCTTGGGGTGGCACCGTCCGACTCCCCCGCGTGATCGGCGAGGGCGACGCCCTCGAGTTCGCGCTCTCGGGACGGGCCGTCGACGCCGGGGAAGCGCGCCGAATGGGCTTGATCTCGCGAATCGAAGCCGACCCGCGCGTCGTCGCCGAAGAGATCGCCGCAAACGCAGCCGACACGCTCGCTGTGTTGAAACGCCGCATCCGGGACGACCGCGAACGCGCGACACAGGAGCGACTCGAGGCACAGGCCTTCGGCGACCTCGTCGAGGCCCACGCCGACGATATCGACGCGTTACTCGAGTAGGGACGGAACACCTCTCTTTGGTATGTGTTCGCGCCACAACCATTATTTCGCGACCGATCGTACGACGAGTCGATGCCCGATCCGGTCTTTCTCTCCGGCGACCGTGTCGATCTCCGGCCCATCGAGGAGGATGATCTCGAGTTCCTCCAGCGACACGTCAACGACCCGCGGATCTGGCGGGCGATCGGCCGTTCGAAGCCGCTCAACCGCGTGCAGGAACGGGCGTTCTTCGACGACGTCGTCTGTAACGACGAGTCAGTTCAGTTGCTGATCGTCGCCGAGTCGACGCCGGTGGGGACGGTCGGGCTGCAATCGATCGACTGGCCCTCGAGTCGAGGGGAACTCGGCTACTGGATCGCACCCGACCACCAGCGAAACGGCTACGCGTCCGATGCGGTCGACCGGGTCGTCGCATACGCGTTCGACCAACTCGGCCTCCACCGAATCGCCGCCCGCGTCTTCGCGTTCAACGAGCCCTCGCGACGCCTCCTCGAGTCGGTCGGGTTCAGACAGGAGGGCGTCCATCGGGACGTCGAGTTCATCGATGGCGAGTACCAAGACGCCTACTGGTACGGGTTACTCGAGGACGAGTGGCGCTCGGAGACGGCGTAGGTGGCTGCGTGCGGTATCCGTCGCCGATCAGTCCAGCGACTCCGGAGCCGGCGGCACCTGTCGCTTGTGCTCGCTTCGCTCGTACAGCCCGCGGACGTGCTCGACTGTTTCCTCGTCGACCTCGAGCAGTCGGCACGTCGCTGCGACCGACAGCGGGCCGTCGATGTGGGTCGCGAGGATCGAATCGAGCGTCTCGTAGCTGACTCCGAGTTCGTCTTCGTCGGTCTGGTCTGCCCACAACTCCGCCGTCGGCGCTTTCGAGACGAGGTCCTCAGCGACGCCCATGTGGCGTGCCAGCTGGCGGACTTGCGCTTTGTAGAGGTTCCCGATCGGATGGCAGTCGACAGCGCCGTCACCGTACTTGGTAAAGTAGCCGACCGCAGCCTCGCTTCGGTTGCCGGTGCCGACGACCAGCCGGTGCTCGTGGTTTGCCACGAGGTAATTCAGGACTGCTCGAAGTCGCGCTCGAGCGTTGCCGACGGCTTCGTGGTCGCCTTCGGCATCGGGGTAGGCCGCAAGCAGCGAGTCGATCAGTGGCTCGAGTTCGATGACGTCGTAGCTGATCTCGAGGCTCTGGGCGACTCGTTCGGCGTCGCTCATGTTCTCGTCGCTGCTGACGGTCCCCGGGAGAACGAGGCCGTGGACGTTCTCGACGCCGACTGCCTCGACGAGGAGGTGTGCGGTGAGCGTGCTGTCGATGCCACCCGAGAGTCCGAGGACGACTCCCTCGGCACCGGCGGCGTCGACCTGCCGGCGGATGAACTCGACGATGTGGTCGCGTTGCTCGTCTAGTTCCGCATCCGAAAAGCGAAGATCGATCATGTCATCGAATACGAGTGCGCGGGCTTAATACCCACCCCTTACGGGTAATAACTGGACGTGCGTCTGCTTTTCACGGGGGAGACGGCGGTCGAATCGCCGAAAAGCGCTACGTTGAAGTGTGGCTGGTGAGTACATTTGGATGGCTCGAGCGACGCTCGAATACCACGCGCGCTGGTGGTCTAGTGGTAGGACATGAGCTTCCCAAGCTCATAGCCCGGGTTCAATTCCCGGCCAGCGCATTCTGCGAGGAACGACCACGACGAGTACATCGTTCTCTCGAGCACCGATCGGACGACGAGCAACGCGACCCGAAGACACGAACCGGCCCCATACTGTCGGACAAACGTCAATAAACGTCCGATCACGTCTCACGGCTCGTCGGCGAAAGCGACGAGCGTTCGCGTGCGATCGGTGCGTGAACCGTTTTGTCCGGCAGTATCAGAAGTAGCCGAGCAGCGTCCCACTGAGGACGACCACCCACAGAACGCTGCCGACGAGCAGCATGTCGTTGTGCCGGAGGTCACGCGTCGCCCGTCTGGCTGCGCCGCCGGCGAGCAGCCCTAACGCGATGATGACGAGCACCCGCTGGAAGACGACGTCGATGGGGAGCGACTCCACACCGACGAGTCCATAATCGATCCAGATCGCCAGCGCGAGCGAGCCCGCGGCGACGAGCGCGGCGTCGAGTCGTCGCTCGAGCGTGCGAGCGATCAGAACGGTCGCAACCGGGATGCCGACCGCGATGACGGGATACAACACGGCGGCGATCATGTGTGGCGTCAGGAGTCCGACCCGACGCTCGAGGAAGAGTCCGCCCATCCGGACGCCGAGAAACAGCGCGAGGATGGTGAAGACGAGGATGATATGGCCAGCCTCGAGTCGGTCGTAGGCGGCCGCGATCCGGCGACGGTCGACGTCGGTCAGGTGATCGTCGATGGCGTCGGGCGTGTGCTCGGAGACGTAGTCGGCACCAGTCGAGCCGTCAATCTCCGTGTCGGTCGCCGCGACACGGCGGCGGGCAACGAGTCCAACCCCGGCGGGCAGGACGATCATGCCGGTGAAATCGACGACTGTCGCCCAGCCGTCGGCGTCGGAAGGGCCGTCGTTGGCGAGGTAGACCCGCTGGATGTCCTGTTCGGTGTCGACCTGCGGGTGATCCATGAAGTCCGACTCGATTTTCGACTGGGCCGCTTCGGAGCCGTCGACGCGGTGCCGGAGCGTAAACCAGTCGAAGTGCTCGGAGTGGCCCTGCATGGCGATCCACTGATCGGCGTCGTTTGGACTTTCGTATAGGCGGATGTGGTACCGATACCCGTAGTAATCGCCGTTCTCGAGTTGTGCGGTCTCGTCCGTCCAGTAGCCACGCTCGTCGGGTCCGGGGTCGATCCACGCGTACCGGGTCGCGCCATCGGCTTCACCCCATTCGAGGCCCGCCGCGTGTCCGGCTCGTTCCTCGAGGACGGTCTCGTTTTCGGCGTCGTCACCTCCTGTGGTCCCCTCGATTTCGCCCCAATCTCCGGCGTGTCCGTCGGTCATCACCGGTAACACGTCATCACTGTCCCCGCGGACGATCACGTTGATCGGACTTCGCTGCTGGAAGCGTTGTTCCGGGCTGAGAAAGCGCCAGAACTTGCTTTCGGAGCCGTTGACGGACGTCAACCGTGGCGAAACGTCAGAGTCGTCGGCCTCGACCTCGGTGGTCGACGGCGAGAACAGAAGCGACAGGCTTCCGACGAAGACGACGGAGAGTGCGAGCAACGCGACTGCGATGACGATCGAACGGCGCATTCGTTCCGTGTAGCGACTGAATACATATCAAAACAGGTGATCGTCGTGCGATGTCGCTCGTCGCTGTCAGGCGTCGACGTCCGGCCCAACGGTGAGCACGGGCGTGGGTGCCTGGCGGACGACGCGCTGGGAGACGCTTCCGACGACGTTGCGCTCGTACTCGTCGCCGCTCGTTCCCATCACGATCAGATCGATATCGTGCTCGTCGGCGTAGTCGACGATACACTCGGCGGGACTGCCCGAATCGATGGCGGTCTCGACATCGAGACCGTGGTCGATGGCCGCCGTTGCGACGTCGTCGACGGCGTCGCGCGCGTTTGCCTCGAGGTCCGTGCGGACGGCGTCGATTCGATCGTCGTCGAGGACCAGAAACGCGCGGTCGTCGACGACCGAGAGGACGTGTACGGTCGCTGATTTCGTCGTGGCGATCTCGGCTGCGTGGGCGGCGACGACTGCTGCGTGGTCGCTTCCGTCGGTGGGAACGAGGATTCGGTCGTACATCAGGGACTATCTAGATCACTCGAGTGAATAAAAAAAGCGGTTGCCGTGGTTCTCCTCGCGTGGGAATACGACGGCGACGCCGCGGCGGCGCTGCGGACGATACTGCGCACGGACGACCACGTGGCACGTGTGGCGCTTCGTGGTGGCACGATGGCACCAGCGGGCTTTTTGCATGTGGGATGGGTAGCCGCCGCCAATGGACGTTGCCGTCGGAATCGTCGCCCAACGCGGCGACGAGCGTGCACAGGACCTCGCTGCGGCACTCATCGAGACGCTCGAGCGTGCCGGCGACCGCGAGGGAGCGACCGTCTCGGTCGTCGTCGACGACGCGAGCGGCAACGCTGTCGATGCGCCGGCCGTCCCGGTCGCGTCGATGGCCGATCGAGATTTCGTCGTGAGCATCGGTGGCGACGGCACGCTGCTGTTCGTCGCCCGCGAAGTTGGGTCCACGCCGATCCTTGGCGTCAACCTCGGCGAAGTCGGATTTCTCAACGCTGTCGCCCCCGACGACGCCTGCGACGTCGTCGTCGACCTCCTCGAGGAACTGTGTGACACCGGCTCGCTCGAGGGGCGGGCGCTCTCGCGACTCGAGGCGACCGGTGAGGGAGAGTGGGCGCTCGAGCCGGCGCTCAACGAACTCGTCGTCCACGGGCCGCGACGGGGCCACGGTGGCGGTGTGACCGTCGAGACCAGAATCGACGGCGATTGCTACGCCGCGAGTCACGCCGACGGTGTGCTCGTCGCGACGCCGACGGGCTCGACCGCGTACAACCTGAGCGAGGGCGGCCCGCTGGTGCATCCGGAGACGGACGCCCTCGTCGTCACCCAGATGGCCGCCACCGAGTCGATGCCGCCGCTGGTCGTCGATCCAGACACGGAACTCACAATTTCGGTGTCGGGTGCCGATACTGCCTACGTCATCAGCGACGGGCGAAACCGCCGGCGACTCGAGCCGCCGGCGACCGTCACCGTCTCGCTTGCGCCCGACCCGGTTCAGCTCGTCGGGCCGACAGGGAACTTCGTCACGAGCCTCGAGAAACTCGAGTCGACGTAGCGCTACCGTCTCGAGTTAGCCGTGTCTCGACTCGCACCGTCGACGAGGCGCTCGAGCTGTGCCGGTGGGACGGCCCCGCGAGCGGCCTGTCCCTCGTAGATGAACGTCGGCACGCCGGTGATCCCCCGTCGCTGAGCGGTGGTGAACCGATCCTCGAGTTCCGTTCGGACGCCCTCGTCGGCGATCGCTGACCGAATCTCAGCAACTGGCAATCCGACGTCGTCCGCGAGGGCAGCCAGCACGTCGGCGTCGCCGATGTCACGCCCGTCTTGCCAGAGTGCCGCGTAGATCGCGTCGTCGAACGCAGCCCACTGCTCGGGGTACTCTTGTTTGACGTACCATGACGCCTGCTGGGCCGGCAGCGAGTCGACCTCGATCGCGATCTCTTGGGCCATCTCGACGTCGTACTCCGCCTGGAGGCGACGGACGTTCTGTTTCGCCTGTTCGAAGTACGTCTCGTCTTTGCCGTCGTCGACGTCGTGGTCGATCGAGCCGTCCGGATTCCGCTTTCCACTTCGAAGGTCGAACGGTTGCCAGTCGATTTCGAGTGGCTCCGCACGCGTTTCACGGTACTGTGCGAGCGACTGTTTGCCAAGATAGCAGAACGGGCAGACGTAATCGGCGTACAGCTCCAGCCGGTCGGGTGTCGCGGACATACACTCATGTCGCACTCGGGACGGAAAAGTCGATGGCAACCGGAACCGCCCCCTCAAGACCGTCGCCGGTGCACAGGTGAGCAGTGTCTGTCCGGCCCCGCATACCGGCTGCTGTCAGGCCTCGCCTTCGGTGTCGGCCTCGCCGGTTACGGTCACGTCGGGCAGATTCGGGTCTCGGTAGGGGTTCCGGCCGTAGGCTGGGAGCTCGTCCTCAAGTTGGGACTTGAGCACGCGCCGGAGCCGGTTTAGGCTGGTCGTATCCAGTCCGTAGTCGGCGGCGAGGCGTTTGAACGTCTCCTCATCGGTGATGTCGTGGGCCCGGTACTGACCGAACAACTCGTCCATCCGCTCGGCCGACAGCGCCTGTGCGTCGATGTCGTCCAGCCCGAAGTACTGCTGGCGGTCGACGTCGACCACGTGGCGAATCACCACCAGCGCGACCTTTTCGATCGCCCGCTGGCTGCCGAACTCCCGGAGGTCGATCTCGTCCATCACGCCCAGAGCGAGATCGCGTTGCCACGGCGTCACGTCGAGGGCGTTACACAGCGCCTGCGTCGTCCGGAGCCGGTCGAGTCGGTGGGCGCGCTCGCTGTAGCCCGGTGTCGCCGCGTGCTGTTCGTCGTGGAGGCGACGAACGCTCTCGGAGAGGTCCCCGTCGGGCGACTCGGCGCGGCCGATGACGGTCGCACTCGGCGTGACGACGCCCCACTGGCGGACCGTCGAATCGCGCTGGACGTCCGCTCGAGAGAGCGAGCCGGAGCCGGGCCGCGTCTCGAGACGCCGTTCCGTCTCGTACTCTGATCGCGGGCTGTCGCCGATGGCCACAGACTGGCCGGCGTCCGGACCGGGTTCAGCACCGTCGTCTCTCATTACGTCTCGCTCGGACAGGCAGACAGAAAAAGGCTCGCTCGTCTCGATCCGTCGTTCGCAACGACTGTCTATCCAGATAACAGATTTTCGAACGAGCGCCAGCACTGACGCTCCCGAGGATTCGAGGTCCGCGAAAAGCCCTTCGTAGCTTCACCTTGTAACCAGAGGGACTTAAAAAGAAGCGACATAGGTCACACATCTATCGACAGTCACGACTCGCGAATATGTGTTCCCGAGAACGACCATCTCCCGTCATAGCTCTACCTTATGAGCAGAGGCACTTAAACCGATGTCGAGAGGACGTGTTTGGACACCAGTCGCTGAGTAGTTTTGTGTCCTCGAGAAGCGACCGTCGTCCCGTCGTATCTTCACCTTATGACCAGAGGCACTTAAACGAACGATGTGGGAACACCCGGTGGCACAGCGTCGTATGAGTACGCTACTGAACTGCGGCGATCAGGTCGTCGATATACTCGTCTAGCTGTTCGATATCGGGACCATCGCGTGCGTGTATCGCGGGGTCGATCTCTCGAGGCGGGTGGGCGAAGTCGCGCCCGACGGCGTCGCCGATCGTGGTGTCGCCCTCGCCCGCACGTTTTCGCTCGAGCAACTCACGAGCGCGTTCGATCCGGTCGGTATCGAAGACCGCAGGTGCTTGCTCGATCAGGAACCGCTCGAACTCGAGTGTTGGCAGCTCGTGGCTGTTACGCTCGCCAGTTGCTTTCAGGTAGCGAGCCGACATCGCCGCTCGAGCGATCATCAGATTCCGTTTCACGGTGGGTTTGGTCTGCGTCTCGGTGAATCGCTCGTCGGCGGCCGCAATCGTCGTCGTCCCGGCGTCAGTTTCGACGACGTACGCGGTATCGTCCTCGAGTACATCGACGATCGGGAAGATCTCGTCGTCGGTTCGAACGAGATGGTGCGAGAGGTACTTTCGGTAGTTGCTCGTGGCGATGCCGCGCCACGTGTGATAGAGGTCCATCGGATTGTACGTCCCCTCGAGGTAGGTCGCGAGGTCGGCTGGATCGTACACGGTCCGATAGCGGATCGGACTGCGAAGGGTGTCGATCGCACCTTCGTTGGAGTCAGCCAGCAGGCTCGCAAACGTGCGAACGTCCCAGCCCTGAACGTCGATCTCATCATATTCGCGGTTGATAACCTCTGTGGGGCCCTCGAGGTGGGCGTACTGGCGCAGATCGGTTGGCACGAAAACGACGCCGACATCGTAGTCACTGTCGAGACTCGCCGCTCCCCAGGCGTGGCTGCCGCGGGCGACCGCCAACGTGATGGCGACGTCGTACTCGGACTCGAGTGTCTGTAGCGTCTCGGCAACCGTCTCCCGAACACGTGCCGGAACCGAATCCATAGCTGTTGCTCGACCAATAGCGTCCGCAAAAGCGGGTGGACCAGACCCAAATGCCCTTCGTAGCTTCACCTTGTGACCAGAAGTACTTAAAGAAGAGGCGGACCGACGATGGCCGCTCCTCGAGAAGTATCTGTCGTGTATGGCCGTCGCTCACCAGTTGTGGATGCTCGAGAACGACGACTTCCCGTCATAGCTCTACCTTGTGGCGAGAGATACTTAAAAAAACGACGGCTCGACCAGTGGCAAACCACGAGAGTTCTGAGTGACTCAGCCCGGGCCAGACGTGCGATTAAGTCCAGACGCACTGCTGGAGTGTAGTGTCCCTAGAACGATGACTTCCCGTCGTAGCTTTGTCTTATGACGAGAGGTTCTTAAAAGATGCCGTCAACGACGGCGATCACTGCTCGAGTGCTTCGATCAACGAACGAAGGGAATCACCGTGGCCGTTGCTCACCAGTTGCGGATGCTCGAGAACGACGGTATCCCGTCATAGCTCTACCTTGTGACCAGAGGGACTTAAAGCGGCGCACGCGAACGAGACGATCGATCAACCGTCGCAATAGTGATTGCCATGAGCAGTGCGTCTCATCGGCTGGTTCAGTACCCGTTTCCGGATAGTGTGGCCTCACCTCACCGGGGCGACCGATCGGCCCGAGAATGTCGTGTTCCGAAAGGTTGAATCGCGTCGTGCCCTGAGTGCGCACAATGAGTCACCAGCTGCCGGACGTGCAGGCGACGTCCCCCGACGTCACCGTCGGTCTGAGTCAGGTCGGCGTCACCGGCGTCGACAAACTCGTCAAGATCGCCCGTGAGGGGAAACGACCGATCGTGCTCACCGCCGAGTTCGAGGTCTTCGTCGACCTTCCCGCCTGGCGTAAGGGCGCAGACATGAGCCGCAACATGGAGGTCATCGACGAGATCTTAGAGGACGCGACCCGCGAAGAAGCCTACCGCGTCGAAGAAGTCTGTGGAGAGGCTGCAGAGCGACTCCTCGAGAAACACGATTACACCTCGAAAGCGCAAGTGTCGATGGAAGCCGAGTTCATGCGCCGCGAGCAGACGCCCGCGAGCGATCGTGAGACCCAACACACGGTCGATATTATCGCGTCTGCGACGGCAACCGAAGACGGCACGCGCGAGGAAATCGGTGCGGAAGTCACGGGAATGACCGTCTGTCCGTGCTCGCAGGGAATGTCTACCTCACGCGCGAAAGAGACGCTCCAGAACCTCGGCGTCGAAGACGAGACGATCGCACAGTTCCTGGAAGAGGTTCCCCAGCCGGGCCACTCCCAGCGGGGCCACGCGACGCTGACCGTCGAATCCAACGGCGATCCGGAGATCGATCTGAACGACATTATCGACATCGCCCGCGACTCGATGAGCGCCCGAATATACAATCTCGCGAAACGACCCGACGAGGACCATATGACCTACGAGGCTCACGCGGACGCGAAGTTCGTCGAGGACTGCGTGCGCGCACTGGCCGACGGCGTCGTCGACGAATTCGACCACCTGCCGGACGACGCAGTGATCACGATGGCCCAATCTAACGACGAGTCGATCCACCAGCACAACGCCCACGCCGAGCGCGTCGTCGAGATGGCGACGCTGCGCGAGGAAGTCAACGGCGAGAACTGATTCCGACCCCTGTTTTTCAACGCGAGTACTCAGAACTCGAGCGGCTCCGCTTCGTCCCAGCGGGGAACGAACTCCTCGTGGACGTTCGCAGCGAACTCGGGGTCTTTGAGGTCGATCATGCCGAACGCCTCGCCCGAAGAGAGCGGATTCGGCACCTGAATGCAGACCTCGACGCCGTCGATGATGTTGAACGAGCCCGTGATGTCGTCGTTCGTCCGCACGTCGAAGTCGGCGCGCTGTTGGAGCGTCTCTCGGTAGCGTCGACCGACCGCTTCGGAGAGCGAGCCGACCATCTCGCGCGTCATCAGGAGATCGACCGAGACGCCCCGATCGAGGGCGTCCTCGAGATGAGCGTTGACCGTTTCGCTGACAGCCTGCATGTCCCACTGGGGGGCGGGATCGGCCGAGACCATCACGATGTGATCGTCGGCGGCCGCGAGCCGCTCGAGCAGGAGATCGATCGTCTCATCGGGGCCGACGGCGGCGGTCCAGAATTGGTCTTCGACCGGCTCGGCGGCGTCGAGTTCGTCGGAGAGGTCGTCGACGATCGACTCGTACTGATCGGCTTTCTCTTCGAGTTCGCGTTTCTTGTCGTCGAGCAGTCGATCCAGCGCCGTCGCGGGCTCGACGGCGACGTACTTTTTCGGTCGACTCGCGGTTTGGCTCCGGACGAGGTTGTACTGCTCGATGCTGTTTAGCACGTCGTAGATCCGCCCCATCGGCACGTCGCTCGCGCGCGACAACTCCTTGGCTGTTGTTGGTCCGGTATTAAGCAGTGCCCGATACGCTCGAGCTTCGTACTCCGAGAGCCCGAGATCCCTGAGACTGGCCATATGATGATCGACCAACCGAAGAAACATAAACGCTGTGGTGGTTTGACAGAGGCACAGTTGTCCGGCTACAGCAGTGCCCGTTGGCGTTACTCGAGGACGTGCTGAACGCGTTTACTCAACTCGTCGGGGGTTTCAGCGACCGACGAAACGCGGTCGCCAAGTTCGACTCGTGCCGTTTCTGACTCGAGGTCGTCGGCGTCGGGAACGACGATTTTCTCGTGGTCGGCGAGTCGCAGGGCCGCCCGATGGAGGTCGGCTCCGGGCTCGTCGCCGACGGCGATCACCAGCGGCCCCTCGAGGAGCCGCGAGACGACCGTCGCGTAGCCGGCGACCTGCACGCCGAAGCGATCGCTCGCGCCGGCGAAGGCCTCGAGCGTTTCCCGAGCGAGGTCGCGGTAGCGCTGTGTGCCCGTCAACACCGACAGCTCGAGCAGCCCGTCCGCGATGGCGACGTTCGCGTCCAGCGGCCGCAATGGTCGGTCGAGCAGGCCGGCACCCACCGCCGGTGCATCGAGGAACGAATCCTCGTCGTACAGGTGCTCGATCGTCGCGTCCGCGACCGTCGTTGCGTCCTCGAGAACGGCCGGTTCGATCGTGCTCGCGGCGGTCGTCAGCGCCGCCAGCGTGCGGGCCTGATTGAGCAACAGCGGAATCGGGTCGCCGTGTGCGTCGCGTTCGACGCCGCGCTCGAGTGTGTGAGCGGCCACACCGTCTACGAGCAGGTCCTCTCGGAGCGTTTCGAGAGCGCGTTCGGCGTAGCGTCGCGCGCGCTCGTCGTCGGTGTAGGCGTAGTACGTACATAGTCCTTCGATAGCCAGTCCGTTGGGGCCGGCGAAGACACCCTCATCGACCGGCGGCTCGGCTGCGCCGGCGCGGTCCGTTGCATCGAGGGTGTGCGCATCGTCCTCGCCGGGTGCTTGGCTGTTCATAAAGGCCGAAGCGTCGGCGTTCCAGAGCGTCGTCGTGAGATACTCGATGGTTCGCTCGGCTGGCTCGCGGTACTCGTCGCTGCCCGTATGCAAGTAGGCGTTTGCGAACGCGCGGACGAGCGCGCCGTTGGAGTCGAGCAGTTTCTCGTGTTGGAGTCCCGCCCAATCCCGTTCGGTCGCGAAGCGATAGAAGCCGCCGTCGTACTCGTCTAACAGGTTCGCGCTCACGGCGTCGAACGACCGCAGTGCCATTCGCCGGTCGCGTTTGAGCGCGAACTCGAGGGCATCGGGCAACGGAAACTTCGGACTCTCGCCCCAGCCGCCGGCTGTTTCGTCGTAGGTTTCGGTGAGTTGCCCGAGCATCGCGGCTTCGATGTCAGCCGTCAACTCGCCTGCGGGCGGGTTGTCCTCCCGAAGCGGCCGTGGGATCCGTGCGGCGCCGCTGCCGTTTGTCTCCCACATGGTCCGGACGCTATCCAGAACCTGTCGCATCCCGTCGGGTCCGAGATAGCCCGCACCGGTCAGGACAGCGCCGTTCGGCGCGAGAAAGACCGTCGAGGGAAAGCCACCCATATTGTACCGATCACGCACGCGCGGGCGACGGTCGGCGTCGACCCGAACCGGGACGAAACTATCGTTGACGTTGGCCGCGATTCGTGGCTCCGCGTAGGTCGCGCGGTCCATCTCGTGGCAGTGATCACACCACGTCGCAGTGAGTGAGAGCAAGACGGGCTTGTCCGCCTTCGTCGCCTCGTCGAAGGCGTCCTGTCCCCACTCGCGCCACTCGACACGGGTCGGATCGTTCATACCGAAGCCTCGGCTGTCGCAGGCGTAAGCCCTTCGTTCGCTACTGAATACCGTCTCTCGTCGCAACTCGAAGTAGCCGGCTCGACTCGAGGGCGTGGCGCTCGTTGCAAAGAATATGAGAGTAAAGCGTTTTCACCCTCCACCGGCTATATCGGGGCATGCTCCGGTGGATCTTCGCGCTCCTGCTCATCCCGTTTCTCGATGCGGTGATCCTCGCGATCGTCGTCAGCCAGACGACGTATCTCGGCTGGGTGGGAATGGTGTTGCTCGTCGTCCTGACCGGACTCGTCGGCATGTTGCTCGTCCGTGCCGAGGGTCGCCGAACCATCCGAAAGATGCAGCGATCGCTGGCCCAAGGCAAGCCGCCGACGAACGAACTGCTCGACGGCGGGCTGTTGATCGCCGCGGGAGCGTTCCTGCTCACGCCCGGGCTGGTCACCGACGCCATCGGCTTCCTGCTCGTACTCCCGGTGACCCGGCTTCCGATCCGCGCCGGCCTCAAACGCTTCGTGATCGTTCCGTACGCGGACAAGAAAACGGGCGGCTTCGCAAGCGGCAAAGTCTGGACCTTCGGCTTCCCCGACGAGGGGATGGCTCGAGGTGGAAACCAGACGCCGACCGAGAGCGGCACCTACGATCTAGGTGCCGATGACTACTCCGTGGATGCCGACCCCAGTGAGGACTCCTACACGATCGACTTCGGAACCGAACGCACGTCGGATGCAGCCGACGACGTCGACGACGAGCCCGACGATCCCTCTGCTCGGTAGCGAATCTCACAGCGCTCGAAGAAAGAAACTCTTAAACATACCAGCCAACAACTACTGAATGCGAACGCGGGCCAATAGCTCAATCAGGTTGAGCGCCACTCTGATAAGGTGGAGGCTCTCGGTTCAAATCCGAGTTGGCCCATACTTTTCCAACGAGCAAATTCGTGAGGCAGTCGTCCGTACGGCATACGCTCGGTTCTGGTCACAGCGGTAGCTTTCGAGCGTGACCCTGGTCGCTAAAACGAGCCACTGACGCCGTCAGTCGTGCTCCGTCGATTCTGAGGAGTGGTCGTTGCGCGATCGGCGATAGACCGTCCTCGAGTGTTCCTGCTGTGGCCCGATCGCGTTGATAGATGGGTGTACGCCAGCAGCGAGTCGTCTTTGAGCACGACCTGTACGACGTCCCGTTCTGCGATTTCATCGAACGTCGCTTTCGGCTCGACGTGCTGGTCGACGAGGTCGCCGCCGTCCTCGAGCAACAAGACGACGTGCTCCCCGTCGACGATTCGATCGACGACGGCGACATAGCGTGTTGCCCCGTCTGGGTGGTCGTCTGCCGACACGCCACTCGTTTGGGAGTGAGTGCCGTCTGTCCGGATCGCATCACAGCTGGGAGTTGCACTGACTGCTGTCGAGTTGGCGATGGTTGCTGTCCCGATCGAACCGAGCATCTGGAGAACTGTGCGCCGTGATGGTCGGTGTGGCATATCCCCGTTGGTCCCGTGATCACTGATAAACGTGCGGACGCGGAGGGGCAGCGCCCCTTGGATCGAGCCCACGCTGGCTGTCGAGGAGAAGTCTTACAGTGTTAGATTTATTCCTATTTCTCCTTTTATCGGTTACATTCGCCGAAGCTATTTTGTCATTCCTACCCGATAACCGGGTATGGCATTTACGCTGTCTGACGAGCATGAAGCGATTCGGGAGGCCGTTCGCGAGTTCGGCGAAAACGAGATGAAGCCAGTCGCGGAAGAGCACGACCGCGAGCACAGATACCCGGAAGCGCTCCGCAAGAAGGCTGCCGAGTACGATTTCGTCGCACCGGCGATCCCGCTCGAGTACGGCGGCGCGGGGATGGACAAGCTCTCGAGTACGATCGTCACCGAAGAGCTCTGGCGAGCCGACCCTGGGATCGGTTCAGCCGTCGGCAGCGCTGGCTTCGGGACGAACATGATCCTCGAGTTCGGCGACGAATGGATGAAAGAGGAGTGGCTCCCCAAAATCGCCGCCGGAGAGAGCGCGTCCTGTTCGATGATCTCCGAACCCGCACATGGCTCGAACGTCGCCGGGATGGAGACGGTGGCCGAGCGAGATGGCGACGACTACGTCATAAACGGGAGCAAGATGTGGATCACCAACGGGACCGTCGCCGACGTCGGTGTTGCGATGGCAAAGACGAGTCCCGGAGACGGGCATCGCGGCATCACTGCCTTCCTCGTCGAGATGGACACCGACGGGGTCTCGACCGAGAAGATCGACAACAAACTCGGGATTCGCGCCTCCGATCTCGCCGAAGTCGTTCTCGACGACGTCCGCGTGCCCGCCGAGAACGTCATCGGCGAGGTCGATCAGGGCTTCTACCAGCTGATGGAGTTCTTTGCGTCCGGCCGTACCAGCGTCGCTGCACAGGCCGTCGGAGCTGCACAGGGTGCGCTCGATGCCGCTATCGAGTACGCCACCGAACGCGAGCAGTTCGACCGAAAGATCAAGGAGTTCCAGGCTATCGAGCACAAACTCGCCGAGATGGCGACGAAAGTCGAAGCCGCCCGCTCGCTGACCTACCGTGCCGCCAGTCAGGTCGAGAACAACAATCAGGACGTCGCCGCCCAGTACTCAAGTATGGCGAAGCTGTTCGCCAGCGAGATTTCGGTCGAGGTCGCCGACGAGGGCGTACAGGTTCACGGCGGTGCGGGCTACGTGACGGACTACCCGGCCGAACGCTACTACCGCGACGCCCGTATCACGAAGATCTACGAGGGGACCAGCGAGATCCAGAAGAACATCATCGCCGATCAACTCCTCTAGAGTCGCCGAGAGCGAGTCGGACGTACTCGAGTGCTCAGAATCGATCCGCGAGTTCGACGCGCGAGTTCGACGATGTCTGTCGGGCGAGGACCGGCACGCCAGCGGAGCGAGCGATAGCATCCCCAACCTGTTAGGCAATCAATTTGTGTCAAACGATCGTCTATCGACGTGTGCCATCCAGAGGCGTGGATGGCGGCCCCAGGGGCACACGTGGAAAAACAACGGGGCCATTTTTCGCGCTTAGATGATGAGAAAATACCACGCCATACCTACGCCACCGCCACCGAGGATGAGGTACGCGGCGTGAACGTCACGGATGAACAGCACGCTGGTTACGGCTGCCAGAGCGACCGTGAAGCTGTCGACGAACGACTCAAGCGCCAGTGTCACGGTTGCGCCTAAAATCGCCCCGACGACCGCGGCGTTGACGCCGATGAGTGCTGACTGGACGATGTCGTTCTCCCGGACGCGCGCGAAGTATGGGAAGAAGCCCATGATGAACGCAAACGAGGGGCCGAAGGCACCGACCATCGCGACGAACGCCCCGACGACGGCGACCGAAACCAGACCGTAGGTGTCGAGCATGAGTTTGTAGCCGACGAACGCCGTCGTCATCACGACCGGGCCGGGTGAGAGTTGGCCGATTGCGATGCCGTCGACGAACTCGCGGCCGGTCATCCAGCCGAACTCGTTGACGACGTAGAGTTCGATGAAGGGGATCAACACGAGCCCGCCGCCGTAGATGAACGAGCCGGTGTAGATCATGAACGCGAACAGTTGCACCCACGGGTTCGCCCAGATTGCGAGAAGGAGTCCCCACAACGGGCTCGTTTCGATGGTTCGCCGTGTCGCCGGGCCGAGAAGGTCGAATAACCGATCACGAACTGCAAACGCGACGCCGACGACAATCGCACCGCTCGACCACACTGAGACGCGACGCCAGTTCCGGCGAACCCACGTCGAGCGGTAGATGCCGACCGCGATCGCCCCGGCGACGACGAACTGAACGACCGGATTGGTACCGATGGTAGCCGTCACGACGAGTGCAGCGGCGAGCAGTCCCACCAGCAGGTAGTCGATCGACCACGTTTCGCCGCCGAGCCGAAACTCGGTGTCGGCCCGTCCCTCCGCGAGCGCACTCCGTGCCATCGACCACGACGCCCCGACGATGAGTCCGATCACGACCGGGTTGATGCCGTAAAACAGTGCTTCGACCGACGGCACCGCCTGATAGGCGAAATAGAGCCACGAGAACAAGACGACGATGACGAACGTCGGCAGCATGAAGAAGAAGCCGGCGACGACCGCGCCGGGATTGCCGGCGTAGATCCAGCCCATGAAGATCCCCAGCTGTGTCGAGGCAGGCCCGGGGAGGGTGTTACAGATCGCGAGCCCCTCCATGAACGTCGACTCGTCCGTCCACTCGCGGCTGTCCTCGCCGACGAGGTCGGACTCCATCATCGCGATGTGGACGAGCGGACCACCGAAGCCGACGATACCGATAAACAGGAAGTATCTGGCGATCTCGAGCAACTTGTCTCGCGACGGCGCACCGCGATAGGGGGTGGCTGCCGACTCCGTCGCCGTCGTGTCAGTCACACGGCGAGTGACACCGCCGAAGTCGATAAGCGTACGCCCCGTCTCGTCGTCGCTCGAGTGGTATGCCGGATAGTCAGTTGCCGACCAGATCTTCGTAGCGTGCCCCTGTCTGCTTCAGTGTTTCCGTGGAGTAGAGTCGCTGGTGTTCGACGGGGAGATACTCGGACGCGAGTTCGTCGATTTTGGCGTCGACGGCGTCGGCGTCGCGGCCGTGGATCATGGTAAACAGGTTGTACGACCAGTCCTGCTCGGGACGTCGGGGACGGTGGTAGCAGAGCGTGACGTAGGGGAGGCCACCTGCCCGCTGACCCCTCTCGTCTAACTGGTCGTCCGGGACGTCCCAGACGACCATACAGTTCGAGTCGAAGCCGGTGACGACGTGGTTGACGACGCAGCCGATGCGCTTGATACAGCCGGCTTCCGTGAGTCGCTCGATCGCCTCGAGGACATCGTCGACGTCCACCTCGAGCTCGTCGGCGATCTCCCGATAGGGCGTTTTCGAGAGCGGGAAGCCGTCCTGAATCGCAAGTAGGAGGTCGGCCTCGAACGCGGAGAGGTCACCGGTCGCCTCCTCGCTGATGTGGGTCGCCGAGGCGTCGGTGCCGTCGTCGACGGATCGGCCCATGGCGTCACCGGTCATCGCGTCCGCGGACTGGTGATTCGTACTCTCCCGGGCGAACCGATCGCTGTTGACGACGGGGAACTCGAGGTTGATGTAGTAGTCGGTCAGCATCGGCAGGTTGAGGACGGCACAGCCGGTTCGCGCTTCGATCTCGGCGAGGATCTCGTCGCGCCGTTCCCGGGAGCCGGCGGTGACGACGAACCACATGTTCCACTCGTGATCGCGGGCGTAGTTGTGGTTGACCTGCCGGTACTCGTTGATGATCGCCGCAATCTCGTCGAATCGATCCTCGGGTGCCTGTACGGCGGCCAATGTCGACGACCCGATCACTGGCGGGTTGAGGACGGCGCCGAACCGGCGGACGATGCCCGATTCGCGCAGTCGACGGACTCGCTCAAGTGCGTCCGTCTCGTCGATGTCGAGGTCCGACCCGATGCGACGGAACGGGCGTTCCTCGATGGGCACACCGCTCTGGTAGCCGTCGATGATCGCTGCGTCGACGTCGTCGATGGCCTCGCGCCACTCCCCCGAAAGGCTGCTCATTGGCGGACCTAGGGAGATGCCGCCTGTATCGTTTTCGGCTTTGAGTGTCGGAACTCGCGGTCAAACCCGTCATTTGCAGGTTTCATCGTCACCGGAAACGGGAGGCTTTTGGCCGGTCCCTCCAAACCCACGCGCATGGCGCAGGCATCCCAGGAGTTCGGCGAGTGGCCGCTCAAACGGCTGATGACCGAAATCGTCGGGTCCGGTCCCAAGTCCGCCGACGACATGACGCACGCGCAGGCTCGAGAGGCATTCCAGCGCATTCTGGCCGGCGAACCAGACGAGACGACGCTCGGGGCGTTCTGGCTGGCGAACCGCTGGAAGCGAAACACTCCCGAGGAGCTGGCGGCCTACACCGACGTTATGCGCGAGGAATCGGTCGTCACCGCAGAACCCGAGGTCGATCCAGTCGACTGCGGGGCGAACTACGACGGCAAACACTCCTCGGCCGTCCTCGGCGTCGGTGCCGGACTCGTCGCCGCCGCCGCGGGCACGCCGGTCGTCGTTCACTCCGGCGATCGGGTCCCCACCCAGAAGGCCACGGCGTACAAACACGTGCTGGACGAACTCGGCGTGCGGACGGAACTCGAGCCAACCGAAAGCGCCGACATGGTCGACGAGACGGGCTTCGGCTTCTACTACCAGCCCGCGTTCAACCCCGGCATTCTGGACCTCTACGAACGACGTGACCAGATGGGCGTGCGCACGTTCGTCAACACGATCGAGACGGTCGCCAACCCCGCAAACGCCGACGTCCATCTCGGCTCGTTCTACCACCTCGCGTTCGCAAAGAAGATGAGCGACCTCATCGAAGCAAGCGACCAACTCGAATTCTCGCGGGCGATCTTCTTCCAGGGAATGGAGGGCTACGACGACATCCGCCCCGGCTACACGAAAGTCGCCGAGTGGGACGAAGGCAACGAGGCACTCGAGGACTACGAGATCGAAACCGCCGAGTACGGCATGGAAATGGAAAACGAAGACCTCGAGGTCGACGACGTCACCGCGGATTCGGCGTCGATCACCGAAGCCGTCCTCGCCGGCGAGCGCGACGACGAGTTCGCCGACGCCATCGCGCTCAACGGCGCGTTCCGGATGTATGCCCGCCAAGACGTCGACTCGCTTGAGGAGGGACTCGAGACGGCTCGCGACGTGATTGCAGACGGGAGCGCCGAAGCGGTCCTCGAGGCCCTTCGCGACTACTGAGACGGGCTGCTGTCTCGAGTTTCCGGTGTGCCCGCAGGACAGCCGCGGGCACGCCGGCACTGACTGCCAGTCTTCCGTCCGAAACGGCCGATCTTCGTTCTCGAGTGGATCGACACTTCGCGATCACTGTTTGAAGCGGCGACTAGACCATTCAGTGAGACGTCGTCTCGTCGAGCCGATCGGTTCGAGCCGTCAGCTCGCGCAGCCGAGCTGTGGGGAACGACTCGAGTCGATCGGTCGAAAGACGCCAGTCCCAGTTCCCGTCGGCGGTGCCGGGCGTGTTGAACCGCGCCTCGCCGTCGAGTCCGTAGAGGTCCGGAAGCGGGGTGATCGCGAAGACCGCGTCACTCTCCCAGGCTGCCTCGAGGAACTCCCAGTGGATCTCGTGACCATCCGTAGAGAGGTAGTAGTGCAGACAGTCACGTTGCTCGCCGTCGACCGATTCGTACCAGCCGACGACTGTATTCGTGTCGTGCGTAGCCGGGTAGGCGACGCTGTCCTCGGGATAGACGTGGGGCTGATAGCGATGGTCCTCGGTACACCAGTCTGCGTACTGGAGGACGCGCATTCCAGGTGCGCCGATCGACTGCCGGAGTCGCTCCACACCGTCGGTGAGGTGACCCAGATCCTCCGCGATCAGCGGCAGTTCGTCGCAGCCGTCCGCGACGGTCTCAAACAGCTCGCGACCGGGACCGTCGCGCCACTCGCCCTCGTGGGCCGGCGCGTCGGCTGGAATCGCCCAGTAGCGATCGAACGCGAGGAAGTGGTCCAGCCGGGCGATGTCGACCAACTCGAACAGTCGTTCGAATCGATCGACCCACCACTCGTAGCTGGTTTCAGCGAGCCGGTCCCAGTCGTAGACCGGGTTCCCCCACTTCTGTCCGTCGGTCTCGCCCCCGCCCCCGGGCGGCACGCCGGAGACCACGGCAGGGGTGCCGTGGTCTTCGAGTTCGAAGATGTCGGGGTTGGCCCAGACGTCGGCGCTGTCGAGTGCGACGTAGATCGGGAGATCGCCGACGATCTCGACGCCGTGGGCTGCGGCGTGATCCCGAAGCTCGGTCCACTGTTCGGCAGCCAGATACTGGACGAACGCGTGATACCGGATGTCGCTCGCTCGCTGTTCGCACGAGCGCTCGAGTGCGTCAGGGTCGCGCAGCCGGATCGGCTCCGGCCAGTCGAGCCACGCCTGACGGTCGAAGTCGGCTTTCAGCGCCGCGAAATGGGCGTACTCCTCGAGCCAGGTCGATTCCGCCCGAAACTGCTCGAGACCGTCTACCAGGTCGGGTGGCTGTTCGCGCTCGAACGTCTCGAACGCCACACGAAGCCGCGACGTTTTGAACGACCGGACAGCGTCGTATGCGACCCGGTCGTCGGTGAGTTCGTGATCGAGTTCGGGATCGGGCTCGAGCGCGTCGTCGGTGAGCAGGCCGCGCTCGTTGAGGGCCTCGAGATCGATCAGAAGCGGCGAGAGGGCAAACGACGAAGACGACTGGTACGGCGAGTCGCCGTGGATGCCGACGGTCGGTCCGAGCGGACAGAGCTGCCAGAGTGACTGGCCCGCCGCCGCGATCGTCTCGACGAACGACCGGGCAGGCGCACCGATCGAGCCGATGCCGTGTGGTCCGGGGAGCGCCGTCGGGTGACAGAACACCCCGCTCCGTCGGTCGAAAGCAGCCATATCAGCTCACCCACACCGTCTCAAGGGCGGTCCCGACGTCGACGAGGTCGTCGTCGTCGGTCGCTGCGATCACCTGGACGTAGTCCGCTTCGCCGGCGTCGAGTGTGGTCTCGAACGCACCGTCCGTGAGTTCGATCGTCTCGTGGCCGTCGGGCAGCCAGCAGAGTAGTTCGTCGCCGTCGCTCTCACCGATGATCGTCACGGTGTCGTCAGTGACGGTCACGTCCTCGATCGAGAGCGACGGGGCGGTCGGCGCACCGTCCTCGTAGCGCTGTGCGATGAACCGCGGCGTCTCGACGGGGGAGCCGGCATCGATCGCGTGTGACAGGCGGACGAACTGAGCCATACTCCAGGCCAGCGGTGTCGCCGAGCCGGTGCCTTCGCCGAACTCCCAGCCGTACTCGGTCGGATACTCCCGGTCCCAGACCTGTTCGGGGATCATCCGTCCGGAGTTCGCGAACCCACACATCGTCTCGAGCAGGGCGTCCGGAGCGAGGGGGCCGTCCTCAGTGCCGGCGAGCAGTTCGTACTCGGCGCGTTCGCCGGTGAAGATCGGCCACAGTCGGCCGCTGCCCCGGGCCTCGAGCGTCCAGGGTCCGCCCTCGTCGGGTTCGTCCTCGCCGACTTCGCCGTAGCCATCGCCGTTGTAGCGGTACCAGGCCGGGCCGTAGGGTGTCTCGACGCGAATCGTCTCGTCGACGACCGCGACGGAGTTCTCGATGATCTCCTCGTGTGGGTCGCGGATACCGAGCCGGACGAGTTCGAGGAAGCCGGCGTCGATGATCGCTCGCTCGTCGAGCGTGGGGCCGTTGTTGGCGAGTTCGCGTCGCATCCCGTCCTCCGGGTTACCGTTCCGAGTCACACGAACGTAGTAGGGTGTCTGCTCGTATCGCTCGATTCCGGTCTCCGTCGCGCACCAGTCGTCGACGCGCACGCGCCAGTCGTCGGCGTGAGCGAGGTACGTCAGCGCGTCGGCGCGTTCGCCCTCGGCGTCGGCAAGCGGGGCCGCACACGCGATGCCGGCGATCTCGGCGGCGATCGTACTCGGGGAATAGCCGGCCTCCTCCTCCCACCGCTCCTGGCCGCTGTGGGGGCCTGATCGGAGCAGATACTCGACGGAGCGACGGACGGTTTCGTAGTCGTACTCGACGCTCTCGAAGTCGATCCCGTGATGCTCGACGAGCTGGTAGGCCATCACGGAGGGGAACGCGATGTTGTCGAGCTGTTCGCCGCCCCAGCGAGTCCGTCCGTCGAGGTAAGTGTTCTGCGGGAGGAACCCGTTGTCCCGTTGCTGGTAGGTGTAAATGTACTCCAGCGCTTCGCGGGCACTCTCGACGTCGCCAGCAGCCCGGAGCGCGGTGAACACTTGGTAGAGGTCCCGCGCCCACGAGAAGTTGTACCCGAAATCGCGGGGGTGTTCAGCGTTCTCACCGTCGCCCCAGGGGACCGACGGACTGGCGATTCCGGCACCGATGAACGTCTTGTCTTCGACAGCTTTCAGGACCATCATCGCGGCCCGATACTGGTCTGCGAGGGCGGGCTCGTCGGCGACGGCGGCAGGGAGGGAGAACGTGGAGAGATACGACTGCCATCCCTCGACGTACTCGTCTCGAACGTCGACGTAGCCGCGATCGAGGGTCTCGTTCGCATCGGCGAGTGCCGTCTCGGTATCGCCATCCTCGGCGAAACCGAGTGCGACGGTGTCCGCGATCGAGCTCACCTCGTTTCCGAGCCGACCGACGAGAACGCTGTGTCCGGGACCGGTTTCCACACTCGCCTCGACGGTCTCGCCGTCGACGAAGAGCCGCGCGAGTTCGTTCGACCACGATCGGTCGGCACTGGCCCAGTCGAACCCGCGACGGGAGGCGAGTGCGGCCGCGACGCTGTAGGGTTCGCCGTCGGGATCGACGACAGCGTGATCGTCGGCCTCGCCCGTCTCGTGAGCCGTCAGCGCGTAGCCGTTGCCGTCTTCGATGCGGGCTGCACCGGTACCCCGAAGGTAGCCGGCGAGTGCGGCGTCGCCGACGACGTAGATGTCGTACTGGTTGCCGTCCGTGGCGGTGAAGTTCACGCTGAGCAGGATCGAGTCGTGGGCCGGATCAGTGACGTACTCCACCATGAGTTGCCACTTGTGGCCGTCACGACCGGTTTCGGTGATCGTCTGCCGGTACACCGGTGCATCAGTGCCGACCATCTCCGTGGACCGCTCGAGGCTCTCGAGTGCGTCGTCCGTGCGCTGTTCGTTGTGCGTCCGGGCGGTGTAGGTCGACGCGTCGTCCGCGTCGACGATGAGGAAGTCCACGGTTCGGAAGTTCATAAGGTCGACCCGCGGGAATCGCGGTTCGGTCATCGCGCCTTCGGTGAGCGTAAACCACACTTTCGAGGGATCCTCGGAGCCGTGATCGCAGGCCGTCCCGATTCCGTACGTCTCGCCGGTCGTCCACGTGGAATGTGCGGCAGGCCCGGATATCATGCTCGCGTCCGTCGTCACGCCAGCCTCCTGGAGCGTGGCAACAGTCCTCGATCGGAGTGCGTGGGCCCAGCCGTACGGCGTCGCGCTGTCTGCGGTGCCGGCGTCGAACACCTGTTCGGCGAGATAGCCCGACTCTTGGACGAGTTCACCACCGGGCAACACCAGATCGAGCAACTGCCGACTTCGATCGACCCAGCCCTCGGTCGTCTCGTCGGTCCGGGCTGTCCCCTCGAGCAGGTCGGCGAGTTCGACACTCGCGTGGGCGGCCCAGCAGACCGCCAGCGGCCAGATCTTCGATTCGTCTTGCTCGTCCTGCCGCCAGTCGTCGCCCTCGTAGCGAGGGAGACCGGCGACGGCACCGTCAGGCACGCGCTCGAGTCCGTCGATCGTCGTCTCGACGTGAGTCTCGAGTCGCTCGAGTCGCTCGGCGTCGAGACCGCCGACGACGGCCGCATACTCGCGGTGGGCGCTGACGAGCGCCAGCGTACCCACGTCGAGTCGGTCCTCGCCCGGCTGGCGAGCGAAGACGCCGCGCCCGGTCCAGCGCTCGGCGAGCCCCTCGTAGATTGCCGTGGCGCGTTCTTCGGCTCGTGCCTGTAACTCGTCGTCGACGGGTGCGCGTGCGACGGCCGCGAACGCCTCGAGAACGGCTGCGGCGGTGTGGGTGAATCGGCCGAGTTCGTCCTCCCAGAGACACTGGCAGGTGCCGGGCAGCCCGTCCGGCTCGAGCGCGTCGACGAGGCCGTCGAACGCGGTGTCGATCGTGTTTTCGATCATCGTGATCTCGTCCGGCTCGAGCGTCTTCGTCCGGAGGTAGGTCGCGAGGAACGCGAGGACGCTCGCACTCGCGTCGAGCTGGTACTCGGGACCGTCGCCGGTGACGCGATCGTGTGCCCAGCCGGGGGCGATCGAGCCGTCGTGGGCCCAGACGCGCTGTGGCCAGGTCCCGTCGGGAAGCTGGGTCTGACAGTAGAACGCGACGCTGTCGGCGTGTGCGTCGGCGAGACCGATATCGAACGTCTCGTCGATCTGCAACAGATGGCTCGCGATTTCGGCGTCGTCGCGGAACCAGGTGTAGCCGTAGCCACCGGTGTAGACGTGATAGGGGTCGTACTCCGGTCCCTTAATCCGTGCACCGGTCGGCGCTGTGAGCAGCGACAGCGTGCGCAAGTCGGTGTGGATGGCGTCTTGCTGTGGATGATCCGGCACCTCGAAGGTCCCGTGGGCGTTCGCCCGGTCGCGGATCCGGCCATCGGTCTGGTAATGATCGGCAAATGCTCTGACATGTGCGAGCGCGTCTGCACGAGCCGTCTTGGTGTGGTCTGCGACGAGCGAAACGAGCGTCGTCTGTGCGAGCGTCCCCTCGTCGTCGAATGGAGCGGCGACGACGACGGTGTCAGAGAGGTCGTCGTTCGCTTTCACATCGCCCGGGTAGGCTACCGGCTCGTCCTCGAGCAGTTCGTCGAAGCCACCGACCGTCCGACTGGCGACGGTCTCCAGGCCGGTCGACGCCGTCACGTAATCGTGTTCGTCGTGATAGAACACCTCGACGACGTCCTCGTGACGGAGCTGGCCGACGCTCCGTTCCTGACCATCCGGCGCGAACGTGAGTGCGGCGACGAGTTTCGCACGCTCCGAACCCGTCCCGCGCAGCTCGAAGTGCGTCAGGTGGGCGTGCTCGAGCGTGTAATCGTACTGGCGAAGCGTGATCGAACCGGCGTCGTATTCGGTGATAACGACCGTTGTTTCGCCGTCGTACCCCTGTTTCGTTGTGTCCATCTCGTCGAGCCAGGTGCATTCCTCGCCGATCTGAACGCCGAACCGGGAGTGTTCGATGCCGTTCAGTCCGAGGGTCCCTGCGGAGTAGTCCCGGATCGACCCCGAGCGATCGACGTAGACGAGTCGCCCCTCGTCGCCGGTAAAGTAGCCGTTCGTCGATCGCCGCTCGCCCGGATATCGATTCTCTGCTCTGCAGTCGTGTTTGTACTCGTTGAGCGTCGTTCTCATAGTCATAGGTTGATCGTGGTTCGGGCACCGTTTGCCAGCCGGCACGACGGAAAGATCACGATAGAAGGAATTACAACACCTATTGTAAATATTTTTACCATATTGACAGAATGTGTATCAATCTTGATTGTCAGTATTTGGGAAAAGAAAAAGTAGTACTACACCTGTTGTTAATTATTGATGGAGCATCCCGGACCACCGCAGTTCACCGCTGTCGGCGCCGCTGTCGATCTCGCACCGCGAAATCCCGATCCGGCGGCGACGTACGACTGGCACATTATCGACGCACCATCCGAAAGCACGCTCACGCTCGAGAGCGACCCCGTTCTCGAGTTCGTCCCCGACGCTCCGGGGACCTACACGCTCGGTCTCGAGGGCCCCGCCGGAACGCACCGCCTTACGGTTCGGGCCTTCCCCGAATCCCGGCAACCGACGTCGTCCGAGGGAGGGTCCGGCGAGTACGGGTTCGCCGGCGCGTACGCCGACCCCGGCGTCGAGGGAGAGACGTCCCGTCCGCGAATTCAGCTCAGCGGGCGACTCGAGGGCGACATCGTCGTTCTCGAGGCCGCGGCTCGATCGGCACCCGACAGCGACGTCCCCGATGTGGAACTCGACGTCGAGTTCGTCGCCGACGACCGCGACCCCCTCGAGACCGAGGACATCACCGTCCGCGGTCAGGACGCGCGGATCGACCGCGAGGCGATCGGCGATCGGAGCCGTGTCCACGCAGTCGCCGTCGGGACCACGCACAGCGTCGCCGACGCCGTCGCGATCGAGCGAACGGCCGACGGCGTCGTCGTGGATAGCCTCTACGAGCCGCCTGCCTGGAGCAGCGACGTTACGCTGTACGAGGTGTTCCTCCGATCGTTCGCACCCGACGACGAGCCGACCTTCGAGGCGATCGAGGCTCAGCTTCCGGAGCTGGCGGACCTCGGGGTCGACTGTCTCTGGCTCTCGCCCGTGCTCCAGCACGACGGCTTTCCCCACGGCTACAACATCACGGACTTCTTTTCGATCGCCGACGATCTCGGCACGCGAGCCGAGTTCGAGGCGTTCGTGGATGCCTGTCACGACCACGGGATTCGGGTGCTGTTCGACTTGGTACTCAACCACTCTGCGCGCGACCACGAGTTCTACCAGCGAGCGCTCGAGGGTGACGTCGAGTACCGGGACTGGTACGAGTGGGAAGACGAAGCCGCAAACGAGCCCGCGACCTACTTCGACTGGCCCTACATCGCGAACTTCAACTACGAGAACCTCGCCGTCCGTCGGCACCTCCTCGAGGTCGTCGACGAGTGGGCACCGGTCGTCGACGGCTTCCGCTGTGACATGGCCTGGGCCGTCCCGACGAACTTCTGGCAGGAGATCCGCGATCGGGTGCGGGCACACGATTCGGAGTTCCTGTTACTCGACGAGACGATCCCCTACATTCCGGACTTCCACGAGGGCTGTTTCGACGTCCACTTCGATACGACGCTGTACTTCGCCCTCCGAGAGATCGGCCACGGGAACATGACGGCCGACGCGGTAGCGAACGCGATCGAGCAGCGCACTGAGATCGGCTTCCCCGACCACGCAGCCTTTCTCCAGTACATCGAGAACCACGACGAAACGCGGTACGTCGAGGACTGTGGTCGCCCAGAAACCGAAGCCGCCGCGGGTGCGATCTTCACGCTTCCCGGCACGCCGCTGCTGTACGCCGGCCAGGAGATCGGCGAGACCGGACGCCGTAGCCCGGTCGACTGGGACGACGCCGACCTCGAGCTCCGGGAGTACTATCGCTCGCTGATCCGGCTTCGCGAGGACCGACCGGAACTCGGCCGCGACGGCACTTTCGAGCCCGTCGACATCGAAGCCGATCTCGAGGGCGCGGTCGCCTACGCACGCGAGGACGACGGCCAGCGTAGCGTCGTCGTCCTGAACTTCGGCCCGGTCGCCGCCGAGGTCAGCCTCCCGGACCGGATCGGCTCGACGACCGATCTCCGTACTGGCTCCGACGTCGGTCGCTCCGGCGGGGGGCTCTCCGTCGAGAGTTGCGTCGTCGTCGATGCGCCACTGTCGGGTGAGACGCGATGAGTGAGTCCACTGGCGACGGCTGTGCCGTCCTAGAGGAGCGGACAACCGAGTTGTGTACGTGGTGTGCCGACACGCTCGAGGCGCACGACGATCCGTTCGAGGGCGCGCAGGCGATCGTCCCGAAACTGGGTGCACACTGGCGCGACGGCTGGGCCGAGTTCGGGTTCTGGACGCCCGAACTCGTCGAGAGCGACGTTCCGGCTGAGGACGTCTCCCTCGAGATCTTCACGCCGCCAGCCGACGTCGACCCAGGAGCAGCCGAACGGACTGTCTCGGTCCGGTACGATCGCGTCCCGACACAGCGATCGGGCGAGTACACCTGGGCAGCGGTTTCGGGACCGCGTGCCGGCCGCCGGGAGAGACTCGGCTCGCTGTATCGACTCGTCTACCGCGACGACGGCTCGTGGGAGACGATCACCGACCCGCTCGCGTACTCGGTCCCGTTCGGTGCGTACGCACCTGCCGAACTGTACGATATCGATCACCTCGATGCGACACGCGACGATCGGGACTACTTCCGGGCCCTCGGCACCGACGAGGAACGCATCGAAACGAGCGAGCACGACGGGCTACCACGCGTCGAGCCCGCGACCAATCTGCTCGAGATCCATCCCCGGAGTGCGACCGACGACGGCTCGCTTGCGGGACTGACCCGCCGATTCGAGACGATCGGCCGCAAACAGCGCGCGGACGAGGAACTGACCCCAGCGGAACGGAACTTCGCTGGCTACGACGGCGTCCAGTTGATGCCGATCGCCCCGATCGCCGAGGGCGACTACCAGCCCGATCACTTCGAGGTGGAGACCGAACCGGCGGGCATCGACTCGGCCGCCCTCGAGGTCACGTTCCGGAGCCCCGACATGAGCAACTGGGGGTACGACATCGTGATCTCGGGGTTCGGAGCGACCAACCCCGCCGTCCTCGAGACCAGCCGACCCGACGAACTCGTCGATTTCATCGCGACGCTGCACGACCTGCCGGAGCCGATGCGCGTCGTCTTCGACGTCGCGCTCGGTCATGCGGACAACGGGGCGCTCCCGCTGCTGGCCGAGCAGTACTTCCAGGGACCGGGGATGTACGGCCAAGAACTCGACTACACGCAGCCGACAGTCCGGGCAATCCTGCTCGAACTCCAGCGCCGGAAGATGGACTGGGGTGCCGACGGGATCAGAGTCGACGGAGCCCAGGATTTCACCAACTGGGACCCGGAGACGGAGTCGGAGTGGCACGACGACGAGTTTCTGGCGGCGATGGACGCCGTCACCCAAGAGGTCGCCGGCACCGAGTACCGTCCCTGGATGATCTTCGAGGACGGCCGCCCCTGGCCCGCCGAGGACTGGGAACTAGCCTCGACGTACCGCGAACTCATCGACCAGCATCCCCACTCGTTCCAGTGGGGGCCGGTGACGTTCGCGCACAACACCCCTGCAATCCTCACCTTCTGGGCGACGAAGTGGTGGCGTGTCCGCGAGGTCGCCGACGTTGGCAGCCAGTGGATCTCGGGTGTGTCCAATCACGACACGCTCCGTCGTGGCGCACAGGTCGAAATCGGCGAAGCCTGGAACGCCACTCAGGAGAACCCCTATCTGGCCGAGACGCTCCACGAGACGATCGGACGCGCGTACAACAACCCCGCTTCGAACGCCCTCTTTTACTGTTTCCTGCCGGGCGTGCCGATGGACTTCGTCCACGCGAACATGCGTGCCCCCTGGGATTTCGTCCGCGATACCGACGACACGTGGAACGTCAAAGTCGTCGGCGAGGCGGCCTATTTCGTCGACTGGCACATCTCCGAAGAGCGATACGACGATCCCAACCACTTCTCCCGACTCAAGGAGCTCGGGTTCGAGGACCGTGACGAACTCCGAGAGTTCGTTCACGCGCTCGCCTCGGCCGTCGCCGTCACCGACTACGACTTCGAGACGATGTCGACCGTTCTCTCGACGCTCTCCCCGCCGCTCGGCGACGGCCAACCGACTACAGCCGATCTCGAGCAGTTCGCCCTCGCCTGGATGCGCGATCTCGAGGCGTACTGCAACCTGTCTCACTGGACGGACGAACAGGACCCCGAGCGAACCGCCTTCGATCGACGGGTTCGGGCATTTCGCCACGACCGGCCGTGGCTCCGTCAGGATCTCCACGAAGACGACGTCTTCGACTATCACCACCCCGCCGACGGAACGGTGCTCTACTACGGACGGCGACGAGCTCCTGACGAGAGCGAGGAACTGCTGTTCGTAGCGAACATGGAAGGCCAGCCCGCGACCGCCGTCCCGACCGAACTCGTCGAGACGACCTGCAGCGACTGGGAGGTCGCACTCTCGACCGCCGAGCGCGCGGACGTACGCGCCGACGAGCCCGTAACGCTTGCCGACAGCGACGTCGTCATCTTCTCGCGGACGAAGTAAGTCTCCGTCGGCCAAGGATTACCACTGTTTTAGAGAGACTCGAGTTTTGCAAACAGATATTCCGTTTATATGTGTGGTAATGAACGAATTTATAGACCGGTCGTCCGATTGATACGCTATGCGACTCGAGAACAAGACAGCGCTTATCACGGGTGCCGCGTCGGGTATCGGGCAGGCGACGGCCGAACGGTTCGCCGAGGAGGGTGCACGAGTGATCGTGACGGACATCGACAGCGACGACGGGCAGGAGCTCGCCGAGGCCCTCACGGCGGACGGTGCGGAGGCCGAGTTCTCCGATCTCGATGTTACCGACAGCGAGGCGTTCCACACGGTCGTCGACGCCGTTGCCGAGACGCACGGTCTCGACATCATCGTCAACAACGCGGGGGTCGGCCATCCCTCCGCTCGACTAGAGGACACCGACGACTCGGCGCGTGACTTCGTCATCGATGTCAATATCAAGGGCGTCTGGAACGGCTGTCACGCCGCCTTACCACATATGAAAGAGCAAGGCCGTGGTGCGATCGTCAACGTCGGGTCGCTGGCGAGTATCCTCGGACTGCCCAAGCAGGCGGCCTACTCGCTGAGCAAGGGGGCCGTATTGAACCTCACCCGTGCGATCGCAGCCGAGGCCGGTCCGTACGGTGTGCGTGCGAACACCGTCTGTCCGGGCTTTACGGACACCTCGTTGCTCGAGCAGTATCTGGCGGCCCAAGACGACCCCGAAGCGGTCCGCGAGGCGATGGCCGAGGAGTATCCACTCAAACGTTTGGGCGAACCCGAGGAGATCGCCGACGCCATCCTCTTTCTCGCGAGCGACGAGTCCTCGTTCGTCAGCGGCCACGGACTGGTCGTCGACGGCGGGTTTTCGACCTGCTGATTCGGTGCGATTATGCCTCATCGATCTCTGCGACGCTCGCGAGTCGGTCTCCCGCGACGACGGTCGCCTCCTGCGTGAGCACGTAGAGAAGGCCGCTCCGATCCGCTACCGCCTCGTAGAGCGGTTCGTACGTCGTCGGATCGTACACTGTTCCGAGCGTCGTCCCCTCGTCGACGAACTGGCCGACCTCGAGCGCTGGCTCGGGCCGGAACAGCCCGGAGTCGGTGGCGGTGACCTGTCCGAGGTGGTTGCGAGCGACCGTCTGGTCTCGATCGGGAACGTTCCCGGGCAGCATCTCGAGTGAGCGACAGACGTCGAACAATCCCTCGACGCCGGCCTCGACGACGTCCTCGACGATCTGTTTGTTGTGTGCGAGTTCGGGCGTGATCGACGGGATTCCCTCCTCGGCGGCGGTGACGCGGAGTTTGCCCGCGAAGCCGCGCCGGTGCCACTCGACTGTGGCGTCGTCGTCTGCCCGTTCGGCGAGTAAGAGTTCGGTGCCGAACGCTTCGGCGAGTCGCCGGGCGTCCTCGTCGCCTTCCTGGTAGACCACGTGTGGCAGCATCTCCGGGCTCCCCGTGTGGAGGTCGACGACGGCATCGGCCTGTTCGATCTCGGTCCAGAGGCGGGCGGCCATCCGCTGGTGGAGACTGCCGTCGGCGTCACCCGGCCAGACTCGGTTCATGTTCGGGTTGACGCTGTCGAGCACTTCCGGTGTGGTGTAGGAGACGCGATCGAACGTCAGCGGGTTCGCGACAGGGACGGCGACGACGGTTCCCGACAACTGCTCGAGCGACAGGCGCTCGTGAAATCGGCGAAGCGTTTCGGTCCCGTTGATCTCACGGCCGTGCTGGGCCCCCTGAACGTAGCAGGTCGGCCCGTCAACGGGGCCGCGATACCGGTGAATCGTCGTCGTGAGTTCCACGCCGGAGGGAAGCCGCGCGAGTGTCACCGCTTCGGCGGTATGCGTTCCGGTGGCCATACGACGTCGTTCCACGGCCGGTGGTATGTAGCTGCGGCCGTCTCGTGTGCCTCGAGGCGGATCGACACACCTAGACGTGTCATAACTCGAGACCACTACCGTTTTCAGTCGTCCCGTCGTCGCCGAGAGTATGGGAGACGTAACTGCGACCCTGCACACGAACCGCGGCGACATCGAGGTCGAACTCTATGACGAGCGCGCACCGCGCACCGTCGACAACTTCGTCGGGCTGGCTACGGGCGGTAAGACGTGGACCGACCCCGAGACGGGCGAGGAAGTCGAAGGCGAGCCACTGTACGACGACGTCGCCTTCCACCGCATCATCGAGGGCTTCATGATTCAGGGCGGCGACCCAACCGAAACCGGTCGCGGCGGTCCCGGCTACCAGTTCGACGACGAGTTCCACGACGACCTGCGTCACGACGACGCGGGCATCCTGAGCATGGCCAACTCCGGGCCGAACACCAATGGCTCGCAGTTCTTCATTACGCTCGATGCCCAACCTCACCTCGACGGTCGCCACTCTGTCTTCGGGAAAGTCACTGACGGGATGGATGTCGTCCGCGAGATCGGCTCCGTCGACACCGACCGGAACGACAAGCCACGAGACGAGGTCGTCCTCGAGTCGGTTTCTGTCGACTACGAGTAACACCGACGCTCGGCGACTCGAGTACGTCGCGTTTTTGTTCCGCACACCACGTAGCGAGCCGACGGCGTCACGGACTCGCGATTACTCGACCGATTTGGCTCGGTTATGGAAGTCGCCACCACACTCCTCACATTCGCCGGGGTTGGTCTCGGCCCTGACGATGTTCCCACACTGGAGACACTCGTACTCGGAGCTGATCTCTGACGTGTCGTTTTCGACATCTTGGCCGTGGGGCATACGCTACTAGTGGCTCGCCAGCCACAAAAGACTACGTGTACTGTTCAGCAACTGTCACGAACACTGTCCTGAACGGGCCGGCTCGTGTCACCGGGTCCGCGACAGGTGCCACCAGCCGGATCGAATCCGACTAGTCGGCAGTGCTGACTGCCGCGTACACCACGCTTAGATGGGTTGCACCCGTCTATCCGCGTATGGGCTGGACTGCCGCCGATATCCCGCCGCAACACGATCGGACCGTCATCGTGACGGGCGCAAACAGCGGCATCGGTCTCGAGACCACCCGCGAAATCGCCCGGAACGGGGCGACGGTGATCATGGCCTGCCGGGACACTGACCGCGGCGAGGACGCCGCACGGGACGTCCGTTCGGACGTTCCGGACGCCGACCTCCGAATCGAGGACTGTGATCTGGCGCGTCTCGAGTCGATCCGCGCGTTCGCCGACCGCCTCGGTGACGACCCGGTTGATGTCTTGATCAACAACGCCGGGACGATGGCGATCCCACGACGGGAGACCGCCGACGGCTTCGAAACCCAGTTCGGCGTCAACCATCTGGGCCACTTCGCGCTCACGGGACTGGCGCTCGAGAACCTGCGGACAGACGGCTCGAAGCCGGCGCGCGTCGTCACCGTCTCGAGCGGCCTCCACGAGCGCGGCGAGCTCGAGTTCGACGACCTGCAGAGCGAGCGCGACTACGACCGGTGGGACGCCTACAGTCAGTCGAAACTCGCGAACGTGTGCTTCGCATATGAACTCGAGCGACGGTTTCGGGCGGGTGGTGTCAATGCGAGAAGCGTCGCAGTCCACCCCGGCTACGCCGACACACGACTGCAGTCGCGCAGCGTCGAGGACCGCGGCCGCGTGGCTCGAGCGGCGACGCGACTCGCGAACACGGTGTTGGCCCAGTCTGCCGAACGGGGCGCGCTGCCGACGCTGTACGCCGCGACCGCGCCGGACGTCGAAGGCGGCGGCTACTACGGTCCCGGCGGTCTCATGAACATGCGCGGCACACCCGAGCGACAGGCGTCGTCCGATCGCTCGTACGACCGCGAGACGGCCCGCAGACTATGGACCGTCTCGAGCGACCTCACCGGCGTCACCTACGATCTCCCCGAACCGACGCCAAAAACGCGGTCGTCCTGACTGGCGTCGTCGACCGCTGGTCTCGAGCACGCGGCCACGGTCGGCGCGCGACCGTAACGGGAAAGACCACAGGGCCGAACCATCAGCTAATGAGCGACGACGGTATTCAACGCGCGAGCGATGTCGGCTCGTCGGATGCACCGCCGATCGAGGAAAAGCCCTACAAGATCATCTTCGAGGCCAACAAGTGCTTCGGCGCGGGCAAGTGCGCCGAGGTCAGCGACAACTGGGAGATGTCGATCAAATCCGGCATCGCCCAGCCGACGACGTACTTCTTCGGCGAGGAGGACCTCGAGCACAACGTCCGTGCAGCAGAGGTCTGCCCGGCGAAAAAAGACGACGGCTGTATTCACGTGATCGACCGCCGAACCGACGAGGAGATCGCGCCCGATCCCCACGGCGACGGCTCGCTGAGCGTCGACTGGTAACGGGCACCACGAACACACCGACGCGTGCCGGCTGACCGGGATCGACATCGAAACGCACATTCCGGGTGGGGTACTATCCTCGAGTGCACTTCTGTGCGAGGGTAGCCAAGCAGGCCAACGGCGGTGGGCTTAAGACCCGCTCCCGTAGGGGTCCCTGGGTTCAAATCCCAGCCCTCGCATTCCAGGGCTTTGCCCTCTTGCGGTTTTCACGCGTCCGAGCAACGTGTACGTTAACCAACTATCGCCCAACATCGTTCGATGTGACTGCCAAAATCGCAAGACAGCGGCGACTTTGACGATTGGGCTACACCCGTTCCCGTTCGATGAAATGGGTTCGGACGCAACATGGTCGAAATCAACTTCGAAATCGTCCCACGGAAGGCCGAAACGTATCTGAACAGCAAACAGCTCGTCGATTACGAGAACAAGCGGCGCGAGTTCGTCGAGTGGCTCCTTGTGTTCGGTAAAAAGCCCGAGAAGGTCGAGGGCTACTCCGAGTACACCGCGCGCGCCACGACGTACCGCATCGGCGTTTTCGAACGCTACGTGTGGGAGAAAGAAGAGGAGTACGTCCCAGTGCTGACTCGAGACCACGCCGACGATTACGTGATGCATCTGGCGAAGGAGGACTACAGTGGCTCGCACAGGTGTAACACTCGAGACGCGCTGGTTCGCTACTTCAAGTGGCGACACCACCAGCATGGCGAGGAGAAGTGGGAGCCGAAGATCTCCTTCTCGAAGGATCAGAACACGCAGCCGCGTGACTTCCTGACCGTACAGGAGCGCAGAAAGGTTCGGGAAGCCGCACTTGATTACGGCTCGATCCCGAGTTACCGCTCGCTCTCACCGGAAGAGCGTGCAGAGTGGAAGAAGTACGTCTCACAACGGTTGCGGAAGCCGCTCGAGGAGGTATCTCCCGATGATTGGGAGCGAGTCAACGGATGGAAGCTGACGTCGATCGTGTGGACGAGCTTGGACGCGGGCCTTCGGCCAGCGGAAGTCGGCCGCGCGAAAGTCTCGTGGGTGGACACGGAAAACGAAGTGCTCCGCATTCCCGTTGAGGAGTCCACCAAGAACCGCGATAATTGGCTCGTAAGCATCTCCTCGCAGACCGCAGAAGCACTCGAGCGGTGGATCGAAGAACGCGATCAACGGGAACTCTACGACGATACGGACGCACTGTGGCTCACCCGCTTCGGAAACCCGTACGATTCGCAGTCGCTCAAACGACTACTCCACAATCTGTGCGAGGAAGCAGGGATCGACACGGAAAACCGGAAGATGAGCTGGTACTCGATCCGATACTCGGTCGGGACGTACATGACTCGAGAAGAGGATCTGGCCGCTGCGCAGGCGCAATTGCGTCACAGGAGCGTACAGACGACGATGAAGTACGACGCTGCCCCGGTCGAAGATCGCCAGGACGCACTCGACAGAATGGGATGACCATGACGACGTACAACACAGCAGAAGTGCAGGAACTCATCGACGCCTACCCGGAGGCCCGAACGCAGCGAGAACGCCGCCAGCTCGAGACCGCGATCCTCGAAGCAACCGTCTGGCAGCTCGATGAACTCGAAGATCAAGAGTGTGGCTTCGCGGCCTTCAGTGAAGATGAACTTCGTCGGATCTACGGCTGTGTTCCTGACGAGAACAAAGACGTCAAGAGGCTACTGAGACGGCCATACCTGAATCTGTTCTAATATAGTAGCCACTGACCGTCACTGCACACCGCATCGAACGACTGCTGTGTGATGTGTGGTTGCAATCGTACATAATAGGATGAATGGTTCTGTTGAAAATCTTAATCGGCGATAAGTTTCAGGAGTCGTGCAAGATACACAGCGCGAATGTACCACGGAGTTTTTTTAGAGACGAGGTAACCCCTTAGTAACCATGTGTAATACAGAGTATCGGCCTTGTTTAGACGCTCAAACATTAGCAGTGTAGAGTCGATCGAACTCGTATCGTCGTGTTAGTAGCTCGGGGAAAATACCAAATCTACTAGGAAGTGAAGCGGGACGGGTTCGTTGTGCACACGAAGACCTCCCGCTTCACAGAGAAGGTTGTATCGCTCGCTCAAAAAGCCGTCGTTGGAACGCCAGCACCGGCCTACCGTCCGGGAGAAGAAGGCTACGCTGACTGGGTGATTCTCGCCGTTCAGGGATTGAAAGAGTATCTCGGCCATCCGTACCGGAAGCTGATGGACGTCCTCCGCGAGATGCCGAGAGTGACAAAATCACTCGGATTGAGGCCTGAAACGGTTCCACACTTCTCGACGGTGTGTACGCGAAAGCAGGCAATTCCGATGAAGCGGTGGCGAGCGATCCTTGATCAGTCCGTCGAGCTGTATGATCTCGGTGATGTGCAGGCGATCGACGCAACCGGTGTCGATCGCGTCCAGGCCAGCCAGCACTACGCAAAACGGACGGACTATACGTTTGAGGCGGTGAAGACGACGCTGCTTATCGATTGTGAAACCAGTGCGATTCTCGATATACACTGCTCGATGAAACAACCGCACGATACACAGGTCGGCTGGCAGGTGTTAGTGCGGAATCTCGACGATTTGACGACTGTCGCTGCCGATAAGGGCTACGACTGGGAGGAGATTCGTACGAGGTTGCGTGCGGAAAGTATCACGCCGCTGATTCCGCAGCGAGATCCTGGAATGCGGGGGTGGGCGAGAAATTTGCTCATCAAGGATCGGGCGTATCACCAGCGGTCGAACGCTGAATCGGTGTTTTTCGGTCTCCGGCGCAGATACGGC